>ONRP01000001.1 GCA_900320245.1 uncultured Prevotellaceae bacterium
CATTAAGACCAGCGACAGCCGAGGCGATCAGCGTGGTAGCATCACCCGACGAGAGGTCGTCGGCGCTGATGTCCACGTTGTCCTCCAGAATCACACCGTCCACAACCCACAGCGGCTTGGAACTACCGTAGATAGAGGTAGCACCGCGCACGCGGATCTTGGGTGCAGTACCGAAGGTACCGGACACGTTCTGAACCTGCACACCCGAGACGCGGCCTTCCAGACCACGGCTGACGTCGGCAACACCCGAGAGTTTGGTTTTCTCGGCGTCGACACTTTGGGTAGCACCGGTAAAGAGTCGTTTGTCCACCTTCTGGTAACCGGTTACAACAACTTCAGTAAGCATCTCACCTTTGGGCTTGAGGGTGACCGTCATGCCAGCCTTGGCAGCAACGATGGCATCTTCATAACCCACATAGGAGACTTTAATCTTTGTGCCAGCCGGCACATTCAACGTGAAATGACCGTCAAAATCGGTAGCCACGCCGTTCTTGGGATTGCTCTGCTGAACAACGGACGCTCCGATGACCGGTTCATTGTTCTCGTCCAACACCGTACCGTTCACTTGGGCGGTAACGCCAAGCGAGGCAAGTGCCATCACAAAGAACAAGAGTAAATGTTTAAGACTCATAAATTTTAGTTTAATTTAATTAATTAAGTTTGAATGTTTTATAAGTTTACTCGTTTTACCTGTCTTGAAATGCACCATGGCTTCAAAACTTCACAATTTCAACCCGTCCAATGCGGATTGCTCCTCATCGGACTTGGCCGAAAAAGTTTGTTTCATTCTAAACATGAATCGTTTAGTTACAGTTCCTTAGTTTCTTAACACCACATCTGTATAAAGACAGGTTTGCAAAGTTATATGTTTTTTTTTAATATAATGTAAAAGTGTCTAAAACTTTTTTGATTTTTTTGTCATAATGCAACATATTTTTAACTAACTGGCTAAAAATCAACAAATTAACTTTAAAATTTTAGTAATCGCCTATAAATCAGTATTTTATTGATTTTTTGGCTTTTTAAAGTTTTTTTTACCAGTCCCTGTGCTGCCTCAGGTGCCACGATTACGGCTCACAGCGCCTCATCACCACCGGAACGCGGCAGCAGAGCGAGGCGCAGGCTCCCGAGTGCAGTTTTTTGGCCGGCGAGATGCATTTATCGGGAGAAAGGCCTTAACTTTGCACCGTCGCCACCTAACGGGCCGACAAAGCAGAGACATGGAAGTAGTTTACGAAGACAACCACCTCATCATCGTCAACAAGAGCGCCGGCGAACTGGTTCAGGGAGACCGTACCGGCGACCCGACGCTCATCGACACGGTGAAGGCCTGGATCAAGGAGAAATATGACAAGCCGGGCAACGTGTTCCTGGGCGTGACCCACCGCATCGACCGTCCCACCTGCGGCCTGGTGGTGATGGCCAAGACCAGCAAGGGACTGTCGAGGATGAACGAACTCTTCCGCAAGAGCGAAGTCCACAAGACCTACTGGGCCGTGGTCGGCAATGAACCGCCCAAGCACGAGGACACCCTGACCCACTACCTCAGGAGCGTGGAGCAGGGCAACAAGACGCGCGTGAGCATCGTGCCCCGCGAGGGCCATCAGAAGGCCGTGCTGCACTACCGTGTCATCGCTGCCAGCCAGCGTTACTGGCTGCTCGAGGTGGACCTGATCACGGGCCGCAAGCACCAGATCCGCGCCCAGTTGTCGGCCATCGGCTGTCCCATCAAGGGAGACCTCAAGTATGGCGCCCCCCGCAGCAACCCTGACGGCGGCATCTCCCTGCAGGCCCATCGCATCCGCTTCACCCACCCCGTCAGCGGCATCGAGATCGACGTCACCGCTCCCCTGCCCGACGACTTCAAGCGGCTGGGCTTCGACGCCCCCTCCCCTGACTGAAGACCGGGACAATAATGGGACAAAAGAACCGTCCCCGTGTCCTGGTTTGCGGTATTGGAGATTTTTCGCTACCTTTGCAGCAATCAACCAGAATAATATACAGAGAACATATAATCACTAAAACTAACTTTATGGCAAACAATCCCGAATTCCGTTATGCTCCCATGTTCCAATTGGGAGAAGACAAAACCGAATACTACAAGTTGACCAGCGACTACGTGTCGGTGGGCGAGTTTGAAGGCAAACCCATCCTCAAGATCGAGCCCGAGGCGCTGACGATGCTGGCCCAGCAGGCCTTCCGCGACGTGAATTTCCTGCTGCGCCGCTCGCACAACGAGCAGGTGGCCAAGATCCTTCACGACCCCGATGCCAGCGACAACGACAAGTATGTGGCACTGACCTTCCTGCGCAATGCCGAGGTCGCAGCCAAGGGCCAACTGCCTCTGTGCCAGGACACCGGCACCGCCATCATCCACGGCGAGAAAGGTCAGCAGGTGTGGACAGGATTCTGTGACGAGGAAGCCCTCGCCCGCGGTGTCTACAACACCTACACTCAGGAGAACCTGCGTTACTCGCAGAATGCCCCGTTGAGCATGTATGAGGAGGTGAACACCCGCTGCAACCTGCCTGCCCAGATCGACCTGGAGTGTGCCGAGGGCATGGAGTACCACTTCCTGTGCGTCACCAAGGGTGGCGGCAGTGCCAACAAGACTTACCTGTACCAGATGACCAAGGCCGTGCTCAACCCCGGCACCCTGGTACCGTTCCTGGTAGACAAGATGCGCACCCTGGGCACGGCAGCCTGCCCGCCCTACCACATCGCCTTTGTCATTGGCGGCACCAGCGCCGAGAAGAACCTGCTGACCGTCAAGTTGGCATCGACCCACTACTATGACAACCTGCCCACCACGGGCGACGAGACCGGCCGCGCCTTCCGCGACGTGGAACTGGAGAAACAGGTGCTCGAGGAGGCCTACAAAATCGGTTTGGGCGCCCAGTTCGGCGGCAAATACATGGCCCACGACGTGCGCATCGTGCGTCTGCCCCGCCACGGTGCATCATGCCCCATCGGCCTGGGCGTTAGTTGCAGTGCCGACCGCAACATCAAAGCCAAAATCAACAAGGACGGCGTGTGGATCGAGAAACTCGACGACAAGCCCACCGAACTCATTCCCGAGGAACTGCGCCAGGCTGGCGAGGGTGACGGCATCAAGATTGACCTGGACCGTCCCATGAGCGAGACGCTCGCTATCCTTGACAAGTATCCCGTGTCGACGCGCGTGTCGCTGAGCGGCACCATCATCGTGGGCCGTGACATCGCCCACGCCAAGTGGAAAGAGCGTTACGACCGCGGCGACGGCATCCCCCAGTACATCAAGGACCATCCCGTGCTCTACGCCGGTCCCGCCAAGACTCCGGCGGGCATGCCGTGCGGCTCGATGGGCCCGACGACAGCCAACCGTATGGACCCCTATGTGGACCTGTTCCAGAGCCTGGGCGGCAGCATGGTGATGATTGCCAAGGGCAACCGCAGCCAGGAGGTGACCGACGCCTGCAAGAAGCACGGCGGTTTCTACCTGGGCAGCATCGGTGGCCCCGCTGCCATCCTGTCGCAGGAGAGCATCAAGAGCATCGAGTGTGTCGAATACCCCGAATTGGGTATGGAGGCTGTGTGGAAAATCCGCGTCGTGGACTTCCCCGCTTTCATTCTCGTGGACAACAAGGGCAACGATTTCTTCAAGAAAATCGGCCTGTAACAGTCCCATAACAACATCAGCCGCGCGGCCCGCCATCGGCAGTCCGCGCGGTTTTTCATTGCCCAACGAGGCCAAAATCCTACCGTTTTTGGTAAAAATATGTTAAAAAACATCATTTTTGCCCCAAACATGCTTGTCATGTCAAGAAAAAGCAATACTTTTGCAGTCGCAAATTGCGGGATGGAGCAGTGGCAGCTCGTTGGGCTCATAACCCAAAGGTCGTCAGTTCGAGTCTGGCTCCCGCTACTAAGATGGAGGTCAAGCGATGCTTGGCCTCTGTTTTTTTGTGCCCGGCGGCATCGATATTTCGCCCATCACTTGGCGGTGTCAGGAAAAATGTGTATTTTTGCTTGATTAAACCACACGACAAAACGCTATGAAACAGATTGCAGTACTATTTGAGGGTGATATCAACCGCCGCCTGGGGGTATTCAATGCTGTGATCAGCCGCGTAAAGCACCTGCAGCAAGTGGCCGACTACAAAATCGACGTCTACATGCTCCAAGTGTACGACGGCTGGTTGATGCGCCACGTGCGCCACAGCAAGAAGGTGACGGCGCGCCCCAACGAGATAGTTGCCGACGGCATCAAGGTGCATGTCATTTGGTTCCGCCGCCGCTGGAGCGACGCCATCATGCACCGCCTGTTCCACAAGCCGCCTCGTGCCCTGTTGCGCCGCCTGCACAATTTGGGCTGGGATATGCGCGGGCATGACCTGGTGAGCGCCCATGACCGCATCGTCGGCCATGCCGCCGTGTTTGCCGGCGAGGAACTGCACATCCCCAGTTTCATCACCTGGCACGGTGCCAGCATCTATACCGACCCACCCCGCGACCCGATGATTAAGGACATGACCATCAAGTTGTTGCATAGCGCCACCTGCAACTTCTTTGTAAGCCAGGGTCTGCTCGATAAAGCCCATGCCGAACTTACCACCGGCTTTCCTGCTGACGTGCTGCTCAACGGAGCGGGCGAGCAATTCAAGCGCTACAACGACAGCGAGCGCGTGCAACTGCGCCGCCATTACGGCATCGAGCCCGACAAGCGCGTGGTCGCCTTCGTCGGTCGTTTCGAACCCGTCAAGAACGTGACGATGCTGCCCGACATATACCTGAAAATCAAGGAGAAATACGGTCAAGACCTGGACTTCTGGGCAATCGGTGACGGCGTGCAACTCGACAAGACACGCAACCTGATGAAAGAGAAGGGCATCGACTGCCACTTTACCGGCAAAGTGCCGCCCGAAGAGATCCCCGACCTGCTCAACTGTGTCGACCTGCTCGTGCTGCCCAGCAGCCTCGAGGGCCTGCCGCTAGTCGTCATCGAGGCCCTATCGTGCGGCGCCCACGTGGTCGCCACCAACGTCATCGGCACCGCCGAAGCCGTTGGCCGCGAGAACGCGATTGACCTGGGCGAAGGCTTCATTGAACGCTTCACCGACCGCGCCGTGCAACTGCTCAATGGCGGCATTGACCAGCAATTACCTCCCGAAGTCAGTTGGAAAGCGACCGCTGTCAAGGAAAATGCTATATATCAGCAATATCTTAAATAGGAATTAAACCAATTCTTTAAGTAAAATTTTTCTTTCCGAAATAAGACAAATTCAATAACTATCACAACTGATAATCAGCATTTAAAACAACAATAACTAAAGTAAAAATTCATATATGCCCAAATTTGCCGAAACGCTGCTGCCGTTAGCCCTTCCGGGCACCTATACCTACCGCATTCCCGAGGGGACGCAGTTATCTATCGGTATGCGCGTTTTGGTACCATTCGGACGCAAAAAAATCTTTACAGCCATCGTAACAGCCCTCCATGACCGGGAGCCCAAGGGCTACGAAGTCAAGGAGATTTTGGGCACCCTTGACGACAAGCCCATCCTGCGCCATCCCCAGTTGGAGTTCTGGCAATGGATTGCCGACTACTACCTGTGCTCGATGGGTGAGGTCTACAAGGCAGCGGTGCCGTCGGGACTGAAGGTAGAAAGCGAGACGACAATCAGCGTCAACCCAGACTATGAGGAGGACGAGTCCAGCCGGTTGAGCGACCACGAACGGGTAATTCTGGACTTCACGGCCCAACGTGGACGCGTTCAGATTGCCGAAATTGCCAAGGCAACAGGATTCAAGACCGTAGAACGAAATGTCAGCCACTTGTTGGACATGGGTGCGCTGCACGTGAGTGAGCGCGTCGTGGACAACTATCGTCCTAAGACTGAGGCATGTGTGCGCCTCACCATAGCCCGTGAAGAGGAGGAAAAACTGCATCATTTTTTTGACATGCTCAAGCGGGCACCTAAGCAGGAATCTCTCCTGCTGGCCTATCTGGACATGTCGCATTGGTTACAAAGCGGTGCAGCCAAAGAGGTGAGCAAGGAGAACCTGCTCAAGCGGGCCGGTGTGAGCAGCGCTGTGCTGCACGATGCCGTGAAACGCGGCCTGTTTGAAATCTACAAGAAGGAAATCAACCGTTTTGCCGAGTTAGGCAGCATACTTGAAGAGCCGCCCACGCTGAGCGACGAGCAAAAACGCGCTTACGGCGAAATCCACCAGTCGATGCGCCAGCATGCCATCACACTGTTGCACGGCGTTACCAGCAGCGGCAAGACATCAGTCTATATGCACCTCATTGCCGATGCCCTGCGCCAAGGCAAGCAAGTGCTCTATCTCGTGCCCGAGATTGCGTTGACCACCCAGTTGACGCGCAGGCTGCGACGGGTGTTCGGCGACAAACTGCTCATCTATCACTCCAAGTTCAGCGACAACGAGCGGGTTGACATCTGGAAACGCCTGTTGGACTCGAGCGATGCATGCGTGGTCATCGGAGTGCGCTCGTCGGTGTTTCTCCCCTACTCCAACCTGGGTCTGGTCATCGTCGACGAGGAGCACGACAGCAGTTACAAGCAGCAGGACCCTGCACCACGCTACAACGGACGCAATGCCGCCCTCATACTGGCCCAGAAACACGGAGCCAAAACCGTGTTGGGCTCGGCGACGCCCGCCATCGAGGTTTATCACCGCGCCCTGGCAGGGCAGTACGGGCTGGTGAAACTGTTGACGCGATACGGTGACATCCAGATGCCCGAAGTCAAGGTCATCGACACTATCGATGCCCGCAAACGGCGCGAGATGCACGGCCTGTTCAGCAACGAATTGATTGCCGACTGCCGCCAAGCCCTCAAGCAGGACGAGCAGGTTATCCTGTTCCAGAACCGGCGCGGCTACTCGCCGATGGTACGGTGCAAGGAATGCGGCAGTGTGCCCAAGTGCGAAAACTGCGACGTGTCGCTCACCTACCACAAGCACAGCCGCAGCCTGGTGTGCCACTACTGCGGCTACACCATCTCGCTGCCCGACCTGTGCCCGGCCTGCCAGTTGCCCGGCCTTGAAATCATCGGCTACGGCACCGAACGCATTGAGGACGACATCGATGCTCTGTTCCCCGGCGAAAAGATATCGCGCATGGACCTGGACACCACGCGCAGCAAAAACAGTTATGACCGCATCATCGATGACTTCTCCAACCACCGCACCAACATCCTCGTGGGCACCCAGATGGTGACCAAGGGGCTGGACTTTGATGCCGTGAGCATTGTGGGCATCCTGAATGCCGACACGATGATCAATTTCCCTGACTTCCGCAGCCATGAACGCGCCTTCGACATGCTGGAGCAGGTGTCAGGCCGCGCGGGCCGTGCCCACAAGCAGGGCCAGGTGATCATCCAGACGAGCCAGCCCGACCATGACGTCATCAAGTTTGTGCAGGCACATGACTACGAGGGTTTCTATCAGCACGAACTGGCCGACCGCCAACAGTTCGGCTATCCCCCGTTCACCAAGGTCATCAATATCTACCTCAAGCATCGCGAAGACGCCACCGTGGGCGAACTGGCCGTGCGTTACAGCGGATTGCTGCGGCAGGTGTTCGGCACTCGGGTGCTTGGCCCGATGTCACCGCTGGTGGCAAGGGTACAGAACCTCTACATCCGCCAAATCACCCTCAAGATGGAAACCGCAGCATCGATGAGCAAGGTGAAGGCCATCCTGCGCTCCCTCTACGAACAGATGCTCGCCGCCGACGCGCGGATGAAGGCCGTCCGCCTCTACTACGACGTCGATCCCGTGTAACATTTTCTGCCCCTGTGCTCACCCGGCACACGACCACCGTACCGCCTGTTGCAGTATTATATAAGGAGATAAAGATTGGGTTTTATGGAAAAATTTCTTTATTGTGGTCTGTAATTGATTTTTTTGGAGTAATTTTGTGGCTTGATTTTAATAGAGCAATAAAAAACGACAAAAATAGAGACAAGAAGCATGAAACTGATAGACGGAAAAATGACTGCTGCTGCCATCAAGGAAGAGATTAAGGCAGAAGTGGAACAGATGATAGCCGCAGGCCTGAAGCGCCCGCATCTGGCGGCCGTGCTGGTAGGCCACGACGGCGGCTCGGAATCCTACGTTAAGAACAAGGTGATTGCCTGTGAGAAGTGCGGCTTCAAGTCGTCACTTATCCGTTTTGACGAGGACGCCACCGAGGCACAGTTGCTGGACTGCATCAAGAGCCTGAACGAGGACGACGACGTCGACGGCTTTATCGTGCAACTTCCGTTGCCCAAGCACATCAATGAGCAGACGGTGATCAACACCATCGACTACCGCAAGGACGTTGACGGCATCCACCCGATGAATGCCGGCCGCATGGCCCTGGGTCTGCCCAGTTTCATCTCGGCCACCCCTCTGGGCATCATCACCCTGCTGCAACGCTACAACATCCCGACCTCGGGCAAGAAGTGCGTGGTGCTCGGCCGCAGCAACATCGTGGGCAAGCCCATGGCTCAACTGATGCTGCAGAAGCATCATGGTGATGCCACGGTGACCATCTGCCACAGCCACTCAGCCACCTTGAAGGAGGAGTGCCGCGCAGCCGACATCATCATCGCCGCCATCGGCCGTCCCGACTTTGTCACCGCCGACATGGTCAAGGAGGGCGCAGTGGTCATCGACGTGGGCACGACCCGCGTTGCCGATCCCGAGAGCAAGACGGGATACCGCCTGAACGGTGATGTGAAGTTTGACGAGGTGGCTCCCAAGTGCGAGTACATCACCCCCGTTCCCGGCGGCGTAGGTCCCATGACCATCTGCTCACTGATGAAGAACACCCTTGCCGCCGCCAAGAAAGAGATCTATCGGTGAGATAAGAGATAAGAGATAAAAGATAAGAGATAAAAGATAAGAGATAAGAGATAAGAGATAAAAGATAAGAGATAAAAGAAACGAGGTGCTTTGACAAATGTCAAGGCCCCTCGTCATTTTTGTCGCAAAATGATTATTTTGAATTGTTTTGTTTGGTGGTTATCACAGTGCTTGACAAAAGTTTGATTAACTCTTCACAATCACCATCAATACTATCGTACTCGCTATTGTTAAGATAACCTGTTTTGTATAACAACTCCAGCCAATATCTGGTCTCTGCACATTCCTTTAAAGATATAGATGCTTTGGCAAGGAAATCTTTACGGCTTATGCCATAGAGCGCTTCCGATAGATTTGCTCCGATGGAGGTGCCACTGCGCAATAATTGCTTTGACATAACGTACTCGTGCTTCTCATTACACAAGTATTTGTATAGTTTGACTATGCGTATAGCAAATTCCTTGCATTTATCTAAAGTCAAACTCTCTGCCATATCTCTTATCTATTATCTTTTATCTCTTATCTAGGTTTAGTCGAAGAGGCCTTCGGTGGCATCGTCTTGGCCGCCACCGCCTCCTCCGTCGCCGGCATCACCGCCGCCGCCACCGCCGCCATGCCAGCCACCGCTGCCGGAGCCAGCATAGGAGCCGAATTCGTCGCTGCAGGCATTGAAGCCCTTGGGAAATTCAAATTTGGTGCTCTGCTTGTAGGGAAGGGCCTTGTCGTCATAGATCCACTTCATGTAATAACCCAGGATGGGAAGTGCCGCCTCGGCACCCTGACCCATGGCCATGCTGTTGAAGTGGATGTAGCGTTCTTCACCACCGACCCAGACACCGGTGACCAGTTCGGGCGTGAATCCCATGAACCAACCATCGCTGTGGAAGTTGGTGGTACCCGTCTTGCCGCCCATGTCGGCAGTGATGCCGTAGGCATAACGCAGGCGGGCACCCGTACCGCTGTTCACTACCTCGAGCAACATCGAGAGCATCTTCAGATAGGTGTCCTCGCTCATGATCTCGGTCTGGTTGCCGGTGAACTCGGCGAGCACATTACCGCGGTTGTCGGTGATGCGTGACACATAGACCGGCTCAACGCGCATACCGCCGTTGGCAAATGCCGAATAGGCGGCCACCATCTCACGCAGGGTGATTTCGCATGCGCCGAGGCTCAATGCGGGCACGGGGTCCAGGTAACTGGTGATACCGAAACTGTGCATCCACCTTGCCAACTCGTCGGGGGTCATCGTGTAATAGCCGTTACGCTCAATCCAGTTCTCGCGGGTACCGCGCATGAATCCGGCCGAAATCCAGTTCTTGGAGTAGGTCAACGCCTGCTTCAAGGACATGGCGCCTCCACTACCCTCGTTGGCGGGATTGTAAACCTCGTTGTGCCATATAATATTAGGTGCACCGCCAGGACGTGTCGAACACGGAGTCAAACCGCCGACCTCGATAGCCTGGGAATAGACGAAGGGTTTTACCGTTGAACCGATCTGACGGCGTCCTGTCGATACCATGTCATACTTGAAGAAGCGGAAGTTGGGTCCGCCCACATAGGCCTTGACAAAACCCGTCACGGGGTCCATCGACATCATGGCGCAACGCAAGAAGGACTTGGTGTAGAGCAACGAGTCCAGCGGAGACATCTGAGCATCAAATCCGCCCTCGTAGTTAAACAAGTGCATCTGCACCGGTTTCTGGAAATTCTGCATGATTTCGGCGTCACTCATTCCCTGCTCCTTGAGGACACGGTAGCGTTCGCTGTGACGTATTGCGGCATTGATGAGTGCCTGCTTGCCGGCGCTGGAGAGTTCCGCCCTGTTGTTGGTGTAGGGATTCTTGGTGCCGCCACGCTCACGCAGGAATGCGGGTTGCAGCGTCTTGCTCATATGCTTCTGCACGGCCTTCTCGGCATATTCCTGCATGCGGGAGTCGATGGTCGTGTAGATTTTAAGTCCATCGGTATATATATCATAATGTGAACCATCGGGCTTGGTGTTCTTGTTGCACCAGCCGTACAAGGGGTTCACTACCCATGCCACCGAATCGTCGATAAAGGCCTGCTGGTTCCACGAGGGATAGTCCTTGCGGTTAGGCTTCTTGGCAGACATCACGCGACGCAGTTCCTCGCGGAAGTAAGGCGCGGGGCCGTCGTTATGGTCAAGTTTCTGGAACTTCAGCACCAGGGGCAGGGTCTTGAGTTGGTCGCACTCGGCCTGAGTCATGTATCCGGCCTTGACCATCTGCTCAAACACCACATTGCGGCGCTGACGCGTGCGCTCGGTAAAGCGGACGGGGTTGTAGTAGGACGGGTTCTTGCACATGCCCACAAGCGTTGCAGCCTCCTGGATATTCAGGTCCTTGGGGTCCTTGTCAAAATACACCCTCGAGGCCATCTTGATGCCCACAGCATTGTTGAGGAAGTCAAACTGGTTGAAGTACATCTTGATGATCTCGTCCTTGGTGTAATAGCGCTCCAACTTGACCGCGATAACCCACTCGACGGGTTTCTTGAGCGCGCGCTCAAAGATATTGTGCGACTCTGGAGAATACAACTGCTTGGCCAACTGTTGCGTGATGGTACTGCCACCACCAGCGCTCTTCTGTCCCATCATGACGCGCTTGACGAGGGCTCGTCCGATAGCCTTGACGTCGACACCCGAGTGCTCGTCGAAGCGGGCGTCTTCGGTAGCGACAAGCGCCTGGGACAGGTAGGGCGACATCTCGTCGAAGTCGACGTAGATGCGGTTGCTGCGGCTGCGATAATAGCGTCCCATCTCCACGCCGTCGGCGCTATAGATCGTAGACGCGAATTTGTCGGTGGGGTTCTTCAACTGGTCGATGGGCGGCATGTAGCCGATGACTCCGTTGTAGATCAACACGAACAACAGTACCAACAGGCCCACAATGGCCGCAAAAGTGATCCACATCCTGCGAACAATGCGGCGGTACTTGTTTTTCTTGTTTCCAGTAGTTTTCTTGCTCATATCTTGGTATCGTTTATTTGCATTAACTTACTGCCATTCAGACCATTGACTTATCGCAACGGCACTAAACGGCTACTATCAAACTGCAAATATAATTAAAAGTTTTCAGTTTTAAGACTTCATCTTTAAGTTTTTAAGATTAAAGTTTTCAGATAGTCTTCTGTTTTATTATTACCTTTGCGGCCATGCAATATGTGGGTGAACTGATTTCGATAGGAGTGGCGTTCTCGTGGACCGCTACGGCGTTGCTGAGCGAGTTTGGCAGCAAGCGCATGGGCAACCTGACGCTGAACCTGACGCGCATGGTCATCACGCTCGTCTTCTCATGCATTCTGTTCTGGGCCGTGGGCGGCAATCCCCTCCCTGCCGGTGCCAGCACCGAGGCCTATCTGTGGATGATGCTTTCGGGATTGGTGGGCTACGTCATCGGCGACTTCTGTCTGTTTCAGTGCTACATCATCATCGGCTCCAAGTTCGGCCAACTGTTCATGACGCTGGCACCCATCACAGCCGCCATCATGGCCTGGTTCACCCTGGGTCAGGAGATACGCCCCACGGCCATCCTCGCCATGATTGTCACCCTGGCAGGCATCGCCATCACCGTGCTGGGCCGCGGCGACAACCACCACAAATTGACGTTGAAGTTGCCGCTGTCGGGCGTGTTGTTTGCCATTGCCGCTGCCGTGTGCCAGGGTGTGGGTCTTGTACTGAGCAAAATCGGCATGGACCACTACGAGGCTACCCTGACGACGCCACTGGCCGGATGGATGCTGCCGTTCCATGCCAACTTTTTCCGCTGCGTGGCCGGCACCATCGGTTTCGTGCTGCTGATGGCTTTGCGTGAGGGATTCGCACCCTTGCAGCGTGGCGTGCGTGACCGCAAGGGCATGATTGCCGCCGTGGCGACCACCATCTTCGGCCCGTTTGTCGGCGTCGGCGCATCGCTGCTCGCCGTGCAGTATACCGCCGCCGGCATTGCCAGCACACTGATGGCCTTGACCCCCATCATCATCATCCTGCCCGCCTGGTGGATTTTCAAGCAGCCTATTACCGCCAAGAGCATCCTCGGTGCCATCATCTCGGTCATCGGCGTGTCGCTGTTCTTCCTCTTATAATGTTTATGCAGTCCCTGCCATGCAGTGACCGTTCTTTCATTTTCAGGCATAAAAAAACATCCGATTTACCACTGAAGTAAACCGGATGTCTGGTGGGTTTGGGAACTACTCTTTAGCCTGGGGCGGGAATTTTTCGTTCATTTCCTCAGGTGAGATCTCAACAAGTGGTATCATATTTCCTGATTTTTCACCTTTAAGCATCACGCGGAATCCCTTGCCCTCGTTAGAGCAAGCCTGCATTAAATCTTTCAATTCACTGAAAAATTCTGCTTTAATGGACTCAGAAATAGTCGGCAGAACCATGCCAATCATCGGGCTGGAAAGGTCTAATTCAGACTCATCGGTTACTGCATCAATCTGAACGAAGTTATCAACGATGGCAATGTCGGTCATCTTCATGCCGCCTCCAATATCCTGAGGCATTTCACCCTTCATGCCTTCAACATAATAGTTCAGGTCATGATCGGCGCAACTAACAAAAACCATCGAGAAAAGCATCAAACAAAGGCTCAATAAAGAAATTTTTTTCATTAGCGCATTACCCTTATTTTGTGTCGGGCACAACTTTAAAAAAATTAAACTACAAAACTATTCAAGTACAATATTCCAGGCCCGTAGAGGGCCTCTGTCGCCGGGCAGCCTTTGCTGCTATAGGCACATAAGCAAGGGACGATGCCAACGACAACACCGCAAATTTACATATAAAATTTGATTAAAACAAAATTTCAGGGCAAATTTATTCACAAAAGCCCCTAATAGGGATTACGACAGATTATGCGTTATCCAGCAACAGCCGCTTGAAAGCAGTGAATCCGTTAGGCATCTTCACCACATGCAACTGGCCGCCCAAGAAGCGTGCGAGTTGTGCAGGCAACGGCACGGGCTCGCTGATGATGTCCTCCATAAGCGCCTTCAACTTGGCCGGATGGGCCGTGGCAAGGGCAATGCCTGTCTCGCCGGGTTGCAGGTCCTCGCCCAGGGCACGGTAGGCCACGGCCGTGTGTGGGTCAAGCAGGTAACCCTCGTTGCTGTAGGTGCGCTGTATGGTCTCGATAATCTGGTTGTCGTCATAACTGTAGGCATGGATGTGGCGGCAGATGTTGTCGTGGCTGCCCAACAGGTCTACCACACGGGCGAAGTTGTTGGGGCATCCGGCATCGAGAGCAGGTGCAATGCTGTATTGTGTGGGCTTGGGCGTAAAGACGCCTGTCTTGACATAGTTGTAGAAGATATTGTTCTGGTTCTCGACGCTGATGAAGCGCTTGACGGGCAGTCCCATCTGGTGCGCCATCAGGCCACTCGTGAGGTTGCCCAGGTTGGAGCAAGGCACGGCGAAGACGAGGTCGCCCACCTTCTGCTGGCGCATCAACTGGGTGTAGGCCCAGAAGTAGTAAATCATCTGGGGCACCAACCTGGCATAGTTAATCGACATGGCGCTGGTGAGGCGCATGAGCGAATTGAGTTCCAAATCCATGAAGGCCTTCTCGACCAATGATTTGCAGTCGTCGAAGGTGCCGTTGACCTCGATCGCCGTCACGTTACCGCCCAGTGTGGCGAACTGCGACTTCTGTATCTTGTTGACGGCATCACGGGGATAGAGGACGTAGACCCTCACGCCCGGCATCCCCCAGAAACTGTTGGCCACGGCACTGCCCGTGTCACCACTGGTGGGCACCAGTATGTTGAGGGTTTTCCACTCGGGATGACGAGTGCGGTAGTAATTGAGCAGCAATGCCATGAACCGGGTGCCGACGTCCTTGAACGCCATGGTGGGGCCATGGAACAGTTCCAGCACGTAATTGCCCGAAGCCGTCTTGACCAACGGAATCTCAAAGTCGAAGGCACTGTAAACGATATCGTGTAGCACATCCTCGGGGACGTCGCCCTTGAGGGCAAAAGCCGCGATGGCATAGGCCATCTCCTGCAACGTCATGGCGCTCATGTTGCGCAGGAAGGCTTTGGGCAGACGCGGCAGACTATCGGGCACATACAAGCCGCCATCGGGGGCCAACCCCTTGGCGACCGCCTGTTCGAGCCGAGCGGTGTGCTGGTTGTTATTTGTACTGTGATAAAGCATAACGCGCTAAGGCTATTCGTCGATAATCACGGTGCCGGGAGCAGAAGGATTGAAGGTGTTCTTGACCCACACGGGAATGTGCTTCATCGCAACGGGGGCTATGGTGGGCGGGTAGATGACCTTGGCACCGGCGTCACACATCTCCTGGGCCTGGGCATAGGTCATTTGGGGGATTACCGTGGCATCTGGATGGGTGCGCGGGTCGGCGGTCATGAAGCCGTCAACATCGGTCCAGATTTCCAACGCCTCGGCATCGAGCAGCGTGGCAAGAATCGCGGCGGTATAGTCGCTGCCGCCACGCCCCAGATTGGTCACGTCGCCCGTATCCTTGTCGCGCGAGATGAATCCTTGTGCCACATGGACGCCGTCATCCATCGCGGCAAAGTCATCCTTGACAAGACGGCCGGTCTCCTCCCAGTCAAGCACGCGCCCATTGCCGTCAGGCACCGTGCGCATATAGTTGAGAGACAGATGGGGAACACCATCGTCGAACATACCCGCAACGATGGCCGATGACAAAATCTCGCCATGGGCAACGATGGCATCGCACATGCGTTCAATTTCGTCGACCGGCATGTGAGGATTGGTGGCCAGCGCCAGATAATAGGGCTTGAGACTGTCGTCAACAAAACGATCGATGGTCGCATGCACCTCGTCGCGCATCGACTCGACAACGACTCCGTCGATGGCGTCGTGATGGCGCTTGCGGGCCGCCTCGAGGATGTCCAGGCACGAGATGTCGCGCTGCTGGGCCTGCTCGCACATGGCCAGCAACTGATTGGTGAAACCACCCATGGCCGAAACCACCACAAGGACGGGCTTGGGCTCGGCATTGACGATATCCCTAAGGTTGAGTAAACTCTCGATGGAACCGACTGAGGTTCCGCCAAATTTCATCACTTTCATTGCTATCGGGTATTGTGTTTTATTATATAACGTGAAAACAGCCGATTTATTGAGAAAAAAGGCAAATAATGCCACATCATCCTCAACGCTTCATACAAACAAGGGATTGAGGTCTAAAAAACAAACATTTTAGCAAAAATCGGCAGCAGGGTGATGTATTATTTGTATCTTTGCCACGATGAACGATTGGGACCAGGACATATACCACCTGAACGACGAACAGCCGCAGCCCTCGCGCGGCTCGCTGCTTGTTGCCAAGCCCACCGTTGGCGATTTTTTCTTCAAACGGTCGCTGGTTCTCATCGTGGACCCCGACGAAGGTGACGGCGCGATGGGAGTCGTCGTGAACCACTACACGGGCTACAACCTGCGGGACATCATGCCCGACATTGAGACCGTCGAGGAGATACCCCTGTATCTGGGCGGCCCCGTGGGCACGCAGATGATGTTCTACCTGCATACTTTGGGCCCCGAGATTGTACCTGAGGCTATCGAGGTAGGTGACGGGGTGTACTTCGGGGGCGATTTTGAGGCCATCAGGCGCTACTTGGAACTGGGAGGCCCTGTTGGGGACCGCATCAAGTTCATCGTGGGTTACAGCGGTTGGGAGAAGGACCAACTCGCCAGCGAGATTACCCGTCACGACTGGGCCGTGCTCAACGACGGCGGCCGCACGCTGCTAATGGGCGAAGGCGACGACGACCAGTGGCGCGAAGCGGTGAGGCGCTTCGGCGACCGCTACCGCCTGTGGCTCAATCTACCCAGCGACCCAGCCTGCAATTAGCAATCATTTAATAATCAATAAGATATGAGTTTGGTTATCGGAATCGATGTGGGTGGCAGCACCACCAAGATTGTCGGCATCAATGACGGCAAGGAAATCATGGCCCCCATGAACATCAAGGCTGACGATCCCATCACCTCGCTGTTCGGCGCCTTCGGCCGATACATCTACGAGGGAGGCATCGCTCTGTCCGACGTCGAGCAAGTGATGCTTACCGGTGTGGGAGCCAGCGGGGTGACAACGCCCATCTACGGCTTGCCCACGACCCATGTCGATGAGTTCCGTGCCGACGGCCTTGGAGCCCGCTTCGACAGCGGCCTGGACCGTCTCATCGTCGTGTCGATGGGCACCGGGACAACGCTGGTGAAGGTTGACGGCGACAGCATCAGCCACATCGGCGGCATCTCGATGGGCGGCGGCACGCTGCAAGGCCTGTCACGCCTGTTACTCAAGACCAGCCATATCAACGAGGTGGTAGCCATGGCAGCCAAGGGCGACATCGGTCATATCAACCTGCAAATCAAGGATATTACCAAGGGAGACATCGAGGGATTACCGATGTATGCCACAGCCTCGCTGTTCGGCAAGGCAGTGGAAAGCAATGCCAGCGAAAACGATATCGCCAAGGGTCTCATCTGTATGGTGCTGGAAACCATCGGCTCATGTGCCGTGCTGTCGCAGCAGGCTGGCGGCTTCAAGGACTTCGTGCTCATCGGCAACCTGACCCAGTTGCCCGAGTGCAGCCTTATCTTCCCGATGATGGAAAGCCTGTACGGTGTGAAGTTCCACATCCCTAACCACGCGCGCTACTGCACCGCCTTGGGCGCCGCATTATCCTATCACACAAACAATTAGACCACAGCATTTACATTATATGGATTTGAGCGTCGTTATCGTCAACTATCGCGTGAAGTACCTGCTGGAGCAGACCTTGCGCTCGGTAGAGCAAGCCATGCAAGGCTTGTCGGGCGAGGTCATCGTCGTTGACAATCTATCGGGCGATGACAGCATCGCCTTCTCCCGCGAGCGGCACGGGCAGGTGACCTATATCGAGAACCAGGAGAACGTGGGGTTTGCCCGCGCCAACAACCAGGCTATCATGCAGGCCCGCGGTGAATATACGCTCATCCTGAACCCCGATACCATCATCACGCCCCGATGCCTGCAAGAAGGCATCAAATGGATGGAATCCCATCCCAAGTGCGGTGCCATCGGCGCCCGCATGATGGACGGCAACGGCGTGTTCCTGCCCGAGAGCAAGCGCGCCTTCCCCACCCCGTGGGTATCGTTCTGCAAAATCTTCGGCCTGTCCAAGTTGTTTCCCAGGTCGCGCTGGTTTGCAAAATACCACCTGCGTTACTTGAGTGACACTGAGCCGCAATCGATTGACATCCTATCGGGTGCCTATATGCTGTGCCGCACCAGTGTGCTGCAGCAGTTGGGCGGCTTTGACGAGGACTTCTTCATGTACGGTGAGGACATCGACCTGAGTTACCGCATTGTCAAGGCAGGCTACGAGAACTGGTTCCTGCCCACGCCGATGGTCCACTACAAGGGCGAGAGCACCCACAAGGACTCGATGCGCTACGTCAGAATCTTCTATGACGCGATGCTGATTTTCTACCGCAAGCACTTCCCCCGCTTCAGGGTCATCCTCTATCCCGTCATCAAACTGGGCGTAATGGTGCGTGCCAGCCTCTCGATGGCCAAGAGGCTCATCAAGCGGCTGTTACCCGCCGGCAAGGCCACCACCGAGGACTGGCCGTGGGTCATCATCAGCGACAATGCCCCCGCCGTAGCCCAGCGTGCGGGCCTCGGCACCTATCAGGCCGACCTGCCCTCGAGCGGGCACTACAACGTGCTCATCGACGACGGTTGCCATGACTATAGCCAGATTGTCGACTACATCCGTGAGCATAGCAGGAGCGGACAGTTAGCGTTTCACATCTTTGCCGACCGCCACGGCATCATCATCTCACCCAAAATGTCATGAGCCATTTACTGAGCAACGGAACCGTGACTCTGCGCGCACTCGAGCCGACCGACCTCGAGGCACTCTACCGCTGGGAGAACGATACGGCCCTGTGGGCCGTGAGCGATACCATCGCGCCCTACTCCCGCGAGTCGCTGTGGAACTACCTGGAGAATTACACCGGCGACCTGTATGCACAACGGCAACTGCGCCTGATGGTGACGCTTGCCGATGACGGCACACCGGCCGGCACCATCGATTTCCTGAATTTCGACCCGCTCAACAACCGTGCCGAGTTGGGGCTGTTCATTGCCAGCGAGTTGCGCGGCAAGGGCTTAGGCCGCCAAGCACTGGAATTGCTCACTGCCTATGCCCGCGACCACCTGGGACTGCGCGAACTGCATGTCTTTATCGCGATGGATAACGAGGTGTGTCTCAAGTTGTTCGAGGACTTTGGCTATCGGCGCGTGGGCGTGCTGCAATCGTGGGTGAAACGCGGAAGCAATTACCGGGATGTCGCCCTCCTGCAGATGATACTGTAACAGATGCCCCCAGTCGGGCACAACGCCGCAATATGACCAACCGGCGCCTCCTGAATGAATCAGTAGAGGCGCCGGTTGTTGATGGTGATAGAAAAACGACGTGAGGGTCAGCGAACGCTTCTGAGCATCTGCTCATCGGGGTCGACTGCGGTAATCTCGCCGCTGGCGTCAATCAGGAAAGTGTGATACCCCTCGTCGAGTCGCCAACTCTTGATGATAGCCTCCTGGGCGTCGGACGAAGCGCAATAATGCGCCGAACGGTCAAGGCCATCAAGAGCGACAATGCTGTTAAAGACGTTCACGCTACGGTCCATGTTGACCGAGACATGAACAAAGTGCATGCCGTCGAGTCGCGACAGACGATCATAGCGCATATTCTCCAAACGTGAACCAGCATCGGCCGAAGACCAGAACGAGAGCAGGATGTTCTCGCCTTGATGCTGCTTCAGGGGCGAAAGATCGTTGTTATTATTATCTGTATTGCCAAGCATCAACATCGGTGCCTTGTACCCAATGCGGCCGTCAGCCGGATCGGTGTAGTAGGCCGATGAGAACAAGGTCAGCAGACCCAGGATGGCAATCGTCAATAATGTCTTATTCATTCATTCCCTGTTTTGGTTCATCTTTGAGTGCCACGCAGCGTGCACCACGGCAGTCACGCGACCCTTGTCGATTTTCGACATCCCCGCATCGCGGCAATGGCGATGCAAACGGGTCTGCAAAGGTAAGCAAAAAAAGTTATTAACAAGTAGATTTGAGGTTTTTTTGAGCATTTTTGGGCTTTTTAAGGTCTTTTCGGGGGAATCAAGAGCACAAAACCGATCTCGCAGCGCCGCAAAAGAGTGGTATTTTTATAGACGATTTCTTGTGGGGTTACAGAAAAAAAACTAATTTTGCGCCGTCAAAAACATAACTACCTTTCACGACAAACAATGAAAAAAATTTACAAATACGCGCTTGCGTTAGCGTGCATTATTCTGGCTACGACATCGTTCACCTCGTGTGATTGGGACAACAGTCCCGAGCCCGAGCATCCCTTGTTTGTGACTTACACGATTTCGGCAGGAAATGTATCCTTCTCCGGCCCCGAACAGTTGTTGACCGACATCATGGCTTGGGTCAAGGCCAACTCCATCATCTACGACACCAAGGTGAACTACACGTCAGGCGAAGCCTCGGAGTTCACGACGACCGATGCCGAAGCCGCCACTAAATACGAGAACGAGTTTGTTCCCAAGTTCAAAGCCTATCTGAACGAGGTAAAAAGCAAACTGGCCACGGGAGCCTATGGTAGAGATGTCGAGGTGAGGGCCTCATTCTATACCTTCGCCAACCGCGCCCAAGGCAAACAGGGCGATCTGAAATACGAGCACATCGAGTTCATCTACCCTGCCCCCTGATAGAAACCATGGCAAAATTGCGCATCAGTGACGACTGGTGGACCGCCCCCGCCGAGGGTGACAACGGCTCACTGATTCTGGTGACCGGCCGCCGCGGCATGGAAAACGTCATCGCAACGGGTGTTTACCGCTACCGCGTTGAGGTCACCTGGCCCTACGAGGGCGACAGCAAGGGCCTGCCCTCCTACACCGACAGCAAGGTGATGGAAGAGGTCACCGATGCGATGAACGAGAACCTGGACCGTGATCCCGTGGCAGTGCTCACGGGCATCTATACCGGTGACGGGCAACGCAACTGGGTGTTCTACACGCGCTCGCTGCACATCTTCCAGCGCAAGTTCAACGAAATCATGGCACCCTTCCCCGCCCTGCCCTTGCAATTTGAGGCTGAAGAAGATCCCGACTGGCAGGAATACCGCGAGATGTGCCAGTGTGAGGTCGCCGAAGGCGAAGATTGAACACAGACAAGACAAAAGACGATACAAGATATCAGCAAGCGACGAGCCGTCCGGCTCGTCGCTTGTTTTGTTGTTACGTGATCTCCAAGATGCCTCGTGGATGGTGCGCGATGCCATCGCGCAATACGGGACAATACCCGCTGGCTCGGGAACGAGGCAACAGGGCGGAATGGGTATTACATGTTCATGCCGCCATCGACCTGGATAACCTGGCCGGTGACATAGGACGACATGTCGCTGGCGAGGAAGGTGGCCACGTTGGCGATATCCTCGACGGTGCCGCCTCGGCGCAGGGGGATGCGCTGGCACCACTCCTTGCGTACCTCCTCGGGCAGGGCCTTGGTCATGTCGGTGTCGATGAAGCCCGGAGCGATGGCATTAGCACGGATGCCGCGGCTACCCATTTCCTGGGCGATGCTCTTGGCCAGTGCGATAAGACCTGCCTTGCTGGCAGCGTAGTTGGCCTGTCCTGCATTACCGTGAACACCCACTACCGATGCCATGTTGATGATGGAACCGGCGCGCTGGCGCATCATGATGGGCACCAGAGCGTGGATGAAGTTGAACGCGCTCTTGAGGTTAACGGCGATAACGGCGTCCCACTGCTGCTCGGTCATGCGCAGCATGATGCCGTCCTTGGTGATACCGGCATTGTTGACCAGGATATCGATGTGTCCGAAGTCCTCGTGGATCTGCTTGACCACAGCCTCGGTCTCCTCAAAATTGGCAGCATTGCTGGCATAGCCCTTGGCCCTGACGCCCAGTGCAGCGATTTCCTGCTCGGTCTGCTTGCCGTTGTCGTCGATGACGAGGTCGGTGAATGCGATGTCAGCACCCTCGGCAGCATACTTCAGGGCGATGGCCTTGCCGATGCCCCTGGCGGCTCCGGTGATGAGCGCCACTTTTCCTTCTAACATTTTCATTGTCTTTTCTTCTTTATTTAATGATAGTTCAGTGATTGATAGTCAATTAAACCATTGCACGGCCTTTCTTTCCGAAAAAGCCGTGCAAAGATAATCATTATTGTTGAGACCGCCAAACCGGCGACCCGCAACAGGTTATTTTCCAGTTGCCATCATTTAAATAACAACTGAAATTTCTGAATCATCTGAATGGCATCCGAGCGCCTGATGTTGAAAAACAACTCTGACTGCCTCTACAACCAAGCATCCGCACCCCGAAAAAATCGGAGCGCGGATGCCTATCTGTTATCTATTAACTGTTAACTGAATTTACCAAGCGAACATGGGATAGTCCTTCATCATGTCGTTGACCTTGGCGCGAACGCTTGCAATCACGTTCTGGTCCTCGGGAGCCTGAAGAACGGTGTCGATGAGTTCGACGATGTCGCCCATCTTGTCCTCCTTGAGGCCACGGGTGGTGATGGCGGGAGTGCCCAGACGCAGACCGCTGGTCTGGAAGGCGCTGCGGTCATCGAAAGGAACCATGTTCTTGTTGACGGTGATGTCGGCAGCAACGAGGGCAGCCTCGGCCACCTTACCAGTCAACTCGGGATACTTGGTGCGCAGGTCAACCAGCATGCAGTGGTTGTCGGTGCCGCCCGAGCAGATCTTGTAACCCTTGTCGATGAGGGCCTGTGCCATAGCAGCAGCGTTGGTGCGCACCTGCATGGCGTAGTCCTTGAACGAGGGTTGCAGAATCTCGCCGAAGGCAACAGCCTTAGCAGCAATCACGTGCTCGAGGGGACCGCCCTGAACACCGGGGAAGACGGCGCTGTCAAGCAGCGACGACATCTTGCGGATGACACCCTTCTTGGTGGTCTTGCCCCAGGGGTTGTCGAAGTCCTTACCCAGCAGGATGATACCGCCACGGGGACCGCGCAGGGTCTTGTGGGTGGTGCTGGTTACGATGTGGGCATACTTCAATGGGTTGTTCAGCAGGCCAGCAGCGATGAGGCCGGCGGGGTGTGCCATGTCGATCATGAGCAGTGCGCCCACGCTGTCGGCAATCTTGCGCATGCGCTCATAGTCCCACTCGCGGCTGTAGGCGCTGGCACCACCGACGATCAGTTTGGGACGCTCGCGCTGAGCGACCTCTTCCATCTGGTCATAGTCTACCAGGTTGGTGTCGGGGGTGACGTTATATTCACAAGCCTCGAACATCAGACCCGAGAAGTTGACGGGGCTACCGTGTGAGAGGTGACCGCCATGAGCCAGGTTCAGACCCATGAACTTGTCGCCGGGCTTGAGGCAAGCCATGAAGACGGCCATGTTGGCCTGTGCACCCGAGTGGGGCTGCACGTTGGCATACTCAGCACCGAAAATCTCTTTCAGGCGATTGATAGCAACATTCTCGCTCTCGTCAACGCACTGGCAACCGCCATAATAGCGGTGGCCGGGATAACCCTCGGCATACTTGTTGGTCAGGCAACTGCCCATGGCCTGCATCACCTGGTCGCTCACGAAGTTCTCACTGGCGATGAGTTCGATGCCGTGTTGCTGACGCTGATGTTCACGCTCGATGATGTCAAAAATCACTTTGTCTCGTTCCATTTTAGTTTTAAGTTGTAAGTTTTTAGTTTATAAGTTAATTATATAAGTTATTTAGTCTCTTTTCGGTTTCTTGCGCACCGACCAGCCGAAGTGGCCCAATTCCTCGCCCAGAGCGTAGTAGTGGCCGTGGCAGTAGGTAATCAGGTCGGCAGCCTTGAGATCGAGGGCGCCGGTTTCGGGGTCGATGAAGCGGTCATCGGCAATGACGTTCATCACCTCGCCGATGAACATATCGTGGGTGCCCAGGCGCACGATGTCGCGCACGCGGCACTCGATGCTCACGGGTGCCTCCTGCACGTAGGGGGCAGCGACAGTCTCGCCCTTGACGGGGGTGAGGTGCATCTGCTGCCACTTGTCGTAGTCACGGCCAGAGCGCACGCCGCACCAGTCGGTGGCACGCGCCATTGCCCGGTTGGTGAGGTTGAGCGTGAAGGCCATGTTGCGCTCGACGATGCCGTGGCTGTGGCGCTCGGGGCGGATGGACACATAACAAAGCGCCGGATCGCTGCAGATGGTGCCCGTCCAAGCCGCCGTGAACAGGTTATATTCCTCGGGCGAGGACCCGCAACTGACCAGCAGCGCGGGCAGCGGGTAAATCATCGTACCAGGTCTCCAGTTCTGTTTCATGCTCCACTCACAAATCAAGATGCAAAATTAGGCAATTTTTCGGTAACACAGGCTATTTTGGCGAAATATTTCAGTGGTTTTCGGATTGTTAATAACTTTATTAGAGGGTGGCGTTGGTGAATGCTGAAAAAGGTGTAACTTTGTAGATTGTAAAACAACCTATCCCAACTGAACCGTGCACATCGTTATAGCAGGAAATATCGGTAGCGGTAAATCCACCCTGGCCGAGATGCTCGCCAAGCATTACGGCTGGGAGCCCTTTATGGAGCCTGTGGTGGACAACCCCTACCTGAGCGACTATTACAAGGACATCAAGCGCTGGTCGTTTGCCCTGGAGGTGTTCTTCCTGAAGCAGCGCTTCAAGGATATCCTGGGCATCAATTCGAGCGACAAGGCCATCATTCAGGACCGCAGCATCTTTGAGGGCGTGTACATCTTCGCGGCCAACAACCACGACATGGGCAACATGGACGACCGCGACTTTGAGACCTATATGGAACTGTTTGAGCAGATGATGACCATCGTGCGCCTGCCCGACCTGATGATTTACCTGCGCTCGAGCGTCCCCCATCTGGTGGACAACATCCGCAAGCGGGGCCGCGACTACGAGCAGACGATGCCGCTGCAATACCTGTCGAACCTGAACGAACGCTACGAGGAGTTCGTGATGAAGACCTATAAGGGTCGTAAACTCGTCATCGATGTGGACGACATGGACTACAAGACACGTCCCGAGGACTTCGCCGCCATCGTCGACAAGATCGACGCCACGATGTTCGGCATCTTCGGGCCTCTGGACTAGGCAGTTAAGAGATAAGAGATAAGAGATAAGAGATAAGAGATAAGAGATAAGAGATAAGAGATAAGAGATAAAAGTTAAGAGATAGCATCAGGGGCCTTTTTAGGCGATGCATTTTGTACTTAAAACTTAAAACTTAAAACTCATCAAAAATTAGATATTATGCATATAGCAGTAGCAGGAAACATCGGCAGCGGCAAGACTACCTTGACCAAACTGCTTGCCAAGCACTACGGGTGGAGTCCGCGGTTTGAGCCCGTGGACAACAACCCCTATCTCGAGGACTTCTATGCCGACATGGCGCGTTGGTCATTCAACCTGCAGATATACTTCCTGAACAAGCGTTTCAAGGAAGTGGTGGAAATCTCGCAGAGCGATGCCAACATCATCCAGGACCGCACCATCTATGAAGACGCCTGCATCTTTGCGCCCAACCTGCACGGCCAGGGACTGATGAGCGACCGCGACTTCAACAACTACAAGGACCTGTTTGAACTGATGATGTCGCTGGTGAAGATGCCCGACCTGATGATTTACATCCGCTCGACCATCCCCAACCTGGTGCAACAGATCCAGAAACGCGGCCGCGACTATGAGCAGACGATGCGCCTGGACTACCTGGAGGGCCTGAACAAGCGTTACGAGGACTGGATTGGCGACTACAAGGGCAACCTGGTCATTATCAACGGCGACGAGGTGAAATTCGGCGACAGCCCCGAGGCATTCCAGCAGGTGTGCGACAAAATCGACGCCAACCTGTTCGGTATCTTCTCCCCGTTCAACCAGCAGCGCTAAGGCCGGCACGCCGCTACCGCAACCCATCGACACAAGCCACCGGCTTGCAAGACTCCGTCACGCCTCGACTCGAGCGTGACGGATTTTTGTAGGACCATTTTTTGTGTTACCTTTGCGGCGTGATTGGCAAGGGAATCATCGGTATCGTGTTGGCCCTGCTGGGTGTTGTCATGCCAGCGGCGGCCCAGGTGAGCGTCGACTTCTACAGGGAGGACGGCACGCGCTATGTATGCTCCCAACAGGAAGTGCTCTATGATGACTTCTTCCATGCCGCACGCTTCAGCGTCGCTGCCACGGCCGATGCCGGCGGGCTGGTGACGTTCTCGCTCGAGGTAACCTATGACGAGGGGATGCTGCACGTGAGCGCCGGCGACAGCCTGACGCTGGTGCTGCGTGGCGGTGACCGCGTCATCCTCACCACCGACCGCAACGTGACGCGCGCCGACATCGTCAAGCGCCACTACCTCACCTACAACGACTACTATGTCACCTGCTACTACCCGATGTCGACCTACGACGTGCAGCGCATCACGCGCAACCGTGTTACCAAACTGTCGGCCCAGACCGACCGGTTCACCTTCGACCGCAAGTTGGACAAGTTCCAAGACCGTTTCCGCCGTCAGTTCTCGGCGGTTTATAGTTATTTAGTTAGGAATGAGGAGTGAGAAGTTAGGAGTTAGGAGTTAGGAATGAAAACAAAAAGGGCGGCCTGTTGGGGTCGCTCTTCTTGTTGTTATTTTTGTGATGTTTCTTACTTGACGCGAAGCACCTTGCCGGCCTCGACATTGTCGCCGGTCAGGCCGTTGAGTTTCTTGAGTTGGGCAACGGTGATGCCGTTGTTCTTGGCAATCTTGGTCAAGTTGTCACCCTGCTTCACCTGATAGGTCGAGCGGCTGTTGTCGCGGCTCTCCTTGGTAGACTTCTTGGTCGAAGCGGATGAAGCCTGGTCCTTCTTGCTGCTCTGACTGCTCCTGGTGGACTCTTTCTTCTCTTCGGTTGCAGCCTTCTTGGAGTTAGCGTAGCGCGTGCTGGGCGAATAGTCGCGAGCCTTGGTATAATTGCTCTTGGTGAAGGTGTAACTGTCGGTGTGGGTGCAACGGTTGGCAAAGTCGAAGATGGCCTCGGGGTTGATAGCATAACCCATGAAGCGGGTCTCGAAGTGCAGGTGCGGGCCCGTGCTGCGTCCCGTGTTACCGCTCAAGGCGATGGGCTGGCCGGCCTTCACATACTGATCGGGCTTCACGAGGAAGCGTGACAGGTGACCGTAGACGGTCTCCAGACCGTTCTCGTGACGCACGATTACATAGAAACCGTAGCCACCGCGCTCAAAACGGGTGAGGCGCACGCGGCCCGAGAATGCCGAGTAGACGGTGTCACCGATGGCAGCACGCAGGTCAATACCCTTGTGGGTGCGACCGAACTTGGGACGGTAGCCATAGTGTGAGGTGACATAGTTACCCTTGATGGGCATTACATAGTGGCGCACGTCAAGCACCTTGCTGTTGGGCACGTTGGCGTCTTTATAACAGTTCACGAGGTCGCTGTCCCAGCCCTCGGTGTAGATATCGGGTTCAGGCTCACACTCCTCGTAGAGATCGGCTGCATATTTCTGGGCTTCCTGGACGCGGATCTGGTCCTTTACTCGGTCCTGCTTGGCCAACTGTTTGCTGTGCATATTGCTGAAACTTTGTGGCGATTGCATATTCTGGGCCGATAACCCAAGCGCAAAAAGGGATATCGCCGTCAAGGCGAAAAATATTCTTTTTATAGTCATTTTAGAGATTTTTCTAAGTCTATTTGTTTTTAAGAACGGCCAAAGGTACTCATTTATTTTGGAAGCGGGGGTCTATATCGTGCTAAAAAGTGTAAAGTTTGGTTTCGTAATCTAAACATAGCAAGCCATCTGTCTGATTTCCAGTGAAATAAAAAATTCACAAATGCAAACAGTTCAGATTCGGAAATCAGACCCGTTTTTATGACACAATTAGCCGCTCATTTTTTGATACCACCTACCAATTACCATTAGGTCACGAAATCAGGCCCCAATTCTGCTGTTTGTCAAAGATTTCACGGATGTGGGCGGCCATCTTGCGACCCCAGGGCGACTCCATCTGCGGGTCACCACGCAGGTAGTCCTCGGCTGCATTGCGAGCCATCTGGATGATCTGGCCGTCCTGGGCCAGGTTGGCGATGTGCAGGTTGAAGGCGATGCCACTCTGCTGGGTGCCCTCCATGTCGCCGGGACCACGCAGTTTCATGTCCTCCTCGGCCACGACAAAGCCGTCGTTGGTCTGGGTCATGACCTGCAGGCGGTGGCGCGTGTCGCGTCCCAAGTCGCTGCGTGCCATGAGGATACAGTAACTCTGGTCGGCACCGCGCCCTACCCTGCCCCTCAACTGGTGAAGTTGAGAGAGGCCGAAACGCTCGGCGTCCTCGATGACCATCACCGAGGCATTGGGCACGTTTACACCCACCTCGATGACCGTGGTCGCCACCAGAATGTGGGCCTTGCCGCTGGCGAAGAGCATCATCTGGTGGTCCTTCTCGGCAGGCTTCATGCGGCCGTGCACCATGGCCACGTTGTAGTGCGGGAACACGTCCCTGACCTGCTCGAAGCCCTGTTCCAGGGCATGCAGGTCGAGTTTCTCGTTCTCCTCGATGAGGGGATAGACGATATAGGCCTGACGGCCAGCACGCAACTGCGAGCCGACGAACTGGTACATCTTGAAGCGGTCGGGCTCATGGCGCAGCACCGTAGTCACGGGCTTGCGGCCCGGCGGCAGTTCGTCGATGATGGACACGTCGAGGTCGCCATAGACCGTCATCGCCAACGTGCGCGGGATGGGTGTGGCAGTCATCACGAGCACATGGGGCGGCGCCGTGCGGTTCTTGCTCCACAGGCGAGCGCGCTGGGCGACACCAAAGCGGTGCTGCTCGTCGATGATGGCGAGTCCCAGGTTGCGGAACTGCACCGTGTCCTCGATCAGGGCGTGGGTGCCGATGAGAATCTGCAACTCCCCGCTCATCAGCGCCTCGTGGATGGCGGTGCGCTCCTTCTTGCGCGTGGAACCCATCAAGAGCGCCACTTTCACCCCGATGGCCTCGGCCAACGGACGTATGGTCTCGAGGTGCTGGCCTGCCAAAATCTCGGTAGGTGCCATGATGCAGGCCTGATAACCATTGTCAAGTGCTATCAGTGCCGTCATGAAGGCTACAATCGTCTTGCCGCTGCCCACGTCACCCTGCAGCAGGCGGTTCATCTGCTTGCCGCTGCCCATGTCCTGGCGCATCTCGCGGATGACGCGTTTCTGTGCTCCCGTGAGCGGGAACTGCAAAACATTATTATAAAAATCATGGAAATATGCCCCCACGCGGCTGAACACGTGTCCCACCAACCGGCGGCTGCTACCCTTGATGTAATGCAGGATGTTGAGTTCCAGGAAAAAGAGTTCCTCGAACTTGAGGCGGAACTGCGCTCGCTGCAGGGCCTGCTGGTCGGCTGGCACGTGGATGTTGCGCAGGGCCTCGGCCAACGGCATGAGCCGGAACTGGTGCATCAGTTCGGGAGGCAAAGTCTCGGCGATGTGCTGCACGGCCGGCGTGCCGAGCAGGTTGACGATGAGTTTGTGGATAGCCCTTGAGGTGAACGAACGGTTGCGCAACACCTCGGTCAGGTTATATACTCCCGTCAGGCCCTGCGACACCGTCTCGCTGTTCGCCAAGTCCACCTCGGGGTGGACGATGTTCATGTGGTTGTTGAACATCGAGGGTTTGCCGAACAGGATGTACTGGGTGCCGGTGTTATAGGTCTTCTGGATGCTTGCCACACGGTTGAACCACACGACCTCGATGGTGCCCGTGCCGTCGGTGAACAAGGCCTGCAGGCGGCGCTTGCGGCCCTCGCCCGCCGTGGTGAAGGTGAGGAAACGGCCCTTGAGTTGCACTACCGCCTCGTCGCCACGCAATTCGTTGATCTGGTTGATGACGCTGCGGTCGATGTAACGGAAGGGGAAATAGTACAACAGGTCATAGTAGGTCGAGATGCCCAGTTCCTTGCGGAGCAACTCGGCACGCTTGGGGCCCACACCGTGCAGGTACTGTATGTCGGTATGGCGCAGGTCAGGCATGTTGTTTCAGCAGATATTCGGCAAGGGCCAGGTCCATGGGGCGGGTAATCTTGAGGTTTGCCGGGTCACCCTCGACAAGGGTCACCGCGTGGCCCATCGACTCCACCACCGAGGCATCGTCGGTAAACGTCGGCCGGAAAGGCTGCCCATAGGCATCCATCAGCAGCCGTGCATCAAAGGCCTGCGGCGTCTGCACAGCGCGCAGCGACGAGCGGTCGAGCGCATGGCTGGCATCGCCATCGACCTGACGCACCGAGTCGTTGAGCATGACGACGGGGATGGCGGCACCATCACGGCGGGCCGCAGCCATCACGCGGCCGATGAGGTCGGCCCCGGCCAGCGGTCGCACCCCGTCGTGCACGGCAACCACATCGATGTCATCAACACCGCCCAACGAGTCGAGGGCATTTTTCACGCTGTGCCATCGCGTCTTGCCACCCGGCACCACGTGATGAGGCGTCGAGAAGCCATAGCGGCCGCACAGGTCGCCCCAGAACGCCATCTGGTCGGCAGGAAGGGTCACGACAATCTCATGTTCCACACCATCCAGCGCATCGTCAAATGCCTGAATGGAACGCATGAGTATGGGCTGCCCGTCCAGCAGCAAGAACTGCTTAGGCACCTCGGCACCAAACCGTGTGCCACTGCCTCCGGCCACTATGATTGCTATCGTCTTCATGATGCAACAGTTTTTGTGACCACAAAGTTAATGAAAAAAACATTCTGTAGATGCAAAATTTAAAAAGGAACCTTAAGCCTTGGCTTAAAATTCCTTTTTAGGTTTCAAATAGGTAAAATTTCTAAGGTAAAAAAGATTGTTTCAGGTTTATGGCGCAAATGTACAGCCATTTTTTTTACCTGCTACAAATATTTTTTATGTTTTAAAACATATTTTTCGCCCGAAAGGGCCAAATCCGTCTCTATCTTGCTGAAAATCAATTGCGCAAACGATTTCGTTTTTTTTATTGTTTTTCAAAATACCGGAGTGAGAATTCACCGGCCGTGTCAAGCACGAGATAGGAGCAGGCGCTGATCCACTCGCCCAGGAAGATGACGGGCGGCATGTTGTCGGGCCGGTCGATTCGAGCGATGTGGATGTGGCCGTAGACGAAGGCCTGTACCTCGGGGTGCCGAGCGTAATACTCCCGCGAGAAGTCGACCAGGCGGCTTGCCGCATTGAGGGCGATGTCGTGCTGATGCTCGCTGCTGCGGCCCGTGCGGTTGTTGCTCGACCATCCGGTGGCGATGGGATAGGTCCAACGCGGATGGATGCTGGCATAGAGCCACTGGCACACCTTATTATAAAAGCACCAGCGGGTGATGCGGTACAAGACGGGCTGCACGCCCACGTCGTCGCCGTGGGAGATGAGAATGCGCTTGCCCTGTGTCTCGACCACGGTGTGGCCCTTGAGGACGGTCATGCTCAACTGGTCACGCAGGTAGTCAAAGAGCCACACGTCGTGGTTGCCTGTTACCCAGGTGAGTTTGACACCGGCATCCGACAGTTCGGCCAGTTTGCCCAGGAAGCGGATGTAGCCCCGGGGCACAACATACTTGTACTCGTACCAGTAGTCGAGGATGTCGCCCAGCAGATAGAGTTCGGCGGCATCGTCGCGAATGGAGTCGAGAAAGCGGCACACGCGCCTCTCCTGCCCCAGCGGGTCGGCCATGTACTTGGCGCCCAGGTGCAGGTCAGAGATGAAATATGTGTTCTTGCCAGCCAATGTGTTTAGTTTTGAGTTTTTAGTTGTGAGTTTTTAGTTTTAAGTTGTAAGTTTTGAGTTTTAAGTTTTTAGTACGATTACCTTTGCCTGGAGAAGCACTCAACTCCTAACTCCTAACTCCTAACTCCTAACTCCTCACTCCTCACTTCTAACTATTAAATTACATCATGCCCAACTCGAGTTTGGCCTCGTCGGTCATCATGCGGGGATCCCACTCGGGCTCAAAGACCAGGTTGACCGTGGCGCTGGTCACACCGTCGACGCTCTCGACCTTCTGCCTCACGTCCTCAAAGATGAAGTCGGCAATGGGGCAGTTGGGGGCTGTGAGCGTCATGTCGATGTCGACGTGTCCCTCATCGTTCAGGTCGATTTTATAAATCAGTCCCAGGCTGTAGACGTCGACCGGCAACTCGGGGTCGTAGACGGTTTTCAACATCTTGATGATGTCTTCCTCGATTTTCAATTTCTGTTCTTGTTCCATAACTGGCGGCAAAATTAGTCAAAAAGTCTCAAACAATGACAAATAAGGTGAATCAAATTGCCACTGCGGGCCAAAAAGTGTACGCCCTACCCCGAAATGGTTGGAAAACAATTTTTTTTATAAAAAATGCTGAATATTAGCACTTAATTGAAAAAAAAGGACTATTTTTGCAGTCGCAAAATCGTCAGGGGCTCATTTTTGAGCGCTTTTTCTTTGTCACGTCACATCGAAAGGCTCGACATAAGTTGCTGATGGTTAAGCATTTACAGAATAACAATTATTTAATTTTTTTACCAAAACATTAAATTTAAGAATACAATGACTAAAGCAGAAATCGTAAGAGAGATCGCTAATTCCACCGGCATTGACAAAGCATCGGTTCTGGAGGCTGTAGAAAAATTCATGGACACCGTTAAGGATTCGCTGGCCAACGGCGAGAATGTATACCTGCGCGGTTTTGGCAGTTTCATCGTGAAGACCCGTTCGCAGAAGACCGCCCGCAATATCAGCAAGAACACTGTCATCATTATCCCCGAGCACAAGATTCCGGCTTTCAAGCCCGCTAAGGTGTTCATGGAGCAGGTGAAGTAATCACCCCACGAATGACAGAAAAACATTATATATAATTATATTAAAATTATTACTGACATGCCTAACGGAAAGAAACGCAAAGGCCACAAGATGGCAACGCACAAGCGTAAAAAAAGACTGCGCAAGAACCGTCATAAAAACAAGAAGTGATTGCGTAGTCGATCTGTGACAACTGTGAAATAGCGGGAACAAACGAATTGACACGCATGACAAGCATCGGCCAGCGACATCAGCAGCCCCCGAAGATGCTTTGTCACGTCAATTGGTTTGTTCCCTGCTTGCTATTTCAGGGAACCTGGCCCTGCTCTCCCACCCGCGTTCCCCGCTCCCCGAAACCCCTCGCACCACGCTGCGGCCGATTGTCCAGCGGGACATCCGCCAGCCGCCACCAGGTGCCGTTTATATATCCCGACCCAAACGGAACCCATATATAAATTCTGACCATTTTTATCCTATTTCAACCACACCTTCTGCGATGAGAAGTGAACTAGTAGTTGACGTTACCCCCAAAGACATGACGACGGCATTGCTCGAAGACGGCCGCCTCGTGTCGCTGCAACGTGAGACGCGTGACGCCTCCTATGCCGTGGGTAACATCTACCTTGCCAAGGTGAAGAAGTTGATGCCGGGCCTGAACGCCGCGTTTGTCAACGTGGGTCACCCCAAGGACGCCTTCCTTCATTACCTTGATTTGGGTTCACAGTTCAACACTTTTTCTCAATACATCACATCGGTACGCACCAATCCCAACAAACGTCCCACCAGCATCAGCAAGGTAAAGATCCTGCCCGAGACCAACAAACACGGCACTGTAACAGACGTGCTGACCCAGGGCCAGGAACTGCTTGTACAGATTGCCAAAGAACCCATATCCTCGAAGGGTCCCCGCTTGACCACCGAGATCACATTCACGGGACGTTTTCTGGTAGTCACCCCCTTTAACGACCGCATCTCGGTTTCCCAGAAGATTAAGGACCACGGCGAGAAGACCCGTCTGCGCCGGCTCATCGAGAGCATGAAGCCCAAGAACTTCGGGGTCATCATCCGCACGTCGGCCGAGAACAAGAAAGCCGCCGAACTGAACAATGAACTCAAGGCGCTGCTCAAAGCGTGGGATGACACCATTGCCAAGGTTCAACAGGCCACCCCACCGTCCCTCGTGTATGAGGAAGAAAGCCGTGCCGTAGGCGAGATACGCGACATTTTCAACCCGGACTTTGAGAGTATCCAGGTGAACAATGCAGATGTATTTGAGCAGATTCATGACTATGTGAACCAGATAGCCCCCGATCGCAGCGATATCGTGAAGTTGTACAGCGACGACATGCCCATCTTTGACAAGTTCGGCATCACCAAGCAGATCAAGTCGTCGTTCGGCAAGACGGTATCCTTCAAATCGGGCGCATACATAATCGTAGAAAGCACCGAAGCCCTTCACGTGATTGATGTGAACTCCGGCAACCGTTCGCGCACAAGCACCGACCAGGAGAGCAACGCGCTGAATGTGAACCTGCTGGCCGCCGACGAGATAGCCCGCCAACTGCGCCTGCGCGACATGGGCGGCATCATCGTGATTGACTTTATCGACATGGCCAAGTCGGAACACCGCACCGAGTTGTACAAGCACATGCGCGAGGTGATGCAAAAGGACCGTGCCCGGCACAACATCCTGCCACTGAGCAAATTCGGTCTGATGCAGATTACACGCCAGCGCGTGCGTCCGGCAATGGACATTGCCACCGAGGAGACGTGCCCGTCATGCGGCGGCACAGGCCAAGTGCAGCCTTCGCTGCTTTTTACCGACAAGTTGAAAGACAAAGTTGACTACCTTGTCAACACGTTGAAGATCAGCAACTTCATTATGTATGTCCATCCTTTCGTTGACGCCTATCTCAAGAAAGGGCTCATGAGCGACTACTGGAAATGGCGCAGGGAGTTTAAGCGCAAGTTCCGCATCCTGCCCGACCAATCGCTCAACTACCTCGAATACAAGGTCCTCGACAAAGATCGCAACGAGATTGACCTGAAAGAAGAAAAAGACACCAGCAGCAGTGAGACCACCAAGAAGGAGCGACGCTCCAAACACCGCGCCACTGCCGATGCTGATGACGACAAACACCAGTCCTGAGAGATGGGACAACAGACATCAAGGCCGCCCAGGGTTTCTGCCCTGTGGCGGTCTTCTCGTTGGTGGGCCCGGCAGATGCTGGCCACAGCGCCCGTTGAGGGCTGTGATGCAGCCACGAGGAGCGCCGAGAGCGCCTTTGCGTTAAATTATGTAAAACGGTGGTGGGGTTGGTCAAAATGGGTTATATTTGCGGTGTAATAAAGAAACAACTTCATTAATCCTTTAAACCAATAACATCAAGAAAACATGGCAACAAAGAAAACAAAACCTGCTGTGAAGAAAGAAACCAAGAGTAAGAAAACCAACTGCAAGCCCAATCCGCTGGGCGCAAAGACCAAGAGTTACATTCAAATGGAAGAGCGCTACGGCGCCCACAACTACCATCCCCTGCCCGTCGTGCTGAAGAAGGGCAAGGGCATCTATGTGTGGGACGTAGAGGGCAAGAAGTACTTTGACTTCCTGTCGGCCTACTCTGCCGTGAACCAGGGTCACTGCCATCCCCGCATCGTCAAGGCTCTGAACGACCAGACCAAGTCGCTGTGCCTGACGTCACGCGCCTTCTACAACGAGGCCTTCTGCGAGTATGAGAAATTCATGCACTCCTACTTCGGCTACGACAAGGTGCTGCCGATGAACACCGGTGCCGAGGGCGTCGAGACCGCCCTGAAACTGGCTCGCCGCTGGGGTGTCGCCAAGAAGGGTATCCCCAACGACAAGGTAAAGATCATCTGCTGCGAGGGCAACTTCCACGGCCGCACCGTGACGGTCATCACCATGAGCGACGACCCCAGCAGTTATGCCGACTACGGTCCCCTGACCCCCGGCTTCATCCGCATCCCCTACAATGATCCCAAGGCGCTGGAGAAAGCGCTCGAGAAATACGGCAAGGAAGTGGCCGCCTTCATCGCCGAGCCCATCCAGGGCGAGGCCGGTGTATTCGTTCCCGACGACGGCTACCTGAAGAAATGCTTCGACCTGTGCCACAAGCACAATGTGCTGTTTATCGCCGACGAGGTGCAGACCGGTATCGCCCGCACGGGTAAGATGCTGTGCAGCCAGCACGACGGCATCCGTCCCGACATCGTGATCCTGGGCAAGGCCCTGGGTGGTGGTGTGCTGCCCGTATCGGCATGTCTGGCCGACGACGACATCATGCTGAACGTGAAGCCCGGTGAGCACGGCTCAACCTTTGGCGGTTTCCCCCTGGCAGCGCGCGTTGCCGTTGAGGCATTGAAGGTGGTTAAGGACGAGAAACTCGTTCAGAATGCCGAGAAGATGGGTAAGATCTTCCGCAAGGAGATTGAGAAGATCAACTCGCCGTTTATCGTGCAGGTGCGCGGCCGCGGTCTGTTGAACGCCATCGTCACCAAGCCCGTCGAGGGCAAGACCGCTTGGGACATCTGCCTCAAGTTGCGTGACAACGGCCTGCTCGCCAAACCGACCCACGACCACATCATCCGCTTCGCTCCTCCCTTGTGCATCAACAAGGAGGAACTCATGGAGGCCATCGCCATCATCAAGAAGACCTTTGAAGAGATGTTCGGATAAATCCATATTCAAGCATCGCGAGTGCCAGCACTCGCGATGCTTGAAGTTTAGAGGTTAGGGCTTAGAGAGCCTGCCCCTTCTTATAAACCATCAATTTTCAACCAAAAACAAAACTAAACTAGGAACTAGAAAACTAGGGACTAGAAACAAACAACTAAAATAAAATGAATAACGCTGTTATCAATTTTCCCCTTCCCGCCAATGAGCCGGTGAAGGCCTACATGCCCGGTTCTCCCGAGCGCGTTGCTCTCGAGGCTGAACTCGAGCGCCAGAGCAAAATCGTGGTTGATATCCCCATCATCATCGGCGGCAAGGAAATCCGCACCGGTGACACGGGCCAGGTGACCTGCCCCCACGACCACAAGCACGTGCTGGCTACCTATCACAAGGTGACCAAGAAAGAAATCAAGATGGCCATCGATGCCGCTATGAAGGCATGGAAAGAGTGGAGCCGCACCCCCTGGACCACCCGCGCCGCCATCGTGATGAAGATGGCCGAACTGCTCGCCACCAAGTATCGTCCCATCATGAATGCTGCCACGATGCTGGGCCAGAGCAAGAACTTCTACCAGGCTGAGATTGACTCGGCTTGCGAGACCATCGACTTCTTCCGCTACAACGTGCACTATGCCAGCAAGATCTACGGCATGCAGCCCAAGGACGGCATCGGCCAGTTGAACCACACGGAGTATCGTCCCCTCGAGGGCTTTATCCTGGCTGTTACCCCGTTCAACTTCACCTCGATTGCCAGCAACCTGTGCATGACTCCCGTGCTGATGGGTAACGTGGCCCTGTGGAAGCCCTCCACCACCGCCCTGCTGAGCAACTACTACCTGATGCAACTCTACAAGGAGGCCGGTCTGCCCGACGGCGTGATCAACTTCCTGCCCGGTAGCGGCGCCCTCATCGGCGAGGTTGCTACCCAGAGCAAATACTTCAGCGGCATCCACTTCACCGGCAGCACCGCTACCTTCAAGTCGTTGTGGAAACAGGCCAGCCTGAACGTGGACAAGTATATCTCCTACCCCCGCCTCGTGGGCGAGACCGGCGGCAAGGACTTCATCTTTGTTCATCCCAGTGCCGACAAGAAGGCCGTGGCTACGGCAGCCTTCTGCGGTGCGTTTGAGTTCCAGGGCCAGAAGTGCTCGGCTGCTTCGCGCATGTACATCCCCAAGAGCCTGTGGCCCGACGTGCTGAAGGACATCAAGGCCATGTGCAAGGAGGTGAAGATGGGCGACGTCAAGGATCCCATGAACTTCATCAACGCCGTGATCGACGAGGCTTCGTTCGACAAGTGCAAATCCTATATCGACTTCGCCAAGAATGCCGACGACGCCAAGATTGTCATCGGTGGCAAGTGCGACAAGAAGAAAGGTTGGTTCGTTGAGCCTACCGTTATCGAGACCACCAATCCCCGCTTCAAGTCGATGGAAGAGGAAATCTTCGGCCCCGTGCTGACGGTTTACCCCTACGACGACGACAAGGTGAACGAGACTGCACGCCTGTGTGACGAGACCTCGCCTTACGGTCTGACCGGTGCCGTTTGGGGCCGCGACCGCCTCGAGGTCGAGAAGTTGACCGACAAACTGTGCTACGCAGCCGGTAACTTCTACATCAACGACAAGCCGACCGGTGCTGTTGTAGGTATGCAGCCCTTCGGCGGTGCACGTGCCAGCGGTACCAACGACAAGGCCGGCGGTGAGTTCAACCTCATCCGCTGGATCATCCCGCGCGTCATCAAGGAGACCCTCGTGCCCCCCACCGACTACCGCTACACCTATATGAAGTAGTTGACAGTTGACAGTTAACAGTTAATAGTTAAGAGTTAAGAGTTAATAGTTAAGAGTTAACAGTTGACAGTTAAACATATCAATAACGAGGGTGCGTCAAGAGATTTGGCTCACCCTCGTTTAGAATACAGGCAATGATATAGCAGTTGACCCTTTATTTAATGCGAATTTCGCATTAGTCCCGCGGGGTCAGGGCTAACAGTAAATAAACCCGACACTTCAAGCATGATGAATTCAATAACCAAAATTTCGGTATCACTTATCCTCGCTTTTCTGTGCATCACCGTGAATGCGCAAGGTTACCGGCAGGTCAATGACATCCCCTACACAGGCAAGACAGACGTCTACTCGCTGGAGCGGCTGAAACTCGATGTGTACCACCCCGAGGGCGTCACCGATTGCCCCGTCATCGTCTGGTTCCATGGCGGAGGCCTGGAAGGCGGCAACAAAGAGATTCCGGCTCAACTCAAGGAAAAGGACATGGTGGTTGTCGGGGTCAACTACAGGCTCTTGCCACGGGTGACCGTCAAGGAAACCCTTGATGATGCCGCCGAGGCTGTGGCCTGGGTATTCAATCACATCGCCGAATATGGCGGCGACCCGCGCAAGATTGTCGTGACCGGCCACTCGGCAGGCGGCTACATCTCGATGATGCTGTGCCTCGACAAAAAGTGGCTGGCGGCCTATCACATCGATGCCGACAACGTGATGATGTATGTCCCCTTCAGCGGCCAAGCCATCACCCACTACAACGTGCGCAAGATGCAGGGCATACCGCCCCTGCAACCCACCATCGACGAGTATGCTCCACTCTACTGGGTGCGCGGCGACTGCCCGCCGTTGGTGCTGATCTGCGGTGACCGGGAACTGGAACTCTTCGGCCGCTACGACGAGAACCAGTACCTCGCCCGCATGATGAAACTTGCCGGCCACCAACAGACCTACCTCTACGAACTGGACGGCCACGGCCATGGCGGTATGGTCGCCCCCGGTTTCCACATCCTCGAGACCCATCTGCGCCAGATGCTGGGCCAACCTGTCGACCCCTAATCAATAGGACCCCGCTTGAAATAATCATCGTGCTTGCACGAGAAAAACAAAATGCCGAATCGCCAACAGGCGGCTCGGCATTCTGCAATCAGTTGAGTCATTGATGATTACTCGTCATTTATGCATTGCTACTTCTTTTCCACTCGTTGGGAGTTACGCCGGTGATGGACTTGAAGATGCGGTAGAACGAGGATTCGCTGGCAAAACCGGTGGCTGTCCACACTTCGGTCAACTTGATATCGGGGTGCTCGCTGAGCAGTTGTTGCGCGAGTGCCACACGATAGGTGTTCACGAACTGTGGGAAGGTGCAGCCCTGCTGCGACTTGATACAATTAGAAAGGACGATGCGTGTCGTGCCCAGGGCTGAGGCGATATCATTCACCTTCAGATCAGGGTTCATATATACCCGTTGCTCCTCCATCATCTGGCACAGGCGGCGCATAAGTTCGGCACAATCCTCACCATCGTCAGTTGCTTCTGGATTCTCAGTGAGGGGGGAAGTGAGCGTTTCAGCATCGGGCAATGGGGAGAGCGGCATATCATCTGCTTGCTCCTTTTTCCTTCGCCTGAACAGCAAGACCAGCAGAGCGGCCACGGCCATGGAAATCAGAACCAAAAGAGCCTTTTTCCATAGCGGCCAAACTGCCCGCGCAGCCTGGCTGCATGGGCTGATGTGAATCAGCCATGTGGCAGCGGTGGGTTTGAAGAATGAGGACTTAGGCGCGCCACCTATCAGCATCAAGTCACCGTCGGCGTTCAGAAGTGGAAACGTGATATCCACATCGGTCAACACATCGGTATAAAAAAATGTCAGACGAGCCGGTGTGTGGGTATAGTCGATAGCGACGACATACACATGTGTTGAGTCACATGGCGATACGAAACCGGAATCACAACCGATAAAATATGCCCGCTGCCGCTGACGGTCAACAAGGAAACTGATAATATAGCAAATTTTACCCCATTGACACGACTCGGGGATGGGCACATCGGTGGCCAGCAACGAGAATTCTCCATTAGTGACGCGGGCAATGGCGTGCTGTCCCTCATCATTGCTGACCGGTAACAGGTAGGAATAGTCCCCCTTGGACTTATCGCCAATAAAAGCAGTGGATGACGGCCAGAGCATGAATCCCGGGCGGATGCTCCACTGCTCGAGCAATGGCACATGGCATGGTTCACCCTGCAGACGGTCGGCCACAGGCATTGTGATCTGACGGCCTAAAGTGTCCCGGCCACCGATGATTATGGCATCATCTTTAGCCGTTTGCAAAATGTACGGCGTGCATCGACCGACACTCACCCCTTTTACATGCAAGAAACCAGTCTTGCCGTCATAGATTTCGATGGCATCATCATGGTGCCAGTTGCCGGCAATGACGACACGGCCATCGTCCAACGCCAGCGCCGAAGCCAACGCTCGCTTGGTGTCGAGACTGGCGAAGCCCTCGGAAGTGCGCGTTGACGGGTCATAGAGTTCGGCCTCAAAACTTTGCCCGACGCCCAGATTCCCGCTGTGTCCACCAGCGATGAGCACTTTACCCGTCGCAAGTTCAATGGCAAAGCCGTCATCGTGGCTGAATGCGGTCGGCATCAGATGCCACTTGCCGTCCTTGTAGTATTCGAGGGTAGGCGTCGGCACGAAGTTGGTGGTGTGCCCGCCAATTGCCGTCGGCTCTCCGTTCAACAGTAGCACTGAGTGTGCACATCGGGGCACATTAAGGTCGGCCAGCCGCTCAGCCCCGACCTTCACGACAGGGCATTGCATTCCACCGCTACTCTGCTGAGCAGCAAGTGGCAGTATCAACATTAGGCTATATAGCAGGATTATGTATCTCACCGGATGGGCGGGTTTAGAGTGCAAATATCGTCATAATCCCCGAGCCGTGCAAGCACACTCCCAAAATACTACCATTCTCAGTCAACCACATCGCGATAGACCGTTGTTGCATGAGCACAAGCAAGGCGGCATGAGAATATCCTGCCTCAAGAAAAAACCGAAGAATAAAAAGGCCGATGAAAAATAAAACTGAGGACTAGGAACTAGAAACTAGAAACTTATTACTAACTTTGCAGATTGAACAGCATTTAAACCATACTATCATGAGCAACGACAAGACTTTGCAGCCGCTGGCCGGCATGACACTCGAGGAGATGCAGGATGCGGTCACCGCATTGGGTATGCCACGCTTTGTGGCTAAACAGTTGGCGCAGTGGATTTACCAGAAGCGCGTGAACGACTTTGAACAGATGCAGAACATCTCCAAGGCCAACCGCGAACTGCTGGCAAGCCGCTACTGCGTGGGCCTGTATCCTCCCAGCCAGGCTGCCGCCAGCGAGGACGGCACCGTTAAGTACCTGTTCGATGTGGGCGGCAAGCAGGCCGTCGAGGCCGTCTATATTCCCGAGGACGACCGCGCCACACTGTGCATCTCGTCCCAGAAAGGTTGCAGGATGAACTGCTACTTCTGCATGACCGGCAAGCAGGGCTTCCACGGCAACCTGACGTCCAACCAGATTATCAACCAGGTGCTGAGCGTCCCCGACAGCGACAAGTTGACCAATGTCGTGTTCATGGGTATGGGCGAGCCCCTCGACAACCTCGACGAGGTGATGCGTGTCATCTCAATCCTCACCGAGCCGTGGGGCCTGGCATGGAGTCCCAAACGCGTCACTGTCTCGACCGTGGGCAAACGGCCCGAATTGAAAATCCTGTGCGAGCAGACGAGCGTGCACATCGCCGTGAGCGTGCACAATGCCGTCCAGGAAGAGCGCTCATCGATGATGCCTATCGAACGCCTCTACCCCATCGACACCGTGATGGAACTGCTGGGCAACTACGATTTTGCCCACCAACGCCGCCTGTCGGTGGAATACATCTGCTGGCAGTGGTTCAACGACGACATCCAGCATGCCGAGAAACTGCGTGAACTGTTGCCCAACGAGCACGTGCGTGTGAACCTGATCCGTTTCCACCCGATTCCCGGCATCGAGAAGTTGCGCACCAGCAGCGACGAACGCATGACCTACTTCCGCGACTACCTGAACAGCAAGGGCGTGACGTGCACCATCCGCCGCAGCCGCGGCGAGGACATCGCTGCCGCCTGTGGCCAACTTGCAGGCCAGGTACGCAAGCAGGAGGGCAAAGACGCCAAAGCCGCCAAAGCACCTAAAGAGGCCAAGGGTGCCAAAGACACCAAGGCCACTAAACCCGCCCCCAAACAGGGCCGCGGTACCCGAAGCAAGAAATAACCTGCCATACACAACCAACACACCTTGTTACTATGATTAAGAAGTCCATACGATTCATCATGCTGGCAGCGGCCATGCTGTTTGCTGTCCAAGCGCTGTGGGCCGCCGAACCCATCAATTATTACAATAGCGCCCTGGGCAAGAGCGACGAGAACCTGATGTCGGCCCTGAGGAGCATCATCCGCAACCATAAGGAGGTGTCCTACAGCAGCGGCCTGCTGGCTGCATTCAGGAAAGCCGACACCGATGATGACGGTTTCATCATCGACATCTACAGCAACTGCCGCTACCGCCCCAGCGACAACGGTTCATCGGCACAGACCGTGGGCGAGGGTTACAACCGCGAACACAGTTTCCCCCGCAGTTGGTTCGGCGGAGAGGTGGCTCCCATGAACACCGATGTGTTCCATGTCTACCCCACCGACATCAAAGTCAACAGCCAACGAGGCAATTTCCCCTATGGCGTCTGTGCCAACGGAACACGGTTATCCAATGGCATCTATATAGCCAAAGGCAAACTGGGCACAAGCACCTATCCCGGCTACAGCGGCACCGTGTTCGAGCCCGACGACGAATACAAGGGTGACCTGGCGCGCACCTATTTCTATATGGCCACGTGCTACAAGAACGAATTGCCCACCTGGCCCGGCAGTCCCCAGTTGAACTATGCCGCCAACCGCTATAAGGCCTACTCGACCTGGACCATCAACATGCTAATGGAATGGACCCGTCTGGACCCTGTCAGCGAGAAGGAAATCAAGCGCAACGAGGCCATCTATGAGATTCAGGGCAACCGCAACCCGTTCATCGACCACCCCGAACTGGCAGAATACATCTGGGGTGACCTGCAGGGCAAGTGCTGGAATGGCACCGGAGAAGACATTCCCGCTGCCATCACTGCCCCTGTCAACGGCACGACCATCAACATGGGCACCATTTACGAGGGTGACCAAAAGGAGATAACCGTCAACGTGAAGGGCGAAGGCTTGACCCAGGGCGTCAGTCTGCTGATGGAGGACAACGAGTTCTTCTATGTCAGCCAGAACACCTTTACCGCCAGCGAGGTCAACAGCGGCACCTCGTTCGTCATCGGCTTTGCCAGCGACGACGAGGGCGTCTACAACAACTCGATTACCCTGTCCAACGAAGAGGCATCCACCTCGTTCACCGTCACCATCACGGTCATCAAGCACGGTGACACTCCCGACCCGCCCGTTGTGGTCGGTGACAGCATAGTCGAGGATTGGGAAGGCTGCACCACCGGCGGCTACTGGACCAAACCCGTCGAGGGCCATGCTTGGACCTGGGACTTCACCGATGCAGGCATCTGGGGTGACAGCAATAGTCATGGAGACCTCTCCTGCCGTTTGGGCAAATCCAGCAGCAGCGCCATCGCCATGACCCAGGATGTGGAAGGCGGTGCCAGTGCCATCAGCCTCTGGGCTGCAAGTTACGGCAATGATGGCGAGGCGGCCCTCCGTGTGGAATACAGCACCAACCAGGGCCAGTCTTGGTATGATTTAGGGGAGTTCACAGTAGTCCGTGGCACCTTGCAACACTACACGCTGGACATCGATGTAGACAGAGATGTGAGGTTCCGCATCGTCCAGTTGTCGGGCACACGTGTCAACATCGATGACATCACCATCTTTGGCCGCCAACCACAGCCTGAGCACTTGAAGGGCGATGTGAACGACGATGGTGAGGTCAACATCGCCGACATCAATGCCCTCATGGGCGACATCCTGAGCGGAGTGCAGCACTACGCCTACGATGACGTGAACGAGGACGGCGAAATCAACATCGCCGATGTCAATGAAGTCATCGACATCATCCTGAACATGTAGACCATAGAGGTCACAATACAAAGCGCCGGCCCGTTGAGCATACACTCTCGACGGGCCGGCACTTTATTGCTGACGGTGATGAATCACTTCACGGGTATCTTATCGATGCGGCGCTGGTGACGGCCACCCTCGTAGGGGGTCGTCAGGAAGGCCTCGACCATAGCGATGGCCTCCTCGTCGGTGACAAAGCGTCCAGGCATAGCCAGCACGTTGGCATCGTTGTGCTGACGGGCCAGACGGGCTACCGCCAAGCGCCAGCACAAGGCCGAACGCACACCCTGGTGCTTGTTCAGCGTGATGTTGATGCCCTCGCCACTGCCACACACGGCAATGCCGGGATAGCACTCGCCCTGCTCCACTGCTGCGGCGCAGGGGTGGGCAAAGTCGGGATAGTCGCAACTGTCCTCGCTGTAGGTGCCGAAGTCCTTGTAGGCGATACCTTGCGCGTCAAGCCAACGCTTAACGGCCTCCTTGGTCGGATAGCCGGCATGGTCGCTGCACAGCGCCACGGGAATGCCGGGTTTCAAGATTGAGTTGTCCATATTCTTTTTTCTTTTAATGGCCGCGGCTGAACCGCGGCACAGGGAACCTTATTTCTTGAGGGCCTGGAGGGCTTGCTCCATCGTGGCGATTTTGCTCTCGGCGTCGGCTTTCTTCTTGCGCTCGTTGGCGACAACGGCCTCGGGAGCGTTGGCGACGAAACGCTCGTTGCTCAACTTCTTGTCCACGCTGGCCAGGAAGCCGCGGGTGTACTCAAGGTCGGCCTCGAGTTTCTTGATTTCCTCCTCGACATCGATGCTGCCGGTAACGGGAACGGCAAACTCAGCGGTACCGACCATAAAGGCGGGCGCCGTGGGATCTTTCTCGGTCACGGCCTCGATTTTGTCGAGTCCGGCGAGTTTGATGATGATGGCCTCGAGCGGATTGTTCAGGCCGCCGACGGCTTGCAGCGTGAGTTGCTCCTTGTTGGGGAGGTTCTTCTGCTTGCGCACGTTGCGCACACCGGCAACAATCTCCTTGACGTCGGCCATCGCCTTGAGCAAAGCGGCATCGGCCTGCTCGGGCTCGGGAATGAGGGCATACATGATGCTCTCGCCATCCTTACGCTCGTCGAGGTGCTGCCACAGTTCCTCGGTGATGAAGGGCATGAACGGATGCAACAGACGCAGCAGCATGTCGAGGAACTCGAGCGTGGCCTGCATGGTAGCACGGTCCATCGGCTGGCCAAAGGCAGGTTTCACGGCCTCGAGATACCAAGCCGAGAACTCCTCCCAGAACAGGCGGTAGAGCACCATCATGGCATCGCTCAAGCGGAACTTGGCGAAGTGGTCCTTGACAGTGGCCAAGGCATCGTTGAGGGTGTGGCGGAACCACATCACAGCCTGACGGCTGGCCTCGGGCTGCTCGACATCGGCTACCTCCCAACCCTTGACGAGACGGAAGGCATTCCAAATCTTGTTGTTGAAGTTGCGGCCCTGCTCACACAACGCGTCATCATAGAGAATGTCGTTGCCGGCGGGAGCGGCAAGCATCAGACCCATGCGGACACCGTCGGCGCCGAATTTGTCAATCAACATCAGCGGGTCGGGCGAGTTGCCCAGCGACTTGGACATCTTGCGGCCCAACTTGTCGCGAACAACACCGGTGAAATAGACGTTGCGGAACGGCATGTCACCCATGTACTCATAGCCAGCCATGATCATGCGGGCCACCCAGAAGAAGATGATATCGGGGGCGGTCACCAGGTCGTTGGTGGGATAGTAGTACTTAATCTCCTCATTGCCGGGGTTGTTGATGCCGTCGAACAGCGAGATGGGCCACAGCCATGAACTGAACCACGTGTCGAGGGCGTCCTCGTCGTGGCGCAGTTGGCTGGCTTCGATATTCTCGTAACCGGGAATCTTGCGGGCCTTTTCCAGGGCCTCCTCCTCGTTCATGGCAACCACATAAACCTCCTTCTCCTCGTCGTCGGTGGGCAGGAAGTAAGCGGGAATGCGGTGTCCCCACCACAACTGGCGCGAGATACACCAGTCCTGGATGCCCTCGAGCCAGACGTTGTAGATATTTTTGTACTTGGCGGGATGGAACTTGAGTTCGTCGTTCTGCACACAGGGCAGCGCGATGTCGGCAAAGTGCTTCATCTTGAGGAACCACTGCATGCACAGGCGAGGCTCGACGGCAGTGTCGCTGTTGCGCTCGCTGTAGCCCACCTTATTGTCATAGTCCTCAATCTTCTCGATCAGACCGGCATTCTGCAGGTCGGGCACAATCACCTTGCGGCACTCCATGCGGTCCATACCGACATACAGCGGCGACTGCTCGCTGATGGTGGCATCGGCATTGAAGATATCGATGGTTTCCAGGTTATGCGTCTTGCCCAGGACGTAGTCGTTGGGGTCGTGGGCGGGAGTCACCTTCAGACAACCGGTACCGAACTCGATTTCCACATAGCGGTCCTCAATCACGTTGATCACACGGCCAACCAGGGGCACGATGACCTTGCGACCCTTGAGCCACTGGTTCTTGGGATCCTTGGGGTTGATGCACATGGCGGTATCGCCCATGATGGTCTCGGGGCGCGTGGTGGCCACGACGGCATAGTATCCCTTCTCATCCTTGTGGATGATGTTACCCTCGGCACGCAGTTGCTCCTCGTTCTCGAGGGTCTGCAGGCCGTCAACATAGTACTTGAGGTAATACAGGTGGCTCTTCTCCTCGCGGTAGATAACCTCCTCGTTGCTCAATGCTGTCTGTGCCTTGGGGTCCCAGTTCACCATGCGCAATCCGCGGTAGATGTAGCCCTTGTCATAGAGGTCCACAAACACCTTGAGCACGCTCTTGCTGCGGGTCTCGTCCATCGTGAAGGCGGTGCGGCTCCAGTCACAGGAGGCACCCAGTTTGCGCAACTGCTGCAGGATAATGCCGCCGTGCTCATGCGTCCAGTCCCAAGCATGCTTGAGGAACTCGTCGCGGGTAAGGTCACGCTTGCGGATACCCTGCTCGGCAAGGCGTTTCACCACCTTGGCCTCGGTAGCAATCGAGGCATGGTCGGTACCGGGAACCCACAAGGCGTTCTTGCCCTCCATGCGCGCGCGGCGGATGAGGATGTCCTGGATAGTGTTGTTGAGCATGTGGCCCATGTGCAGCACGCCCGTCACATTGGGGGGCGGGATAACGATGCAATAGGGTTCACGCTCATCGGGCACGCTCTTGAACAGGTCGTGCGATTCCCAATACTTATACCACTTGTCCTCGACCTCTTTGGGGTCGTATTTCGTAGCCAGTGTATTCTCTTTCTCGCTCATTTTTGTTGATTTGTTAGTTCAATCATTTATTTAAACTGCAAAGGTAAGGTTTTTTGGCCAATTTTCGAGCAAATTATCCACGATATTTGTAACGAAGGAGCCTAAAAATGACGAAAAGCCACAATGCGGGAAAAAAGGAAGGCGGCTGATTTAACTGAGAAACAAATCAGCCGCCCGTGAATGAAGTGATGTGGGAATGGTTTTTACACTTGCAAAGTTACTACCAAAACAAGAAAAACCGCCCGCATTCGATGGTCATTCTTTCATTCGCAAACACTTGATTTACAGTTATTTGAAAAAGAAAAAGGTCATTTCAGGGTCATCGTTCTCCACAGGTCATGAAAAGCACCCCCAAAAAGCAATATTTTGAGTCAATACCTCGATAAAAACAAGGAAAATGAGTACTTTTGTCAACTGAAAAAAAGATTTGATTATGGGAACCATCAATTTTACACAGATTCTGAGTGCAACACTGGTATTGCTGAGTATTATCGACATTGTGGGCTCGATACCCATCATCCTGCAGTTGAGGGAGAAAGGTCGCCACGTCGATGCCGTTAAAGCCACCCTCTACTCTACCCTGCTGATGGTGGGATTCTACTACGGCGGCCACTGGTTGCTGCGCATCTTCAACTGCGATATCCACTCGTTTGCCACGGCAGGCGGTTTCCTGATGTTCCTGATGGCACTGGAGATGATCCTGGATGTGGAAATTTTCAAGAACAACACGCCCAACAAGGGGGCGACAATGGTGCCGATGGTGTTCCCGCTGATTGCGGGCGCCGGCGTGCTGACGACGCTCATCTCGCTCAAGGCGATGTATGACGATGTGAACATCTTCATCGGCCTGGCCATCAACATGATTTGGGTGTTCCTGGTCATCAAGAGCACCGGCAAAATCCAGAAACTGCTGGGCGAAGGCGGTATGATGTTCACGCGCAAGTTCTTCGGCATCATCCTGCTGGCTATGAGCGTGAAGATGATGACGGAGAATATAAAACACTTGTTCTAAACGCGCGTTTAGAACAAGTGTTAGGTTAAAGGTTAAGGGTTAAAGGTTAATGAGGCTTCCGCCTTTGGGCTCGCTGCGGTACCAGGTTAGAGCGTTTTGAAATAAAAGCGGCAGCCGTCCCGTGATTGGGGCGGCTGCCGCGCGCTAAAGGGTATGGGAGAGGATTGGGGCTTTACTTCCAGGAGGGGTCGCTCTCGTTCCAGCAACGGTCGAGAGCGGTGACAGCATACTGCCACTTACCCTTGCCGCCGTCGGGCAGGATAAAGGTGGTCTCGCCGGTAATGGCGAGGATATCGGCAGGATTGTCAAGATGACCTTTCTTGCCCTTGGGATAACGGTATACCACGTAACGCACGGCCTGTTGCATGGGGTCGTCGGTCTTGTGGGCGCTCCAGACAAGACATTTCTTGCCGTTCACCTTCTTGATATTGAGGCCATCAACATGGTGTGGCTTCTCGTTGTCGATCCACGTATAGGCGGGAATGAGGGCGGGATAGCAGGTCTGCTTGCTCTCTAAGGAGTCCAAGACGCCATTGTTGTTGGTGGTGACGCTGTAGGCCGGCCACCAGGTGACACCGTGCACGTTGTCCATAGCGCGCTGCAGGCGCATCTTGTGGTCAAGTTGAGTGGGATTGGAGGGGTCGCCGCCCTCGTCGGCGATGTCCTGATGAGACATCACGTTGTTGACCGCCTGGCCGTAGTACATGTGACGGCCGTTGGCATGGTCGTTCCACCAGTGCATCAGCACGAGGTCACTGGCCAGTTTGTGCTCGAGTTCCCAGTAGAGTTGGGGCACCATATAGTCAACCCACCCCTCGGCCGTCCACTTGAGGCAGTCGGCATACAGGGCGTCATAGCACTGCAGGCCGTTGGTCTCGCTGCCATCGGGGTCGCTGGCCTTGTTGCGCCAGATGCCGAAGGGGCTGATGCCGAAACGCACCCAGGGTTTTACCTCCTGGATGGTGTTGTGCAACTGTTCGATGAGCAGGTCCACGTTGTGGCGGCGCCAGTCGTCCTTGTCCCAGCCGATACCGTACTCGTTGTAGGATGTAGTGTCGGGGAACACGGCGTCCTTGACAGGATAGGGATAGAAATAGTCGTCCATGTGCAGGGCGTCGATGTCATAACGCGTAAGGATGTCACGCACCACCTTGTCGATGAAGTCGCGGCTCTCAGGCAGCCCCGGGTCGAAGTAGAGTTTTCCGTCGGCATACTTGAGGAACCACTCGGGGTGCTCATAATAGATGTGTCCCGCGGCGGGCTCGTCCTCCTCGCTGCTGGTCACGCGGTAAGGATTTATCCAGGCGTGCAGTTCCATGCCGCGGCGGTGGGTCTGCTCAATCATGAACTGCAGCGGGTCCCACACGGGGTTGGGCGCTTTGCCCGGCTCGCCGGTGAGCCATCGGCTCCAGGGCTCAAGGTCGCTGACGTAGGCTGCATCGGCCTGCGGACGAATCTGCCAGATAACTGCATTGCAGTTGGCGCGCTGCAACAGGTCAAGTTGCTTGATGAGGTAGTCGCGGGTCTCATCGGGCGTCATGCGGGCATACTGTCCCTGGCCGATGATGTGCATCCATGCTCCGCGGAACTCGTGTTTGGGCAGCGTGGGACCGGCATTGTTCTGAGCCGTCATGCAGCCACACATTGCCAACAACAACAATGAGAAGAATATCAATCTTTTCATATATACACTTGATTTATCGGTGGTTAAGTACCGAAACAGAGGCGCAATATCTTGCGCCTCTGAATCCTATCGTTATCAGTCTTGAATTATTCCTCGGGAACCGGGAGCCACACATAGGCTCCGAGGTCAACCGCGCCAGTAGCCAAGCGGTCGTTGCCATAGCGGTCATATCGAGCCTCGGGCGGACACAGGGCGGGATTGCCCTTGCCGATGGCGGGACTCTCGTTGTTCAGCCTGTAGTCGAACAGATGCTCGTCGCGGTCGGTGAGGAAGAGCGGGTCGGCATCCCACACGCAGTTGATGAAATGGTTATCGTTGGTGCCATCGCTCTTAAACAGGCAATAGCGCATATAGACGTCGAAGTCTTCCAAATCGCCCACGTTGATTTCTTGGCAGTCATTAAAGAGACTATAGAGGACGCAGTTGTCGAAATTGGCCCTGATTTTGCCGATCATGCCGTTACTGTACTCGACATTAAATACATTGAGCATGGGTAATTCGGGAACAGCAAAGAGGTAATAATTGGCAAAGGTGCACTGGCTCATCATCACCTTGCCACCAGCGAAGTAGCACACTTCTTCGGCGGCATCGCTGAATTCGGTGCCGATAGCCTCGACATAGCAGGTCTGTGTCACCAGACAGGTCGTGGCCGAGTTAGTGAGGACGCAGTTGACGAGTTTGAGCGCACATCGCGTAGTGTCATCCAACAGGTCGCTGCTGCAGTGCATACCTATTCTGCTGCCGCGCATGATGACATGCTCGAGTACGTTGCCCGTCGTGGGCGGAGTGAAAATGATGCCACCCCACTGGCCCGACATGATGTCGAAACTCGTCTCTCCCACAATGCGGTCGAGACGGTCGCCGCGGAAGGTCACAGGCTCCTCGGCAGTGCCATTGGCAAGCATGCGTCCAGCACAGCGCATAGCGGCTTTATCATGGAACAGGAGCGTAGTGCCGGCATCGAGTGTCAACGTGACGCCGGGAGCGACAAACACAGTATCGTAGATGAGATAAGGCTTGTTGCCCGTCAAGCGGGTGTTGCTCGCAATGGTGTCACCGGACATGCGGACAACATCCTGCCCCCAGGCAGTAAGCAGCACGTACTGCGGCTTGCCGTTGGTTTCAAACTCCAGGCGGTCCTCGAGCAGCGTGGGCTCGTCGCTCCCCATCTCGTCGAGATAGGCCTCGACGAAGATGTAGATGGAGTCATTGCCGCGGATTTCCACATTGTGGAATTCATCACCGCGTATGCCGTCCACATTGAGGTGGAAACGCCCCTTATTGGAGAGGCCTGCCACCTTGATGGACGAGATGTTGATCTGCTTTTTGCTCCGGTTGTAGACCACCATCTGCTTGGTAGCGGTGCCCTGCAGGGTGATGACGGTGTCAAAGGCCAAGGTGTCACAGTTGAACGCCAGCACATCGCTCGGCGAGGTCGTGAAACCGTCCTCGATGCAGGAGGAGCACACAGCAACCAGCGCCACTGCTATGGCCATTAACCATATATGAAACTTTGTGTTAATCATTCTATTACAGGGATTGTTCTATGTTTAAAGAACGCAGGATGCCTTAATTTAGTATAAATGGCCCGCATTATCGCTGGAAAACTGCCACCATCGGATAGTGGTCGCTCTCACCCTTCTTGTCACGTCGGCACGAGAGCACCTTCATGTCACCACGGTACAGGATATGGTCAATCTTGACATACAGGTGATTGGTATGGAAGGTGTAGGTGGGTCCAAAGCCGGCGTCGGCCCACGCGTCACGCAGGTCGTCGCCGCAGATGGTGCGGTAGGCAAACGAGCCGGGCGTCTCGTTCATGTCACCCATGACGAGGACATCGGTGCCCGAGTCGTCCAGCAGTTGTCTGACGGCCTGAGACTGGCGCACGTGACCACGGAATCCGCCCGTCAACTTCTTCAGCACCGACTTGGCGCGCTGCTTGCGCCCTGACGGCTTGCCCATCGATTCGATGATGCGGTTGTCATTCTGGTTCATGCGCAGTGAACTCAGGTGCATACTCACTACCCGGAGGTTCCCTCCAGGCGCATCCACGTCCCAAGCCTTGATAAAGTAGTTCAGAGTATCCTGTGCCAGCACAGGCGACTCCACCTCGGTGAACGGGTACTTTGATAAGATGCCCACATCGTAGAAGTGCTTCTTGCGATAGGGATATTTCTCGTAAAGTTCAGCCAACATGGGCTTGAGTTTAGCCTGTTTCTCGAATGGGAAATAAACCAGACCCTCTTGGATGACCACGATATCGGCATCGGTGTCGAGGATGTAACGCATCGTCTTGCTGGGCTTGCTGTCGCCGTCCTGCCAATTGAATTGCTCCACATTCATCGTCATCACCGACAGTTGATGCTTATCCTTATCAGGGCTCGAATGGAAAAAGTTGAACGGGGTGATGAGGCGCAACGTGGGCCAAGCGAGCAAGAAGGCTCCCAACATTACCACGGCTGAGCGCCACTGCCGGAATGCGGCCAACAGCAGCAAGATGACGAGCGCTACCAGCGCCACGGCCGGCAAGGCGAGCGTCGCCAGCGCCGGCAGAGTCCAGATATTGGGGTCGACACGGCCACCATAGGCCGCAAAGAGCAAAACAAACGAGGCCACAATGGCCACTATGCGAGCAATCAGTTTCATCGCGACAAAACTTTCCAGTCGGTATCAAAAAACGGCTGCTGCGCAACCATACGCGGCAGGTAGGTCTTGAGCAGCCAGATGGCCGGCCACTCCAGCAGCATGGTCACTGAGAAGACTATCAGGGCGAGCGGGATGCCCGGCGACATACCGAAGCGCAGGATGAGCAACGAGCGCACAGGGAGGAAAAACAGCGGGTGCGTACCCAGGATGATCAGCGAGTAACGGCCATAATGACACAGCACCGGAATGTGCGGCAACGGCTTGCAGGCCCAAAACAGCGCCAAGATGGCAGTAGCGGTCAACAGATAGAATTTCCAATATGCAGGCAGAATCTGGAAATGCAGATTCAGTCCCGTGCTGAACAGGTAGACGGGTAGAGCGACAACCGCGAGAACCAAGATACCCCAACGGTCCCATATCGACGGCGACAAGGCCCCTACCCTGTTCAGCCCCCACCCCAACACAAAATAAGGCAAGGCCACAAACGACGTGTCGAGCATGAGGGGCAACTCCACCCTGCGGCATGCCAACACGTAACCGGCCACCGAAATAGCCACTGTCGCCAGCAGCACTCCCCACCAGGGTTTGATACAGTGCCTCAGGCCATAGAAGATGACATTGACCCAAAACAGGCTGAGCAGGAACCACAACGGCGTGGTCACCTCCCAGTAGCGCAGGTAGAACGGCTCGACCAGTCGCACGGGGCTGATGTCGATGGTGTCGGCGCCGATGGCCATGCGTGCCGCCCACTCGAGCAGCCTCACCGCATAGGCTAGCACAATGAAGAAAACGAACGGCACAAGGATGTTGTTCACCTTGCGCCGCGTGAAGTCGAGAAAGCCGCCGTAACGCTTGAAGAAGATGCCCGATATGAAATAATACATCGGCAGGCGGAAAGCCTGCAAGGCATTATTCAGGTTGGGCGCCAAGTAGTTAAAGAAATCATGGTCGATGTGGTACATCACGATAAGCATGATGCACAAACACTTCATCAAGTCGATGTAGGCAATGCGCCTTTGAGCCATTGTCGCAGGCCCTGCAAGAGGCAGGGAAAAAGGCCGATGTCAGAGTTTGGACTGCACCATAGCGATGACGCGATGCATGTCGGTCATCTCGGCAATCTCCTCCGGTTCAAGTTCGATGTCAAAGGCTTCCTCTATTTCAGAGGCAAACGTGAGATGCCGCAACGAGTCCCATCGGTCACAGTTGCGTTGTGACAATTCAAGGGATACCTCGGTCATGTCAAATACCTCGCGCGCAATTTCTAAAATCCTCTCATCCAAGTTCATAGTACTCTGATGTTATAGCAATTCTTAATCTCATAAACTTGATTCAGTTCCAACACATAGTGCTTGGAGCCATCGTCGTCGACGGCAACACATTCCATACCCAAGCGGTCATAGAATTGTGCGGTCTGGCCATTCTTTGCCGTCGGCAGATAGGCGGCCGTCACCTTCCTGATGCCGTCGAGCCTCAACAGGTTGAGCACCGTCTTGACAAAGGCGTCCTCGATGCCCTTGCCCAAGATGCGGCAACTGAGCAGCAGCGAGTCGATGTTCACCGTGACGTCATCGATAGGCGCTACAAAAACCGCGCCAGTGATGCCGCTGTCACCGAACCTGTCACTGACATTGACGCAGAAGACGCGCCACCCGTCATCGATGTGCTGCTGCACATCGGTAGCGGTGTAACGGCGTGTAGTGAGGTTGAACTGGTTGGTCTTCTGGGTCATCTGGGCGATGCGCGGCACCCGATGCTCATCGGCCTCGGTAATGTCCAGGCAGATTTCCAGGCTATAGAGGTAAGCGTCGAGATCGGCAAAAAGCGATTGCTCGGCACGCCGCAGCGCATTGGCCCTGTACTGCTGGGTCTTGGCCCTGTCCTCGTCGGTCACCTGATAGATGCGGAAGTAGCGCTCCACCAGCGACTTGAAGAACGGAATCAACTGATAGGGCTTGTCGGGGAAGTCAGGCACTTCGACCTGCGGCAACAGTTGCTTGACGAGTTCGCGTTCGGCAGGATTGTCATCGATGAAGACCATGCTGTCGAGGCCGATGTTGAGTTCGTCGGCCATTTCCTTGATATTGGAGGCCTTGTCGTTCCAGTTGATGCGCATAGCGCTGAAGTGCTCTCGCTTGAGGACCATCGCCGGGTTGTTGTTCCACGCCTCATCCACGTCACTCTCGTTGTTCTTGCTGCAGATGGCCAGAATCACCCCGTTGTGCGACAAGTGCAGCAGGGCCTGCTGCCACCAGGAATAAGCCTTTCCCGGATAATCACCTCCCAGCGTGATGCCATCAACGCCGTCCTCGCCCAGCACGCCACCCCACAGGGTGTTGTCCAGGTCCAGCACAAGGCACTTCTTGGCACGCTGCATCGACAACTCAACCTCGACATGCTGCCACCAGGCGGCAAAGTCACGGGCCAACTTGGGGCTGAGCAGCGTTTGGGACATGAGGTAGAACTTCCAATTGATCAGTTCGTCGCAACTATAGCGGGCAGTAAATTCTTCAAAATCAATCCACTGCACCTGCCGATGGGCCGTCGCCAACTGCCTGATGTGGCTATTGAATGCCGCCACGGCCTCGTTCACACTGCCATCATCACCCGTAATCCTCAACGGCATCAGCACGGCCAGCGAGAACACGATGAACGGCTTGTTAGCATCGGCCTGTGACAACACATAGTCCAACTTGTCGCTGTAGGAGGCTATCTCCTGCGACAAACGGGTGCTGTCGGCATTGACAGGGACCTGGTAGAACCAGATATAGCGGTCGACATCCTGGGGCACCTCGCTGATGTCGTCATAGCCCGAATAGGTCATGCCGTCATAGCCGAGGAAAGGCTCGACCGTGTGATTGCGAAAGACAAATGTCATCATCGTCACTTCTTTATCAATCGGTAAACTTTGCTCAGGAAGGTCCATAACGGCAGATTCATCATCACGCGATGGATTACCTTCCACTTCATTCCATAATAATTGGCCTCGGGACCCACACAGGGGAAGGGATAAAGGCCCGAACGGCGCATGCGCGCCACCACTTCCTCGACCAGGCCGCAGGTCATCGCCTTGGTCAACGAGAAGTACAGGTAAACATTCCTCACCCCCGCGACGCTGGCCGGCGCCTTGAGGCCCGTCTGGGCCTCGTAATGCTTGATGACCTCGTCGATTGAAATGGCTGCATCAACCTGACTGAAGATGCGTTGCTTCAAATGCTCGGGGTCGGGATTATGCATGGCGCTGTCGCCACGGCTGGCATAATTGTAGGGAGCGCTGCCGTCGTGAGCCACACGGGGCGCATTGAGCAGGAAACGGGCGATGAGTGCCCCGTCCTCACAAACGATGAGGTTGGTGTCGAAGCGCCAATTTCCCTGATTGAGATAGTCGCGCCTGACCAAGAAGCGCCACACATAGGGCGTCATGGAGTGGTGCTCCAGGTAGTCCACTCCCGTCATCGCGGCGGTTGACGGGTAGTTGTCGTCACGGTCATGGGGACGGTCGTTGCCATCGGCATCCACACAGTTGTAGTTGAATACCAGCACGTCGAGGCTCTCATCGATGGCCCGCTGCAACAGCGATTGCATCATACCCTCAGCCAGATAGTCGTCGCTGTCGACGAACTGGACAAAACGCCCACGAGCGGCATCGAGCGCCTTGTTGCGCGCTGCACTGACGCCGGCATTGGTCTGGCTGAGAAGCCTCACCTGGGGATGCTCGGCAGCCAAGGCCTCGACCAGTTCACGACCACCGTCGGTGGAACCGTCGTCCACCACAATGACCTCATAGCCGTCCACGGGCAGGTCCTGGGCGATAATGGAGCGCAGGCACCTGATGATATAGGCCTCGGTATTGTACAGAGGGATGATGTATGAGAGCAGAAGTCCGTCCATTAGGCGGGGTTTTCCACGAGTTCGATCAGGCCGTTGTTCTTATTGTACAGGAAAGCGATGCGGCGGTCACCGAGAGCGCAGGCAGGCACGGGGCCGCTCACCAGCAGGAAACGCTTGGTCCGCAGCGCGACAATGGCTTCGTCGATGTTCCTGACCTCGTAGCAGAAATGGTAGGGCGTGACGCCGGCTGTGGCCAGTGTGCGCGCCACAGGACTCTGGTCGTCAAGGGGTTGGAGCAATTCAAGCCTTGGCGCTCCCTCCTTGTCCAGAAAGCAGATGCGCACATGCTGCAAGGGGTCGTCGACGACCGGTGAGGCCGTGTAGCCCAGCCCGAGATAGAACTCCCGGGTCTTGTCGATATCACGGCAAGCGATGCCGATGTGATGAAAGACGAGTTCGGAATCCATCAATACTCAATGACCGGTGAGACGTTGCAGTCGCGCATCGACATGATTGCCGAGCCCCAACTGAGTCCGGCGCCGAAGGCGCTGAGCACGACCGTATGGTTGCCGTCGAGTTTGCCTCTCAACTCGCTGGCCATCGTCAAGGGCACCGATGCGCTGCTGGTATTGCCGTATTTGTGGATACAGTAAGGCACGCGCTCGGGATTGATTTTCAGTTTCTTCACAAAGAAATCCATCATGAAACGGTTGGCCTGGTGAAAGACGACATAGTCCACATCGTCGACCGTCTTTCCGGTTTCCTGGAGCAAGGCCTTGATGCAGCGAGGCACCTTGCTGATCGCAAAATTGAACACATCCATGCCGTCCATAAAGACCTCGAGATCGTTGCGGATGTTGCCGTCCTCGCGTTCGCGGGCGACACAACTCTCGGGGGTAATGGGGTTGCGCATACCGGCATGAATCTTGAGCACCTCCTCGCCGCTGCCATCGGTGTTGAGCATGAAGGTCGACTCACCGTAATCACCCTTTTCGATCAGAGTGGCGGTACCGGCATCGCCGTAGAGGGGCCAGTCCACCTTGTCGTGACGGTTGACAATCTTGGAGAACGTCTCACCATCGAGCAGCAGCACGCGGTTGACGCCCTGCATCGAGGCATAGGCAAATGCCGTGCTCAGCGCGAACAGGTAGCCCGAGCAACCGAGCGATATGTCAAAGCACATGGTCTCACGGGGCAGTCCCAGCCGATGCTGCATCAGACACGAAGTGGCGGGGATGCGGTAGTCGGCCGTCTGACTCATAAACAAGAGCACATCGATGCTTTCGGGCTCGATGTGGTTATCTTCCATAAGTTGCTTTGCTGCCCTGTAACACAGGTCACTGGCCATCACATCGGGAGCGGCGATGCGCCGCTGCTCGATGCCGATGTTGTTGATGGTTTTCTCAATTTCTTCCTCGGGGATGAGATACCCCAGGTCTTTATTGTAAACAATTTCCGGAGGCACACAGGCACTGATGGCCTTGACGCCCACCCCATGAAATGTAATTTTAGCCATATCGTCAGGCAATTAATGTGTTCAACTCACTGCTGGTATAAACCCGTGAGCCGCCGTCGGCAGCGCCGCGGCGGATTGCTATTTTTATCCTCAGGCCATCAATTGGCTCTCAACTTGACGATGTTGAACAGGTCCTCGACCGTGTTGCTGCCACGGATATCCTCACCGCGGAACTCAACATCATATTCCTCATCGATCATGGCAATGACCGACAATGCGACAAGAGACGACCATTCCTCCAAGTCCTTAAAACAAGTGGTGGCCTGTATCGAATCGGCATCTGTTTCATCAAACAGACCCGCAAAATTCTCTATGAATTGAGTCAAATTCATCTATATATATAGAACGTAGAAACTACGCCAATATTTTCACGAGGTGCAAAATTATATAAAATTTCTTAATTCAACACCTTTTGAGCACTAATAGCGGCAAAAAACCTGATTTTTTCATGCACTGACTACCTAAAAAAGGTAAAAAAAGATGAAATCACCGATTTTTTGCCACCAGCAAACCTCAAAAATCAAATTTCCTGGCAGGCACTCCCAGATAGGTGCAGTTGTCCTTGGGCTGCGTCATGAGCACGCTATTAGCCCCCAGGGTAACCCCGTTGCCGATGACCATGCCCTGCAAAACCACGCTGGCAACACCCAGCAGGTTGTTGTCGCCGATGGTGATGCCACCCGACAGGTGCGCGCCGGGCATGAGGCCGTTGAAGTCGCCGATGTGGTTATCGTGCCCCACCACCACGTGGTCGTTGATGAGGTTGAAGTTACCGATGGTGACGTCACACGAGATCATGCAATCGTTCTGGATGATGTTGCCCTCGCCCATAATAACGGTCTGCTCGTCGACCAGGAACAAGGAGGGGTCAATCAGGTTGGGGAAAGTGATATGGGGATTGCTGATCAGTTCACGCAGGCGCCTCACTACCTTGTTGTCGTTGATGGCGATGGCCACTGCCAGCGGATGGTTGATTTGCATCAGGGCATCCATGTTACCCAGGACAGTGCCATAGCGGGACACCGACGAGCCAGCCGGCTTGGTGTCGTCGAAGAAGCCAATGAGGTTCCAATTGCCGCCGTTACGGTTAATTCTGTCGATGAGGCAGGCCACTTCCTTGCCAAATCCTCCGGCGCCGTAGATTGCTATATTCATCATATTTCTCAAGATTTTGGTTAATAAATTCATTTGTTATCACTTACTTGCAGCAGGCGAGAATCTCGCGGGCCACAAGTTCAACGTCCTCGTCGGTGACCCATGGTCCGCTGGGCAGACACAGGCCTTTGGAGAACAGATCCTCGCTCACACCGTTGACATAGGCGGGAGCATCGGCAAAAACGGGTTGTGTGTGCATGGGTTTCCACAACGGGCGCGACTCGATATTGCAGGCATCAAGATGCTGGCGCACAGTCTCGTAGTCGGTTCCCGTCTTGGCGGGATCGATAAGGATGGCATTGAGCCAGTAGTTGCTCTGTGAGCGTTCGTCGGCATCGGTGTGGACGGTGATGCCGTCGACCGAGCCGAATAACTCGACATAGCGGTCGCACAGGTGGCGGTGGTGGGCCAGGTGCTCGTCGAGGATGGTCATCTGGCCGCGACCGATACCGGCACAGATGTTACTCATGCGGTAGTTGTAACCGATTTCCTTGTGCAGGTAGTAGGGCATCGGTTCACGCGACTGGGTGGCATAGAACATCACCTTGCGCTTGCTCTCCTCGTCGGGACAGATGAGGGCACCGCCGCCGCTGGTGGTAATCATCTTGTTGCCATTGAAACTCATGATGCCGAAATCGCCGAAAGTGCCGCACAGTTGATCGCGATAACGCGAACCGAAGGCCTCGGCCGAGTCCTCGACCACGGGAATCTCATAACGGCGCGCTATCTCCATGATGTCGTCGATGCGGGCAGGCATACCGTACAGATAGACCGGGATGATGGCCTTGGGCTTGCGTCCGGTTTTGGCGATACGGTCCTTGATGGCATCCTCGAGCAGATTGGGATCCATATTCCAAGTGTCGGCTTCGCTGTCCACAAAGACCGGCGTAGCGCCCTGATAGACAATGGGGTTGGCACTGGCCGAGAAGGTCATTGACTGACAGATCACCTCGTCGCCACGGGTGACACCCAACTTGACCAAGGCCAAATGGATGGCCGCCGTTCCGGAACTGAGTGCAACCACATGTTTCCCCTGGCCACAGAGACGCTCAAGGTCCTCCTCAAAAGCATTCACGTTGGGTCCCAACGGTACCACCCAATTGGTGTCGAATGCCTCTTGAATGTACTTCATCTCTTGACCGCTCATGTGGGCCAGACAAAGTAAAATTTTGTTATTAGCCATACGAAAATATATTTTTAATTATTTGGTTTTCAATGTTTAATCCTTGTGGGCATGGCCTGGATAAATGATTCGCTTCAGTGCCATGGCCCGTATGGCGGCCTCGCTGTGATCGGCCAGGTCCTTATCGCTGTGCGGTATATTGGTCACCGTCTTGACGCCAGGGATGCAACTGTCGCCGGTGAAAAGCGCCTCATCGGTTTTCCAAGTCACGCAATCGGGACTGTGACCCGGCGTGTAGACCGCCTCAACCTCGATGCCGTCGAACAATTTCACAGCCTCGCCGTCCTGAACGATCTGGACGTTTTCGGGATAGGCCAGCACAAAGGGGTCGCCGTAATATCTCGAGAAGTTGAGTTTATCACTGAGCAAGCCCTCCAATCCAGCCTGGCAGGTATACACCTTCAGCGACGGGAACAAGGATATCAGCGTGTTGAGCCCATAAATATGGTCAAAGTGGGCATGTGTGAGCAAGACACCGCACAATCGCCCCTCGAGCATGGGCACGAGTCGGTCAACATCGCCGCAATCAACCATCCAGGCACAGCCATCCTGTTGCAGGAGATAACTGCACGAACTGAACACCGTATTCACGACTTGACTGATGAGCATCACGCCTTCTTCTTGGATTCCGATTAGTCCGTCATTGCATGTGCAGATAAAAACGGAAACCCTTGGCAAAGGATTTCTTGTTGCTCTGCACCCTGTCACAAACCACTTTACGTGCCCTATCGAGCACTTCCTCGAGGCAGTCACCAAACATCGGGCCTGCCATCATCTGCGGTCCTTCCACACTGGGGACCAGGTTAAACTCGATGAGCAGGGGCTCACCATCGGGCAGCACCGTAACGTCCCAGCCCACATAATCGAAATAGGGCAAACGGGCATGCAACCTGAGCAAGGTATCGATAACTACCTGATAATTGGGCACAACCAGTCCTTCAACGCCAGTTTCCTGCTTGAGCGACGAGACATCCATACGCTTGAACCTGAACACCTTGTCGTCGACACGTCCATCGGGATGGATGAGGCAGGTGCCGCCACCCTGCGAGACGTTGTCCTTGATAGCGCCCTTGCCGCCAAAACGCATGTGGGCAAAGGGATAAAGGAACTCGCAAGAGCCATCGAGATGCCTGTAGGTGTACAGGCGCATCGAGTTGAGTGACGTGGCATTGACGCGCTGCAGATCGGGATGCTGCTTGACCTTCTCCTGGACGATGAAGTTGACGCCGTAACGCTCAAACAGACGCTTCACATCGTCAACAGAGCCGGCGGCAACCTGTTCAACGCCCTCGCCGTTGCAAGTCTCGACCGTGGGCTTTATCATCAATTCTCCCGCTGTACCGATTACGGCCTCGGCAGCCTCATCGACCGACACCTGTTGTCCTTCCCGGTAGTACAGCCCGTTCATGTTCTTGATGACAGCAAGCGGCTGCTTGACGTCGGGAAACAACACGCTGTAGACGTTCTTGTCGAGATAGGCGTCCTTGAAATCATAGCGGTTGAGCGACGGAATGACGTAGAAATAGTACACATCCATGGGCAGGTAGCGGTCGCTGAAGATGCCGTTGAGCCGCGAATAGTAGTCGGCAAACATCATCGACACCTTGAATCCCCGCTCACCGTAGAATGGCGAGAGTTCCTTCTTGCGGGCCTTGTAGTCAAAGTCGGCAGGCATAACGTGCGACTTGAAGTACCAGTCACCCCAGTAATACTCCTTATTGGAATTGATATAGTCAGGCATAATGTAATGCACTTGCTATCAAGTTAATAAGTCAGCACTTCAGTACACCTCACATGACCAGCATGGAATTCCATGCTAGCCCATGCCAGCCCCACGCCAAAACCGCAAGCGATGCAATGCTGTTCGTCGCCTGCCAGTTTATCGGCACAACGCGACACCATCGTCAAAGGTATTGACGCGCTGGTCACGTTGCCGTACTCTTCCAGACAATAGGGGGTCTTCTCGGGCGGCATCTTGACCGCTTTGCGTATCTTCTCATCGATAAACCTGTTAGCCTGATGCAGCAACAACAAGTCGACCGTCTCAACATCGATGTTGAAGGTGGCAATCAATTCCTTGAGCGAACGCGGCGGCTGCTTGATGGCAAAACCGAACACATCCATGCCGTTGACCACCATGTCGATGCCTCGCCTGTAGACGCCCGGAGCGACCTCTTTCTCCTGCAGGGCCTCGGCGGTGACGGGATTGCGGGTACCGCCGTAGGGTGCCCAGACAGCCTCAAAGCCGCTGCCGTCAACACCGAACATGAAGTTCATGGGCCGCATGTAATCGGGGTCAAACTCCAGTGCAGTCGCTGTTGCAGCATCACCGAAAAGCGGTCGCACGGTGGTATCCAGCGGATTGCGGTTGAGGGTGTTGGTCTCGGCAGCCACCAGAATGGCCCGTTTCAGGGTGCCATGTGACAACAGCGAACCGACGATGCTCATGCCATAGACCCATCCCGAACAACCGAACGGGAGGTCAAACACGCAACAATCGTTGCGCAGTTTGAGCCTGTCCTGCAGGATGCAGGCGGTCTGCGGGGCGATATAATCCCTGCTGGTGCAGACATAGGCAAAGCAGTCGACATCCTCGGGTTTCCATCCCAAGTCGTCGAGCAGGCGCTCGACGGCCTTGACCGACAAGTCAGAAGCCGTGACGCCCGGATCAACCTTGTGATGGCGCTGGATGCCCGTCGATGTTATCACCTTGAGCGCCTCGTTCTGGTCCTTGTAGATAGGAAGGGAGAGATTGTCCTCCACAGTGGCCGGCACACAGGCACTCATGCCCGTGATGCGCACATGTTCAATGGTTAATTGTGACATATTATTGTTTGAGTTTGAGTCGTTGAATCTTGCCCGAAGCGGTGCGCGGAATGTTGTCAACCCATTCCCATTCAACAGGTATTTCGTGGGCGGGCAACAGTTGTGTCAAGCCCGCCTTGATTTCTTCGATACATGGAGCGCCGGCAGTACGGCAGAGGAAAGCCTTGGGCACCTCGCCAAGCACTCCGTTGGGATCGGGGACGGCAATGCAAGCGCAGTCGGCGATGCCCAGCCGCTTGATGGCTTGCTCGATGGCCACAGGGCTGACTTTCTCGCCCCCGACATTGATAAGTTCTTTTTTACGACCGGTGAGGAAAAAGTCCCCGTTCGCCGTGCGGTGTCCCCAGTCCCCGGTGCGGAACCAGTCGCCGAAAAAGGCTCCCTGGTTATCGTCAGGTAAAAGATATGAGCCGGTGACCATATTGCCTCGCACGCAGATTTCACCGTCTACGCCGTCGGGCACGGCATTGCCTTCATCATCGAGCACTACCGCCTCTACCCTATCGCTTGCCGGACGCCCGACAGATTCCAGATGGTCGGCAGCAGCATGGAACTCGGTGAACAGCGCGCGCGAAGCCTCGGTCAGGCCGTAGTGCATGCACAGTCGCGTGTGCGGGAGCAGTTCCATCAGCAGCCGCTTGTCCTCGACAGGCATTGCGGCACTACCGATTTCCACATACCGCAACTGCTCGGCAAAGCGGGCAATGCGTCTGCCGCTGAGCCGCTTGATGTACTGCCATGCCGCCGGAACCATACCGAAACCCGTAACATGCTCTTGCTCAATCACATTAAAAAACGTCTTGAGGTTGGCGAAGTTGTTGACCAGCACTATGGTGGCTCCCGCCATGAGGACGCAACGCAAACGTCCCAGACCGAAGGAATGGCTCAGCGGCAGGGCCAGTGCCTCGATGTCGCCGGCATCTGTCCCGATAAAGCCGTTGGTATTGCGGGCCGAAGCGGCCACATTGGCATGAGAGAGGCATACGCCCTTGGGAACTCCGGTCGTCCCTGTGGTAAACATCACGTCGGCCACATCGCACGCAGTTGTTCCAGCGGGTACTGCGGCTTGCGTCTCGCCGGCCGACCAGTCAATCGCATCAAATGCTGCCGGGCGGCATCCGTCGACCGAAATGCCGTTGCCCAACACCAGGGCCGGATGTGTGACCGAAACGATGTAGTCGATTCTCTCTTGTGGCGAGGCGGAGTCCACCACCACATTAACCAATCCCAACAGATGGGCAGCCAGGTAGCAGTAGATGAATTCAACCTCCTTGTTGGCGGCAAGCATCACACGGTCGCCACGCTCGAGTCCACACGAACGCAGGAACAGTGCGGCACGCCCCACATTATCTGTCAGGCCCGCATAGGTCACACGATTATCACCGACAACAACGGCAGTCTTGTCGGGATTGTTTGCGGCATGTGCCGCGATGTCACACAGCAGAGGGCTGTGGGGAGCGTAAATCATTTAGTGAGTTTGTTCACCTCGTCGATAATTGACCTGACCGACGTCAAGTCAAACAAGTCTTCGAGAGGAAACTCGACCTCGAGTTCCTGCTCGATAGTGCTGAGCACCGCCAGGTTACCCACGGAATCCCATTGGGGGATGTCCCCCGAACAGAGCGTGTCGGTAATCACCCCCGGGTCCACATTCAGCACACGGGCAATAATTTCCTTCACCTGGGTATCCATATGGGAAACTGATTATTTCTTATAATTGCATACAATGTCAAACAACTCCTGGATTGTCTCGGAGTTGATGATGTCATTACCCTTGAGAATCACGTCATACTCATCGTCTACCATGGCAATAATCGACAGAGCCGTCAGCGACGACCACTCATCCAGTTGCTTGAATTTGGTATCGGGCGTAATCAGCGCCTCGTCGGTATCATCAAACTGTGCTGCAAAATTTCCTATAAATTCCTGTATGTTCATATTTCAACGGGGTTTTACCTGGTAAGGCAAATCAAATCATTCTTGTCGAAACTGGCGGCAAAAATACATACATTTCTGAAAAACTACAAAAAAGTTGTCAAAAAACTAAACCGAGAAGCCGCCATCGATGACCAAATCATGTCCTGTGAGCCAACTGGAGGCGTCACTCAGCAGGTAAATGGCCCCGTGAGCGATGTCGACCGGACGGCCGTATCGTCCCAGCGGATAGCGCTTAGCATCCTCGGCCAACTGCTCCTCGGTGATGGTGCCGCGATGGATGAGCGGGGTGTCGACCATACCCGGGCAGATGCTGTTGACGCGGACGCGCCGTGAGGCGAACTCACGGGCAGCATACTTCATTACCGAGTTGAGGGCAGCCTTGGAGGCACCATAGACTCCGTTGCCCGGCATGAAACTGTGGGTGCCGCCTATCGAGGCCACCAGCACCACCGAAGCGCCCTTGTTGAGCACTTTTTTCTTGTAAATCAGCCGGAGCAATTCCACTGGAGCGAAGAAATTGACACCGAACATATCATCAAACTTCTCACGTGTCCCGAACTGGAGCGGCAACGTCGTCGAGTTGCCGGCACTCAAGACCGCACCATCAAGGGGCGGCAGTGCGGCAATCAGCGCGTCGAGTTGTTCGGGCACGGTCAAGTCGGCTGCGACACAGCCCTTGAAAGCCTCGGGCGGAAGTTGCTCAATGACCTCCTGTAGGCGCTCCTGATTGCGTCCTGTGATGACTACAGCGGCCCCCATGCGAGCACACTGGATGGCCACCTCGCGGCCAATGCCCGACGAGGCACCGGTCACCAGGATGGTCTTGCCCTCGAGCGAGAAAGGATTATAATTGTTCATGTTGTTGTCCATATCCGAGACTTGATTATCATTCATAATTAAACTTCTTGGCGGGAACGCCGATATAGGTAGCATTGTCCTTAGGCTTGGTCATCAGCACACTGCCGGCACCCAGGGTGATGTTGTTGCCAACGCTGATCTTCTGCAGCACCACGCTGTCAACACCCATCAGGTTGCAGTCGCCCACAATCACCTCACCCGAGAGTCTCACGCCCGGCATGAACACATTGTGGCTGCCTACCGTCACGTCATGGCCAAGGGCATTGGAACCGTTCAGCACGTTGAAGTCACCGATCACGATATCGCAGGTGACACTGCAATTGTCCTGGATGATGTTTCCCTTGCCGATCTTGAACGTCTTGGGGTCCAGAACCCTGAACGACGGCGCAATCAGGTTGGGATAAGTGATGAGGGGATTAGTGATGCGTCCCACCAGCGAGATGCGTATCTGAGGAGTACCGATGGCGATTGCGAGGGCCAAGGGCTCCTGGATGGCATTCAACTCGTCCATGCCGCCCAAGATGCTTCCGTAATGCGATACCTGGGTGCCGATGGGCAGGCCGTCATCATAGAAGCCGACAAAGTCCCACAGTTCCGTGCCCGCCTTGTTGATGCGCTCGATGCCGCCGGCGACTTCACGCCCCAGGCCTCCCGCGCCATAGATGGCGATGCGGCCCATCTTCTTGGGCTGGCAATGCTTACCGTCATTCCTCACCCGACAAGGATTACCATAGGCTATGGCCCCATCGGGGATGTCGCTGACAACCACACTGCCCGCACCGATGGTGCACCACTTGCCAATCTTGACACCAGGGATAACGACTGCCGCAGCCCCAATCCAGGCACCCTCGCCGACATGGACATTGCCGCACAAGGTAGCCTTGGGTGAGACGTGGACATAATCCTCGATGACGCACTCGTGGTCGACCGATGCACCGGTGTTGATGATGCAATGCCGGCCTATTGAGGTGCCACTCTGGACTATAGCGCCCTGCATGACAACCGAACCGTCCCCAAGGCGTGCGCTTGGCGAGACGACCGCACTGGGGTGAATGGCCGTGAAGAACTCGCAGTTGAGTTTCTCGGCAATCTGTTTTCGGGTCACATTGTTACCAATGCTGATAATGATGGGGGATTCCCCCTGCCAGTGATGCCGCACAGGAATCGACATCAACTCCTTAATCGAGACGTCATCATCAAACATCGCATCGACTTTAAGTCCCGATGCGCTCAACATGTCGACGATGACCCTGGCGTGTCCGCTTGCTCCGTAAAGATACATGGGTTATCAATTATTACCGTTAAATGCTTCCATTGTTACATGACCGTCATGGGAAATGCCATCCCTGACAATCACCTTCTTAATCGTGATAAAAATCACCGACAGGTCGGTCTTCAGACTGCAGTGATCGACATACCACACGTCATATCTGAATTTCTCGCTCCACGACAGGGAGTTGCGTCCATGGCACTGCGCCCAGCCAGTGATGCCGGGGCGCACCTCGTGGCGGCGGGCCTGCTCGGGAGAGTAGAGCGGCAAGTACTCGACCAGCAACGGACGTGGCCCGATGAGTGCCATATCACCCTTCAACACATTGAAGAGTTGCGGCAGTTCGTCGATGCTCAGCGAACGCACCAGGCGGCCGATGCGAGTCAAGCGCTGGTCATCAGGCAGCAGTTCGCCATCCTCACCGCGCTCGTCGGTCATGGTCTTGTACTTGATAATCTTGAAAATCTTGCCATTGCGGCCAGGACGTTCCTGCAAGAAGAAGGCTCCAGCGCCCTTGTTGGCAAAATGCAGCCATATGGTCACCACAAGAAACAGCGGTGATAAACATATAATCGCAACGAGTGAGAGGATGAACCCCAAGCCACGTTTGATACAGTCACGATATATCTTCATAACTATTCAGTTGGTAATTTCATGATAGAAGTCATAGAGGCACTTCCTGACATAGCCCTGCTCAAACCTCGAAGCGATGAGCGACCGGGCTTGTGCCGCCATCTCGGCCATCTGGGCTGGATTCTCGACAAAGCGCTTCATTGCCTGATAAAGCGCCTCCACGTCACGCGGCGGCACAATCACGCCATTCTGCCCCTCGATGATGATTTCGCGTGAGCCGTTGATATCGGTCACGATGCTCGGCAGGCCCATGGCACCCGCCTCGATCACGACATTGGGGAATCCCTCACGGTAACTGGGGAAGACGAGCGCGTCGGCATCGATATAGAACTGCCTGACATCGCTCTGGCCGCCGACGGCGATGATGCCCTCGCCGCGGTCGATGCGTTCCAGTGTCTCGGGGGTAATCGGGTCGAGGTCATCTTCGCGCTTACCCACCAGCACAAGTTTCACATCGCCATGCTCGCGATGCAGGCGGTCAAATGCCGCTACCAGTTCGTTGATGCCCTTGTCACGCACAATGCGCCCCACGAACACGAAAGTAAAACCATCGTGGCCATGCGCTTCGAACAGCGCCGGATCATAATGCGTCATGTCAATACCGCGCACGTTGCCATAGCCCAGCACCTTGATGGGTTTGCGGGTGATGTGGTGCGAGAGCAGGTCGCCCTTCACACCTTCGCCCTCGGGAATGACGTGTGTCGCGCAGGCGCATGTCAGCCAATCGGTGCCCATAAGGATGCGGCGCTTGAGGCCTGTCGATGTGGGCCATACCAGTCCGGTGAAGGTATGCACCCGCCTCGGCACGCGGGCCAGCCAACCGGCGAGCATGCTGATGAGGCCGGCCTTGGGGGTCATCGCATGGATCAGGTCAGGCTTTTCGCGGCGCAGGACTTTCCACATCTTGAACAGAGAGCGCAGGTCCTTCATCAGCGAGATGTGGCGCTCCATGGGAACGGCTATGACGCGCACCCCCTCACGCTCAGCCACCATTTCCAACGCTTCGCCTGGCGATGAGATGGCCACCACCTCATACTCCTGGGACAATTCCTTGAGCAGGCCGTTGCAGAAGGCCGTCAGCGATTGCGGTACTGTTGTACTGCGTATGATTTTTTTCTTTTTCATTACAAGTGAGTGTTTTTACCATTTCCCCATCAGTTTGAGGATGCGCCTCCTGAGCCTAAACTTCCACGAGCGGCGGTTGGCCTGCAGCATATCGTTGGCGTGCCAGTACATGCCCTCGTAGTCGTGGTCAGCAATCAGTTGCACCTCTTTGCGCTGAATGTTGTTCTGTGAATAATACTCCAGCAGCCTTGGCACCAGTCGGCGTTGGTCCAGTTCTTTCCTGAAGAAGTCCATCACGCCCTGTTTGTCGGCTTGGTTATAGGCAATCAACTGACGGCCAAAACGATACAGACAGGCCACATACTCGGCATACAACGACTGATAGCCCTGTTCATATCCGAATTGATCGAGAAGGTCAAGTCGCTTGTCGGCAAAGACGAACAGTTGCGGGAAATTCCGGTTGAACCGTGTGGTTGAGCCACTATAGCGATAGTTATAGACCGTCTTGTCGGTCCTGTACATGGATTGCAGATAAGGAAACAGTTTCAAGTTGAAGAACTGGTCCTCGCCCATCATGTTCACCTCCTTGTCAAACAAGTCGGTTTCGGCCATAGCCTTTTCTATCACACGCTTGCGATAGAGGCGGGCGCACATCGATACCTGGAAGATGTTATTGCGGAAAAATCCCAGATAGTAGTTGTCGAACAGTTCGGGCTGCCGCACCACCTGATGATAAGGGAACGAGTACACCTTGTCAACGCGGTGTTTGGTCACCAGTCCCAGGCGCTTGTCGGTAGAGCCGATGACAAGATCGGCTCCGTGTTGCAGCATGAGGGTGACGAGGGACTCTATCGCCGTCAAGGGCAACCAGTCGTCGCTGTCGACAAAAGCCACGATCTCGCCCTTGGCCTGCAGCAAGCCATCGCGGCGCGCCAACGACACGCCCCCGTTGGGCTTGTCGATTACACGGACGCGTCCATCGCGTTCGGCCCACTGGTTGGCCTTTGTGAGGCTGCTGTCGGTAGAGCCGTCATTGACGACAATCACCTCGAGATTGCTATAGGTCTGGCTGCAGATGGAACGCAAGCACTTGTCCAGGTAATGCTCCTGGTTGTAGAGAGGCACCACCACGCTGACCATCGGGTTGTCCTGTAATTTTTCCATCATCTGCCTGTTGACGTGAAAGTCTTCTCTACCATCACAACGTACGGTAAAGATTGCTGTAGCCATCGGCCATCACGCTGATATCGTAATGCTGGGCTCGTTCCTGGCATGCCAGTGCCACCTGACGGTAGTAGTCGGGTGTCTCGCACAGCCGCTTTATCGCGCTGGCCAGTTCCTGGTCATCGCCGGGCTGGAACAGGACCCCTGCCCCACCCACGATGTCTCTTAGTCCATCGCCGTCGGTAGCGACCATCGGTCGTCCTGATGCCATACCCTCGACGGCAGCCAGGCCGAATCCTTCCCAATGGGACGAGAGTACGATGACGTCGCTCTGCTCCATGATGTCGGGGACGTCCATGCGCACACCCAGGAACTGCACGCGGTCTTCGAGGCCGAGTTCGCGGCACAAAGCCTTCAACTCCTCACCGCGTTGACCACCACCCACGAGTTGCAGGCGGTAGTTGGGTTCCAGGTGTGTAAAGGCTCGTATCAGCGTGTCCTGATCCTTCTGGGGACGGAATGCTGCAACCATAGTGACCACGAAGTCCTGTTGCCCTGAAATATCCTTGACCGGGCGGGCGAAGCGCTTGGTATCCACACCGTTATAGATGGTGTGCATGGGCCAGTCCGTGCCCAGGTATTGCTCAAGATTGTGGCGTGTCAAATCACTGATGCACACGATAGCCGCATACTTGCGATACATCCACTTGTCAAGGGGTTTGAGCCACCATTTGGTGCGTCTTCTATTGGTGGTATTGTGTTCAGTAGTAACCAGTTTAGCACCGGAACAAGAAAGCAACTTTGCGACCGGGACAAAAAGTTGACAAGCAGTATTGTGGGTGTGGATGATATCATATCTGCTCATAAACTGGCGTAGCCTGAGAATATTCTTCGGACTATATGCTCCCGTATGTTCTGTTCCGCCTGACACACTCGACAACTCATGAATCGTTACCCCTTTCTGCTCCAACTCTTTCCTCAATGGGGTCATTACTCCATTGAACAGTAGCAATTCCGCCTGATGTCCCATAGCATTAAGACGGGGCAAGAGGTCAACCATTAGACGTTCTGCTCCCCCAGTATACAGAGTAGTAATAACATGCAGGATTCTCATGACAATTGCGTCTTGTTCAATTCAAGAAGTGGCTGTGCAGAGCGCGCACCATCCGGTACAGTGGACGGCTAATGACCATCAGCCCAGGGTGGTCAAACAGGAGGTCAAACAGTTTGCCCTTGATGCCGCCATTGCCCGCTTGAGGAATGGTCAGTTGGTCCAGCATGGCATGATGATGCTTGATTTCGGCCACGCTCTTGTCGCTCAAGATGAGTCTTGTAATCAGATTGCCACGATAGAACTGCTGTCGCTCGCCAATCCGGGCCTTGACTGCATCGCTGTGGCCCTGCTTGCACTCATCCATGAACTGGATGGCCGTCAATATATCGTCGCAGCCCTTGTTGAGGCGTTTGGGGTCAATCATATTGGTGGCCGACGAGGTACGCAGGATATAGAAATAGACCTTGTCCTGAGTCAGCCCCACCCTGGCCTCGCTGAGGAAGATGGGCAACACGAACACGAGGTCCTCGAGAAAAGCCAGCGGCTTGAAGCGGTGTCCCTCGAGCAGCGACTTCTTGAAAAAGAACTTGATGCCCGTGCCATAGTGGTTGTCGAGCATATACTCCTGGGCGGTACCTTCCCATTCGATGCCCTTCAGCGGTTTCTCGGCAGTAAACTCATCCTTCCATTCGCTCTCGGGAACGATGGCGACCTCAAACGAGAGGATATCGTAATCCTTGTCGACGGCCATTTCGAGCAGGCGCGCATAGGCATTGTCGACGAGGGCATCATCGGGGTCAAAGAACACGATGCGTTCCCCACGGGCCACATCCAGTCCGCTGTTGCGGGCTTCGGCAGCGCCGCCATTGACCTTCTTATCAATGACCACGACATGGTCGGGGTGGCGCTGCTTGAACGCGTTGAGTTTGCCTATGGTATCATCGGTGCTAGCGTCATTGATCAAGATGATTTCGTAGTCTGTCCTGCCGTTCCATTGGCGCTCGAGGCACCCCAGCGAACGGTCGAGATAAGGTGCCACGTTATAACAGGGCACGATGACCGACAGACTGACGGATTGTTGGTTGTCTTGCATAGTCGTTGGTTGATTCAGGTTTTACTCGTTGACGGACGGGTCGTGGCGCTTCACGATGGTGGCTGCCGGCGAGCACACGGTGCAGTTGTCGGGCACGTCATGCACGACAATGGCATTGGCGCCGATACGCACGTTGTTACCGATTTTCACATCGCCGATGACAACAGCGCCCACGCCGATAGTGACATTGTTGCCGATGGTGGGACAACCGTCGCCCTTATAGCCCAGGGTCACACGCTGGTTGATCCAGCAGTTCTCGCCGATTTCCCTTGCGCTGAGGTCGGTACAATATCCGTGCTGGATGAAGAGTCCGGCGCCCAGTTTATCGCGGGGCACGTCAAATCCCAACAGAATGGCCCCGTGAGGCATGATGTGCTTGAGAAAATGCCGTTTCTTGCCAATGCGGTACAGGAACAGGCTTCTGAATTCCTCTCCTCCGTCGCCCACAAACTCTGACAGCATGTAGTACAGGCGTCTGTTGCCCGGGTGGCAACCGTTGTGCACCTGGCAGAAGCGGTCCAGGTCCTTATCTATCTTGTCGCGTTGCGATGATGTCTTATAGGCCAGTACCCAAATCCAAGCGATGGGCAGCGAAAGGGCCATCTTGACTTTTGTCCTTGTTGAAATCATAATGGAGTCGGTAAGAATTGTAAAAATCGGCTTCCTGCCTCGGCCTTATATCCTGATGACGTCTTTCTGGGCCGTGACGTGGGGCATGTACTTGCGCATGAACAGGATCAGCAGGTGGCAAATCAGCAATGTCACCGCCAGCAGTACCAGCAGCAGGCGCGTCCCCGAGAACCAACGGCTCAGGAAATGGTTCACCACAAAGATCACCACCTGGTTGGTACACAGGATGATGATGGAATAACGTCCCCAGAACGACACCAACGGCAGACGCTTGAGCAACTTGGAGATGATCAACACCATCATGGTGCCGGCAAAACCGCACAAGTAGATGTTCAGCGGCCAGGCGACAACCGGGGAAACTTCAAACGGGAAACGGTTCTCTATCCAGATGAACGGCAGGGCCATATACCAGACAATCAACACGCAGACCACCAGCGACAGGCCGTCCCTTAGCCAATGAAGCGGCGCTGACATAAATCCCGTGTGGCGGAACAGCCAATAACCAAAGGCGAAAAACGGCAACGCCGTCATCGCCGTGTCGAGGTAGAACGGCAACAGGATGCGGTTGGAAGCCAGGCAGAGGCCCAAGGCGCCCAACAACGCCGACACGGCCAGCACAATGGCTGTCGACCAGCGTTGCGAAACGGCTTTAGCCAACAGATGCACGAGATAGAACACCACATTCATCTCGAACAGGCACAACAGGAACCAGATGCCGTTGTTGTGCGGTATGTAGCGGGTCTGCATAGCGACCGTGAGGGCCGACTGGTGCTTCACAATGGCTTCGGGCAAGACCGAGGTCACCACAAAGAAGAACAGGAAGGGGATGAACAATTTGTTGGTCTTGCGTTTGAGAAATCCCCCGAAGTTCTCGTACTGCTTGAAGAACAGACCCGACAAGATGAAATACAACGGCATCTTGAACGAACCGGCCTGCAGTTCGAGCGATGAACCGATCTGCATTGCGATTGCCACATGGTTGATGACAACCAGCAGGATACAGAATCCCTTGGCCAAGTCAATCCACGCGATTCTCTTGTTTTCAGCCACCATGGGATTTTGTCAGTAAAAGAGTCAACCGGTCGACGACGGTCTTGAGCAGCCAGGAAGCCACAAAAGTCACCACAATCATGCAGAGCACCACCAGGTTGATGTTGTCAAAGACACGTATCACGGGCTGATAGAACCAGCGCGTGGCCTCGGTGTAGAACAAAGCGTGGAAGAACCACATGTACACACTGAGTTGGCCCACCCAAACGAGGGCACGACGGACCACGTTGTTGCGGTACAGGCTGAACAGTACCGCGATGGCCCCGATTTCCAGGGGCATATAGAAGAAGTCCAACTGGAAGCCCTTGACGAGCGACATCTTCCCCGCCAGCAAGAGCACCACAATCAGCGTCACCACCGCCAGGATGGCCATCAACCACGACGGCAACGACTTGAGGTTGATGCGCTCAAAATATCCCTCATGGGCAAACAGCAGTCCCAGCACAATGACGGGGAAATAACGCAGGCAGTTATAGCAAATCGTGGCTGCATCCTCGCCGATGTGGTCAAACAGATAGATGCGCAGGAACACCTCCAGGCCATAACTGACGGCACATACCGCCAGGGCAACCAGCACAGGGCGACGTTTCATCAGCCGGGCCACAAAGGGCAAGGTCGCCATGCAGAAGGCGTAGAGATAGATGAACCAATTGAAGTAATTGTAATGGGCGTCCAGGGCTATCACGTTTAACAGAAAACGCCCAATGCCGTCGCTGCGGATTTCGCCCAGGCAGAAAGGCACGGTAAGCAGGAACAGGATCACCCAATAGGGAATGAACAGGCGTGTGATATGCGACAGGGCATAACGCAGGTCCTTGTTCTTGGCAAAACTGTATCCATAGCCTATCATGAAGGCAAATGTCCCCACACACAACTGGAAACCCAAGCCCAAATTACTGAATGAATAGCCCCAAGAGGGTTGCGGGGCATCATAATAATCCGGGTTGTAGCCGTGCAGGCAAAACATCAGCAACATACCAACACCTTTCACGATATTGGTCATGTTCCTATCAAATACCACCTTGCACTCTGCCATCATCATTGCGGATTTCGTTCTATTGTGGGCGCCATTGTTACCCGAGCCTCAGTTGCCGAGTCACCCAACCGTGAACTGGCATGAGCAACGAGGCCACGACATAAGTGATTGCCAACCACACGAGCCAGATGAGTGCCGGATGATGCAACTTCAGGAAATACTCCGAGAACATCTCGACAGCGATAAATCCCTGGGCCAGCCACATAAACATGGATTTGTGGCCAAGTTCCATCAACACCTGCTTGACCGGTTTGGCGAAGTTGATATGCAGCACCAACCACGTGACCGTGATGGCAAAAAAGGGCTTCGCAACCGTAATCGTAATCTGTCCCCTGATCAGAACAGCCACCAGCAACAGAAGGATGATAAGCACATTCTTGCCCATCAGCCAGTTACAAGTCACCGAGCGCCCCTGCAGAGTGAGGTGCGCCAACGAGGCGCCGACCGTAATAGCAAAGAGCATCTGCAAGGTCAGCACCGGAATGTAGGCCCATGTGTTCCAAATAAGCCACGAATCCAGGTAACGGCTAATCAGCCATGAGCACGCAAACATCATGCACATCGTGAACAAGAGCATGACCGGGATGCCCAAACGGTCGAGCAGCCAATAGAGGCCCTTGGTGCAGAAGGTGGCCAGCACATAAGGCAGGAAGAACCAGAGGAACACGCAGTAGTCCCACTTCCAACCCAAGAGACAGGGTATCAGTGTGCCGGGCTGCAGCGAGAACTTACCCGAATACAGCCAGGAGCCCAATCCGCACACAAATATCAGCAACACCATCCATAGGGCGATATACAACTTCAATGACCTCTTGAACAGATATTTGAGCGTCAAGCGGTTCTGGCTATGGGCAATGTACAGGCCATAGCCCGTGACATACATGAAATAGGATATCGGGTAGGTCGCCTGCCGAAGCGTTTGACCCACAAAACCGTCCATGCCCTCAATGCCGGGGATGGTTTTCAGGTGGTAGACCAGCATCAGCAGGATGGCTATGCCCTTGAGGATCGCCGATTGCTCTTTTGTCATGTCACTTGACAGGGAAGACGATATACTTGGCCGTGGGTGAACTCTCACGGGGTATCACCTGCCCAGGGTTGCCTATCACGACGGAGTTGTCGGGCACATCAAAATTGACCAAGGCCCCAGGAGCAATCATCACATCGTTGCCGATGTTGACCTTGCCGATGATGACCGCATTGGCACTCATGTACACGCGGTCACCGATGACCGGTACGCCCTCATGCTTGCCCAGGGCGCTGCCAATCAGGCAACCCTGAGAGATAGTGAAATTCTCGCCGATTGTCGCCGACGGATTGACCACCACATGCCCAAAATGAACGATGCGCAGGCCGCGACCGATTCGGGTGCCCACGGGTATCTGGATGTGGGTAATGTATCTCGTGACCTGCAGCGGCACCGACCAGAAAGCCCTCGTCAGCGCGTTGCGAGCCGCCGAAGCACGCCTAAAGAAGAAGGTATAGGTAAAGCCTGGCACAAAGAACAGGTATTTCAACTTTACCCGCCAACGGCGTGAGCGGTCACCCTCGTAACGATACAGGTCGTCCTTTAACAGTTTTGTACTGTTTCGATTCATTTCGGGCTTGTTGGGTTAAGGGATTGTCCGATATTCATTTTGGCATCGTGCTTCACCTTGTGGCGAATGAGCAGATACAGGGCGATGCCACCAGGGATGCACAATGTAGTCAACAACTTTTCGGGACTCTCCTGGATGAAATGCCAGTTGCGGCTGATGATACTGCTCGAGACATAGTGGGTGCAGACCTTTAGTTTGCGCTTGAGGCTCTTGGTGGTTTTCATCTCGGCCTTGCGGAAGAAAGCAAAGCCGCGCGGGTTTCTCCAGTACTGCTTGAACATGTTGAAACTAGAGCCGTCGGCCTGATACTCAACAATGACCAGCGGCTCGTTCAGGGTAATGAGTTCGTAGTCCTGGTCAATGAGCATGTACTTGTAGGCCAGCCCGACGTAGCGCTCTCCTTCAAAGAGGGGGTACTCGGGATAGCGATTGATGACTTCGGTGCGGTAGACCATCTTCTTGTCGCCCCTGCCACCGGCACTATAGAAGCCTTGCAGCGTCGTCGTGTCCATCCCCTCGGGGAACCCGGTTCCGATAATTTTTCCGTCCTGGGTGACATCGAGGCCGATGAGTCCGGCATACTTGTCACTGCCACGACGATTCCAGCAATCGAGGATTTTCTCGACGGCATCGTCGGGCATAAAGTCGTCGCTGTCGATACAGGTGTTGAGCAGCGTGTCGATATTGCGGTAGGCGGTGTTGTGGGCGCCATGCATTCCCTGGTTCTCCTGATAGATGTAACGGATGGGAATTTTGCCCTCGGCAATCCATCCCTCGACCAGTTGGCGGGTATTGTCGGATGAGCCGTCATCGACGACGAGCCAGCAAAAGTCCTTGCACGTCTGACGGCACAGGCTCTCGTAGGTGCGCCCGATGGTGTGTGCCCTATTATAAGCGGGTGTAAAAACTGTCAGTGTTGCCATAGCATCTTGATTGTCTTGATGTCGGATTACGGAAACTACCTCCACCACAACTGGTCAAAGCCCTTGAATCCTGTCGTTCCAAAGTAATAGACAAAGAACATAAAGAAAGTGAAGAAGGAGTACAGGAACAGAATCAGTGCCGTCTTGCGATCCTGATCCTCCCACAGATTCATGCGCAACAAGGGATAGTAGAACACAACAGGATACATGAACCATGACAGGTAAGCGAATCGGTTGGAGAACGAGGCACGAATCACCATAATCCAGAACGCGTTACACAGCAAGTAGGTGTTGGCTATCAGAGAGAAAGTATTATCGTTAAAGCGGCGCCACTTGGTTACATACCATATCATAGCGACAGGCATGGCGCTGTAGAGCAAGAAGTCCCAGCGGAAACCGGTATGCGAGAAATTTTTCTCCATGTAAGCCGTGTTCAACTGATTTTGGGAATATGATGTCAATCGGTCATCAAAGCCCAAAGCGCCAAAGAACTGCTCAACAAAGGGTCCGGCCACCAGCGATATTACAATCGACGCCATCCAGAACCGCAAGGCGATCTTGGTATCCTTAATAAAATAGACCGATACGATGGCAGCAGCACTGGGCAACATCGTGGAGCGATGAATACCCAAAGCACAGAACATCAACACATAGGCAATCATACGCTTGGCACCAGGTTTCACGAACAATGCCAATGCCAACAATTCGACGGCACATCCCAATCCATTGCGGATGCCGTTAACGCCATAAGTATAGAATTGGAAGGCGATGAACGTGAAGAGCATCGCCACCCACAGGTTCTTACGCGTCAACACCCACGCAGTAGCAAATGAGAGTCCTACATATCCCAACTCGATTGTAAGAAAGTACTCATACACATTCATACCGATATCTCGGCAGAAGTGGGTTATGTTATTCCACAGCCACTCGTTTCTCAAGTTCATAATAAAATAAGGCGCTTCATCGGCATGGTAGAAGTTGCGCATGTAGAGCCACATGTCGCCGAACTCACTGGAAACAGGTCGCAGGCCGAGGAACCAAGTGACCAACAGCGACAAGGCGACCGCCGCCACCTGAGTGGGCGAGTTGTTGGAGTACAAGAGTTTCTGTCCTTGGGAACCGATATAGAAGATTACCGTTCCCCAAACGAAGAACAGGAACGACACATACCATACTGTGGTATAATAGAATACATGGACAAATTGTATATGTTCCATAATGTACTTAAATCAGTAGATGATTTTTTATTGTTGACCCTTTAAAGCCTTAACAGGAAAGCCAGGGGGGAATGCTTGATTAACTCGGAGATGCCTGCCGCCGCCACCGTATAGGCCAGGGCAATGAGAATCGCCACCAGCGGATGCACAAAGGCGTGAGTCTGCGGAACCAGATTGCCAATCACGAGCAAGAGCAGCAGATGGAATATATAGATACCCAGGACGTTATTGCCCAGGAAAGAGATAAAGCGCTTGAACAGCGAATTGCCAGCGGGGTCCCAGTCGCGCAACCACACGAACAAGGCGATGGAGAGCAACAGGGCACCGTAGGTGGGGAAGCAATAATTGCCTGCCTCGAAGGCATGATGATAACGATTGGCCATTGCCATTGACTCGAGAGCCAGCAGTGCCAGTCCCATGAGCGCACAGACCAGCAACAGCCACTGGTTGACACGACGTCCGCGTAGGCCGTCGCCAGCATAGAGGTAGACCGCGCCGTAGAGGGTGAACGCACCCGTTCGCCACGAGTGAATCTGCGTCTCAGGGTCACGCAGGGTGACAACGTCCCACGCCAAGTTGGTGGCAAAAGGGCAAATCAGCAAAGCCGCCACTACGACCCATCGGCACCAGCGCGGCAGCAGCGACAGGACATAGTTGACCGCATAAAGCATGGCCAGCGTGAACAGGAACCAATAGTAATTGACACTCGACAAGGAGAAGAACGACCGATCGTGCTTGACCCAAGCGTACAGGCACATGGCCACAATGCCCCAGAAAACACCGACCAGCACCAAACGGCCAATCTTGACAGCCGTTTTCTGCAAGTCGTAACAACGGTTGACCGTCAGCGCCCCGTTGACCATAAAGAACAAGGGCACGCCACAGGCACATACGAGCCAAATCACCTGCACCAGAGTAGGATAATAGTACTGACCCTCGCGATAGCCCATATCTACCATACCGACGTGATAGAGCACGACGAGAAATGCGGCCAACGCCTTGATGGCGTCATAGCCGAAGATGCGTTTCCTGTTGTCGACGGGCGTACGGTCCACTACTTCAAGTGTGCAAAACGGCCGGCAAGCCAATAGTTGTGTGAAACGAGCCAGGCATAGGCACTCATCTTCCAGGACGAGATGCCGGTCTTGCCAATCAGGTGGCCATTGCGGCGCACCTGCTCCTGCAAGAGCCTGACATTGGAGTTGTGAGGATAGCCACTACGGGCAGCATCCCTCAATATCTGGGTCATCTCGCATGCGAAACGCGCATGGGCCACATCACTGAACTGCGGCCACGTCTCGTCGGTGTCGGCACAGATGCGCTCCCACGTGGTATAGGCCGAGAACTTCTTGCCGTTGAAGCGCTGGCGCGACAGGCTGTTCTCGTTGACCCGGTAATGATAAAAGACGTCCTTGAGCACCGACACCTTATTGGCCTTGAGCAACACCTGCCAAACGATGAAGGCGTCCTCACCGTAACTGACTGTCTTGTCAATCTCCACGTCCTTGAACAACTCACGCCTGATGAGTTTGTCGCACAGTGAGCCGCGGAAAGTGACATGCTCGAGAAAGAGTTGGATGACCGAGGTGCGGTCATAGTGGCGGTCGGCATCCACGGCAGGCCTATTCATCTGGAACGACACGATGTCGTAATCGCCCCGTGCCTGCTCGTCGACGAGGCGCTGAACCGTGTCGAGTTCAATCCAGTCGTCGCTGTCGACAAAGAGCACAAAGTCACCCTTAGCCTTGGAGAGCAGGTGGCTACGCGTGGTAGCGACGCCCCTGTTGGGCTGGCTGTAGACCTCGATGCGGCCGTCGTTGCGCGACAATTCCTTGAGCACGTCCATCGAGTTGTCGGTGGAGCCGTCGTTGATCAAGACAATCTGCAGGTCGGTGTAGGTCTGCCCGGTGAGCGAGGCCAAACACTCGCCCAGATAGGGCGCAGCATTGTAGACGGGTACAAGTATCGATACCATCATAGTCGGTTACTTTTGGGGATGTTCGGCCAGCCATCGCTGCTGGGCCTCGAGCAGATTGTCGAGCAGCGACTTTGCTGCTGCCGGGCCGTTGAAGTGTGAACGGACGAACTCACAGCCGGTCTGGGCAATCTTCTCGAGTTCCTGCTGGTGCTCGGGCTGCTGATAGTAGGATATTTTGGCCTTGAGGTCGTCGAGCGTGCCGTCATAGCCGATGTAGTGGACGCCCTCCTGCATGCCGTAGTCCTCGTAATAGCCCACGGTCTGACCGATATAGGCGCATCCGCTGGCCATACCCTCGACAAAACCGATGCCCGGCAATCCGATGATTTCCTCGCCAACGACACACATTTTGTAATCGTTGAATTTCTCCACCATATCAAAGGAGTAATACTTCTTCTGGTGTCCGACGAAGAACTTGTCGTGCAGGCGCTTGAAGATGCGCGTAAACTTATTGTCGTGCTTGGAGGCCTGGGCGAGTTTGGTGTCCTCGAGATAGTCGCTGTTGAAACAATCCACCCAAGGTTTCAACTCCTCGGCATGATCATAGACTTGCTTGCGCGCCGGTTGCAGGCAGTTGTGGCCGTAGTACTTGACCAGGTATTCGGGATAGGTCACCGTGCCAACCGACACTGCCTTGTTCTGGCGCTCAGCAAACGGCTTGATGGGTTTGAAGCGCTCGGCAAACACAAAGGGGATAACCAGATACTGCTTCTTGAACCATCCGAAATACTCGTCGAAGGCGATGAAGCGCTGCTGCATATTGCTCTCGTTGTACATTAGGTCGGGGTCGAGTTTCTCCATCGCCTCGGCCTGACGGACGCTGAAATGCAGTTGGCTGATGGCCAGGAAAGCATCGGGACGGCGCTTGAAGTCCATCTGCGGCCCGAACACCTGATAGAGGATGACGATATCGTCGTGACGAATCTCGTCCTCACTCTTGAGCACCTTGATCTTGGCGCGCGACAGGCCGTTCTTCCTCATCGTGATGCGATGTTCGAGGAAGCGGAACGACTGCAACAGGCGGTTGCGGGTGGTGTAGGACAAGGACAAGCCGCGCTTGTTGATGTAGGAGCACACCTCCACATCGTCGCGCGAGAGCAGGTAGTCCAGCAGATACTTGTGCTTGATGGCAACGGACTGCTTGAAGATGAACTTATTGAGCGTCTTGACCAGAAACTCGTTGCCATGCAGATTGACAAATACAATTCTCATAAGTGAGGGTTTGGGTTATGTGGTCTCTCCCCATGCGGGGAGGTGGAAGAGGCGGTTGATTAATTGACACGTGTCACGGCCCAGTCCTGATAGTCTTCGATCTGGATAGGCCTGAATATCTTTTTGTCGAGCAGCATCGAATAGATGACGTGCGACAGGTAAAGCGGTGAGTAGTTCTTGAGGCGGTCATAGTAGCGGCAGAACTCGGTGGCGTCCTCAAAGCAATAGCCACCGGCGCTGAAGAAGTGGCTCACCACCCGCTTCTCGATGATGTTGGTCACATAGAACATGTCGTCGACGGCAACATAACTCTTGTGTTGCGGGTCGACGATGGGCAGGTTTTCCAACGGGTAGATGGCGACACCGTTCTGCGGCAGTATCTCATCGGTGGTGAAGTAACAGTCGGCATCCTTGATGAACACCAGTCCTGTCACGCCGTTGAGTTCGATGGCGCGGGCTACAGTCTCGACTTGGCTGGCGGTGGGCTCGTCCAGAATGGTGACGTGGGCATTGGCCAGCCGGTATTTGCGGAACTGCATTTCCAATTGCTCCTTGAGCATGAAGCGCTGGTCGTGCTCCTTGAGAATGACAAAATAGATGTCCTGAATCACGTCCATGGGCAAGCCTGTGATGGCCTTGACACACAACATGGTTCCCTCATCGTCCTGACGGAAGGGCTTGGGCAACTTGTGGGCATATTCAGCGTTGTTGGCTGCAATGGGTACTATCAACGTCATCATGGCTTCATGCGGTTTTAGGGTTGTTCAACACGTCTAACTGTCCTGCAATGACTCGCTTGAGGTAGGCAATGACCTTGTCGTCCTTGCCGTACTGCAGGATGCGCAGGAAATTCATCAACTGCAAGGGCATGTAATAGGTTCTGTACCAGTCGTATTTTGCAGTGAAATACTCGTCGATGGCCTTGTCAATCTTCTCGCTGACAATACTGAGCCTGACCTTGTCAAATGGCTTGTGATACATCAGCGTGGACCACAAGTAGGCCGTGTCCTGGCGTATCTTGACGATGTCAAGCAGCGGTGACTCGATGAATGAGTCAAGGAAGTCGATCAGGTAGTAGTTGTTGCCGTTGAACAGGATGTTGCTGAAGGTCAGGTCGCCGTGGCAGGTACCCACAGGCATGACCATATCACCGACGGCATTCATCACCTCGCTGGAGCGCCTTACCAGTTCCTGGGCCTCGGCGTCGTCCTTGAGGTGGGCGTTCTTCTCGACCTTGCGTGCCACATCGGCCATCTTATCGGTGAGGATGTTGGACGGCACGGTCTGCATCGTCGATGCATTGATTTCGAGGTCAATGAAGTACTTGATGGCGCCAATGAGGTACTTGATCTGCTCAAAACCGGCATTCTCGAAATACTCGACGAAATTTTTGGAATAGATGTATTCCATCTTGATGGTCGCATCGGTGGACGACTGCTCGACCTCAAATATCTTGGGCACCCTAATGTGCTGGTACTCGGTCTGTGCCGCTGCAATTTGTTTGTTGGCCTGGTTGACAAGTCGGGGCACGTAACCGGGGTCGTGAGTGCTCTTGTGGATGTGCAACTCATTATCCTCGGTCACGATGCTGATGTCACATCCTGAGTGGCCTTGAATGTCAAGTTTCATAGTAAAATCAGATAATCAGTTTGTTAATGTCAGGTTAATCAGAGGGATATTTTGACATAGTGGGCGCCCGAAGCCTGAGCGGCCTGCAGTCCCACCTGTGAATCCTCAAAAATGAGCGTCTGCTCGGCAGTGACACCCATTCGGGTCATCACCGTGTTGTAGATCTCGGGTGAAGGCTTGCCCTCGACAACATCCTCGCCAGCCAGAATCAGGTCAAAATCGCCGCTTGCACCGATGTGCGACAGGGCATTGTTCAGATTCTTGGCACGGGCTGTCGAAGCCACTGCCGTCAGTCCCCCACCCTTGCGGAACATCCTGATGAATTCCAGCAACGGGCGGTTGACAACCAGCATAGCGAAGTGGTTGGGATAGCACTCCCCCTTGATGGCACGTATGCGCTTGCGGGTCTCGGCATCGTCGATTCCCATTTTGTCCATGAAGCCGTCGAAACGCAGTCCATAGCATTGGCGATAGTCTTCCTGGCTCAAGGTCAGCCCCACTTGGGCAAATGCGTCGCAGTAGGCGTGGTAGTTGGCCTGGAAGGTATCGACCAACGTGCCGTCGAAATCGGTGACCAGCAAGCGGATTTCCTTATAATCAGTCATGATGAACAGTCTTTAAATTTATGAGTTAGGCGAGGCTTCGCCCCCGTAGCGCAACAGTTCCTCGGGGGTGCCGTAGGAGTAGTACTCCTCCATCGAGGCCAGCCGCACGACCTTGCCCTCGGCCAACAGGTAGTTGTAGAGCAGCGAGACATAGAACTCAGCCTTGCCGTGGGTGCCGTCGTAGAGCAATTGGTGGGCTATGCGCTTGAAGTCCTTGCCGCTGCCAAAAAAGTAGGCGCCGCACAAGGCATGGGTCGAAATGGGTTCCTTCTCGGCCGTGCGCACGACACGTCCCTCCTCGTCGATTAGGGCATAACTGTAACGCGGATTATCGGACTCGAAAGACACCAGAGCACCGCCATCAGCATCATCAGCGCACACTGATAACGCAGCGGATACCAGTTCATTGTAGCGCTTGCTGCGGAATTCCAGGTCACAATCCATCACCACAACAGCATCCTCGTCGTCGATGGCTTCCTCGGCCACGAGGCAGGTCTCGACGGCCCCACGGGTCGTCTTCAGCACCGAGAACACACGAGCCTCGGGCATGATATCGGTGATGAGCCTGTCAATGTGCTGGTTGTCGATGTGCTCCTGGCGCACGATGAAACTGTATTTCATTTCCACGCCCTCGATGGCAACGCTGCCGATGGCTCGTTGGAACAAGGGCACACCCCGCAACTCGATCAGGGGCTTAGGGGTCGTCCAGCCCGCGCGTGCGAACCGGGAGCCTTCGCCCGCCATCGGCATGATGATGTGTAATGGTCTCATAGGCGTTTGTTAGCGAATATCGGGTTTTGTTGAATATTAAGCGTTGAGGCTGTCGCTCAGGAAACGGATGCTGTGCTCACGCTCAGCGTCAAGCCGTGAGTTCACGTCCTGCCAGTCGATAGCGACATCGCCGGGCTCGACAGGGTCGACGTCTGATACCAGACGCTGTTCAAGGCCCAACTGCGTGAGCAGTCCCGCGATGCGTGTGTTGCCGCGTTGCGGATTGCACAGGGTGTAGAACTCCTTACCGAACAGGATGCTGAACACCGTGCCGTGGAAAGAGTCGGTCACCACCATCGACGAACGGGCTATCATCGCCAGCCACTGCCCCACGGTGAAGCGCGCATGCCATCCCATGGTGAAGTAGCGCACCTGCAGACCGCGCTCGGCAGCCAGGCGGTTGAAGAAATCCCGTTTGGCATCGTTGATGTCAAGGCAGTAGACCGCCAGATAGGGTTCATCGCCGTCGGTGTCGCTGTCGATGATGTCATTGTAGTCCTGCGCATTGAGCAACAGGGTCGGGTCGAACACACAGGTGGCTTCCACTCCCAAATGGTCACGGCACAGGTCGATGCCGCTGTACTCGCGCACCGAGATGGCATCCATCTGCTGTGCCAGGGCGGCACACGTCGCCGTCTGCTCGGAAGTATACTGCCACTCGTCGATACCGAACGAGGCAGCATAGACCACGCGCTTCAACGGCAGTCCCTGTGCAAAAGCGAGGTACATGTCCTCGATGTGGTCACTGTTGTATTCCACGCGCCACACCTGGTCGCTGCCCACAACGAGGGCATCCAGGGAATAGCGCTCGACAAGGCCTCGCTGATATTTCCAAATCGGGCGGGTTTTGTCGATGTGCTCCTCGATGAAGGCACCCGTGAATTCCTGCCTCACCGCTCCACGATAAGGCAGATGCAGGTTGAAGCGGCCCTCGCAACGACGCCGAATGACCCAACGGGCGAAGTTGGCGATGTTGCGGTAGATGATGTGGGGACCAGCATAGCGCTGGTAGGCGTCGATGGTCAGCGGCTCGTGGCCCAGACGCTTCAGCACTTGCTGTAGCGCCCAGTTCTGCAGGATGCCTCCGTAGTTCATCTCCAGAGGCTGTGTCACGATTCCTACACGCATATCAGTACATCATTTCTAAACTAATAATTTATAACTGCCAGAAAAAGCGTTTTAAAATGGCCATATACCACCTATATAGAATCGGGAAATAATAGAATAAGACGATTTTTAATTTCTTCCACCATTTTAATTCGCGGCAACGCAGTAATTCGCCAAAAGTTTCCTTCTTTGCATTAGCAGCAAACTGCTTGGCCAATAAATAAAACGCTGTTCCTCTCGCATGGAACTTGGTATAAAAAATCTCTCGATACAATCCATCCAGAGCATATGATTTATATTCCGGCTTGGACTTCTCCACGGCACGGTAACTCAAAAGATATGAATTGATACGGTCAATTAAGCGGAAATTGACACCTTGATGGGTAATAGATGCATCGTGTTGACGCCATGCGTACATCACCTCATCCAAAATGATGACTTTCCGCACTTTCATTGCCACTCGAATGTTCCAATTTGAGTCTTGGCTGGCTGTCGGCAGTGATTCTACATCCTCTATCTGCTCACGTCGATATAACTTATTCCAAACCACTACGTATTGCAAGTTACCGAAGCCCCACAGATAACACATCAACTCGCGCTGATTGAGTTCTCTCTTACTTGAGTAATTGTTATGATTTTGGCCATCAAAAAAATCCAGTCCGCCATCACTCGGGACCTTGATTCCACGTACCATGGAAAAATCATATTCTGTGCCGTCGAGCAAATACAACAAGACTTCCAGCATCTGGGGATGGATGAAATCGTCTCCATCAATCATGTACACATAATCCCCATGCGATGCTTTGATTCCCACATTTCTGGCATTAGAAACGCCCTTGTTTTCAGGCAAGTGAATCACACGGATGCGGGAATCTTTCTGTGCCAGTTTGTCACATAGAGCCGAGGTTCCGTCCGTCGAACAATCGTCGACGATAATGATTTCTAAATCCTGAAATGTCTGATTCAAAATACTGTCCAGACATTCTTCCAGAAATGCCTTGATATTATAAGCAAGAATAATGACAGAAATCATTTTGCAATACTACAGCGTGTTTTGCACTTTGCCAAAAGTTCACTTAAAAAGACAACAGACCTGAAAACCCAAGGGCAATGATAATAAACCACATTTTTCACTTTTGCCTTAATGCCAACAGGACTATTCAGATATTCCTTGATTGTCTTCTTATAAATCTCTTTGCATCGGGCACGAAGTTCATCTTGATAATCTGTACCACGAGCCAGATAAGTATAGGTGTGAATTCTTCGGTACAGATCATTAAGGCACATCGTTTTATATTGGGGCTTATCCTCGGGAAACAAATCCAAGAACGAGAACACCGTCTGCAAACGTCCAACAATGACAGCGTTAACACCTCGCTGGGACTGCGCGTGTGTTAAAGAACTTGAGCGCATGACATAGAAATACAATTCGAGCGGAACCACAATACACTTGCTTAAGCGCGAACACACTCGGATCAACCATTCAGTATCTTCAGCAGGAATAGGCTTGAATTCCAAAAAGTCCTTTGTCCCGCCTAACAGCAGTTCACGTCTAAACAGTTTGTGCCAGGGTCCATCATAAAAGCCCATTCTATCTCGGAAAAGTAAAGAAATATAATCCTCTTGGCTCAACACTAGCGGTTTGCAGTCGCCATGCCCATCTATTCGACAATTGAGATATCGTTCGCGCTCATCTTCCTCAATCTTTTTGTTCAAGACCATTGACATGTCATAATCGCCAGCGGAAATCGCCCCTATCAACACGTCAAGCATCGCTGGGTGGATCACATCGTCGGAATCAACAAAAGTGATGAAATCTCCTCTGGAAGCATGCAATCCTTTATTACGTGCACCAGCAACGCCAGTATTGGCTTGATGGATAACACTTATTCTCTTGTCGGACAAGGCCCAGCCATCACACAGTTCAGCAGTTCTGTCAGTTGACCCATCATCCACGATAATGAGTTCAAAATCACTGTAAGTCGAATTGAGGATACTCCTAATAGTAACCTCAATGTAATCCTCAACGTTATATGCTGGAACAATAACTGAAATCACCTAAATCGAGATATTGCAGACCTGGAGACTGTCAATGATCAATTACCCTTTATATAACACGCCCTTAATAGCGAATATAGAAGCGGGAAGCGGTAACACGATAACAAGACCATCTTTTTGGCCCACCCCATTTTACACTTTAATAAATCAGTTTTAATTTCATTATGTACAGCCTCACAAATCATCTTGCTTTTGGGGTATAAAACTCTATTTTGGAGTTTTGTGTCTTTACGAGTATACAACATCACTTTATATATCCGTTCAAGCCAACGAGATTTAAGTTCTGTATTGTTTTGAGGTATGTCTTTGTAACACAGTAAATAGGACTTCACGCGATTAATATATCTTTCACCAATACCTTGATGCATCTGTAAAGTATCTCTCTGAACCCAATAATATAATGCTTGATCTACATAAATCGCTTTATTCATCCTTAGACAAACTCGGCAATTCCACTCCATATCTTCTATTGGTGTGGTAACAAATCTCAATCCATCTATCAAAGATTTCTTATATAACTTGTTGGTTGAAAAATTATAAATAAGTGACTCCGTTGAACCGTCCATTAAACCATTCATGAATTCTATAGGCCCTATTTTCCTAAAACCTTTTTCTAAATGGCTTATTACTCTATCACTTATGTTATTCGACTCTTCTTTCTCAATTACAGCATAATTAATCATTGAAAAATCATAATCACCTGATTCAAGAGTAGTTCGTAATATTTCCAACATCATTGGATGAATGACATCATCTCCATCAATGAAAGAAATATAATCACCTTGGGCATTATCCAGACCCATATTTCTAGCATCCGAAACGCCTGAGTTCTCTTTATGAATTACTTTAATGCGATTGTCTTTCTGCTTATAGTGATCACATATTAACCCTGATTTATCGGTAGATCCATCATCAACAAGAATGAGTTCAAAGTCATCATAGGTTGAGTTCAGGATGCTAGCCAAACAATCCTCTAAATAGTCTTCTACATTGTAAATTGGTACAATTACCGAAATCATAGTCTACTGTACTTTTATTCCAAGAGATCTTTTGATATCATCAACAATGAACTCGTTTGTTGTAAGCCCTGACTGAGGCTTTAAGTGTGTTGAGAAGAAGAACGATCTCTTATCCTTCATCGTATCACTCTCATCAAAGACAACATCTTCAATGAATGCCGATATCTCCTTCTCGTTCTTGACTATATAATGCATTTTGATTGCCTGTTGACCGAATTCTGGCAGATCGGAAAAAGTCGATTGCAGGTTACGAGTTACAAATGCTACCGGCTTATTCACAAACAAATATTCAATAGCAAATGAACTGCAGTCATGTATCATTGCATCTGAAGTCTTAAACAAGTCAATAAAGTCTCCTGTCTCAACAAACGTGTTGGGCATCTCTTCCCATAAACGGTAATACTCGTCGGTTCTCTCCTTCCCCCAATCAGGATGCTTATATAACTCTGACTTCAAACGAGGATGAGGCTTAAATGCAATTTGAAGTTTAGTCTCAAAACGTCTCGCCAGAATGATCATCAACTCAGCCATCCACAAGAAATTTGAGTGAGTATAGAACGTGTTCTTTGTCCCAATACTGAAGTGAGGCGCCCATATTAACCGTTTCAGTTTATTATCCTTCAGTTTCCACACATCCTTTGCCAAAGGTGACAGATAGAGGTCAAAATTCGTGTAACCAGATATCACCATATTGCGGCCCCTATTATGAGCGATTCTCTTTGACCTTTCCAAATCCACAGGAAATGGATAATAAAGCTTCCATGCCAAATTATGGAATTGAGTATTATAAAACCAAGCCTCTTCGGTTTGTCCTATCCCATATGGCACAAAGCACAACAACTTTGATCTGAAGTTCTTATAGTCATGCTCTTCACAACTGAACCCATCGTAAGGCTGCGGATAAAAAATGATATCGGGGTTCAAGCGATTCAAATCAAATCCCTTGCCCGTTGTTTCATCAAAATCATAATAGTCTATACCTCTCGACGAGAAATATGTCCTTAACAGTTCCAAGTCTTTTGTCTGTTGTTCCTTTGAATAGGTAGTTGAGATTGTCAAAACGACAAAAACCTTGAACCGTTTCTCCTTGGCCATCAATTCATAAATGCCCTGGTAGCGCCACATAGACACATTAAGAGCCAAGAATACAACGTTAATCGTCTCTTTCTTTTTCAAAGCATTCACTCTATGTTTCATAATCATAGGGTAAATGTTGTTGATGAACACGTCAGCGGCATGATGCCTGATGAATCCCAGCATATCTATTGTTCGTTTATTCGTAACTAATGACAATCAACAAGTAGTCAAAATCTCACAAGCCCAGTGACTTTTTGATATCATCGACGATGAATTGGCTTGTGGTGCCTGTGACATCGGGCCTCAGCACGGTTTCGAAAAAGCGTGTACGCTGCTCTTTTTTAGGGTCATTCCCTCCGAGCACGACATCATTGATGAATGCTAACACATCATCTTTATCTTTCAGAATATAGTGCTGATCCAGAGCCGCAAGGCCGAAGTCGGAGTGAGGTATCTTCAACTGTTCGATATTGTCTGAGACAAAAGCGACAGGTTTGTTGACATACAAGTACTCGGCGGTGAAAGATCCACAATCGTGTATCATGGCATCTGAGGTCTTGAACAGGTCAACAAAATCTCCTGTCTCGAGTTGAGTGTTAACCATATCCTCCCAACGCTGATAATACTCGTCTGTTTTTTCTTCTCCCCAGTCAGGATGTCTGTATAACTCTGACTTCAAACGCGGATGGGGTTTAAAAGCGATTTGGAGCACGTCTTTTCTTTGTTCAGCGATATCCAGCATCAACTGAGCCATCCACAAGAAGTTAGAACGCGCTTTAAACCACGAAACTTGAGCAATCGTGAAATGTGGTGCCCATATCAACCGCTTCAGCGACCTTTCTTTAACTTTCCATACATCATGAAAGTCATTATTGCAGTACTTATCCAGGTTACAATAGCCAGAAACAATCCAATTGCGTGCATGGTTTTTAGCCACTTTTGCAGCATTGTGCTGTTCCATCGACGAAGCACAATATACTTTCCAGGCCAAGTTATGAAACACCAAGTCGGATGTCCAATAATTATGAAATGCTACATTCACACTGTATGGAATGAGGCACAACAACTTTGATTTGAAGAGAGAAAAGTCATGATTCTTGGAGAATATATCCTCGTAAGGCTGTGGATAAAACAGGATATCCGGATTGATCTTATTCTTAACATCAAAGCCTGCCTCTTCCTCGTGGTCAATATACTCAATCCCTTTTGAACCAAAATATTCCCTCATTTGTTTCAAATCAGCAGCCTGCTGTTCTTTAGTAAAGGTTTTTGGTACCGTGAAAACGATATGGCAATTGAAGCGGTTTTCCTTAGAGAGCAAATCATAAACCCCTTGATAGCGCCACATGGCGACGTTCATGGCAAAGAAGACAACCTCAATCTTGTCCTTCTTGCCCACCTTCCGTGCTCTATACTTCAAGATGGCAGGATAGATGGCATTAAGATAGAAAATAATGCACTGGTGTCTTATGTTCAGCAGGATTCGGTTATTCATCACTTCTGCTTGGCAATGATAAGGTTCCGGATTTGTGTACTGCTCGTGCCTTTTGTGTATGGGAAATAAATGATTTTCACGCCCTTATCGGCAAAATATTCCTCATAGCGGTTGAAGCGCTCGGTACCCTTGTAGTCGGATCCGACGAAGAGGAAATCATATTTCACCAGTCCAGTTTTATACACATCGGAATCTTCACGCATCGAGAGCACCACTTGGTCCACCCATTTGATGCTGCGAACGATTTCCATCCTCTCTTCAAGGGGGATGAACGTCTCCTTGCCCTTGTGTGAGGCGTCCTTGTGCACACCCACCACAAGATAATCGCAATACTGCTTTGCACGCTTAATAAGATTCAAGTGTCCTATATGGAACAGGTCCCACGTGCCGCTCATGTAACCGATTTTCATCTGAGGTTTCAGATTGAATCGGCCACTGTCCATCTTATACTGATAACTGTCCACACCGAACTGATGTGCATCAGCCTGATAGCGGTCGATAACTCCTTTAAATACAGCCTCGTAATCAGGAATAAACAATGATTGCCGGGCTAACATCTTTTCGATGATCTCAGCAGCCAAACCTGCGGTTTGTGTTAAATCATTCTCGCCGCCATTGAATCGTGTCCCCTTGATGGATCCGGGAGAGACATTTAAAATCCTGTTTTCACTCCCGTTCATCTCAAGTTCGATGTTCAAGGCCTCAATTGCTTTGCAGACGGCGCCTTTAGTCGCACTGTATAATGCAAACAACGGCGATGACACCAGTCCCGCGATGCTCCCCATCACGGCACAATAGAATGGTTGAGCCTGCATCATGCGGGGGTAGAAATGTCTCAGCACTGCAATGGGCGAGATTGCGTTGACCTGGAACTGGTTTTGGATTTCAGTATCCATTATGGTCTGAAAAGGCGCCACGCGTCCATAGCCAGCCGTAAAGACAAGCGTATTAATGTCGTCATAATCGTCGAGGAACGAGAGGTCACGATCAAGCAGATTGTGACGTGAGAAAGTGACATTGACAGGCAGTTGCCCAGCGGGCTCGTACTTATCAATGATTGTGACGTGGACCGATGACGTTCGGGCCAAATGCAAGGCTATCGCGAGTCCGATGCCGTTGCTGCCACCGATTACTAGTGAATGGGTCATGTTGATTTCTTAATAGTAAATTATTATTCCATAAATGATTGAATCGGGCCATGGCATTCTCAGCCATAGGATTTTATCTTTTCAACAATGTGTTTTCAGTGGGGGTTGTTGAGGGAGGGGAAGCGGGTGTCGAGCCAGTTGAAGAGGGGTTGCTCGAGGAGGCGCTGCCTGAGGAGGTCGATGATGACACACACGAGGTAGATGCCGGCGCATGAGGCAATGGCATGGAGCCACAGCAGGTTGTCGGCGAAGTGTCCCTTGACATTGAGGACGTCGCCCCAGAGCCACGGGGAGAGGTCGCTGTGGGTGTGGATGAGCAGGACGCCGAAGGTGGCCGTGGCAGCGAGGTTGATGAGGCGGTTGTGGCGCATGGGCAGGTTCTTGAAAAACAGGAACAGGGCCACGGCGCTGACGATGGCCATGATGCGGTTGGCGTCGGTGAGGAAGTAGTAGACGTTCATGCGTCCGGCGAGTTGCGGGGCGAAGGTGATGGCCATTACCGAGGCCAACGACACGATGACCGCGAGCGCGGCAAACGCGGCGGTGCGGCCGAGGCTGTCCATCCTGGCCATGGGATAGCGGCCGATGTAGGCGCCGATGAGGTAAACCGTGACGAACCAGCCGATGTCGCCGGTGAAGTTCCTGTTGAAGAAGGTGCCGACGAGGGTGTAGATGAGCAGTAGTGTCATCACGAGCCAGGCATGGGCGCGCCTGTCGAGGACGCCGACGAGCCTGTTGATGAACGGCACGAGCAGGAACAGGGCGATGAACGTGGTGGAGAAAGTGGTGCCCATGAACACGGCGACGTTGAAGACCGTGTTGAAGCAGTAGCCGGCCGTGAGCGCCTGCCGTCCGGCAAGGACGAAGATGAGGGCGATGGCCAACTTATAGAACTTGACCTCGAGGTAGAGCCTGAGGAATTTGCGCCAGGTGAAATGCCCGCGGTACATGAAGTAGCCGGTGACGAGCAGGAAGCAGTTGACACCGACCTTGCCGCCCCAGCCCCAGAGTTCGAGAAAGACCTGGTTACCGCTGACGTTGCTGTAGTCGTAGAGTCCCTCGACGCCGCTGTTGACCACGTAGTGGTGGGCAATGATCATGAGCATCAGGACAATCCTGAAGAGTTCGATGTTGCTCTCGCGTTGCTTGACGGCGGCGGCCATGGGCTGGACGGGGGAAACGGGATATCAGCGGTAGATGACGATGTCGAGGATGCGCTCGAGATCGGCATCGGTGAGCAGGTGGTGGATGGGCAGGCAGATGACCGAGTCGGCCATGCGCGTGGCGTTGGGCAGGTTCTCGCGGGCTGCGCTGGGCAAGCCGCGGTAGGTGGAGAAGTTGCTGATGAGCGGATAGAAGTAGCGGCGGGCGAGGATGCCGTGCTCGCGCAGCAAGTCGTGGAGTTGGTCACGCGTGCGGCCGTAGCGCTCAGCATCGACAAAGACGGGGAAGTAGCCGTAGTTGTGGCGCACGCCTGGCATATCGTCCCAGAAGGTGATGCCCTCAACGGAACGCAGCGCCTCGCGGTAGCGGACAGCAACCTGGCGGCGCGCGCTGATGGCCTTGTCGACCTGCTGCAGGTTGAGCAGGCCATAGGCCGAACGGATCTCGTCCATCTTGCCGTTGATGCCGGGGGCAACAACCTCGGTCTCACCCTTGAAGCCGAAGTTCTTGAGGTAGTCGATGCGCTCCTTCATCTTGGCATCGCGCACGACGAGCGCTCCGCCCTCGACGGTGTTGAACACCTTGGTTGCATGGAAACTCAGCGTGGCCATGTCGCCCTCCTCGAGGATGCTCTTGCCGTTGACCTCGACGCCAAAGCGTGGGCCGCGTCGTAGATGACGCGCAGACCGTACTTGTCGGCGATGTCCTGGATTTCGCGGGTGCGGCAGGGCTTGCCATAGACGTGCACCGGCATGATGGCCGTGGTGCTCGGCGTGATGGCGGCCTCGATGCGGTCGGGGTCAATGCCACCCGTGGCGGGATCGATTTCGACAAAGACGGGTTTGATGCCGTTCCACCACAGCGAGTGGGTGGTGGCGACAAAAGTGTAGGGCGTGGTGATGACCTCGCCCGTGATGTTGAGTGCCTGCAGCGCCGTGATCAGGGGCAGTGTGCCATTGGTAAACACGCTGATGTAGGGCACCTTGAGGTATTCGCTCAAGGCCGCCTCGAAGCGCTGATGGAAGACGCCATTGTTGGTAATCCACTTGTTGTCCCACACCTCCTGGAGCAGTTGGTTGTACTCGGCGAGGTCGGGCAACAGGGGCGATGTCACGGTGATGATTTTCTCGTTACTCATAATCGGCTATTTTACAGCAACATTGAGACCGTCGAACAAGAAGATGGCGGCAAAATTCAGGATTCTGGCCCGCAGGCCTTGTGATTAGGGACAACAAAGGGGGACACCGGGTCTTGCAGAAACGGTGAACCTGTGGAGAGGGGTAAGGCTGGTGACACTGTCACAGTAGTCATTATCAGCGAGTTACCTGTTGTATGTCGTTCGCATAACGTGGGGTCACGCACCCGCGTAGGCGCGTGCAACGCATACGAATCAAGATGCAAAAGTACTGAATTCCCCCCACGTGAGCAAACTTTATGGGCAATTTTAGCCGATGAAACCGCGGTTTTTTACCAAATTCTTACGCTCGACGACGGGTAGGCGCCAGGGCGAGGACCGGCAACCCGCCTGGAGCAGGGATCGGCAAGGCCATGCATCAATGGGGAAAATTATGCAAAACAGCACCCTCGTCAGGCATAGACCATACTGGGGTCGAAGTCCACCAAAAGAGGGGTTTCAGTTTGTAAGCGATTTTGAAGAAGTTCAGATAGCAACAGTTTGATAATCGCGTGAATGATAGTTAATTTATCTAAATAGGAATCGGTTTAGACTTATAAGCGATTTTTGCGAGTGCAAGACAACGGGTCCACCTCACCCAACACGATGGCGAGTCACATCAACGCACTAAAAACCGCAATATTTATGCAATATTGTGAGTGGCATAAAGCGGCATTTCCAGGGCAAAAAAATGTCCCGAATCCACCTCAATTTCGAACGAAAAATTTTCTGAAAAAAAGTTTTGGCAGCGATATTGCTGCTAGCCTATCCATTTGTTTTTAATGCGAATTACACGAATTCAACGGATTTCACTAATTTATTAATTAATAAATCCGTAAAATCAGCATATCACCGGGTATTACCGAGGCATCAGAATGCGTCTCTCGGGCTGCCGATGGGGAAAGAAAGACCGATCAATGCATTGACGCTCTTGGCCTTGCTGCCCAAGTAGAGGTAGTCGGTGCCAACGAACAGAGGACCCAACTTCATGGCCACGCCGAAAGCCTGTCCGCCGCACAGGATGGGCGAATAGGACACGGCCACGTCGAACAGCGCCACGGGGCGGAAATCGGCGCCTATGGTGAATTCGCTCAGGGTTTTGGACTTGGCAGCGTGGCACGAATAGAGCGCGCCGAAACCAAAGCGCTTGTCGATGCTCCTGTACTGGCCGCCGAGGCTGAAGGAGGCCGCCAGCGAGGTGGTGTGCGAGAAGTGTTCGCCGGTGGGCGTCAATCGCAGCAGGTGCAGGTTGATGGGCTCGTCGCGGCCGATTATGCTGAAGAAGCGCATCACGTTGCCGGGGTGATTGCTGTCGAAGGCGAGGTCATCGGTGTTGGCATAGGCGTCCTCGGTACAGCCTTGCGACCAGCGGATGAAGCCCAGGTCGGTAACCGAGGCCGAGAGGGTCACCCTGTTATTCACCTGATAGGCCATGCCGGCATCGAGTGCCGCACCCCATCCCGAAACGCCCATGTTGCGCCGCTTGAGCCTGACGGTCTCGATGTACCCCTCGTCGTTGGTGACCAGTTCAAGGCCCTTGAACGAACTCAGGAGACGCGCGTCGGCCAACACCTGGGCCGTGCCGCGGGCATACGTGAAGTCTACCAGCGAGGCGGTACTCCAGTTAAGGTTGGGATCCAGGCCCGTGAGTTGAGTGGCGACGGTGAGGTAGCGCGCCTTGAAATCGGCATTTCCCAAGCCGAGCAATCCCTTGAGACGTCCGCCGATGGTCAGGCGGTCGTTGATGATGCGTGAATACCCTACCCCAATCTCGGCATAAGTGTTGACACTGACTTCGATGTCGCGCATGGCGCACTCGTAGTCGGTGTAGTCGTTGGTGTTCATGCCCCTCATGTCACGCATGAAGGTGAACATCTCGAGCGGTGCGTTGACGTGCCCGTCGGCCTTGACACCGACGCTCACCGAGTAGAAGTTATCGCCATGCCACCACCCTGCAGCCATCAGGTCGTCATTGGCGCCCGCCGTGATGCGGTTGCGGTCCTTGAGTTTGGCATAGAACTTGTCGGTGGCATAGTAGTCGACGTCATCCACATTCTGCATCATGTCGAAGAAGTCGCCGGCCGTGAGCACGTCGGAGTTCTCCCACGCGCCGGCATTGCCCACGAATGGCAGGCTCACGAAGCCCGCATCGGGAGGCAGGGCCGGATTGAGTTGCAGACGGTATTGCGAGCCCTCCATAAAAAAGGACGTGCGCACGGGCTGCCCCTGAGCCAGGGCTGCAGTGACAATGAGGGCAAGGGTCCAAATGGCCTTGAGCCGGCTGAAATATTGTCGGTTGGTCATCACGCAAACAATTGGATTAGCGGCGCAAATATATAAAAGTTTTTTCATATATGCGCCATTTTGTGAAGATCAGAAAAATACGAATTTTGCATGGCTCCACACAGTCCACGGCGGGCAGCGCCTGCACACCGCTACAGGAATGCGGCATTGGGCTTGCGTGAGACGAAAAAAAAGTGTAACTTTGCAGTTTGATTCAAAACATGACAATTATCATATAACAGACTATATCTATCATGAGTGAAGAGAATAAAAAACGCCTGAGAGTGGGTATCACCCTGGGTGACAGCAACGGCATCGGCATCGAAGTGGCCCTGAAGGCTGTGGGCGTGCCCGAGATGATGGACATGTGCATCCCCGTGCTGTACGGGTCGAGCAAGATTGTTAGTTATCACCGCAACGCCTGCAACCTGCCGGGATTCCAGATCAACCACACCAAGAGCGCCAACAACCTGAAGGACAATATGCCCAACCTGGTGGAGTGCATCAACCAAGAGATCAAGGTGGAGTTGGGTGTGCCGAGCAAGCAGGCCGGCCAGGCCGCGTTCATCGCCCTGGAGACTGCCGTACGCGACCTCAAGTCGGGACTGATTGACGTGCTGGTGACGGCACCCATCAACAAGGACAACATCCAGAGCGACCAGTTCAACTTCCCGGGCCACACCGAGTACCTGGAGAGCGCTGCCGGCGACGGTGCCAAGGCGCTGATGTTGATGTGCAGCGATAACCTGCGCATCGCGCTCGTTACCGCCCACGTCGCCCTGTCGCAGGTACCGGCCACCCTCACAACCGAAGACATCCGCCAGCGCCTGCAGATGTTCAACCTGTCGCTGAAGCGGGACTTCGGCATCGACGGCCCGCGCATCGCCGTGCTGTCGCTCAACCCGCACGCCGGCGAGAACGGCATGCTGGGCACCGAGGAGCGCGACATCATCATACCGGCCATGCAGCAGTCGCTCGACGAGGACGGTGTGCAGTGCTTCGGCCCCTATGCCGCCGACGGTTTCTTCGGTGCACGCCACTACCGCCGTTTTGACGGTGTGCTGGCCATGTACCACGACCAGGGTTTGGCCCCGTTCAAGACCATCGCGATGGACGAGGGTGTGAACTTCACCGCCGGCCTGCCCATCGTACGCACGAGCCCCGACCACGGCACCGGCTACGACATTGCCGGCCAAGGCATCGCCAACGAGTCGTCGATGCGTCATGCCATCTACACGGCCATCGACGTGTGGCACCACCGCGCGCGCTATGACGAGGCCCACCAGAATCCGCTGCCCAAACTGTTCCAGGACCGCGGTCGCGACAACGTGAAACTCGACCTGACCAAGGGCGAATAACAACACACGTCATGATTGAGGGAATCATCTTTGATTACGGCGGCACACTCGACAGCCGCGGCGTGCACTGGAGCGAGGTGCTGTGGCAAGGCTACCAACAGGCCGGCGTGCCCATCGACAAAGCGACATTCCGCACAGCCTATGTCGAGGGCGAGCGCGCTCTGGCGCGTGAACGCATCATCCTGCCACAGGACAACTTCCACACACTGCTGACCAAGAAAGTGGCTCTGGAAATCAGTTACCTGCCCGAACAGCCCGACGCCGCCACGCGCGACCACTGGTTGGAACAGATAGCCGCCTACTGTGACAACGCCGCGCGAGCCTGCATCGACGAGGCACGCCCCATGCTCGAACAACTGCATGAGCGACTGCCGATGATGCTGGTGAGCAACTTCTACGGCAACATCGACGAGGTGCTGCGCGACTACGGCATCCGTCACCTGTTCAAGGGCATCATCGAGAGCGCCGTCGTGGGAGTGCGCAAGCCCAACCCCACCCTGTTCCGCCTGGGTGTCGACGCCCTGGAAATGCCTGCCGAACGCGTGCTCGTCGTGGGCGACAGCCTGCGCAAGGACATCGAGCCCGCCGAGCATCTGGGCTGCCAGGTGCTGTGGCTCAAGGGCAAGGGCTGGACCGAAGAAGAGGACCAGCAGACCCACCCCCACACCATCACGCGCGTCACCGAGGTGGCCGACTGGATCGAGAGGCTGTAAAACGCGGCAGCATGCCGTGACCTCTCAAAGAGTGACAAAGAAGACTACACATTATTTATAAAGAGATATGAACTACGCTATCATTGCCGCGGGCGAAGGCTCGCGTCTGGCCCAAGAGGGCATCGCCAAGCCCAAACCCCTGGTGGAGTTGCAGGGCGAGCCCATGATCGGCCGCCTCATCAACATCATGCTCAGGTGCAACGCCGAGAGCATCAGCATCATCGTCAACGAGCACATGACCGAGGTGAGAGAATACCTGCAGGCCCTGGAACTGCCCGTGCCGCTGAACCTGGTGGTGAAGACCACTCCGAGTTCGATGCACAGCCTGTGGCACCTGAGCCGCGTGATTCCTGAAGGCAAGTTCTGCCTGACAACGGTGGACACCATCTTCCGCGAAGAGGACTTCAAGGGCTACATCGACACCTTTGAAGCCGATGACGAGGACGACGGCATGTGGGCCGTTACGCCCTTTGTCGACGACGAGAAGCCGCTGTGGGTCGATGTCGACGAGCAGATGACGATTACCGCCTTCCGCGACAAGCGGTGGGACGGTGCGCGCTACGTATCGGGCGGCGTGTATGCGATGACCGACGGCGCCTTTGAGGTGCTGGAGCACTGTATCGAACAGGGAGTGAGCCGCATGCGCAACTTCCAGCGTGCGCTCGTGGAGTCGGGCCGCAGACTAAAGGCCTACAGCATCGACAAAATCGTCGATGTGGACCACGCGGGCGACATCGCCACCGCCGAGGCCTTCCTGGCCGAATAACACCATGCTGGCCCTATGCCGGCAACCACCCACACGTTACCCAAACAACAAGCGGGGCGTCCCTGATGAGGGACGCCCCGCTATTGTATCAGTATGCCTGGACTGCGTTAACGCTCAAATGCAGGCATCATGGGAGTTGCAATCCGAGTGGGAACACCATTGAGCACCCAACCAATCAGAGTGGTCACGTCGTCGATGTCGACCTTCTCGTCACTGTTCAGGTCACCACAAATGAAGCAGATGTCGCCACCCTTGAGCACGTATTCGATCATCACGGTCACGTCGTTGATATCAACATTACCGTTGTGGTCTACGTCACCCTGGGGATAGGGATGCGCGTTGGCGAACAGGGTAACCTCCTCGATGTTGCTCCAGTCGCTCTCGGTGCCGTCCATGTAGAGGGCCTTAACCCTGTAGAGGAAGGTGCCAGCCTCGGCGAGGTTCTTCACGGTGTAATACTTCTCGGTAATGTTCTCGATCAGACGATAGGTCTCATTACCGGTTTCGTTAGCCATGAGCGTAGAGGGCCTTGCGTCGCCAGAATAAACAGCGATCAGGGTCATATTCGGCGAGTAGCTAGCATCGTTCGAGATCATCGTGATCTGCTCACCTGAGCTTGCGGTTACCACCCAGTAGTAGGTCTCGTTCTTGCTGAAGTTGTGGCTAACAGCAGCCGTCTGCGGCGTGGAAACAGTCACATCTCCGATACCATCAGTTGCACTATTCTGCGAGGTAACCATTACCGTGAATGTAGCATTGGTGTAACCCTCGGGAATCGTGTACTTGATATAGCCCTGTGCAACATTGTTGTAATTGTTCTTGATGTAGATGGCATTGTTACCGCCACGCACATTCACACCACTCCAAGGAGCGGGCAAAGTGATGTCGTTATAGGAATTGCCAGTATAAGCGCTACCGCTCAACGAATGGAGCAGGACGGGCTCAGCAGGCTCAACAACCTTGGGCGAAACCTCGAGGGTGTAACTCGTCACGTTGGCATCGGGAGTTGCGTCGGTCCAGTCGGCACGGAACTGAGTCAGTGCGATGAGGGCCTCGTTGGCAGGCTGCATCACGGGAACATACTTCTCGAGGGTAGCCACACCATTCAGGGCGACAGTAACAGGATCAGCGCCACCTCCAGCGATGCTGATCGTAGCATTGTGGCTACCGAACAGCGTCGGGTTGTAGTTCACGGTCACGGTCACGCCATTGGCAGCCTGAGCAGCGGTAATGGTCGACGGGCTGAAGGAGTAAACGCCATTGGGGTCACTCAGAACCAGGCTGATGTTGCCGGTCAGGTTCTGGCCGTTAACGACGAAGGTCTGGGTTGCAGTTCCACCGACAAGGGTGTTGAACGACAGTGACGAGGGGTCAGCCGTAATGGTGCGAACGGGCTGGGTTGCGGTACCCGTGAGCGAAACGGTCTTGGAGGTTGCACCGCCGCCGCTAACGGTTACGGTTGCATTGTGGCTACCTGCCGCTGTCGGGGCGTAGGTTACTGTCACGGTAGCACCGGCTGCAGCCTGGGCAGCAGTGAGGGTCGTCGGAGTGATGGTGTAAGCACCATTGCCACCGCTCAAGGACAAGGTGAGCGCACCATTCAGGTTAGTACCAGTCACATTGAAGGTCTTGGTAACAGGATTATCGGTGTCGGTACTGAACGATAACGAATTGGGATCCACCGTAATAGCGCGAGGGGGTTCGCTAGCGCTACCGGTAAGGGAAACGGTCTTGGTTTCGGCACCATCACTGGTTATGGTAATTGTACCGGTGTGGTTGCCAGCCGCGGAGGGATTGTAGGTAACCGTGACCTCAACGCCAGTCGTACCAAGAGCGCTGTTGGTCTTCAGGATGATACTGGGAGAAACTGAGAAACCGGTTCCCGAAGCAGCCAACCTGACGCTAGCGGTAAGGTTAGCAGCAGTAACATTGAAAGTCTTGGTCACAGGCGTGCCGGCCTGAGTGCTGAACGACAGCGATGAGACACTGGCATTGACGACGGGCGTAGCCGAAGCAGCGGTACCGGTCAGGGATACCGTCTGGCTCGTGGCACCGCTGCTTGCAACGGTGATTGTACCAACATGGTTACCCATAACAGCGGGATTATAGGTCACGGTCACGGTAGCACCGGCCATAGCCTGCTCCTTGGTGAGGCTTGTAGGTGAAACCGTGAAGTAGCTATTACCGCCCTTGGTAATCGTCACATCGGCATAGAGGTTCTCGGCATTAACGGTGAAGGTCTTGGTCACGGTGCCACCAGGAGAAGTCTCGAAGGCCAACGAGGTGGGGTTAACGGTCAGCGCGGGCTGAGTAACCTGTCCACCGGGAGGCATAATACCCACGATAGCCTGCTGAGTCTGGTTGAAGGTGTATCCATCACCATCGCTGAATGCGTTCATAGCGCACCAGTTGTTGCCTTGACCACTCCAACCGAAGTTGATGTGATACTTGCTGTCGCTATCACGATAACCGTCGACGTTGAAAGCATGGCCACCCGCACTGTTGTCCACGCCCAGATAAACCACGGGACGGCCGGCAGCCATCTCACCGATGATGAGGTTGGCCCAGTTGGTTGTGCTATAGGATGACTTGTTAGCCAGACGCGTGTTGGAGTCATAGCCGAAGTTCTTGAACATCGTGGCGATAATCTGTGATTGGGTGTTGTAGATACCACTACCGGAAACACCATACATCATTTGCTCGGCCTGGCCGACGTAACGCATCAGCGTGGCCACGGCAGTGCCTTGAGCAGAATTGTAGCCACTCAAGTAACTGTCCCTCATATTACCCCAGTCAAAAGACGTGCCACTCAAACCAGGATAGGTAAAGTTAACCTCATTGGAATAATAGGTACCGATATCCAGGGTCGAAGTGTAGGAAGCGATAGCGCCGACCGATGCGGGATACTTCCAGTAGTAGAGCACCATCGAAGCCGAGGTTGCGGGGCAACCGGTCACGCACTGGTAAGTCCTGTTGTTGTAGGTAAACTTACACTGGTTGTAATAAGGAGCAGACTGGTCCCAGTTACAAGTCAGCAGGGGGCCATAGGTAACAGCGCCCAGTTTCGTGCGCATCTGCGACTCTTTCTGGACCTGCAGTCTGGGATTGTCAAACAAGAAAGAAATCTGTTTCTTGTAGTGGCTGAGCACATCAATCATCGCAGGGGGAAGATTGTTGATGTCGGCCAGAGGGCTGTCACCAACCATCAGAACTACCTCAGCACGGTCATCACCAGCGATAACGAGGAAGGTAGTCGACGTGTTGTAAATGTAATAGACCGGATTAGTGTGCTTGACATTGTCACTCATCTCGGCCTTCAAGAGAACGGGATTCAAAGCAGCCGGAGCCATCATCTTGCCGGCATACATCTCATTGGCAAGATAATTCTTAGCCACCTTAGCCGCCGCATTCTTATCGATAGGGGCGGCCTGTAATGACAGCGCAGCAATGGCTACTGTCAATAACAATAGGATTTTCTTCATTACTAAAATGTTAGGTTAATTATTGATGTTGATTAAACAAAATTCGGTTTTCATAAACGGTGGCAAATGTATACATTATTAATTTAATGGACAAAAATTTACCACGGAAAAAACGATTTTCCCAGCAAATAGCCATTTTCGTCCAACCAATTATCGTCAACGAGCCAAACCGAGCCCACCCCTTCACCGACCCATACCGCACGCCCTGATTATACCGAAAAAAGCAGGGCACCATAATTAACATTTATTATCCAATACACCCCCTAATTTTGCATTTTTTATGTGTATTTCTTGTAACTATGGCAACTTTTAACATCCGAAAACAAAATTTTCAAGTTCTTTTAGACCTCAATTCAAAAAATGGCTGTAATTTAGCGGCGTTTTTTGCGGACGAATGCCTGCAAAAGCCGTTTAACCCGAATCGGGTAACGCTGTTATTCACGTAGACAATAACTTATAACATTAACTGTAATAAAAGATTATGGCAAAAGAAATCGTTAAGCCCGCTACCGGCAAGTTAGGTATCATGGTAGTTGGATTGGGTGCCGTGAGCACCACTTTCATGACTGGTGTTATGATGGCCCGTAAGGGTCTTGCAAAGCCTGTTGGCAGCATGACACAGTATGACAAGATTCGCATTGGAAAAGGCGAGAACAAGAAGTACTTACACTATAATGAAATCGTGTCGATGCCCAGCCTGGACGACCTCGTGTTTGCCGCTTGGGACGTCTTCCCCGCCAATGCCTATGAGAGCGCCATCAACGCCGAGGTACTGAAGGAGAAGGACATTGAGCCCGTTAAGGACGAACTGCTGAAGATCAAGCCGATGAAGGCTGCTTTTGACAAGAACTACGCCAAGCGCCTGGACGGCGACAACGTGAAGCAGTGCAAGGACCGCTGGGACATGACCGAGCAGGTTCGCGAGGACATCCGCAACTTCAAGAAGGAGACCGGTGTTGACCGCGTAGTTGTACTGTGGGCCGCTTCGACCGAAATCTACGTTGAGCCCGACATGAAGTACCATGGCACCATGGCAGCCCTCGAGCAGGCCATGAAGGACAACGTGGTTGACAAGATCGCTCCCTCGATGTGCTATGCTTACGCTGCCCTGGCCGAGGATTGCCCCTTCATCATGGGTGCTCCCAACACCACCGTCGACATCCCCGCCATGTGGGAGATGTCCGAGAAGACCCATGTGCCCATCGCCGGTAAGGACTTCAAGACCGGCCAGACCCTGGTGAAGAGCGGTTTCGCTCCCATCATCGGTACCCGCATGCTCGGTCTGAACGGTTGGTTCTCGACCAACATCCTGGGCAACCGCGACGGTCTCGTGCTTGATGAGCCCGCCAACTTCCGCACCAAGGAGGTGAGCAAACTGTCGACGCTCGAGTCGATTCTCGTGGCCGACGACCAGCCCGACCTGTACAGCGAGTACTACCACAAGGTACGTATCAACTACTACCCGCCCCGCAACGACAACAAGGAGGGTTGGGACAATATCGACATCTTCGGCTGGATGGGCTATCCCATGCAGATCAAGATCAACTTCCTGTGCCGCGACTCTATTCTGGCCGCTCCCCTGTGCCTCGACCTGTGTCTGCTCATGGACCTGGCTCACCGCGCCGGCCGCTACGGCACTCAGCGCTTCCTGAGTTTCTTCCTCAAGAGCCCGATGCACGACTACACCAAGGGCGAGGTTCCCGTTAACCACCTGTTCCAGCAGTACGTGATGCTGAAGAACGCCATCCGTGAGATGGGCGGTTACGAAGCCGACGAGGAAATCGACTAATCACGATTGACCCCGTTCAATCAACACACATAGCGGGTGGCAGCCATTGCGGTTGCCACCCGCATTATTTTGCGGCACCAACCAGCGTTCCACGGTTTATGTAGGCATTAAAGTTTTTTTATTCATGTAAATTTTGCCGTTTCCATTTAATTACAGTAAATTTGCAGCAAATTATGCGGTAGAGTCAACAAGTCTGCCGTGCATCATAGTTTAAACTACACTGATAATCGGAAAAAATTCACTTATCATGCAAGAAATAGTTCAAGAAGACCTGGTCGCAAGAGCGGTTGCCGCCGAGAAGAAGAAAAAGCGCGCCCGCACAGGTGTCAAGTGGGACCGTCTGTTCATGGCGTGTGCCTACAACTGGTACTGGTTTGTATTGTCAATGATTGTGTGCTCGTGCATCGCCTACCTGTATGCTAAGAGCCAGCCGCAGTTCTATGTGGCCAAATCATCCATCCTGATCCGCTCCAAGGACAGTGCACAAGGCACGCCCTCGATGACGTTCAGCGACCTGGGACTGAGCACCGTGAACTACATCCCCAACGAGCCCCACAAACTCAAATCGTCAAGAGTGATGGAGGTTGTAGTGAACTCGCTGGGTCTGAATGTGCAGTACTTCGGCCACATGTTCCTGCGCGACGTGAACATCTACAAGAACACGCCGGTACAGGTCACCCCGCTGAAAGAAGTCACCTCGGGCTACACCATCACCATCGTTCCCAAGAGTGCCGAAGAGTTTGAGTTCAAGGTCGGCCAGGGAGAGTGGAAGAAAGCCCACTTCGGCAACAAGGTGAACACCCAGTATGGTCCCGTTGCCATCACCAAGACCGACAAATTCAACGACAGCCACATCGACTACAACCTCATTGTAGTCGTGAGCAACCCGATGTCGACGGCAAGGGCTCTCTCGTCAGCAATGATGGTAGAACTTGCCGACGCCCACAGCGACGTGATCAACCTGGCCATCAGGGGCACCAACGCCGAGATGTGTGCCGACATTCTCAACGCCCTGGTTGTAGCCTATAACCAGGAGGGTATCAACGATATGAACCAGGTGGCCCGCAACACCGAGGCCTTCATTGCCGAACGTGTCGCCGACCTGTCCAAGGACCTGAGCGGCGTGGACAACGAAGTAGCCATCCTGACGGCTAATTCAGCCAACTCGATGATGCTGGGTGCCGAAGGCAACACGATGCGTCACGTTGATGACACCGAGAACGTCATGCTGGAACTCAACCTGGCCAGCCAAATCCGCAACTTCATCGCCGGTATGGGTCCCAATGACCTGATTCCCGCCAACTCAGGCATGAGCAATGCCGGTATCTCCGGACAGATCGACAGTTACAACCAGGCCATGCAGGAGTACCTGAAGATTGCCGCCACCTCGAGTTCAGAGAACCCCGTCATGAAGGAGTTGGCCAACACGCTGGCTTCCCAGAAGAGGACCATCATCGCCAGTATCGACAACTACATCTCCACGCTGCGCACCCGCCAGGGCCAGGCCCAGCGCCTGCAGAACCAGGCCCGCAGCAGCATGACGGCCAACCCGGCCCATGAGAAGGCCATCACCGAGGTTACCCGCCAGCAGAAAATCAAGGAGGAACTCTACCTGTACCTGCTGAACAAGCGCGAGGAAAACGCCCTGCAGATGGCAATTACCGAGCCCAACGCCAAGGTGATGGAACCCGCTATTCCCAATCCCGTACCCGTTACCGCTCCGCTGTCGCGTATCGTTCTCACGGGTATGGTTATCGGTCTGCTGATTCCCGCCCTGATTCTGTACGGTGTATTCTGGTACTTCTCGCTCGACAAGACCATCCACACGCGCCGCGAGATTGAAGAGGTGTGCGACATACCCATCCTGGGTGAGTTGCCGGCCAAGAAGGCCAATGTCACCGGCGAGATCGTGGTTAACGAGACCTCTAACGACCGCATGAATGAGGCCTTCCGAATAGTGAGGAACAACCTGGACTTCGTCACGAGTCAGAACAATCCCGACAACGATGCCACAGTCATCCAGTTCACCTCGACCATGTCGGGTGAAGGAAAGAGTTTCGTTGCCGTGAACCTCGCCCTGTCCTACACCTATGTGAACAAGCGCGTGATTGTAGTCGACCTTGACTTGCGCAAAGGTAAGTTCTCGGAATATGTGGGCGTACAGGACGGTAAGGGTGCTTCGGCATTCCTGTCGGGCAAGGAGACCGACCTCCACAATGTCATCCACCACGGTGCATTGCACGAGGGCTTCGACATCATCAGTGTAGGTGCCATTCCTCCCAACCCCACCGCCCTGCTGATGAGCGAAAACATGACCAAGATGATTGACCAACTCAAGAAGGAGTACGACTACGTCATCCTCGATACCGTGCCCTATAACCTGATTGCCGACGCTGCTATCGTGAACCGCTTTGTGGACCTCACCATCTACGTCGTGCGTGACGGCCGTGTCGAGCAGCAGTACATGTACGAACTTGAGAATATGGCTGCCGAGAACAAGATCAAGAACCTCACGATCCTCGTCAACGACATCAAGGTGAGCAAGACCCGCTACAACTACTCGTATGCCTACGGTTACGGTAAGGGCTACGGCTATGGTTACGGCTACGGCTACGGCTATGGCTACGGTGGCGACAGCGGCGGCTACTATATCGACGACACTCCCAAGGAGAACAGATCATAACCTCAACCCAGTTTTTCACGACATATGAGAATCGCGGTTGTAGGAACCGGATACGTCGGACTTGTCACGGGCACCTGTTTCAGTGAAATGGGTGTCCATGTGACATGTGTCGATGTAGACAAGGACAAAATCGACGCCCTGAACCAGGGCATCATCCCCATCTATGAGCCTGGGCTCGAGACGCTCGTGCGCAAAAACAGGAAGTCGGGGCGCCTGAACTTCACGACGCACCTTGAAGATGTCCTCGACGGCGTGGACATCGTCTTCAGCGCCGTGGGCACGCCTCCCGACGAAGACGGCAGCGCCGACCTGCGGTATGTGCTCGAAGTGGCCCGCACCATCGGCCAGCACATGAACCACTACCTCATCGTCGTCACCAAGAGCACCGTCCCTGTTGGCACGGCCCGCCGGGTGAAAGAGGTCATCAGCGAGCAACTGCGCGCACGAGGGGTGGACATCGAGTTTGACGTGGCCAGCAACCCCGAGTTCCTGAAAGAGGGCAACGCCGTGAAAGACTTCATGAGTCCTGACCGTGTGGTCGTGGGTGTGGAGAGTGAGCGTGCACGCAAACTCATGTCACGCCTCTATAAGCCCTTCATGATCATGAGCGACCGCATGATTTTCACCGACATCCCGTCGGCCGAAATGATCAAGTATGCCGCCAACTCGATGCTTGCCACCCGCATCAGTTTCATGAACGATATCGCCAACCTGTGCGAACTGGTGGGCGCCGACGTGAACATGGTGCGTAAGGGCATCGGCAGCGACACGCGCATCGGCAAGAAATTCCTGTATGCCGGCTGCGGCTATGGTGGTTCATGTTTCCCCAAGGACGTGAAAGCCCTCATCAAGACTGCCGCCGACAAGGGATACACCATGCGTGTGCTGCAGGCTGTCGAGGAAGTGAATGCCGAGCAGAAACTGGTCCTGTTCCGCAAACTCGTCAAGTATTACGGAAGCGAGGAGGCACTGCAGGGCAAGGTCATCGCCGTGTGGGGCCTGTCGTTCAAGCCCGAGACCGACGACATGCGCGAGGCGCCGTCGCTGATTCTTATCGACCTGATGCTCAAGGCCGGTGCCACGGTCAAGGTGTATGACCCCGTGGCCATGAACGAGTGCCGCCGTCGCCTGGGCGACCGCGTCATCTACTGCTCCGACATGTATGATGCCGCCAACGGTGCCGATGCGCTGATGCTGGTCACCGAGTGGAAAGAATTCCGCTTACCCAACGTCGAGATGCTGCGCACCGGAATGAAGGGTCACCTGATTCTGGACGGCCGCAACATCCTGGACGGCGACGAACTGCTGCAAGCCGGATTTGAATACCACTGCATCGGCAAGTGAGGCCTTGCGCCCCCGAGCCGTCATCACAAGATATCACAAGAGAGGCCTCTGGAAATCCAGAGGCCTCTCTTGTGATTAACCCGCAGGTCGATGGTCTACTTGACCACCACCTTGCGCGAAGCGGTATCGCCCGAAACCAAGTAGATGCCGGCGGGCAGGTCGATAAAGGTTTCGCCTTCGGACATAATCAAGGCACAGCAGGCAGCGTCCATGTCATAGACCTCGAGCATCTCGCCGCTGTGATTGTCGACCATGATGCCGCCCTGGACGGGAACAGCGTCCCAATAATCGGCAGCCGCTGCATTCTGTTGCACGCCCAACACGGTGGAAATCAAACTGGTGACGTCGTTAATGTCGATGGCATTATCTCCGTTGACATTGGCGGCCTGGCTATCGAACGGATCGACTACCTGGCCCAGCACATGGGAAATAAGCGCCGTCACGTCATTGATATCAACCTCGCCATCCATATTCACGTCACCGATTTTCACCTGCTTGGGGTTCACGGTGCCCTGAACGTCGGCATAAGCCATCACAGTGCCTGTCGTTGCCGTAACGGTGCCGTTATATTCGCCTGCAGTACCGGTGTCGGCAAGACGCACATAGAAGACTTCGCCCGTCGGGTCGAGTGTGAGGGTGCGGCTCCAGGTATAACGGTTCAGGCTGAGTTCAAAGTTGCCTTCAACGCTGAGGGTGATATCGTCACTGTTGTTCTCGGCACTCACGGTTCCCTGCACATAGGGGGAAGCACCATCCTGCTCGGCCTCGATGGCATCAAGCGATGTGATGGAGATGGTGGGAGCAGCAACCTTGTTGGCCGTCAAGTTGACCGTCACACTGGCCTCACTGCGGCCGATGGTCAGCGTGCCCGTGGCACTGCCGGCAACCGACGAGGTGTAGGTCACAATAACGCTCGTGCCGTTGTTGGCAGCACTAGCGATGATGGCAGAGGGGGTAACAGAGAAGCCCGCGCCGCTCACACTGACACTGAGCGTCTGGGTCAAGTCACTGCCCTTGACGTTGATAATCCTGCTCACCGACGTGCCCGTGGCGGGGATGGTACCCACATCCACTGTCGAGCCGTTGACCGGTGCCGTGATTTGAGGATTGGTAACAGGTGCGCTGTTGCTGGTGATGGCTATGTCGTCGATATTGAGACGCGAGCCAGCAGTCTGAGCAAACTTGAAGCGAACATTGCCCGTGACATTCAGATTATAGATGTACTGCTGCCAGGTAGAGTTGGGGGAGCATGTAGCAAAGGTTGTCCAAGTGCTGCCGCCGTTGGTACTGTATTGCAACTGAATGGTCGGATTAGCATCGCTGCCATACTTAGCGGCATAGAAGGTCAACTGGCTAGCACCGTCGGTCACGTCCTCGGCCATTGCGATATAGGAATTGGTGTTCTTACCGAAACGGCAACCGAGGGCGTCATTCCAGTGGTCATTGGTCTGGCTGAAAAGGCCAGCGTTGGAGAAATCCCACTTGAATGCCTTGCCCTGCACCGTCTTGTCGTTGTAGTTATCATATCCGCTGCAACCTTCCCAGGTCTCGATAGTCTCGGTAGCGCCCGAGCCGCCTCCCGAGTTGTAGGTCGCTGTCAACGTCGTGATGTTGCTCACCTCGCTGCTGCTGATGGTCATGCGGCCCGTTGCATTGGTTGCCGTGCCGTTATAGGTCACGGTGACACTTGTGCCGGCATTGACGGCAGCCGCAGTGAGCGTGCTCGGCGTGACGGAGAATCCTGTGCCGGTAACCGACACCGTAACCGATTTAGTCAGATAAACGCCCTTGACGGTGATGCTCTTGCTCACACCGCTGCCCGTATTGGTGCCCACGTTGATGGTCGAACCGTTGGTGGGTGATGAAATCACAGGCGCGGTGGATGCGCTGCCCGTCCAGGCAGAGCCCGTATTATTGCCCCACAGGTATTCGGCCAACTCGGGATGGTCGATGAACGGGTTGCGGTTGTTCTGTATCCCATACACCGCATCGTTGCGGTTGGACTCCAACGTGCTCACCGGGTCGTTGCGGTGCCATTCGAGCAACTGGCTGATGGCCCATGGTGTCAAATGCTTGTAACTGCTGTTGGTGAACACCACACTACCACTTTCGCTGGTCCAAGTGCCGACGCGGTCCATATAGCGCACCACCATATAAAAATAAGTACGAGCGAAGTCGCCCTTGTACTCGTCGGCTACCTCAAACACCGTTCCCGAGTATCCGCTATGGGTGCAGTTGCCCAGTTTGCCGGTTCCGCATGGTGTGCCGTTGGCACAGTCACCGAAGGGGTGATTGCCGCGCTGGTTGTTCACCCATCCATCGACAGGATACAGATGGTACAGGTCGGAGTACATGGTGTCCTGTTCAGCGCCCCACCAACTATTGGGCACCGAGTGCTCACGGTTGTAGCAGTCACCGACACCGCTGTAATTGCCGCACTGGTTGGTTCCATAGGTGTACTGCGTTGTTGAGTAACGGTCAATAATTATATTTCCGTTGCAATCGGTGGTTTTGAATTTTTCCCACAGGTTTTGATAATAGATCCTGTAGTGACCTCTGATGATTTTGTGCAACGAGGACATCAGTTCCTGGTCTGTTTTACCCAATGCCGTGTTGTAGTAGCCATTGGGTATCGCAGCCGTCGCCTGCAGGCCTATCAAGGCCGCCACAGCGAGCGCAATGACATGAAGAATCTTTTTCATCTTGTTTTAAAGTGTTATGGTTTAATTGATTGGTTAACGGATTTAATCAGATTGCAAATTTACAAAAAAAGCACATAAGAGCGAATAGAGATTGAAAGTTTTCAACAAAAAGGCACAAAGGTAGTACAAAGGCGGTGTGTCATAAATCCGACTCAGCAACTTAACCGTGCTTTGGGCGGTTATAGTTCAATCAGTTGAATTAATGTATTGACGAATTTTTTGTGCTTAATGCAGATTATTTCAAAAAAACTGATTATCTTTGCAATAGATATGAATTTGACAGATATCATATTTTTCAAAAACAATAATGGGTTGACTAATCCATTGAGATTCAGCGAATTATTACCCCCCCAGATTCAGTAGGGTACTTTTTCGGCTTTTTATCTCTACACGGCACAAGCCAGCGCAAGTTGGTTTGTGCCTCTTTGTTTTGTAATTCCTTACATTAATCCAATAATCAATTAAACTATGAAAAGATTATTATTACTTTTGGCTCTTTTCCTCAGCCTTTCGGCATGGGCAATCGAGCAAGACAATGACGGCTACTACCTCATAGGTTCAGCCGCTGACTGGGATGAATTTGCTGCTATTGTTCTCAATACTAACGCTTCAGCAAACGCTATAATGATAGCAGATGTTGATCTAGGTGACGACCAAACAAGAATTGGGGACACTAGAGGTAATGAACTTGGCGTAAAATATAGTGGGACTTTTGATGGCCAAGGTCACACTCTTACAATAGCATATAACATTACTGGTAATAATATGTGCGCACCATTTACAAAAGTTAATGGTGCAACAATTAAAAATCTGCATGTCAATGGTACATTGGTAACAATGTTCTGCCATTGTGCTGGAGTTATTGCAGATGCTTATGGAACTACTACAATTGAAAACATTTGGGTTTCAGCCGACATAACATCAAAGAACACTTCATATGACGAGTGTGCTGCTTTTGTTGGATGTAAAAAGAATGGCACGCTAATAATAAAGGATTGCCTATTCAGCGGATCAATTATTACGATAAATAATTCAATTTGGAATGGAGCGTTTCTCGGTTTCATCGATGGTGAAAACTATACAACAGCAACCATCACTAATTGCTTGTCAACAGGAACATTCAACTATAGTACAGATCCGTCCAATATACCAAACAGGGGCACCATTATCAATAGTTACATAAAAAAGTTCCCAACCAGTATTCCCGAAGAAATGCAATGCACTGTTGAGCAGTTGGCTGACGGTACGATTGCCACGGCACTACAGGCAGGACGAGAGGAGGAAGTATGGGTACAAGATACCGAGAACGGCACGCCGATGTTAAAAATCTTCATGCATACCTCATCCATGCTTGGCGATGTCAACAATGACCACTCAGTCGATATCAATGATGTCACAGACATGATTGACTATGTGTTGGGCAAGCCCGTAACACCGTTCAACGAAATAAATGCAAATGTGTGTGATGATGCTACTATCGACATCAACGATGTAACTACTCTCATCAATTTTGTGTTAACTGGCACTTGGGAGTAAGCATATCATTCCAGAGAGATATTATAGAAATATGCGTCAGCCCATGCGGCTTGGCGCATATTTCACATTATTGGTTTCCGTTAAAATCCCCATACGGGGCGATAAGGCTCCGCAGGTTTCACACACGGCTAAACCCTAATCGTCCCTATGGGACTTCGACATAATCAAAATAAATTTTCGTTGCGCTCGACAAAGAGAATAAACCCTCATTGTTCTCGCTTTATCGGAATTTTGTATTACTTTTGCAAAATCATTATAAACATTTGACCTCTTTGTTTCTATGAAAAAGAATCATACCATCTTCAAGTTAAGTGTGCTGCTGTTGCTGGTTGTCGCGGCTGGGCAGCAGGCATGGGGCGCGTTTGTGGGACCACGCAACGACTTCCGCGACGAGAGTATCTACTTTGTCATCACCACGCGCTTCTATGACGGTGACCCGGGCAACAATGCGCAATGCTGGGACGGAGCCAACGCCAACCATGGCGACCCGTGCTGGCGCGGCGACTTCAAGGGCCTGATCGACAAGTTGGACTACATCAAGGCTCTGGGCTTCACGGCCGTGTGGGTCACCCCCATTGTCGAGAATGCGTCAGGCCTGGACTACCACGGCTATCATGCACGTGACTTCTCGCGTGTCGACCACCGCTACGAGAGCGGCGACACGACATTCCAGACGCTCATCGACGAGGCACATGCCCGCGGCATGAAAATCATGCTCGACATAGTCCTGAACCACACGGGCAACTTCGGTGAGGAACACCTATGCAAACTGTTCACGCGCGACTGGAATGCCAACCAGTTCAAAATCAACGAGTGCATGCTCCCCTACACCACCGACTCGGTGGGCGGCGTGTTGCCCACCAACTACAACAGCCTGCCTGCAGGCCAGCAGTATGACGCACGGCTCAAGCAGATGAAGAACACTGACAACCAGAACCACGACAGCCACAACCGCTGGCACCACTTCGGTCAGTTCAACTGGGACGACAACACGCGCTGGTGGGCCCAGATTGCGGGTGACTGCGTTGACCTGAACACCGAGAACCCCGCCGTTGCGCAGTACCTGATTGACTGCTACGGCACGTTCATCAAGATGGGCGTTGACGGTTTCCGCATCGACACCGGCGGCCACATCGCCCGCCTGACGTTCAACAAGGTCTACATCCCCGCGTTTCAGGCCTTGGGCGAGCAGTACCGCAGCAAACGACTGAACGGAGCCGACTTCTTCATGTGCACCGAGGTGTGCGCCCGCTACCAGGGCAGCGTCACCTACCGCAACCAGCCCGCGCTGTCGCCCTATTTCTACACCTGGGCCGAGAACAAGGACTACAGTTGGAACTACGATGCCGGTTACTGGGATGGCGTTGCCGTGTATGAGAGCACCGACCTGAACACCCTGGCCAACATCAGTTCCTGCCAACAGATGTATGCCGACAACAACACTGAGACCAGCAGCGCCATGCCCACGTCGAACAATGCCGTGCTCAACGGCAACGACTACCACGCGCCCGATGTGAGCCGCGCTTCGGGGCTCAATGTGATTGATTTCCCCGTCCACTATTCGTTCCACAACATCGCCAGCGTGTGGAACCTGGCCATTGACGGCGACAAGTACTACAACGACGCGACCTATAATGTGGTCTACGTCGACAGCCACGACTACAGCCCCGGTCCCAACGACAACATCCGCTTTAACGAGGGCACTGCCCAGTGGGCCGAAAACCTGTCGCTGATGTTCACCTTCCGCGGCATCCCGTGCCTGTACTACGGTAGCGAAGTGGAATTCAAGGCCGGCAAGACCATCGATCCAGGCGGCAATGGACCGCTCAAGGACAGCGGACGAGCCTATTATGGCGGATACATCAAGGGTAACTTGACGGTCAATGACTTCGGTATTGCCAGCGGTGCCGACGGCAACATGGCCGCCACGCTCTCCAAACCGCTCGTCAAGCACCTGCAACGCCTGAACCGCATCCGTCAAGCGGTGCCCGCCCTGCGCAAGGGCCAGTACAGCACCACAGGCTGCTCCTCGAACGGCGGCTATGCCTTCAAGCGCCGTTACACCGACAGCACGACCGACAGTTACGCGCTGGTGACCATCAACGGCCCCGCCACATTCTCCGGTGTGCTCAACGGCACGTATACCGACTGCATCACGGGCGATGTGAAGACCGTCACCAACGGCACGCTCACCACCACCGCGTGCAGCGGCAAGGGCAACATGCGCATCTATGTGCTCTCGACCAACCTCACGGCTGCCCCAGGCAAAATCGGCGAGGACGGCCCCTTCCTGTACACCAGCAGCGCCAACGCCGGCACGGTGTTGAGTTATGACGGCACCCAGGAGGAATTGTCAGAAAACGACGGTGAGGGCAACGGCACCTCGCCCGTTGTTCCCGTCGACGTGTACGAGCCCAGTTGCGAGGAAGATGACCTGAGCGTGTTCCTCGAGACCGGAACGGGCGTCGGGAATGTGACGACATGGATCTGGAACAGCAGCAGCAACTTCACGGGCGGCAGTTGGCCAGGCCAGGCGATGACGCTGATGGGCACCAACAACGACGGCAGCCGCAAAATCTGGAAATGGGCCTATAACGGAACGGCCAGCAGCGAGCCCACAGGCGTCATCTTTGTCACCGACGGGCAGCAGACCAGCGACCTAACCTATCGCAACCACGGCTATTACATCGACGGCAACTGGGACCACGAGGTGACCAACTACACCTCTCCCGCCCCTACCCTGACCATCGACAAGCCGTCGGGACACTACGAGGGCAGCGTGGCCGTCACCGTAACCGCCAGCGAGAGCAATGCTGTCATCGTCTACACTACCGACGGCAGCACCCCCACCGCCAGCAGCCACCAAGCCATCGGCCAGAAGACGCTCACCTTCACCGACAACACGGTGCTGACGGCAGGAGTCCTGTACGAGGGCAAAGTGCGCAATATCGTGCAGCGTGAGTACATTTTCCACGGCTTTGTCCCCTACACCGCCACCGTCTATATCAAAGACCCGACTGCCGCTCCCAACAACTGGAACAACGTCTACGTCTATGCTTGGGACAACACCGGCGCCATCAGCGACAGTTGGCCCGGCGTGAAGGTTACCGCGACCAAGACGGTAATGGGCGACAGGTTCTACTACCGCACATTTGAGGTGGGCAGCGAGGACTATGTCTTCAATGTCGTGCTCAACCAGGGCGACAATCAGCACCAGAGCGTTGATGTGACAGGCATCAACCGTGACATCTATCTTGAAGTCACCTCAACGACCAACAAGTACACTGTGGCCGACATTACCAGCCAGTACACCTTCCTCAAGGGCGATGTGAACGGTGACGGCGAGGTCACCATCAACGATGTCACCGCCCTCATCAGTATCCTACTGGGCTACCCTGCCGACGCGGCCTCGATATATCGCGCCGAAGTCGACGGAGACGGTGAAATCTCCATCGGTGATGCAACCGCATTAATCAGCATTCTGTTAGGAAAATAGGCTAATGACACCACTTGGGAGGGTAATCTGGTGGCAAAATGCCAGATAAAATCACAGTCAAGCCCTCCCAATTAGTGGTTCAAATAACAAAATGCTGCATTATTAACCTTATTTAACATTATTTTTAGGGCCCGACAAAAGAATTGGCAGTAATTTTGCACCCGCAAACAATAGGTAATAATTTTTTTCATAAGGTAAAGATTTAGAGATTGAAACGGCTCGCCGGGAGGCGAGTCATTTTAATTTTTATCCCTATAGGGTCTATTCCGCCCTTTCCATTAGCCATTTCCTCATATTACATTACACTCGACAGGCCCGCCCCACAGCGACCGACTAAAGCCGTTGTTGCCATCAGGTAACGACGCAAGAAACAGGTTTTTTGGGGCCTGATTTGGCCGTAAGCGAAAAAAGGTGTAATTTCGCACGATTTTTTTAACGACAAAAATTCACGACAAAATGAAGAAGATATTATTGATTATGGCTGTGATTGCAGCCTTGACATCATGCGATAGCAACACCTTCCATATCGACGGAACGATTGAGGGCGCCTCGGACACCACCGTACTGGTGCTTGAGCGTTCCCGCAACGGCGAATGGATTATCGAGGACAGCATCAAGGTGGACAAAAACGGAAAATTCAGTGCGAGCGCACCTGCTCCCGCCGTGCCCAACATCTACCAGTTGCGCTGCGGAGACCAGGCCATCTGCTTTCCTATCGACAGCCTGGACCACCTGACCATCACCGCTAAAATGCCCAACTTCGCGATTGATTACAACATCACTGGCAGCGAACACGCCGAACAGATCATGAAGATTGACAAGGGCGCGTTGCAGTTTACTGGTGGCAAGGGTACTCCTGCCGAACTGCAGGCCTGGAAGGACGAGTTGGCACGCCAGATTGTTGCCGATCCCGGAGGCATTGTCGCCTATTACGCCATCAACAAGTACATCGACGGCAATCGGCTGTTCGACCCGATGAACGACAACGACCTGCGCATCATCTGTGCCGTGGCCAATTCGTTCAACAGTTTCCATCCCGATGACCCCCGCACCGAATATCTGGTGGAGCGTTTCACCGAGGACCTGCGTCGCCGCCGTGCCCAGAGTGCGCCCAGGGACACCATCTTTGCCGACGTTGCATCGCTGATTGACATCAAGTTGCAGGACTACCACGGCAAAGAGTATGTCCTGTCGAAAGTTGCTGCCGAGAACCGCGTCGTGCTGCTGAACTTCACAGCCTATACCTCGGAGATGGCACCGCAGTTCAACAAACTGTTCAACGACATTTACCAACAGTACCACAGCCGCGGCCTGGCCATCTATCAGGTGAGCATGGACATGGACAACGTGGCCTGGCGACAGGCCGCCGAGAACCTGCCCTGGATCACCGTGTATGACCCGATGGGCGTCAATTCCCAGAACGTAGGAGCCTATCACGTGAACAGCCTGGCGACCACGTTCATTATCCGCAACGGCGAGATTGTCGAGCGCGTCGAGGACATTACGGGACTCAAGGCCGCCGTAGCAAAATACATCTAAGAAACAAGGATAAAAGAAGCAGGCTATCGGTTCAAGAGACCCTGCCAGAAATCAAGATAACGCTGCGCCACCACTGGTGCGGCGTTATGTTTTTCGACAAAAGCCCTGCTGGCGCGCGCCATCGCGGGCAACTGGTCGCGGTGCTCGACGAGCCACGTCAGTTTGCGGTCTATATCCCCCTCGACAAGGGGCGAGACGTTGATGATGGGCTTGTTGATGGTCTCACCGATCAGGTCATAATACTCGGGCTCGGCACCCGAGACGGCCACCAGTCCCTGAGCCATGGCGATGAGCGCGTTGGTACCCGGTGTGTAACTGTACAATTGGTCCAGGATGACGTGTGACTGCCGCATGCGGCGCGTGTACTCGTCATAAGGCAGATTCTCCACTACCTCGAGTTCGGTGACACGGGGGTAGCGGTCGTGCAGGCGCTTCATGGCGGCGAGCAGGCGGTCGGTGCCCTTGATAACGTGACGGTCGCGCTGGATGCCGATGAACAGGCGCAACTTGTCGGGAGCCTGCTCCAGCGGCCGGTATTCGAGCGAATCAGTATCGATGGGGATGCCGCCATAGGCCACCCGATTGCCCAGCACGGGCTGATAGGCCACATAATACTCATACAGGCAAGCCACAGCGCCGTCGATGCCGCCGATGATGTGGTCGCTATGCTCACGCATGAACGGTTGCTTCCAGTTGTCCTGCTGCTGCATGATGTACTCCGACGAGTTCACGTAGGGTGAGGGTTCGTCGCCCAACATATAGTCGCTGTAGCGGAAGGTGTGCCCGTCATGGCAGGCGTCATAGTAAACCATATCGGTGGCCAGCGCCGAGAGCACGATGCGCGTGTTGTGGGCCTTGAGGTAGTCAAACACCTTGGCAACGCGGTGCGGTTTCAGCCGCAGGAAGATGGGCGAAGCAATCTCCACGATATCATAGCCGGTCATCGCGGGCAGGGCGCGCTTGATGTCCATCAGGTAACGCAGGGTGCCCACCAGTCCGGGGCGCCTCAACAGATTGATGTCGCGATGCGTATCCATCCACCGCGACCCGTCGGATGCCACCGTGGCCTCGTGCCCCATGCGCCTGAGTTGCTGCGCCAGGCTATTATGCATATTGCTTGCGTCTCCTGCGAATAGTATCTTCATAGCAGGTGCAAAAGTAGGTCTTTTTTTGAATTTATCAAAAAAAGCAGTACCTTTACCCCGATAAATCGCATATCCAACCAGCCAATGATGGAAGTCACAATCATCATCCCCGTCTACAACCGCGCCGCCGTGGTACCCGCCACGCTCGAGAGCGTGGTTGCCCAGACCCATCGTCCCCTGCAGGTGGTCCTCGTGGACAACTATAGCACCGACAACACGTTGCAGGTGCTCGAGACATTCAAGAAGGAGCATCCCGGCGAGGGCTTCAACGTCGAAATCGTTCGCGAGGAACACCACACGGCCGGCGCCGCGCGCAACCGCGGGTTTGAGAAGGCAACAGGCGAATGGGTACTGTTCTTTGACAGCGATGACCTGATGAAGCCAGGGCTGGTGGCCTCCTATGTCGATACCATCAACAAATACCAGAAACGCGGCGTGACGCTCGACCTCATCAGCGCCCGTTCCACCCTCGTCTTCCCCGACGGCAGCCAGCGCGAGGCACCGTTCCACAAGAGCGACCTGTTTGCCAACCACATCCTGCACGGCCAACTGGCCACCCAGCGCTATGCCGTGAGGCGCGAGTTCTTTGCCCAGACCGACGGGTGGAACATCAATCTGCCCGGCTGGAACGACTGGGAACTGGGTATGAGGCTGCTGCTGGCATCACCTCATGTGGCCTACATGAGCGGCAGGTCACAAGTCATCATTAACCACAACGGCGCCGACTCGATCACCGGAACCGAGTTCCACAGCCGACGCGGACAATGGGAGCACGTGATTGACATCATCAAGGTCGAGGTGCAGTCCTCGCGCCTCAAGCAGGAACACAAGACGCGCTTCCTGCGCCTGCTGGAATATCGCCGCCTAGTGCTCGCCGCCCAATATGAGCGCGAAGGCCATCCCGAGTCGGCCAAACCCCTGTGCCAGCAAGCCTACCAGAGGCTGCAGGCCAGTTACCGCGGCTCACGCCGCTGGCGTTGGCTGGTGGGTCCCGTGACGCGCCGCCTGTTTGCCCGCATCGCCGCCGGCAAGCGCGGCTCGGCCCGCATCGCCCGCCGACTGTATTGACCAACCATCGCCATTCATCATCACAAGCCATCTCTGCTATGAAACATTTTCTGAATTACACCTTACGCCTGGTTTTGCTTAGTGCAATCATCCTCGGTTACACAACAGATCTATGTGCAGATGATAATTACACTGTCATCAATGAACACGCCATATTATGCAACGGTATCATATATGGACTTGATTATGATGGATTCAACGAAAATGCCGTAGCCAATTACGCTTGGGTTAGCGGCATTCCTTCAGACGATAGAGAGCAATGCAAGGCATTCTCTATCAACGGCAGTGTGTCTTATACCATCGAGTGGAAAGAACGAGGTCCAAATGGTGAGATCATCAAAAGGCAGAATACACTTCATTTCAAGGTTACAGAAATCAGTAATGAAGCATTTAAAGCGAGCAAATTAACCAGCATCAGTATACCCAACACGATTACGTCAATCGGAGGAGGTGCATTTGAGAACTGCGAGAATCTGCAACATGTTCAATTGCCCTCTGCGCTCGAAGAATTGGGCACCGACGCATTCAAGGGGTGTACTTCTCTCACAAAAGCCTTATTAAGCAACAGCATGACCGAAGTCCCCGCCGGTGCTTTTCAGGGTTGCAAAAGTTTAATTGATATCAGTATACCCTCATCTGTTAAGGTCATTGGCACAAGTGCTTTTCAAGGATGTTCCAAATTGTCCGATCTGAATTTGGGGACAGTAGAAGAAATCGGTGCCAGTGCATTTTCTAATTGCAGCAATCTCAATCCAATTATCATTCCAGCCAGTGTGAAGTTTATTGGCGTATATGCGTTCTTTGGTTGCTGTCCAATAAATATAGTCATGGAATCGGGTGAGCCACCTCATGCACAAGGGGCATTTGGTGAGGAATGTTATACAAAGTCACAACTTATTGTGCCTTTTGGCACAATTGATATCTATAAGAAGTCCAATCTAGGCTGGTCGCACTTTGAGCACATCGTCCATTCATCGTTGTAATATTCAACAACACAGTATAGCCTTTACGGCATAATGGCATTCCGGTCCTGTTGCACTTTGCAACCGGGTTGCACGGGATTGTGTATACCTTTGCCAGCGTTAATCAAAACGCTTGGCTATGATACACGAACACGAACATCACGAGGAACATTCGCACGAACACGAGCACGAAGAATCCACCAGTTGGTGGCAGCCCTTGCTGTCGCTGGCGTTGCTGCTGGCGGGCATCATTATGAATGCCACCGGAGTGGAGTGGTTCCAGAACCGATGGGTGCAACTCGCGTGGTATGCCGCAGCATGGCTGCCCACCGGATGGGGTGTGCTGCGTGAGGCTATCGAGGAGGCCCGTGAGGGTGAAATCTTCAGCGAATTCCTGCTGATGACGATAGCCAGCATCGGTGCTTTTGCCATCGGCGAGTTTCCCGAGGCGGTGGCGGTGATGACGCTCTACTGCATCGGCGAAGCGCTGCAAGACCGCGCCGTGAGCCGTGCCCGTGGCAACATCAAGTCGCTGATTGCTTTCCGTCCCGACCATGCCGTCATCATCAGGGACGACAAACGCGAGACAGTGGAGCCTGGAATGGTCAAGCCTGGTGACATCATCGAGGTGAAGCCCGGTGAGCGAGTTCCGGTTGACGCCATTCTCACGGGAGAGGCCGCGGCGTTTGACACCGCTGCCCTGACGGGCGAGAGCGTGCCGCGCGTCATCGAGGGCGGAGACGAGGTGCTGGCCAGCATGATTGCCAGCGAGAGCGTCGTGCGGCTCAAGGCCCTGCGTCCCGCCAGCGAGAGTGCCGTGTCGCGCATCCTGCACCTGGTCGAGGAGGCCACCGAACGCAAGGCTCCTGCCGAACTGTTCATCCGCCGCTTCGCGCGCATCTACACGCCCATCGTGGTTGGCCTTGCCGTGCTGGTCGTTGCCTTGCCATGGCTGTATTCGATGGTGTCGGCCACATTCACCTACGATTTCACCGAGTGGCTGCACCGTGCCCTCATCTTTCTGGTAATATCGTGCCCATGTGCGCTGGTCATCAGCATCCCATTGAGTTACTTTGCGGGCATCGGTGCCGCCTCACGACGCGGCATCCTGTTCAAGGGCAGCAACTACCTGGACGCTATCGCTGCAGTCGACACGGTGGTGTTTGACAAGACCGGGACCCTCACAACAGGACAATTCAGCGTGAGCCGCGTCGAAGGATTGAGCGACGAGCAGGTAGCCATTGTCGCCGCCATCGAGCAAGACAGCACCCACCCCATTGCCCAGGCCATCACCGCCCATTGCAAGCCAAGCGAAAAAACCGTCACCGACCTGAAGAACATCGCGGGCTACGGCCTGGCCGCCACGGTCGACGGCTCCCAGTGGCTCGTGGGCACAACCCGCCTGCTGCAGCGTGAGGGTGTTGAATATCCTTCTACACTTGACACAATTCCCAACACCATTGTCGCCGTCAGCGCCGACGGCCGTTACCTGGGTCACGTGCTGCTCAAAGACAAACCCAAAAACGACGCCTCACGCGCCATCGACGCCTTGAACCGCCAGGACATCGGCACCGTGATGCTCTCGGGTGACAAGCAGGCCCTGGTCGAACAAGTCGCTCAAGAATTGGGTGTGCATCAAGCCCATGGCGACCTGCTGCCGCAGGACAAAGTGGAGCACATCAAGCGCCTCAAGGAAAAGGACGGCCATCAGATTGCCTTTGTGGGCGACGGCATCAACGACGCACCCGTGCTCGCCCTCAGCGACGTGGGCATCGCGATGGGCGGCCTGGGCAGCGACATGGCCATCGAGACCGCCGACGTGGTCATCCAGACCGACCAGCCGTCCCGCGTTGCCGATGCCGTGACGCTGGGACGCAGGACGCGCCGCATCGTCATCCAGAACATCGTGTTTGCCATCATCGTCAAGGTGCTGGTGATGATACTCGGCGTGATGGGCATCGCCACGATGTGGGAGGCCGTCTTCGCCGACGTGGGCGTCGCATTGCTGTGTGTCCTCAACTCCCTGCGCCTGATGCACACGCCAAAACAGTCGACGCCACGCTAAAGGCGCTATCAATCGACGGCAGTCTCGCACGCATTTTGTGAACTACACGCAAAAAATCACAATGACTCATTGCTATCCTAAAATATCTTTTCGCACCTTTGCGGTTAGAGCATAACCACATATACAAATCGGGGCCTTGCCGACAATGGCAAGGTCCCGATTTGTCATTTATTCTGGAGACGCAAGATTTTGCGTCTCCACTGTGCTGATGATTACTTCAGGCCGCGGTTGCGCAACAGGGCATCGGAGGTCGGAGCCTGGCCACGGAACTGGATGTAGAGTTCCATGGGATCCATGGTGTCGCCCGACTCCAGGAGTTTACGGAAGGCATCGGCAGTAGCCTTGTCGAAGCATCCAGCCTTCTCAAAGGCCATGTAACCGTCGGCCTCGAGAACCTGCGACCACAGGTAGGTGTAGTAACCGCAAGCATACTGGTCGTCGGCAAAGATGTGCTTGAAGTAGGGGCTGCGATAGCGGAACTCGACGAGGGCAGGCATGTTGATGCGGTTCTTCACCTCCTGCTCAAAGGCCTTCACGTCGATGTTCTTCACCTCCTCGGGAGTCCAAGCCTTCATGTGCCAGTACATATCCAGCAGGGCGGCGCCCACCAACTCGGTGGTCATGAAGCCCATGTTGAACTGTGCGCTCTCGTTGAGTTTCTGCACGAGGCTGTCGGGAATCACTTCACCGGTCTTGTAGTGACGGGCATAGTTCTTCAGCACCTCAGGCTCAAATGCCCAGTGCTCGTTGATCTGCGAAGGCATCTCGACGAGGTCACGGTCGGTGTTGGTACCGGCCAGGCCACGATACTGCACGCGGGTGAGCATGCCGTGTAGGGCATGTCCGAACTCGTGGAAGACGGTCTGTACCTCGTCCCAGGTGAGCAGCGAGGGGGTGTCGCCCGAGGGAGGCGTCATGCTGGCCACGTTGTAGATGATGGGACGGATGTTCTCACCGCCATAGTTGTAAGCCTCCTGCATGGCTTCCATCCAAGCGCCCTGAGCCTTGACGGGACGGGGCAGGTAGTCGGTCATGAAGATGGCGAGGTGCTTGCCCTCGGCGTCCTTCACGTCATAGACCTTAACCTGGGGGTTGTACTTGGGAGCATCGGGCAACTCCTCGAAGGTGAGGCCGTAGAGTTTGTTGGCGGCAAAGAAGATACCATTCTTCACCACACTGTCGAGCGCGAAGTAAGGACGAACGTCGTCCTCGCTGAAGTTGAATTTCTCCTTCTTTACCTTCTCGGCATAGTAGTAATAGTCACAAGCCTCAATCTTGGCAGTGTCGCCATGGGCGGTAGCATAGGCCTGCATGTCGGCAACCTCCTCGTCCACCTTCTTGATGGCGGGGCGGAAGAGCGACATCAGCAAGTCCTCGGCAGCCTTGGGCGTCTTGGCCATGTAGGGGTCGGTGGCATAGTCGGCATAGGTGTTGAAGCCGAGCAGGTTAGCCTTCTGCTGACGCAGCAAGAGGATGTTGCGGATGTTCTCGGTGTTGTCCCACTTGTCGCCATGGCTGGCAGTGGTGGTGTAGGTCTCGTACATCTTGCGGCGCAGGTCGCGGTTGTCGGCATAGGTCAACACGGCGAGGCGGGTCGAAGCGGTGGCGGTGAAGGCCCACTGTCCCTTCTTGCCTTTCTCCTCGGCGAGTTTGGCAGCGTTGTCGATGACATCCTGGGGCAGGCCCTTGAGGTCGTCAGCCTTCTCGACGAAGAAGACGCAGTTGTCCATGTCGTGCATCACGTTGTTACCGAACTTGAGTTTGTATTCGCCCAACTTGCTGTTGATCTCCTTGAGGCTGTCCTTCTTGGCAGCGTCGAGGAGGGCACCGTTGCGCACGAACTCCTTGTAGTACTTCTCGGTGAGGCGCTTCTGGATGGAATCCAAGCCCAACTTGTCGGCATTGTCCATCACGCTCTTTACCTTGGCAAAGAGGCCCTCGTTCATGTACATGCCATCACTCTGAGCAGTGAGCATCTTCAACAGTTTCTCGGAGAGTTTCTGCATCTCCTCGGTGTTGTCGCTGCTGCTCAGTGCGTTAAACACGCGAGACACCTTGTCCAGGGTGCGACCGCTGTTGTCCAGGGCGAGGATGGTGTTCTCGAAATTGGGCTCTGCCGTGTTCTTGATGATGGAATCAATCTCGGCATTCTGCTCCTCGATACCAGCCTTTACAGCAGGCTCGTAATCGGCATAGGTGATCTTGTCAAACGGCGGAATGCCGTATTCATTGGTGTAGTCCGACATAAACGGATTTTCATGATTGCCTTTGCAGCCCACCAGAACGATGGCCGCCAAGGCAAGAACGGTGAATAAAACTTTCTTCATTTCGTTTGAATAATTGAATTATGGTTGATAATAAATGTTGTTATTTGTTATCTCTCACATCCAGGTCAAAGGACACCATCAGCGGGTAATGGTCGCTGCTGCCTCCCTTGTAGCGCTGGGCCTTCAACGCCTTGATGGCGCCGCGGTAGAGCACATGGTCGATGCGGTAGAACAGATTGTGGCTGTTGTAGGTATAGGCGTATCCGCTACCCACCTCGCTCCATGCGTCGTGCAGGTCGTCGCCGCAGATGACCCTGTAGACATGCGATCCGCTGACATCATTCATGTCGCCGCAGACGATGACATTGCCGGGCGACTCGTCGATAGCCTTGCGAATGGCGGCGGCATTGTCACCCCGCAGGGCAAACGAGCGGCGCATCCTCTCCAGGGCCGACGGCTTGACATCGGGCGAGACACGCACATTCATGCTCTTGCCGAAACTCAGGTGATAGGACTGGAAACGGAAGTCCACAAGCCTCAACTGCTTGCCGTTGGGCATGTGCAGGTCATAGGCCCGTGCAAGATGTGACGTATTGTTGCGATTATAGCCCAAGGGCGAACGCGCGTGCTGGGGCTCTCCCAGGGGCTGCGTGTCGAAGGGAAACTTCGACATGATGCTCAAACCCTCGCTGCTGTTGTATCGGTAAGGATAACGCATTTGTATCTCATTGAGGAAACCGGCCAGCGACGGCATCTCATCCCAGTCGGCACCCGAGGCGGTACCTTCCTGCATCAGCAGCACGTCGGGGTCGGCATCCAAGATGAGTTTCATCGTCTCGGACGGCTGGTCGCCGAGCAATGGGTCACCGTAGTTGAAAGCCAACACGTTATAGGTCATGACCTTGAGCATCATATCCCGGTTGGCAGGCTCGGGCGGTGCACTCGCCGAAGTGTTTAACGGCACAAAGAGTTTAAACACAGGAGCAGTAGCCAACAGGGCCACGACCAATGTAGTCACGGCAATCCATCGGCGCTTGAATGCGGCAAACAGCAACCAGACGGCGGCAAGTACCAGCATGGGAACATAGGCTAACGTCATGAACGGTGCCAGCACAAAACTGCGGGGATCCACTTTTCCCGCATAAGCACAGCACACCAGCAAGACAGCAAGTATGGCCGTCAGAATCTCGAGTCGCTTGATTACACGCTTCCTCTTGCTGCGCTGATAGATATCGTATGTGCTTCGTGCCATCGGTAAATAATCGGAACGGATTGATTATTGATAGTATAAATATATTATATAATGTAGATTATACTGTTCGGCGGCGCGATGCCTTGAACAGTTTATCTTTCTCCTCGTCGGTGAGGGCATCATAGCCAGCAACCTTGATTTTGCCCAGAATGATGTCCAATTCCTCCTCACTCACCGTGTCGGGGGGCGTAGCGGCCTGGCCGGCAGGACGACTAGGTTGGCCGGCAGGAGAGGGAGCATGCTTGCGGCGCTTGAACTCAGGCAATCGCCATGAGCGGCCGTTGAACAGTCCCACGACAAAATCGATTGCAGTATTCAGCGGACGAGTGATGTCGCGGCCCCGCTTGATGCGTAAGGCATACCACACCCCCACCAGCGCTGCGCTGATGTGGGCGATGCCTCCGCCGGGGTTCCGCACATCGAGGCTCAGCACGATGAAGGCGAGTCCCGCCAAGGCAATCCACTTGAGCGACACCTGGCCCAAGAACAGGAGTCCAATCTTATAGTCAGGTACATACAACGCCGTCGCCACGACGATGGCGATTACCGATGCCGATGAACCCATCAGGCAGCCCTGGGCTTCTGCAAATGCGGGCAGGAAATTGTAGGCCAGCAGGAAAAAGGCCATGCCTCCCCAACCACCGAGCAGATACAGCCCCATGAGTTGCTTGGGCGAGAAAAACTCCATGAAGATGCGCCCTATCCAGTACAGCCACAGCATGTTGAACAGGATGGGCCAAAAGTCGAAGTGTGCAAACATGAAGGTGACCACGGTCCAGGGGCGTCTCAAGACAACGCTGCAGTCACTGGACAAGTCCACCCAATGCAGCATGCCCACGACATCCACGTTGAACAGCATGGCGCCGAAGGCCAGCAGGCGCAGGATGAGGAATACCGCACTGTTGATGAAAATGATTCTCACCAACATCGAACTGTCGCGATAGGTGCGCTTGATGTCGTCAATAAGAGCCATGGCCACGCGAGATGGAGCCTTTATGTTTCCAATAGAGAATCAAGAGGATGCCGAAGATCATGCCGCCCAAGTGAGCGAAATGAGCCACACCGCTCATTCTTCCCGACACGCCGAAGAAGAGTTCCAGCAAACCATAACCCAGCACCACAAACCGGGCCTGGATGGGAACAGGGATAAACAAGATGTACAAAGGCACCTTGGGGAAAATCATACCGAATGCCAACAACACGCCGAACACCGCACCCGAGGCACCAAAGGCCATAACTCTATAGGTCTCATAGCCCCCCGGCAAAGTGAACTGCCAGAACAACTCCTGAACGAAACCGGCTCCCAAGCCGCAAATTATATAATAGATCAAGAAGCGTTTGGTGCCCATAGCCCTCTCAATCCATCCGCCGAACATCCATAGCATGAACATATTGCACAGGATGTGCATGAAGTCGGACGGGTCGTGCAGGAATATGTGGGAGATAAACTGCCACGGCATGAAGTCGCTCGACTGCCAAAAATGCAGTCCCAACAACGTGTATAACGAATGCTGGTCAATAAACGCGTCGGCAACCAAACGAGGGTCGCCACTATAACCTGATTTCCACATCAGGAAAGACACAAACGAGAACAGCCACACAATCACATTGACGATAATCAAGTGCTTGGTGGCAGGTGGCATGCTCGGGCCAAAGGAGCGTGTGTTAATGCGCATATGCTAAGTCGTTGTTATCTTGTTGAATGATGGCACAAAAATAGCGAAAAACTCCCTATCTAATGCATTTTTGAGGCCAAAATTGCCATAAAACACGATTTTTTCTTGATAACGAGTAATTTTTTTCGTTTTTTTTTTGCAGAAACGGTTGTTATACTTATATTTGCGCAAACAAAAGATACTTACTTTTATTCACATAACTTAATTTTTAAATCATTTACACTATGAACAAGACTGAATTAGTACAAGCAATTGCCGAAAAGGCTAATTTGAACAAGACTCAGGCCAAGGCCGCTCTCGATGCTATGCTCACCACCGTTGGCGGTGCATTGAAGGATGGACAGAAAGTTGCTCTGATCGGTTTCGGTACCTTCCAGGTTGTTAAGAAGAACGCTCGTCAGGGTATCAACCCCGCAACCAAGCAGAAGATCAAAATCGCTGCCAAGAAGGTCGTTAAGTTCAAAGCCGGTGCTGATCTGGCCAAGAAGGTAAACAGCAAGAAGAAATAAGAATCGCTTGTACCGACTAATTATGGACGAAAGCGTCCATAATTCAAAAAGTCACAAGTCTGCCGCATTCCTGTCGAAGGAATCGCGGCAGACGCTTTTTTTTGAAAAAATTCCAGTCTGAGCCGATTTTTTTTGAAAAAATGATTAAATTTGTGGTTTTAAAACGATATTCCAACATTTAATAACCAATAACCATCTCCGCTTATGAGAAATCTTAACACCAAAACTTGGTTGCGCCGGCTGATGATGCTGGCAGGATGTCTGGCCAGCACGGCAGTCATCTTTGCCGCCAACATCACCGTCGACGGCATCAACTACACAACCAAGAGCGACGGTACGGCAACCATCGCCAAGTACACCATCGTCAAGGCCACCGCCACGACACCCGCCGACACCTTGTGGTATACTGGCGACATTGTCATTCCCGAAAAATTTACCTATGAGGGCGTTGAGTACACTGTCGTTGCCACGGCAGCCAACTCGTTCCTCGACTGCAAGGACCTGACCAGTGTGACCCTGCCCGCCACCTGTGTGACCATTGCCCGCAACACCTTCAAGGGCTGCTCGGCACTCAGGGTCAGTCCTCTGCCCCCCACTGTGACCAGCGTGGGCAGCGGTGTGTTCAACGGATGTACGAGTCTGGAAGAAGTTGAAATCTTTCCGGGCTGGAACAAACCCATCAGCGAGGAGTTTGCCAACTGCGACAACCTCAAGCGCCTCATCATCTCGGACGGCAACACGCCTGTAGTGATGAAGTTAACCGCATTCGGCTCGAGTGCAGAGGCCCGCACCGCCCTGGCCAGCATCCAGTACATCTATATGGGTCGCAACGTGGATGCCAGCGCCTATACCAACGCCGAACAGCCCTTCCACAACATGTCGGGGCTGCTGACACTGGACATCGGCGGCGAGACCACAACAATCCAGAACACCACCTTCCAGGGGTGCACAGCCTTGAGTACCGTCAACTTTGAGTCGGACAATAAGGTGACCAGCATCGGAACGAGCGCTTTTGCCAGTTGCACGTCACTGCCCAGCATCCGTATTCCTGACGGTGTGACCGTCATCGAGCAGAGCACCTTCAACGGTTGCCGCAACCTGGCGCATGTGGGTATGAGCGATAACGTGACCAGCATCGGCATCACGGCATTCTATAACTCCGGATTGACCTCCGCCACATTCCACTTTCCCAACGCGCTGACGTCCATCGGCCAAAGCGCATTTGAGAACACGCAGTTGGATGGCGAAATCATGCTGCCGAGCATGCTGACCACGATAGGCGTCCAAGCGTTTGCCGGCACGCAGATCACCAGCGTCGTGATTCCCGCCACCGTGACCAGCATCGGCACGGGAGCGTTCGCCCCCATCCCCACCCTCGCCCAGATTATTCTTGCCGAGGGCAACACCGCCTTCCAGATTGACAACGGCGTGCTGCTCAATGCCGCCGGCACCCGCCTGCTGGTGAGCGCCCATGAGGGCGAAATCGGCACCTCCTATAGCAACGCCACCGTGACCAACATCGACAACTACGGTCTGGCCTATGCCCCGTTCAAGAGCGTTGACCTGCCGGCCCTGACCACCATAGGCAACTACGGCTTTGCCTACAGCGACATCGAGTCCTACACACTCGACAAGAGCGTGACCGTGGGCCAGAACGTGTTCGCCGGCTCGGCTTTGAAGTCGATCATCATCGGCGAGGGCCGCAACGAGATTCCCCAGGGTCTGTGTGCCGGTTGCCAGCAACTGACCAGCGTGACGCTGCCCACGACCACGACCAACATGATGCGCAACTGCTTTGAGGGCTGCACGGCTCTCGAGAATATGGAGATTCCCGCCAACGTGAACTACATGGAGCCCGGTTCGGTTCCCGCCACCATCCAAACGCTGCGCGTGCTCAACGTCAACACGCCCGCACTGGCTGCCGGTGTGTTCAACGAGAGCCAGGGCAACGTCATCTGCAAGGTGGCTCCTGAGTCGGTCAATGCCTTCAAGAGCGCCAACCAGTGGCGTTACCTGAACATCGTGGGCGATGCCACCATCTCGGGCGAAGGCTCCACGCTGGGCTGCCCGTCCGGCCTGTACTTCGCCACTACCGATGGCAGCCTGCTGTACAAGGACGAGAACGGCAACATCGTGAACACCAACTTCAATGCCGGCCAGCATGCCTTCACGCTGCAGAGTTACAAAAACCGCGTGTATGTCGCCGTTGCCGGCCAGCGCTTCACCTACCAGGATCCCAACCAGCCCCTGGGCGACGGTGAATTGTTCTATGTGAACAACACCAACGGCATCTTCTACCGTGTGACCGTATTGAATAATGTGGGTTACGCTCCCAGCGAGGACCCCTTCACCATGTTCATCGACAAGAACGAGAACAAGATCTACATCAGCGACCGCAACGTGGGTATCCACGAGTTGAATGCCGATACTACGGGCCTGTACGGCTCACAGCCGTTCCTGCTGCAGAACCAGTGGCTGCCCTTCTACAACGACGAGATCAGTTGGGGCTCCATCACCGGCGGCTTCACCCAGGACAAGCACGGCATCTTCTGGATGAGCAAGAAATTCAACGGCCTGTGCCTGCTGCGCTTCAAGAAGAGCGACATCTATCCCGATGGCGGCCAGGGCCACACCAAGACCTACAGGGCCCTTTTCAAGGACGTCATTATCAAGACGTTCTACCTGGACGACGAGAACGGCTACCTGTACATGCAGGTACAGAGCGACCCCAACGGCTGCGTGCCTGGCATCTACCGCATCGCACTGAACAAGATCGAGAACATGGAGACCGGTGCCGACCTGGATGGCAACGACAACCTGCGCATCAGTGACTGCGAACTCATCGATGACTCCCCCATCAAGGTTGAGGGTGCCGAGGACAGCGGCGAGTTGGCCAACGTGGCCCAGATCAACAGCGACGGCGAGTACATCTACTGGAGTTACATCGCTCCCGCCAGCGATGCCGAGGCCATCCGCAACAGCGTGCCCCTCGACCCGGCCAACCCGTTGCACAAGAGCGGCATCAAGTGCCTGCCCGCCAAGGCCAACCCGGACGGTTCAATGCCGACGACCGTCACCTTTGCCGTTGAGGGCGTTGAGGCCTATGGCGTGTGCGGTGCCACCTACACCGAGCCCGGTCCTGGTCCCGAGCCTGCTGTCAAGGGCGACGTGAACAACGACGGTGAAGTCAACATCGCCGATGTCAACGCACTGATTGACATCCTGTTGAGCGGTATTGACAATTCCCAAGGCCGTGCCGACGTGAATGGCGACGGTGAGGTTTCGATTGCCGATGTCAACACCCTTATTGACATGATTCTGAAAGGATAAAGGCAAGACGCATTCACCACCTGAAACAAACGGTGGCGCCGGGTATAATCCCCAGCGCCACCGTTTTATTCTGCATATATGCCAGTTTGATCGAGCGGCCTCTCAAGGCAAACAAATTGAGGGCGTTGATATAGGCACAAAAAAATGGATTAACCATTCTATCAATCACGACAGTAAAGTTAATCCGAAACTCTTTGATAAATCAAAATTGATTTTTCCCTTTTATGCGCTACAAAGATAATATCATTTTTTCAAATACAAAATATTTCGGCAAAAATTTCTTAAAAAATATCATTTCAAGCAGTGAAAACGCCGATAAATAAATGCGGCAGCAAATGGATTCCACATCCACATATCGGTCTCAGACAGAGTTGCATATCACGATGCAGGGGCTGTCGACTTGCGCTTGCCGTAGATGCGGTCGACCACAAGTGCGATGGCGCCGTCACCGGTCACATTGCAGGCAGTGCCGAAACTGTCCATCGTGATGTAGAGGGCTATCATCACAGCCTGCTGATCGGGAGAGAAACCGAGGATAGACTGTAATACACCCAGGGCCGCCATAATCGCGCCACCGGGAACGCCGGGTGCTGCCACCATCATCACGCCGAGCATGAGGATAAAGCCTGTAAACTGGGCAATGTCGATGGTGCCGCCCTGCATCAGCAGAAGCGCCACAGCACAAGCCGTGATCTTCATCGCGCTTCCCGACAGGTGTATCGTGGCGCACAAAGGCACCACAAAGCCGCCGATGCCTTCACTGACGCCGTTCTTCTTGACCTGCCTGAGCGTCACAGGAATTGTGGCAGCCGATGAAGAGGTGCCCAACGCGGTAAAATAGGCGGGCAACATGTTGTAGAGCGCCTTGAACGGGTTGCGGTGGGAAATGGCACCGGCTATGCAGTACTGGAACACGAGCAACAGGATGTGCATCACAAAGATGACTCCGATAATGGCCACAAACACATTGATGATGTGCCATGCCTGCCCCGAAAAAGACATATTCAGGAAAATCGAGAAAATGTATATCGGCAAGATGGGAATCAGTGCCACCTCGATGGTCTTGGCAATGATAGCGCGAAACTCGTCAAAAACCTTCTTGAGGTTGGGAGATTCAAAGAAGGAAATACCCAGACCCATGACAAAGGCCATAATCAAAGCGCTCATCACATCCAGCAATGGCGGGATCTCGATGGTGAAGAAAGGTTCCAGATCCTTGGCAGCGGCCACCGCCTGGGCCCCTTGGCCGTGCTCAATGAGCGAGGGAAAGATGCCAGTGCTGGTGAAATAACTCAGAAATCCCGAAAAAATCGTATCGCCATAGGCAATCAGCGTCGTTATCAACAGCAGTTTTCCCGCCCCTTTACCGATGTCGGCAATGGCGGGGGTCACCAGTCCTAAGATGATGAGAGGAATCAGGAACGAGAGAAAATGGCTGAAAATACTGTTGAAGGTAACAAAGCACCTCACAACCCCCTCAGGGAAGAATCTTCCGCACACCACGCCCACGATGATGGCTATAATGATTCGGGGAAGAAGACCTATCTTTGAAAGTTTCATGTGGTTTAGAATTAATTTTGCGCAAAGGTAATACTTTTTTAGTGTATATTTGCGTTTTTAAATTGAAGGAATGGAATAACCGGACAGGCTGGACTATCTGTGGGCTGGATAAACTGAACATACTACCGGACCCGCTGGATGGACTGGAGGTTTTCATCAAATGGCATTGGAGATGATTGAGATCATGAGATATGAGGGCTCGATGGCAGCCCGATGGGACGAACTGGTGAGCAGCAGCCGCAACGGCACGTTTCTGCACCAGCGGGGATATATGGACTACCACAGTGACCGGTTCACCGACTGCTCACTCGTGGCCCTGCGCGAGGGAAAACCCTGCGCTTTGCTGCCCGCCTGCATCGATAGTGATGTCCTCTACTCCCACCGCGGACTGACCTACGGCGGTTGGCTCGTGCCCCTCAAGCACTTCGACGCCACCGTCATGATTGAAGTCATGGATGCCGCTGTCGAGTGGATGGGAGCCCACGGTATCAAGCGCCTGGTGTACAAACCCGTGCCCCACATCTATCACCGCTACCCCTGCGAGGAGGACCTGTACGCACTGTTCAGGCACCATGCCGCACTGGTCGAGACCAATATCTCCACCACCATCGACCTGACGTGTCCCCTACCCCTGGACCGAGGCAACAAGAGCGGCGCCAATGCCGCCCGCAAAGCCGGCATCCAGGTCGGTCCCAGCGACGACTGGGAGGGCTACTGGCAACTGCTATCGTCGCTGCTCGACGCCCGTTACAGCACACGTCCGGTGCATACGCTCGAAGAGATGCGCCTGCTGGAGAGCCGTTTTCCCGACAACATCTGCCTCTACACCGCCACACTCGACGGCGAACTGCTGGCGGGCGTGGTGATGTATCTGTCGTCTCCGGTGGCCCACTGCCAGTATATCGGAGCCTCGCCACTCGGCAAGGACAGCAAGGCGCTGACGCTGCTCTTTGACTACCTCATCGGGCTGCACACCGAACTGGGTTACCGCTACTTCGACTTCGGCATCTCCAACGAGGACCACGGCAAATACCTCAACGAGGGTCTCGTTCGCCAGAAGTCGCGCCTGGGCGGCCGTGGCATCGTCTATAACGTGTTTGAAATCAACATATAATATTATATAATGTGTAATGGCGGGCAAGCGCGGTAATATCTCACGCATGGCGATGAAAGCGATGGGCCTCTTTGGCGGGGTCCAGGTCATCGGCATCCTGTGCTCGATTATCCGCACCAAACTTGTCGCCCTGTGGATTGGCCCGGTGGGCATCGGACTGTTCGGCCTATTCAACAATGCGCTGGAAATGATCACGACGGGTACCAACCTGGGAATCCGCTCAAGCAGCGTGCGCGACATCTCCCAAGCGATGGACGGCCAGAACACAAGTCTGGTGGCACGCATCGTGACCGTGGTGCGCAAGTGGTCGCTGTGGCTGGGTCTTGGCGGCGCGTTGCTGACGTTGGCGTTGGCTCCGCTGCTGAGCCAAGTGACCTTTGGTGACTCGACACACATCTGGGGCTTTGTCGCCCTGAGCATCGCCGTGCTGCTGCAGGCGCTCACCAATGGCGAGTATGCCGTGCTGCAAGGCACAGCGCGCCTCAAGCGACTGGCCAGCGTGACGCTGTGGGGCACCATAGCAGGCCTTGCGGTGTCCATCCCCCTGTTCTACCTGCTGCGTGAACGCAGCATCGTGCCCTCGATATTGGCCTATGCGCTGGCACTGGCGGTGTTCGCATGGTGGTTCCGCAACCGTGACTACCCTCCTGCCGCCGTGACGCGCCGCGAAACCGTCGACATGGGCAAAGGCTTTGTCAAATTGGGCATCTACATGACATTGGGCAATTTCGCGACCATCCTCGCCAGTTATGCCTTCAACGCATGGCTCAACATCAATGCTGGAACCGAGCAGGTGGGTTTCTATCAGGCAGGCTATACCCTGATCAACAAGTACACCGGGCTGATACTCACCGCCCTGGGCATGGAATACTATCCCCGCTTGGCCAAGGTTGCCGAGAGCCGGCTGCGCCTGCGTGCCTTTGTGTCCCAGGAAATCAATGTGGCCATTGCCGTGATGGCGCCCGTTGTAGCCCTGTTCATCCTGCTGCGCTCATTCATCGTACAGTTGTTGTACAGGCCTGATTTTGACGTGATTCTGACGTTTGTATCTTGGGGCATGATAGGCACCGTGCTGCGCACGTTGTCGTGGTGCCTGGCATTCACGATTCTGGCCAAGGGCGACGGAAAGACCTACCTGTGGACCGAGGTCGCCAGCGCCGTCATCAACCTGGTGCTCAACATCGTGTTCTATCGCTGGTGGGGCCTCACGGGACTGGGCGTTGCCTTCCTGGTATCCTATCTGCTCTACACGCTCATCATCGCGGTGGTCTATTTCAGGACCTATCGCCTGACCGTCTCGGCAGCCAGCCTGTACAACTTGTTGTGGACCCTTGCCGTGGCTGCAGGAGTGATGGCAGCGATGGAGGGCGGATACACCATCATTGCCGCCGCCATCACAGTGGTGAGCATCGCCGTGGGCTTGCGTCAGATCGTTGTCCTGTGGCGCCGCTGAGTTTGCCGGCGCGGCACCTCACCGGAAACCATAGCAGCAAAGACCGATAACGGTTAATTTTTAATAAAAAGGCGGCAATTTATTAACAATCGGGGGTCAAGAATCAAAATTATTGCGTACCTTTGCAGCGTTAAACTTAATTATTAACCGCGAGGGGTCTCACGAACATACCGTTGAGATTCTTCTAATTTTTTGAATCTTAAAAATTTAAAAACACAGTATTTAGCATGGCTATTACGTACATGACACAGGAAGGTTACGACAAGAAGATGGCCGAATTGTCCCATCTTGAGAATGTCGAGCGTCCCGAGGTTGTCCGCGCCATAGTCGAGGCCCGCGACAAGGGAGACCTTTCAGAGAACGCAGAATATGATGCAGCCAAGGAGCGTCAAGGTATGCTCGAGGCCAAGATTGCTGAACTCAAGAGCCTGATCGCATCGGCACGCATCATCGATGAGAGCAAGATCTCGACCGACGAGGTACAGTTGCTCACCAAGGTGACTATCCGCAACACCAAGAATAAAGCCAAGGTCACCTACACCATCGTTACCGAAACCGAGGCCAACCTGCGCGAGGGCAAGATTTCGATCTCGACGCCCATCGCCAAGGGTCTGCTGGGCCACAAGGTTGGCGAGACCGTCGAGGTGCAGGCTCCCGCCGGACTGATGAAGTTTGAAATCCTGAAAATTGAAATCTGACACAATTATGGCAACCATTTTCAGCAAAATCGCCGCTGGCGAGATTCCCAGTTACAAGGTAGCCGAGGACGACCGCTATTTTGCATTCCTCGACATCAACCCCATGGCCAAGGGTCACACCCTGGTCATTCCCAAGCATGAGGTGAACTACATGTTCGACCTCGATGAGGAAGAGTATGCCGGCCTGTGGGCTTTTGCCCGCAAGGTGGCCATGGCTCTGGAACAGGCCGTGCCCTGCAAGCGTATCGGCATCGGCGTGCTGGGTATGGAAGTGCCCCATTGCCACATCCACCTCGTGCCGTTGCAGACCGAGAAGGACATGGCATTCGGCGGCCCCAAGTTGACCCTCCCCGCCGAGGAGATGCAGGCCATTGCCGATGCAATAGCAGCAAAACTTTAATAACCAGAACACAAACATCTGATTTCAAGGCGCTTGTCATTCTCGTGATGGCAAGCGCCTTGAATATTATTAAGATTTGTTATATTTTTGCACCCTGAATAATCACTACCCTAATTGACAATGAACACGATTTGGATTGTACTGCCCATCCTCACCCTGCTGATGTTCGAGTTGGGCCTGAACCTGAAATTAGAGGACTTTAAACTGTTTAAGACCCGCCCCAAACCCGTATTGGCCGGCCTTATCGGGCAGATTATCGTGCTGCCCCTGTTGGCATGGCTCATCGGCAAGACCTTCGGGTTGGAAGCCACCTTCCTTATTGGTTTCGTACTGATTGCCTGCTGTCCCGGCGGCAGTTCGTCCAACGTGTTCTCGATGCTCGCCAAGGGTGACGTTGCCCTGTCGGTATCGCTCACCGCATGCAGCAGCATCATCACACTGGTGACTGTCCCCCTTATCATGGCATGGGTCACGGCGACTACAGGCAGCGCCGTGCAAGTGCATCTGCCCATCGGCAAACTGGTGATGCAGAACCTCGTGCTCATGTTCCTGCCCATCATTGTGGGTATCGCCGTGAGGAAAAGATGGGCCAATGCTGCTGACAAGATGCACAACATCCTGTCGCGCATCGCCTTCCCCGCCCTCATCTTTCTGGCTACCGTCTTCTTTATCCAGAACCGCGAGGCTATCATCAAGAGTTTCGGGCAACTGGGTTTGTCCATCAGTGTCCTGATTCTGCTTGCCATGGCCAGCGGAGCCCTCTTGTGCCGCGCCATGCGCCTCACGGGCCAGGAGCGCCGCACCATCGTCATCGAGGTGGGCATGCAGAACGCCGCCCAGGCCATCGCCATCGCCAGCAGCCCGCTGGTGTTCAACAACGACGTCTATGCCATTCCCGCCATCATCTACGCGTTGATGATGAACATTATCCTCATCACCTACGTCGCCATCGTCAAGCGCCGCTAACCAATAGAACAAGTCATCCTTGATGCGCCTTAACGACACGGCAAGGCAAGATATCAAAAACCGCCAACCAGCAAAGGCTGTGTTGGCGGTTTTCTGTTATTGATTGATAATTACGAATTACATGTCACGCAAGATGATGGAGTAATAGCGCGACTCGCCCTGGAAGCGCTTGCCGCCTTCTACCCTCAAGTGCCAAACCGACTCGTTGTTCCAGGACGTTGCGGGAAGTTCGGTCTCACCGACAGCGATTGACTTGATGTATCTCCAGAAGGGTGTCACCCACTCTTCCCGATACAAGCCTTTCCACTCGTCATGAACCGTTAACACCATATCAGGGGCCAAGACCGCCACACTGATGCTGTCTTCACTCCCGTAATGGGTGATGACGCTGTCGCTCTCCTGGATATCAAAGCCCTGATAGGAAGAATCAAGAATCTCGTTGTGCATGGTGACCACCACCGTGTCGGAGGTCTTGTTGTGAATCTTGTATTCAACCGAAGACAGCGGGTCGCACGAGGTGAGCATGACACCGGCAACCAGAGCCACCAGGATGAGTATGGTCGAGTAGGTCTTTCTCATTGCTTAACTATAATTATTAGGTAGTATTTTTCATTAAAAACGAGACTTAGCGTGAAATCTTGCCTCAGCCGGCACATTAATTCGTTAATAAAACTTATAGATGACAGCAGCGGCATGAAATTTGCGGGAATTTTCGTAAATTTGCAGGTTAAAATGCAGGTTTTACTATAAGTATGACAAAAGACAAAGAGAATCAAATCATAGAAGAGCCCGAGGTGAACGAGGGCCAGCAGCAGGCAGCCAGCGACTTTGGCGGCTATGACGAACTGGTGACGCTCACTCCGCGCGAACACATCCGCTTGCGTCCAGGTATGTACATCGGCAAGTTGGGCGATGGCTCACAGAACGATGACGGCATCTATGTCCTCATCAAGGAAGTCATCGACAACAGCATCGACGAGTTCAACACGGGCTACGCCAAGCCCGTCATCGACATCGACGTGGTGGACGGCGCAGTGACCATCCGCGACTATGGCCGCGGCATTCCCCTGGACCAGGTGAAAGCCGCCTCGTCGAAGATGAACACCGGCGCCAAGTACGACACACAGACCTATAAGAGGTCGGTGGGTCTGAACGGTGTGGGTATCAAGGCCGTGAATGCCTTGTCCACCGAATTCTACATCCGCAGTGTGCGCAACGGTCAATGTTCGTCGGTCACCTATAGCGAGGGCATCGCCAAAGAGGAAAGCGGCATCGTCACTGCCGGCGAGGGCGAAGAGAACGGCACGCTGGTGCGCTTCAAGCCCGATGGCAGCATCTTCAAGAACTATGAGTTCCGTGAGGACATCATCGAGCAGATGATCAAGAACTACTCTTACCTGAACACGGGCCTGACGCTCACGTTCAACGGCAAGAAGTACCACTCACGCAACGGCCTGAGCGATCTGGTGAAGGAGAACATGACCAACGACCCGCTGTACCCGCTGATGCACTTCACGGGCGACGACATCGAGGTGGTCATCACCCATGCTGCCCAGTTGGGCGAGGAGTTCTACTCGTTTGTCAACGGCCAGCACACGACCCAAGGCGGCACCCACCAGAGCGCCTTCCGCGAGGCGTTGTCGAGAACCATCAAGGAATTCTACGGCAAGAACTTTGAGTACAGCGACATCCGCAACGGCATCGTTGCCGCCATCAGCGTCAAGGTCGAGGAACCCGTGTTCGAGTCCCAGACCAAGATCAAGTTGGGCAGCAGTGTCATGTGGAAAGACGGCCCCACCATCTACAAGTATATCAACGACTTCATCAAGAAGGAACTTGACGACTACCTGCACAAGGCCCCCGAGACGGCCGAGGTGCTGCTGAAGAAAATCCAGGACAACGAACGCGAGCGCAAGGCCATTGCCGGCGTGAGCAAACAGGTACGCGAGAACGTCAAGAAGGCAGCGCTGCACAACGACAAGTTGCGCGACTGCCGCGTTCACTTCAACGATTCGCGTGCGCCCAAGGACAATGACCGTCGTGACGAGAGTTCGATTTTCATCACCGAGGGTCTGAGCGCGAGCGGCTCCATCACCAAAATCCGCGACGTGGAGACACAGGCGGTGTTCTCGCTGCGCGGTAAGCCGCTGAACACCTACGGCATGGACCCCAAGAAGGTCATCACCAACACCGAATTTGCCATGCTGCAGTCGGCACTCAACATCGAGGACGGCATCGACGGGCTGCGCTACAACAAGGTCATCATTGCTACCGATGCCGATGTCGACGGCATGCACATCCGCCTGTTGCTGCTGACCTATTTCCTGCAGTTCTGCCCCGAACTCATCAAGACGGGCCACCTGTACATCCTGCAGACGCCGCTGTTCCGCGTGCTCAACAAGAAGGAGGCCAAGCGCAAGAACCGCTCCACCAAACGCGAGGCCAAGCCCCAGAAGGTGGAAACCTACTACTGCTACAACGACGAGGAGCGCCTCACCGCCCTTGACAAACTGGGCGAGAATGCCGAGATTACCCGATTCAAAGGTCTGGGAGAAATCTCCCCCGATGAATTCAAGGACTTTATCGGTCCCGAGATGCGTCTGGACCGCGTGTCGTTACGCAAGGAGGACTCGGTCAAGCAGATGCTTGCTTTCTTCATGGGCAAGAACACCATGGAGCGCCAGAACTTTATCATTGACAACTTAGTGAACGAGGACGATGAAGACATCACAGTGCACTGATCATGAGGGACAGCGCGTGGCGCTTTTCCCCGGGTCGTTTGACCCCTTCACACGCGGGCACGAGTCCATCGTGCGCCGGGCCCTACCCCTGTTTGACCGTTTTGTCATCGCCATCGGCGTGAATGCCGACAAGCGGTCGTTCATGACGATGGAACAGCGCAAGGCTTGGATAGAAAACGTCTTCAAGGACGAGCCACGCGTCAAAATCATCACCTACAGCGGCCTGACCGTCGATGCCGCCCGCGAGACGGGCGCGCAGTTCATCGTGCGCGGTGTGCGCCTCATCCAGGACTTCGAGAACGAGAAGCACCTGGCCGAGGTGAACCGTGACTTGACCGGCATCGAGACCATCCTGTTGTACACCCTGCCCGAATACAGCCACATCAGCAGCAGCATCGTGCGCGAACTCATCAAGTACGGTCAGGACGTCAGCGCCTACCTGCCCTCCGGAGCCGACTTGAAGGAGTTAGGAATCGGGGTTTAGGAGTATTTGGTTCTGTTAAAGAGAAAACTATCATCCAATATGAAGAATTTATTTTTAGTAACCATGTGCCTGGCGCTGGCTCTTGCCGCATCGGCACAGAGGTCTATGCCCGAGGCATTGCAAAAACTGCTCAATGCCGAGTATGCCATCACCAGCCTGTATGTTGACACCGTCAACGAGGACAAACTCGTCGAGGACGCCATCCGCGGCATGCTCGAGAATCTGGACCCGCACTCGTCCTACACCGACGCCAAAGAGACCAAAGAACTCGAGGAGCCGCTGCAGGGAGAGTTCAGCGGTGTGGGCATCCAGTTCAACATGAACAAGGATACCCTGTACGTCATCCAGACCGTGCCCGGCGGCCCCAGCGAGCGCGTGGGCATCCTGGCCGGTGACCGCATCATCTATGTCAACGACACCGTCATAGCAGGCGTGAAAATGAAAAACAGCGACATCCAGAAACGCCTGCGCGGCAAGAAGGGCACCCAAGTCACCGTCAAGGTGATGCGCCCCGGTGTGCCGGAACTCATCACGTTCCGCATCACGCGCGACAACATCCCCCTGCACAGCATCGACGCCAAGTACATGCTTGACGAGCGCACAGGTTACCTGAGCATCACCCGCTTCGGAGCCAAGACCCATGAGGAGATGATGGAAGCCTTGAGCGACCTCAAGAAGCAGGGCATGACACAGGTCATCATCGACCTGAGCGACAATGGTGGCGGCTATCTGAATGCCGCAATCGACATGTGCAACGAGTTCCTCGAGCGAGGACAACTCATGGTCTATACCGAGGGTGAGAACCAGCCCCGCAGCGAGGCCAATGCCAACGGCTGGGGCGACTACAAGGACCTGCACATGGTTGTCATCGTCAACCAGTTCTCGGCCTCGGCCGCCGAGATTTTTGCCGGTGCGATGCAGGACTGGGACCGCGCAGTGGTTGTCGGCCGCAGGACATTCGGCAAAGGCCTGGTCCAGAGGCCCGTTCGCTTTGACGACGGCTCGATGATGCGACTGACCGTTGCCCGTTACTACACGCCCAGCGGACGCTGCATCCAGAAACCCTATGAGCGTGGCGACAAGAAGGGCTACGAGAACGAACTACTTGACCGTGCCAACGAGGGCGAGTACTACTGCCTGGACAGCATCCAGTTCAACGACTCCCTGCGCTACACCACACGCCTGACAGGCCGCACCATCTACGGCGGTGGCGGCGTGATGCCCGACGTGTACGTACCTATCGACACGAGCGAATACAGCACCTACTACCGCGACATGACCGCCAAGGGTATCCTCAACCAGTTCGCCATCAAGTATGTGGACCAGAACCGCAAGCAACTCAACAAGCGATACAAGACCATCCAGGACTTTGACCGTGACTTTGTGGTCACCGATGAGATGATGCGTGATTTCATCGCCATGGGCGAGAAGGACAGCGTCAAGTATGAGGAAGAGAAGTACCGCACCAGCGAGCGGCTGCTCAAGGATATCATCAAGGGACTGATTGCCCGTGACGTCTACAGCGATGCCGGGGCCTACAGCGTCATCATGAACCACCGCAACAATGACGTGAAAGCCGCCTATGACGTGCTGAACGACCGCGAGCGCTACGACAGGCTCCTGCGCGAGGGCAATCCCGAATATGAGCGCCTGGTGAAGAAGGGCAAGTAAAAGGCCGACAGCACTGAAAAAAACATCAACAGAAAAAGAGATAGGACCCTCATTGTGGGGTCCTATCCTTTTTTGTCGATTCCCTGGACAGCACAAGCGTCCAGCCGATTAAGGTCAAGCCTGCTGGCCGTTATTATCCCCACCGCCGGGGAACGGGGGCGGAGGAGGCGGAGGCGTGTCATAGCGCTGTTGAGTCACGTCTGCCTGAGGCATGTCTTGCTGAGCGGGAGGTGGAGGAGGAAGAGGCATGTCGTAGCGCCGCTGCGTCATATCGATCGGCGGCACCTCATAGGGAGAAGGAGGTGGTGTCATGCGCGCCTTGTCAATCTTCTGCAATTTAGCGATTCTGCGCATCGTCTTCTTGTACATGACCACAATCAATGCCACGAACATGATGTTGATAGCCACCGACATCGCCGGGAGCACACCCTCGCTGAAAGCCAGCGCGTCATAGACCCAGTGGATAATGATGGGCACAGCGAGTATGCACACCATCGTGAGTTTGGACCGGTCTCCAAAGTGGCGCTTGCTGTAGAAATAACCCATCGCACAAGCCATAGCGAAATGAGCCGGTACAGCGGTCAGTGCCCGCACAATACCTGTTATCAGCCAATCCTCACTAAATACTACATAAAGGACATTCTCGGCACCGGCAAAGCCAAGTCCCACGCAAGCGGCATAGACGATGCCGTCCAAGTACTCATCATAGTACTTATTGTTGCGCAGGAAGAGCCACAGCATGATCAACTTGGCCGTTTCCTCGGGTATCGCGGCTGCAAACAGTGCCGTAGACACAGCATCGGTGACCGATCCCATTTGATTATCCACAAGACCCAACAATTGCAACGGCGTGACCAGAATCATGGTAACCAACGTCGAACCCACGCCAAACAAGAAAGCCTTGAACAGCATCGGGAGCGGTTCAGGGCGCAATGAGTCCTTGCGGTAAATCCACCAGCCAAGGATAAACACGGGCAACAAGGCCGTAGCAAGCACTACTAACATCAGTCAGATTTGTTTTTTTAAGAATAGCACCAGATGACGGTTAAGCCATCACCTGGTGCTATCGTACTTCAATTCATCGTGCTCTACATCACAAGGCGAGACGGAAGCCAAGCGAATAGTTGCGGCTGCCGGGAGCCTCATAGTTGCGTGCGCTCACGCGGCAATCGCGATCGGTGCTGAACCAGCCGCCACCGCGGGTCACACGGCGCAGACCGGTCTCGGGACCTACAGGATTGGTCTGGGCATCCTCGGTGTAGGCGCCATACCAGTCGGCACACCACTCATACACGTTACCCGACATGTCATACAGTCCCATCTCATTGGCCTGCATACTGCCAACCGCATGGGTTCCGTAAGCGGGATTATCCACGCCAACGGCATAACTGTTGTTGTAGTACCATGCCAAATCGGCGATGTTGTCGCCACCGGCAAAGGTGTAGCCATGGGCCTTGACGGCGCCACGGGCAGCGTACTCCCACTCGGCCTCGGTGGGCAGGCGGAAGTTCTTACCGGTGATAGCGTTCAGGCGTGCGATGAATTCCTGGCAGTCATCCCAACTTACCTGCTCAACAGGACGGTTCGGGTCGCCGGTGAAGCCGCTGGGATTGGTACCCATAACGGCAGTCCAGAGTTCCTGGGTCACCTCGGTCTGACCGATGCTGTAGGGCGACAGGATCACCTCGTGTGCGGGCAGTTCGTCGATGCCGGCGATGCCTTCCTCAACCATCGTGCTGTCCGAGCCCATGGTGAAGGTGCCGCCATCGATGGCTACCATCTGGAACGATACACCGTTGACGGTGAATCGGCCGGGAATGGTGTTGTAGTTCTGCATACGCTCGATGAACTGGTTGGCTGCACTCTGCAACTCACCGAAGTTCTCATCGAGTACCGAACTGCAGTCGAGCAGCAGCATCACCAGTGCGCTGGAGTAGGTGCTCTCAACATCGGGGAGACGGCCTGCCGAGAACTCGGTGCTGGCCTCCCAGGCCTGCTGGTCCTCAACCCAGTACCACTCCTGGATGTGATTCTTCTCGATGCGCTCCTCCGAGTCGAGTTGGATGCCCTTGAATACCAAGGTAACAAAGACGCCGTCAACGCTCGAGGCGGCAACGCTATCGCCTGCCGTGCAGGTCATGCCGTGGTAGACGATGTTGGTCAGGCTGCGGGTCTTGAGCGAGAAGGTACCCTCGATGTAGACCTGCGAGTCATCAACGGTTGCACCGTTCACCTCGTCGAGAGTGAAACGGATGCGCGTGCCCGTGCCGACACCCGGGAAGACCAGGGTCAGCGTCTCGGACATGTTACGGCTCACCAGGTCGTCGGCGATGGCCTGGAACTTGGCATTCACCTCGGCCATCGTGTTCACTTCCATCGCCTTGGCCGAATCACTGGCCAGGGTATACAGGTTGGAGCGGAACTGGTTGGCGTCAATCACATTGTCGCTCATAAGACCTACGGTATAAGCCTTGATGGGACGGCCATAAACACGCTGGTCGGCGATGCGGGCGCTGAGGGCCTGGGCATACTCGGCCTCGGTGTCATACTTGTCGGTCATCATCAGCGAACCCTGGTCGAGACCGCCAGTGAAGGTCACGACAGCGACATTCTGCAGATTCTCGGGATAGAAAGCCGCATTCAGTGCATCGAGCGCCTTGTCTACCGAATAGTAGAGCAGGCGGCCCGGCTGCGTGTTCAGCGCAGCCACAAAGTCACTGAACTCGGGCATCGACGTCGAGTCGAGCAAGGCAAGTTCCTTGGTGTCCAGCGTCTGGTTATATCCCACGACACCCATATACATGCCTGTCTTGACCGTAGGCTTAACGGGGCCGTTCAGGATGTAGTCGATCAGCACATTCATGTCGGCGATAGTGATATCGCCATCACCATTCACGTCACATGCCGGGTTGTTGGTGCCGCTCAGGATAGCATCGACAACAACATTGACATCGGCAATGTTGACATCTCCGTCGGCATTGACATCACCCTCGATGTTACTGGAGTAACGGCTCGGGCCAGCCAGAGCCATCACTGTTGACAAGAAAATCAACGAAAAAAGAGTAGTCAGTCTCATGTCTTAGAATATTATGTTTTTTGTTTAAATGATTATCAATAACGATTGCCGCACTGTGCGTTACCGCACAAATATCAACCTACAAAATTACACCTATTTTATACAATTGGCAAAGGTTACAAGGCAATAGTTATTAACAATTTGCCCGTTTTTAGCCTTTTTTACACTTCACTGCCGGCGGGCAACTATTCAGCCATTTTCCTCTCGCCAAGGTGCTAAGCCGCTAAGAGTTTAATATTTAATACGTTACGTAATTTGTTTAAGATATGTCAGACAAATAAAACGCTTCAAACTATCAAAAAGTTCTCCTGTTTTGACTATGATAATTATCTGAAAATCAAAAAACTTAGCGTCTTTGCAACTTAGCGTGATATTTAGTGGCGGGTGTTTTGGCTGAACAGTTACGCCTGCGGCGAAGGTTGGCGGCGCCTCAACCATGTCAAAAAACGGCTTCGTTTTTTGCCATTGTATTCGGCTTGCACTACTCTGCCTGCGGCGAAGGTAGGCGGCGCCTCAACTATGTCAAAAAACGGCTTCGTTTTTTGCCATTGTGTTCGGCTTGCACTACCTTTGCACAAAATATTTATACAAAACAGGTAAAAATTCACCATCCAATTCATCGAAAATGGTATCCATCGTCCATCTGACAGGCGTGTTGCTCACCGTCGCACTGCTGCTCGCAGTGGGGTGGCTCTCAGGCCGTAAAGTCAAGGATGCCCATAGTTTCACCACTGGTGGCAAGGCTGGGAGTTGGATGGTGTGCGGCGCCTTGTTGGGCACGCTGGCCGGCGGCCAGTCGACCATCGGCACGGCGCAGTTGGCCTTCACCTACGGGCTGTCGGCCTGGTGGTTCACCATCGGTGCAGGACTCGGTTCATTGCTGTTGGGACTGCTCTATGCGGGGCCGTTGCGTCGCAGCGGCTGCACAACCTTGCTCGAGGTGGTGAGCCGCGAGTATGGCCACAAAGCCGAGACGGTGGGCTCGATTCTGTTCCTCATCGGCATCTTCATCAGCATCATGTCACAGGTGCTGTCCTCGTCGGCAATGATCAGCAGTCTGTTCGGCATACCCACACTGTGGGCCTCAGTCACCGGTGCCGTCCTCATCTTGCTGCTGGTGCTGTTCGGCGGCATCCGCAGTGCCGGAGTAGCAGGTATTGTCAAGTTGATTTTGCTCTATGTGTGTTCGCTGATAGCGGGTGTCGTCGTCTGGCACGTTGCCGGCGGCCTGTCGGGACTGCGCGACAGTGTGGACAGCATCTACCAGTCCCCTACCCTGTCCCATTACAACGGCCTTGTCGACATCGAGAGCATTCATCACCGCTACGGAAGTCCCTTTGCGCGAGGCGTATTCAAGGACTTGGGCGGTTGCCTTTCGCTGGTGCTGGGTGTGGTGTGCACCCAAAGTTATGCCCTGTGCATCTGGTCGGCAGCCGACACGCCACGGGCGCGCCGCGGAGCGCTGTTGTGCTCGCTGTTCTTGCCCATCATCGGTGCGGCCTGCACCCTCGTGGGCATCTATATGCGCGGACATTATATCACAGCCGAAGAAATGCAGGCCCTGAAGAGCGCCGGCGAGACGCTGCCGGCAGGTGTGGGCATCATCGGCGACTCGGCCCAGGCGTTTCCCGCCTTTGTGCTCAAGCACCTTCCAGCCTGGTTGGGCGGACTGATGCTGGGAACGATGCTCATCAACATTCTGGGGTGCGGTAGCGGTCTGTCGCTGGGAGCAGCGACCATCCTGGTGCGCGATGTTTACGGTAACTTCAAGCGCCGCCTGGGCATGGCGTCATCGCCCTTGTCACAACTGGCACAGACCCGCTTGTCCATCGTGGGAATCCTGGCTGCGGCCGTCATTGCGTCACTGATTTTCCACAGCGCCTTTATCAACGACCTGGGCTTCCTGTCGCTGGGCCTGCGTGCCGTAGCCATCCTGTTTCCTTTATGCTTTGCCTTATGGCTCCCGGGCCGGTTCAAGGCGAGCCGCATCCTGCTCTCGATGCCCGTTGGCGTAGCGGCGATGCTGCTGGCCAAATCGACGGCCATACCCGGCGATGCCGTCTACTATGGCCTCGCTGCAGCGGGCATTGTCGCGCTCACCGGCTTTAAAGGGAGTCGAGGATGATGCTTATCAGGAGGTTGATATCGGCGATGTTCACCTCGCCGTCACAGTTCACGTCACCCTTGGCATAGTAGACACCACTCAGTATCATGTCGACGACGGCATTGACATCAGCGATATTGACTTCTCCATCACCATTCACGTCACCCGATACGGGCACAGAATCACTATAGACAAAACTGATGGTCGGGCCATAGGCGGTGGTGTGGGAGTTGCCGTCAAAATCCAGGTAACTGGTCTTGCAGCGGGCATAATAGGTTGTTCCGCTGACCATGAGTTTGCCGTCCACCTTAATCTGCTCGGCAGGCAACGTGGTCTCGTACTGACCGTTCTTGAGCGTCTCGATGAAACGGTTGCGTCCCCAGGTATTTTCCTTGCTCGACACCTCGATGACATAGGAGGTCGCCCACGGCTGCGGATGCAGAGTGATGTGCTGCCCCATGTAAAGCGTGCCTCCGTCCACGGGTTGCGTGAAGCGGGCTGCGGCATGGGCTACCGAGAAGCGCACCACGTCGCTCACCATTGCCTCACCGTCGACGGTGAGCAGGACGCGCACGAAGTAGGTGTTACCCGGCTCAAGCAGGTCTTCGGGGACAGTGAGAGAGCCTTCGGCAGAGGTTCCCGTGAAGATGGGTTGAGTGAAGGCATCGTCGCTGGCCACCTGCAGGGTTGCCTGCTCGTGGCTACCACAGGTGTACCACTCGACCGTGACAGGGACATCAAGGTCCTCGCTGCCGTCGGCCGGAGCCGTGACGGTGAGCAGCATGGGCGTGAATGCACGCACCTCGCTCACACCGCTGTAGCAACTGTCGGAACAGGACTGCACACGCCAGTACTGCTGCTGTCCATGCACCAGTTTGCTGAACTGCAGGACACTGGCCACGGTGTCGGTGACCGTGACGCGTTCCAGCACGTTATTGAATTCGGGACCGGCAGCGAGTTCTACCAAGTAATAGGCCGCCCCGTCGACATGATGCCATGTGAATTTGAAGGGGGCATCGGCCGTGGCTTCGTTCTCGGGGCTGATTAGCACAGGGTTATCCAACTGGTCCAACTCAACGCTGACAAATGCCGGTGCCCACTCGTTGCCCACGCGGTCGAGCACGCATACGGCAAACTGGTAGCCCTGTTGGTACTGCTCGGGAATGTCATATCCGTTCTCATAGGTCATGCCCAACAGGTAATCAATCTGACCCGTGAACGTCGTCACATTCATCGTCATCGGGAAGGCATAGACCGAGTAGCGAACATTGTCATAGCCGTCCCACACCAGGCGGTTGCCTGCACGGTCCAGGTTTTGCACCTCGCCGGGGTCGTAGCCCTGTTTCCAAGGCATGGCCGGCGGCAAGGCCGGACGCGTGAACACCGTGTTCTTGAGATAGTGGCCCAGCGAATTGCTGCTCAAAGCATACAGGTACTTGCACGAATAGAAGATGGCTCCCGGATTGCCGTCCTGCGAACTGGTGCGGTTGAGTTCCACCTCATCGGCATATTCCTTGTACTGCACCTCGTTGGAAGTATTGGTAATCGACGAGATTGAAGAGGAGATATAGACCTGGCGGCCGAACTTATTGGCCACCGTACCCCACCAGGGCGTGATTTTGCCGTAGTCGGCCGTAGCGCCGATTTTCCAATAGACCTGGGGCGAGATATAGTCGATGCTCTGTGCTGCCAGCCATGCCAGCGGGTCGCTGAAGATGCCGTTGTACTGCCAGTCGCTGCCGGCAGGACAGGGGTCCACGCCATACTGTGATGCGACAGCCGAACTGGTGGCGGCGACGCCTGCGGGCGAAATGCCGTAACGCACCTCGGGCCGTGTTTCCTGAATCATATCGTAGACGGCCTGCACCATGCGGTTGACATTGTCACGGCGCCAGTCGCCGAACGACAGGTCCGTTCCCGATTCCTGCCACTCACCATAGTCCTGAGCCGAAGCGTCGGTGGGAATGCCGTTAGGATAGAAATAGTCGTCGTAGAGGATGCCGTCCACGTCATAGTTGGTGATGATTTCGCGGCACACGTCCACGATGCGGTCGATGGTGCGCTGCTGGCCCGGGTCGAGGATGACGGTGGCGCCATAGGTGAGCAGCCAGCCATCCTCCTTGAGTTCCTGGTCATAGGGGGTGTTCCAGTCGGTGCCCGTGCTCCAGCGGTAGGGATTCACCCAGGCATGGCACTCCATGCCGCGCTTGTGACAACCCTCCACGACATACTGCAAGGGGTCAAAGCCAGGATCCTGGCCGCGGGTTCCCGTCAGGTAACTCGACCACGGCTCAATGCTCGATTGGTACATTGCATCACACATCGAACGCACCTGGAAATTGACCGCGTTGAAATTGTTGACCTGCAAGGAATCCAACAGACGGTCCATCTGCTGTTTCTGCTTGGTCGCTCCGGCGCCCTGCGAGGGCCAGTCCAGACACCAGACCGTGGCAATCCATGCCGAGCGGAACTCCCGTTTGGGGATTCCGTAGGCCCACACCTGCGCCGTCAGGCACGAGAGCAACAACACAAGCACTGCAGTATTAAGAAAGCGTTTCATATCCTAAATTTTTGTGGTTAATCCTTAAAATGTATTTATCAGCACAAAGGTAACATAAAAAAGCGCAACTCCAATCGAATGCGCTCTTTCATTAGAAATATTTAACGGTTAACCCTGCAGCCTATCGGCCGGGGAAAACGTCCAGACAAGAATCCGCACAACATGCGAGAACCTGTGCACTGACGAGTCAGGCAACGGTAGCGACGGCGATTCAGAGCCTGTCAAAGGGAATGCGGGCCAGCAGTTCGCCGAAACGGTTGGCGCCCTCCTGCAACTGGCCCTCGACCATCTTGCGCAGGAAGAACGGGAGTTGCAACTGCAGTTCGGCTGTGCTCATCGTGCTGCCGTCTTGCTGACTATCCAGGTTGATGACCATATTGATGGGCACCGGAGACATCGAGGCGGTATAGACCACCCGCTGGCCGTCGATGCTCTGCTCTGGGTCGAGCGACAAGGTCACCTCGCCCATCGGCGACTCGATGGCTATCGAGTTCTCGTTGAACTTGACAGTATCGAGATGCCTGCGGGCCTCGTCGTCGATTTGGTCGGCATGGGCCTCGATCTGGGCCTTCACGAGCGACGGATTGGTGAGTTTGCTATAGATGGTTGCCGCATCACAGGCGATGCGATGGGGTGCACTCTTGAATGATTCCATATCTGTTGCAGTTATAAGCGGTTTAGTGTTTCACACATTCATTTAATCCACAGCGTCAAGGCCTGTCGGCGCCCAGTTCTCGGGGTCGTTGTGCCACTGCTGCAGGGTTTCGGCATCGGCAGTGGTGATATGGCCGCCGTCGATGGCCACGTCGAGCATCGTCTCAAAGTCGGTGAGCGTGATAACGGGCAGTTTGGCACGCTTCAAAGCCCTGGCAGCCTGCGAGAAGCGGTAATCAAAGATAACCACTACGCCCAGGACGATACCACCGGCTTCGCGCACCGTATTGAGGCACTTCATGCAGTTATTGCCCGTCGACAACTGGTCCTCGATGAGGACGACCTTCTGGCCTGGCTTGATGTCACCCTCGATAAGGTTCTCCAGGCCATGGTCTTTGGGCTTGGAACGCACATACACCATCGGCAACGCCAGCGAGTCGGCGACAAGGGCAGCATGGGCGATAGCCCCCGTGGCAATGCCGGCTATCATCTCGGCATCACCGAAATTTTCCATAATGAGTCGCGCCATTTCCACCTTGATGAGGTTACGCACCCCGGGATAGGACAAGGTCATGCGCAGGTCGGTGTAGATGGGTGAATTCCATCCTGTAGCCCATGAGAACGGGCTGTCGGGCTGTAACTTGATGGCACTGATCTGAATCAGTTTCTCGGCAAGCAAGGTATCTAATTTTTTCATCGCTGATGATCACAGGTTAATTTGAACGGGCGAAATTAGCAAAAATCCTGCTCTTAGATGTCATATCTTTTCAATAAAAACCAAAAAACTTGTTAAAGAAGACCGATAAGAGTAGTCCGGACCATCGTATCAGCCTCCCGACCCCTCCTGACACAACACTGTCGGTCGGCTCTTCACCCCGTGCCCCATGGCACAAAAGGCTGCAAATTTGCCGTTTCAAAAAAAAATCACTAATTTTGCGGTGAACAACATAGACTTACCAGGTTTTCTTTAATTCATTTATGGCTACATTTGGCAAGACGGGCCTTGTGCTCGAGGGCGGCGGCATGCGCGGCATGTACACCAGCGGCATCCTCGACGTGCTCCTGGAGCATCAGATATATCTTGACGGCATGGTCGGCGTGTCGGCAGGCATTGCCTTTGGCTGCAACTACAAGTCGGGGCAAGTGGGCCGTGCGTTGCGCTACAACAAGCGCTTCGCCCACGACAAGCGCTACAGCGGCCTCCTTTCCCTGCTCAGGACGGGCAACTACTACAATGCCGAGTTTGCCTACCGGATGGTGCCGACCCATTACGACGTGTTCGACGCCACCAGTTTTGAGGCTTCGCCAATGGAGTGCTATGCCGTATGCTTTGACGTGAACAGCGGCGAGGGCGTCTACCAACTGCTGGACCGCGCCAACGACGAGTTCTTTGAGTGGGTGCGCGCCTCGGCATCGATGCCCCTGGTGTCGCAGCCTGTCGAGGTGGGCGGACACCTGCTGCTTGACGGCGGACTGGCCGACTCCATCCCCCTGGAATTTATGGTCGGCAAGGGCTATGAGCGCAATGTGGTCATCCTCACCCGCGAGATGGGGTTCCGCAAAACGGCCCAGCGCGGCATGTGGTTCATGAAACCCTGGCTGCGCAAGTGGCCCAAAGTCATCGAGGCTCTCCAGCACCGTCCCGCCATGTACAACAGGCAACTGCAGACGGTGCGTGAGCACGAACGCACAGGCAAGGCCTTTGTCTTCAGACCCCAGAAGCCGCTTAACGTGAGCCGCACCACCCATGACCCCAACGAAATGGAGCGCGTCTACCAGCAGGGTCGCGCCGAAGCCCTGGAGCGGCTCGACGAACTGAAAAAGTTCCTCGCCGGCACCGAGGGCGCCACTGCCGAACAGAAACCGTCATCACCAGCAACGTCAGCCCCTGCTCCCGATGAACAGCCCTAAACGCCCGTTAACGCCATCCCAAGCCCTGAACCGTGCCGCCGCTCTGTGCTCCCGCAGCGAGCAGGCGCCAAGCGACATCCGCTCCAAGTTGAGCCGATGGGGGCTGAGTGCGGGCGACGCGAACCGTGTCATGGACCAACTCGCCGAAGAGGGTTTCATCGACGAGCAGCGCTATGCCCAGGCATTTGTCAAAGACCGTTTCGCCTTCAACGGTTGGGGAAGAATCAAGATAGCCCACCAATTGCGTCTCAAGGGCATTCCCGCCGAAGCCATCCAGCAAGCCCTGCTGCTCATCGATGAGCAGCAGTACCAGGACAGGCTCGTCGAACTGCTACAAGCCAAGTGGCGCAACGTGAGCGACCGCGAGCCGCGGACTGCCTGGGCCGCGATGATGCGCTTTGCCGCCTCACGCGGTTTTGAGGCCGACCTGGCCAACCAATGCATCAGACAAGTCACCCACACCGATGTTCAAGACGATTAGACAATGGCTCAACGCCGCGGCCGACGTCGTGCTGCCCCGCACCTGCCCCGTGTGTGGCCGCAGCCTTGACGGTGACGAGCCCTGGCTGTGTCGCCGATGCATGGCCGAACTGCCGCGCACGCACTACGAGCGGACCGACTTCAACACCATGGAGCAGCACTTTGCCGGAAAAGTGCCCATTGAGCGCGCCACGGCCTATTTCTTCTATGAGAAAGGCGCTCCATACTCATCAATACTGCACGATATCAAGTACCATGGGACGCCACTGATGGGACGATGGCTGACTGCGCGTGCCGTGACCGACATGGCCGGCAGCGGCTTCTTTGAAGGCATTGACGTGGTGA
>ONRP01000003.1 GCA_900320245.1 uncultured Prevotellaceae bacterium
AAAGGGTTGAATATGCCTGAAAACGGCATGCGCCTGGCCCTGGGACCTGAATGAGAACCATAACGGCCTTCGGCCGTGCATAATGGAGAATGTTTAATGGATAAAGAGGGCATCCGCGTTTCTTTTTCTGTCTTCGAATTAAACGAATTTTTTGCCTAAAACCTGACGCCTAATATGGGCATCCGCGTTCCTTTACATCACGCTAAGACGCTAAGGCGCTAAGTTATTTTAGGATTGCTCGCTTGCACTCGCAAGAAATCTAACAAAAATTTTGGGCATCCGCGCTGCTTTTTCTGTCGGCGGATTAGGCGGATTTGGTTGATTTGGCATCCGCGAGGCTTGGCATCACGCTAAGACGCTAAGGCGCTAAGATTATAATAGGGTTGTCTCGCTTGGCTTAAAAGGAAAGACAATAAGGGAGGTGTGTCATAATTCAACTGCTAGTATTATGACCGCCCTACGGGCGGGAAATTATTCAAATTAATTTTAATTTAAAAATTTGTTTAATTTCCCGTGCGATAGCACGGTTATATTACCTGGTCGCAATTATGACACATCCTCGTTTGTGTGATTCGTGTGATTTGTAGTTTGTAAGGTCAGTAGATGACCTCGAAGAGGCGGGTGTCGCTGTCGTTGAGGGTCGAGTAGCCGTCGGCGATGGTGCGCTCGCCTTCCACGTCGAGGGCCTTGCCGTTGGGTGAGCAACTGTAGAAAGCGCCGCCCTGGATGGTGAAGTCGGTGTCACACTTCACGCCCTTGGGGGCTACACTGACCTGATTGCCCGTGCACACGACGTTGAGTTCGCCGCCCTTGAAGAGGAAGGGCTGCGCCACGTTGATGCCCTTGGCATCGTCGCCAGAGCATAGGATATTGAGCGTGCCGCCCGTCATCGTGAGGTTATAGTCGGCCTTGAGGCCGGCAGCACCTGTCGTGACGGCGTTGCCCAACGAGTCCACCACGGCATTGCCCAGCGAGTCGAGTTCGGCGCGCGATGTGCCGCTGTTGAGGATGGTGGTGCGTCCGCCGGTGATATAGACGAGGCTGTCGCAGTTGATGCCCTTGGCACCGTCAGCAGCGATTTCCATGTTGATGACACCGCCCTTGATGTGGACGTAGTCCTTGGCCTTGAGGCCGTGGCCGCTGGTGCTGTTAAGGTAGAGTTTGGCACCGGGGCGCACAAAGATGTAGTCGTCGCTGGCCACGCAATGCTTGCCCACACTGTAGACGTCCAGGCGGCCCTTGCCGCTGACCAGGATCTGTCCCTCGCTGAAGAGTGCCGCCTTCTGGTCCTCGCCCTCGACCATAGCATACTCCTCGCCATCACGCAGGGTGTTGACCTTGCCGGCGTTCAGGACAAGGTACAGCGACTTGCCGCACTGGTTGTTGATGGCGGCACCGTGAGGGTTGGTGATGTCGACGCTGTCGAGTTGCAACTGGAACTTGCGCTCGCTGTAGAACTTGAGCGAGCCGTCGGGGGTCGTACCCTTGACGATGTAGCGCACGTGCTTGGCGGCGCTGGTGACGGTGACATGGGCGCCCTCAACGCTCACCATGACCGTCGTGGGATTGCCCGTCACGATGGCCGTGTCGCCGTCGAAGGTGATGCGCACGGTGGTGGCCCAAGTCGTGTTCTCGACATAGTCGCCATAGTCGGCGGCATCCTCATCGTCGGGGACCGACTCGGCGGGCTCGGTGAGGTCGCTGAAGTCGAGCGCTATGTCTTTGGGGGTGATGGGGGGCAACGGGACACTGCCGCCCAAGATAATGTCAATCAGCGCATTGACGTCGCTGATGTTTACCTCACCGTCGCTGTTGACGTCGCCGGCAGTGGTAGTGGAGCCACTCAAGATCTGGTCAATCAAGGCGTTGACGTCGCTGATGTTCACCTCGCCGTCGCTGTTGACGTCACCTGTCGTGGCCTGTGCGCTCAACGCAAAGGCTCCCAAGGCTAAAACAAGCAATAATATCTTTCTCATCATTGTATTCTCAATGTTCTCTTAGTATGCTATCGTAATGACCTTGGGGCCGCGCTCATAGGAGTGGTAGCCCTCAGCCACCGTCATCGTGCCGCCCACCTCGAGCGGGTCGCTGCGGCGGCTGTAGGTGTAGAAGTAGCCGCCACCGATGGCGAAGTTGCCGTCCACCTTGACACCCTTGGGCTTCTTGTTCTCGCGCGTACCCGTGGCCACCGCCTGGAACGAGCCGCCAATGATAACCACGTCGTGCTTGGCGTTCAGGCCCTTGCCACCGTCGCCCGTGGCCTTGAAGCAGAGCGTGCCGGCATTGACGGCAACTATCGTGTCGCAATAAAGCGCAGCACAGGCCGTGGTGTCGTTCTCAACCGTCTCGACCCTGGTATCGCCGTTGTTGATGGCAACGAGGCGACCGCCGTTGACGGTCATGGGACCGCCGCTGCGCACGCCCTTAGCGCCCACTCCGCTGGTCAGCACATTGATGACGCCGCCATCAAGGATGATGCCGTCGTTGGCGCGCAGGCCATCGAGGGCGGTGCTGTTGACAAAAATCCTCACGCCAGGGCGGATGCGGATATAGTCGTCGCTGCGGATACCGCCACGTCCCACGGCAACGACGTTGAGTTCGCCCTTGCCGCTGAAGACCATCTGCCCCTCGCTGAAGAGGGCCGCCTTCTGGTCCTCCTCGTCGACCATGGTGTATTCGGCACCGTCCTGCAGGCGGTTGACCGTACCGTCGGCCAGGACGACATACATCGTCTTACTGCCCTGGTTGTTGATGGCGGCACCTGTGGGATTGGTAATCTCGGCACCGTCGAGCAGCACCTGGAAGCGCTTGTCGCCGTAGAACTTGAGCGAGCCGTTGAGCGTCTTTCCGCTAACGGCAAACTTCACGGGACCCGACATGTTCACCACCGTGACGTGGGCACCGCTGGTCTGAACCATCACTCCAGGCACCGTGCCGCTGATGGCTACGGCCTCGCCGTCGAAGGTGATGTTGATGACCTTGTTCCACGGGCTGTTTTCCACATAGTCGTTGTAGGCCGAGTCGTTCTCGTCGGTGACAGGGACATCGGGAGCCTCGTCGAGGGCCGAAAAGTCCAACTCGATGGCGGCAGGTTCGACGAGATATTGGGCGAGGATGTCGTCCATATCGCTGTCGTCGTTCACGCACGAAGTCAACGCAGCCCCAAGGGCCACTGCCAGCAGGCTATAGTAAAAAAACCTCTTCATGTCCGTCAGAATTTATAAGTGTAACCCAGTCCCAACAGATGGATATTGCCCTCATCGCTGCCGCTGCCCGTCAACTGGTAGCGGTAATAAAGTTTGAAGGCGTGCTTCTTCTTGAGGGTGTGCTCCACACCCATGATAAAGCGCGTTTTTTCCAGTTCGCGCGTCGTGTGGAACTCGACACTGGCAAACGGGTCGAACTTGCACTTGGGGATGTCCCACTCCACCTGCAGGCGGCTGCGCAGCACATTCTTTCCCTTGCCTTTCACCTCGTCGTCCTCCCACATCGCCTCGTCGAAGTCGAAATTGTCGACAATGTTGCTGGGGCGGTAGGTATACTGCCAGCGCTCACGCAGGCTCAACTCCACGCGCTGCACCTTGTAGGAGGCGGTGAGCGAGACGTTGAAGCGGTGGCGCAGGCCCCAGTAACTGGGGCGCCAGTTGTTGTAGGTCACGCCGTCGTCCTGGTAGGTGAGTTTCTCCTTGTTGTTGTCGATGAGCAGTTGATAGCCTGCTGCGGCCTTGAGCCACGGCAGCAGTTTGTAACTGACATCGCCGCCGATGCTCACACGGTCGGCGGTGCGGAAATTGTTGCGCGAGCGGAACTCCATTTCCAGGCTGGCACTCAGTTTCTTGGAGAACTTGTGCGAAGCCTCTATTGATGCGACCAACCCGGCATCGTCGGCATGCGACAATGTCGGGCAGAGCGCTGAGCACAGCAGCATCAGCAGGCTGGCGATCAGTTGTTTTCTTTTACGTCTTCCCATTCGTATCTAGGAATTTTCAAAGTGTTATTGACGTGGCTGCTTTCGCCACCATTCTCGTATTCAATCTTGAGGATAGCGGTGTCCTTGAGGAAATCCACAGAGCCGACTTTGACCTTGGTAATCTTCAGTCCCAAGCGCTTATGCAGGTCCTCGAGCAGTTCCTCGCGCCGTTCGGGGGTGATGAGGTCGATGCGGTCATACAGAATCAACTTGCTCGCCAGGTTGGCCCTCAAGACAAAGGTCTCGAATAACCATATCAATACCGCTATCGACAGGTTGGGCACGGCCAGTTCAGCAAAACTCATCGAGTCGGCCAGCGCATTGATGACCGAGAGGCAGATGACGCTGAACATATAGGTCATCTCGCGCACGGGAATCGTCTCGGTGCGGTATCGCAGGATGCCGAAGATGGCGAACAATCCCAGAGCAAAACCGATTTTCACCTTCACGCTCCCCAACAGATAGATGAGGAAGAAGATGCTCACACTCAACAAGATGAGCGTGAAGAAATAGTCACGACGGTGTGTCTTGCGGTAGTAGAGGAAGTGGACGATGAACCATACCACCACCAGCAAGAAACTGAAACGCAGCAGCATCTCGGTCAAACCGGCAGTGTTCATCCAGTGAAAGTGGGAGGCTCCCGCCGCGATGCCCTGAGCGATATCGCCCTCGCCGTTCTCAAGTGCAGTCAATTCATCTACAATTGCCATATCTTTCTTTATTTTTTGATGTGTAGTTAATAGTCCTTATGATTGCTGTGCCCTGGCCAGCAGGCGCTCCACCAGGCGCAAACGCTCCTTGAAGTTGTTGCGCTTCAGGTCCGGGTTGGTCAATGCCGAGCCCATACAGTACTTGCTGAAGCCGCTGGGTTTGATGCGCAGGTCACGCAACAGGCCCAGGATGGGCGACGGCTGCAGGCCGTCACGCTTCAACTCGATGATGACCAAGCCCGTCAAGTCGGCATCGTTGCCGGTCTTGAGGTTGTGGAAACACAGATCGGTGTCGATGGTCAGGCGTTCGGTCTTGGCCTTGTTGACCAGGGTGATGCGGTGGAAATGGTTCTCCATCTGCTCACTCAGGATGGTCGGGTCGTAGCGCAGGTGCTTGCGCAGGAAGTTGTCGTAGGCCACATACTGGTCGTCCTGACGCAGGAAGCGGATGCCGTGGTCGGGGTGCAGCGGGTCGAAATCCACCATGTCGACGCGTTTCTTCTTGGTTCGGCCGCGGTTGTTCTTGGTCTTCACCTCCAGGTAGTTCAGCCCCGAATCCACATAGGAGCGGATGCGCAACTTCTGGCGCCCGGCATGTCCGTTCTGGTGAACAAGATACATATTGTTGTCGGGGGTGTCGAAATAGGCCGTGTAGTACAACGCCTGGCGCTTGCCGTCAATCTCCTGTGCACGGTAGTCGTTATGGGCCATCGTCAACAACAGGCGCAGCCGATCAACCGTGGTGACAAACTTGGTGTCGGTCCGGTTCATCAACTTGATGCCGCTCATCTCATCGAGCGTGATTGGCTGGTATGTTGATAAGATACTGTCCATAACTTAGCGCAAGCGGCTGCAAATGTATAATATTTTAACGGATATGCCCTACACGAATTGCAATAAATCCTTATTAAAATCAACCAATTAAAACTATTCATCAACAAATTGATGAAATACCGTCAACCAGTAAGAAACAATAAGTGCATAGGGTGCGGGCCGATAGCAGAGCGCTATAAGTCCAACATGATAAGGCAACAATTAACCACCCAAAAACTCACCTTGCCGGTGCCATATCGAAGCCCAGACGCACACCGTCGTACTGCTTGCTCAGGTCGCCGACGGTCTGCAGCGTGGAGTTTCCGCTCACAGCGGCAATGGCCTGCAGAACCTTGAGCAGGTTCTTGCTCTCAAAGGTGTAAGCCAGGCCCTGGGTCGTGCGCGTCACATAGACGTTGCTGCTGAAGAGCATCGTCTTCACCTTGATGGTCGCAGTCGAGGGATCGTAGGTGTAGGTGCCGCTCAGGGGAATGCCCTTGACGTTAGCGGCAAACTGATGATCCTGAGTAAACTGGAACTGCGTGTTCTGGGCATTGATACCCAGCGTGTTGTAGACAGGAGCCAATTTCTCCTTGCAATGCTCGGCTGCTACGGCACCACCAGCCTTGGCGAGCAGGTTCTCGCTCGTGAAGGCACATCCCGGCTGCGTGTAATACCACACGCCGTAGAGTTCGCTCTCCTGCACCTTGACGCTGCCGATGACGAGTCCCAGCAGGCCGTCGACAGTGTTCTGCGATCCCAGCACCCCAATGACGCCGCCCAGGATGTCGCCCAAGCCGCCCAGGCCGCCCGTTGTCGACCCGTTGCCCGTGGTGTCACCACCCAGGCCACCCAAGCCACCGAGCAGTCCCGTATCACATCCCGAACATAACAGCAGCAACGCTGCCAACATCGAAGTTATTCTCTTCTTCATAGGTTTCTCCTTATATGATTTGTGTTAGTAATCACCATTAAACCGCAAAAATAGAGATAAAATGTGAAATCACAAGCCATTCCAGCCCTTTTTTTAGGCTATTTATCAATAAGTGCGTTGCATTTATCGGCCAACGAAGCGCTCATCATCAAATAAAAACACTATCTTTGCCTCACAACCAGGATAGGCGGCTGCCTGATGACTGCCTTGACAACAACATGACGACAGACTATGATAACTTCTAAAGGATTCAACGAGTTAAGGGAAACCGTGCGTTACCTGGACCAGGTGCCGTTTGACGTGTCGCGCAAGACGCTGTACACGGCAGCCGAGTTGTACGAGGGCTTTGACCCCGACAGCGAGGAAACCTTCAGCGAGTGCTTTGACAGCATTGTCTACCAGCAGTACAAGACATCGGGACAGCACACCAGCAACGTGAACGAACTGCTGGCTCGCACGCTGCACGACCACCGCATCCACACGGCATTGGCGCGCTTCCTGAAGCAGCACGACCCGCGTTGCTACGTGGGCGTCATGGGCGGACACGCCATGCTGCGCACCGACGCGCTCTACCACGACATCGCCCACCTGGGCCATCGCCTCACCCGCCAAGGTTTCGTCATGCTGACTGGCGGAGGTCCCGGTGCCATGGAGGCGGCACATCTGGGAGCATGGATGGCAGGGTACAGCGCCACCGAACTGGACGACGCGCTGCAGATGCTCGAGGTGGCCCCATCGTTCAGGGACAAGGGATGGCTGAGTTCGGCCTTCAAGGTGATAGACAAATACCCCCAGGACCAGTTCATCAGCCTGGGCATTCCCACGTGGGTATACGGGCACGAGCCCTCGACGCCGTTCGCGACACACATCGCCAAGTTCTTTGAAAACAGCCTGCGCGAGGACAATATCCTGACGCTGGCCTTCGGCGGCATCGTCTATGCCCCGGGCAGTGCGGGGACCCTGCAGGAGATTTTCCAGGAAGCCGTACAGGACCACTACCTCTCCTACGGCTTCGCCAGTCCTATGATCTTCCTGGGCGAACACTTCTGGACCGAAGAAATCCCCGTCTATCCCCTACTCGACCACTTGATGAAAACAGGCCGCTACAAGAACCTGTTGCTCTCGCTCACCGATGACGTGGACGCCATCGTCGATACCCTGACAAGTTTCAAGGACGAGAAACAAGAACCGTGTCCCTAACGTAGAAATATTTTCTACACCCCAAATTTTGAAATTCAGATGTTCTCGGCTTGCAGTACTTTGCCTGCGGCGAAGATAGGCGGCGCCTCGGGATAAAAAACAAAAAACTTCGTTTTTAGTTTTGTTCTACGCTCGGCTTGCAGTACTTTGCTTGTCGCGAAGATAGGCTGCGCCTCGGGATAAAAAACAAAAAACTTCGTTTTTAGTTTTGTTCTCCGCTCGGCTTGCACTATCTTTGTGGGCAAAGAAACCCTAACCTCAAACGTCAATGGCAAAGAATCAATCATTAGTGCAGGAACAGACGCTGAAGCAGCGGCAGGCGCTGGAACAGCAACGCTTGCTGGGCCAGGTGCTGGAAAAAAGCGATGCCGAGATGGCCGAATTCATCGATAATAAAGTGAACGAAATCCAGGCTCTCGAGAAGAAGTCGGACGATGACGAGAACTACAACGAGGAGAATGGTCAGGAAAAGGAGAAACACTCTGAACGCCAGGGCAATGACGAGACCATCGGTGCCGACAGCGGCGACGATGACACGATGGCGTGGTACCGCTACTTTGCCAACAACCGCAGCCTCGATGACGAATATCACGGTCCCACGGCGGTGAGCGAGAAGACGATGCAGGAAGCGCTGCTCGACCAGTTGGGAGAACTTGAACTCGACGAGACGCAGCAGGTGATTGCCCAGACCATCGTGGGCAACCTGGAGGATACGGGATACCTGCGCCGCAGTGCCACCGAGATTGCCGACGACGTGACGTTCAACGACGGCTACTATGTGGACGCGACGCAGGTCGAAGAGATGATCGACGTGGTGCAGACACTGGACCCTGCCGGCATCGGCGCCCGCGACGTGCGTGAATGCATCCTGCTGCAACTGAAGCGCAAACAACACAGCCGCGATGTGGACATCGCAACGGAAATCGTCGAGAAATACTTCGATGAACTGGTGAATATGCGTCTGGACACCATCGCCCGTAAAATGGGCCTCGACAAGGGAAAAGTGGAGGATGCGGTCAAGAACCACATCAGGCGCGGCATCTATCCCTATCCGGGCAACACCTTCACCTCACGGGCCGACACTATTCAGCAGGTGACACCCGACTTTGACGTGGAACTGGACGAGGAGAACGAACGGCTGACGGTGACCCTGCGCAACAACATCCCCGCGCTGCAGATCAGCGAGAGTTATGCCATGCAAAACGAACGCTACAAACAGGCCGGCAGCCAACTGACCGTGAAAGAGGCGAAAGAGAAGAAACAGATACAGGACGCCTACCAGCGCGCCAGCATGTTCATCGAGGTGCTCAAGCAGCGCCAGGACACCCTGTTCAAGACGATGAGCGCCATCGTCAAGTGTCAGCGCGACTACTTCATGAGCGGTGACGAGCGTGACCTGAAGCCACTGGGACAGCAGCAGATTGCCGACATGATCGGCAAGGACGTGTCGGTGGTGTCGCGCGCCGTGAGCAACAAGTATGTGCAGATGCCATGGGGTATCAAGAGCCTGAGGTCGTTCTTCAGCGAGGGCATCAACGGGGCATCCAGACACGAGGTGTATGACGACCTGAAGAGACTCGTTGACGGTGAAGACAAGGCCCATCCGCTGAGCGACGATGCCCTGTGCGAGCGTCTCAAGGCCATGGGTTACGTGCTCGAACGGCGCACGGTGGCCAAATACCGTGACCAACTCAAAATTCCCAGCAGCACCATCCGTCGCAAGATGGCGAGATAGTATACACACAGCCTACACAGATTACCACCAACCAAGATGCCACTCAACAAGTATACAACCAACAGACTTATCGCCGGCATGGCCAACTTCTTGTCGACCGCGCTGACACCGCTGCTGATGCCCACCTATGGAGTATTCCTCGTGTTCTGGGTGTCGGTGCTGTGCCTGCTGCCCTATGGCACAAGGGTGACGCACCTGCTGGTGTGCATGGGCATCACATGCATCATTCCGCTGATATTTATCAGCATTCTGCGCCATTTCAAGTTGGTTAAGGACCTGCATATCGAGGTGCGGGAGCAACGTCTTATCCCCTACTTGTTCACCGCTGTGTGCTATGGGGTGTCGGCCTACTACCTGCACTATTGGCATTCACCGCAATGGTTTGTCATGTTCATGGCGGGTTCGGCCCTCACGGTACTGATAATGGCGCTCATCAATCTCAAGTGGAAAATCAGCGCCCACATGGCAGGCATCGGCGGCGTTGTGGCTCTTGTCTACCAGATTCACGTCCAGGGCTTGAGTGCCTTTAACCTGATGTGGCTGCTGTGCATCAGCGTTGTGATTGCCGGAGCCCTCGGGTCGGCAAGGATGGCGCTCAGGCGTCACAACCTGCTGCAGGTATTGGCAGGTGCGGTCACGGGCTTCCTGTGCGTGTCGTTGACGATGAGATTTTTTGGATAATCAACCAAACTACTGATAACAATCATGAATCCTACTTTCAACTATAGTCGCCGCAAAACTGTCAGCGTCGATGTTGGCGGCATCGCTTTGGGCAGCGAGTGGCCCGTGCGCGTGCAGTCGATGACCAACACCGCCACCGACGACGTGGAAGCCAGTGCGGCACAATGCCAGCGCATATCGTATGCGGGAGCCGACTACGTGCGGCTCACGGCCCAGGGCGTGAAACAGGCCCAGTGCATCGGCGAGATTGCCAGCGTGCTGCGGAGCAAGAACTGCGCCGTGCCGCTCATCGCCGACATCCACTTCAACCGCCAAGCCGCTATGGCTGCCGCCGAGGTGTGTGAGGGTGTCCGCATCAATCCGGGCAACTTTGTGGACCCGGCAAGGACCTTCAAGGAACTGGAATATACCGATGAGGAATACACGGCCGAACTGGGTCGCATCCGCGAGGCGCTGCAACCCTTCATCGCCCTGTGCCGCGAGCACCACACCGCCGTCAGGCTGGGCGTGAACCACGGCTCGCTGAGTGACCGCATCATGAGCCGCTATGGCAACACGGCGGCCGGTATGGTCGAGAGCGTGATGGAGTTCCTGCGTGTGTTTGTCGAGGAACAGTTCATGGACGTCGTCATCTCGATGAAGGCTTCTAACGTGGTGGTCATGGTCGAGGCGGTGCACCGCCTGGTAGATGCCATGGACCGCGAGGATATGCACTTCCCGCTGCACCTGGGCGTGACCGAGGCGGGATTCGGCGAGGACGGCCGCATCAAGAGCGCCGTGGGCATCGGCACCCTGATGGCCGAGGGCCTGGGCGACACCATCCGTGTCTCGCTCAGCGAGGAGCCTGAACTGGAAATACCCGTGGCCCGCAAACTCGTGGACTACATCAGTGCGCGGCAGGGACACGACCCCATCGAGGGGGACTATAGCGCGGAATATGACCCATTATGCCCCGAACGCAGGGTGACGGTCGAGGTGGACGGGCGCATCGGTGGCAGCCACCAGCCGATAGTCATCGCCAGTTACCGTCCCGACGAAATCGAGACGGCTGCGCTGCAGCCCGACTTCTACTACAGTGCCGACGGAATCATCGACGGCATGCACCAGTTCCTGGTGCCGCTCAACTGCTGGAGCGGCGAGGGCAATGCCTATCCGCTGCTCACCCTCGGCGAGTGGGACCGCTGCCAGGCAACACGCCTGCGCTTCCTGCAACTGCCGGCCACGACACCGGTCCACCGCCTGGAGTTCCTGCGGGGACGCAGCGACACCGTCCTGGTCATTACCCCCGTGGGCAAGAACATCCCCGGCGAGCAGCAAGCCCTGACACATGCCCTTGACAAGGCGGGCATCAACTGCCCCGTCATCATGCGCAACACCTACACCGACAGTTCCAACGAGTGGCTGCAGGTGAAGGCGGGTTCTGACCTGGGTGCCGTGATGCTGAACCGGCGGGCCGACGGCATCTGGCTCGAGGATCCCTCTATCAGCAACGGGGCCGAGGTCGTACGCTATGCCTTCGCCATTCTTCAGGCAGCGCGCCAGCGCATCAGCAAGACGGAATTCATCTCTTGCCCGGGTTGCGGCAGGACCATGTTTAATCTGCAGACGACCGTGCAGCGCGTCCAGCAGGCGACAGCCCACCTGACACACCTGAAAATCGGTGTGATGGGATGCATCGTTAACGGCCCCGGCGAGATGGCCGATGCCGACTACGGCTATGTGGGTGCAGCGGCGGGACGCATCAGCCTGTACAAGGGCAAACAATGCGTCGAGATGAACATCCCCGAGGACGACGCTATCGACCGCCTTGTTGAACTGATCAAGCAAAACAATGACTGGCGGGACCCCTGACCAGTGAACTCATAGCCTCTTAACGAATTATGAAAAAGATACAGTCTTTATCGCTCGTGTTGCTCTTGCTGACCATGCTCGCGTCGTGCACCAGCAACAGTTTCAAGATTGACGGCAACCTGGCCAATCTCGAGGGCTCGATGGTGCGCATCGTGTTTGAGGGTGACTCGGGCCTGGTCGACGAGTTGGTGAATGCCGACAAGAAAGGGCACTTCACCTTCAAGGGCTCGGCCTCCCAGCCCACCCTGGTCAACGTGCTCAGCCATCGCGGCAAACCCATCACCATGGTGGTGGCTGCCAACGGCGACCACATCAAGGTCAAGGGCGATGCCCGCAAGGCTATGGACGTAGCCATCAAGGGGAACAGCCTGAACGAGGACTGGCAACTCTTCCGCAACGAGCACAAGGCATTTTACACCGATCCCAACCCAAGCCGCCTGGATGCCGCCATCGAGAAATACGTGAAGGAGCACCCAACCGACATGCTGTCGACGGTGCTGCTGCTTGCCGACTACAGCAACTACAACGACCGCGCCAAAGTGGACAAGATGCTCAAGGGCATCGATGCCAAAGCACGGCCTGAATCGCTCACACAGGCCATCATGGACAAAAAGAGCACCGCCAACCTGCCGAGGCTGATGACGCTCACCCTGTGGAAGCACGGCGGCACGTTCGAGGAAGTGAAACTCACCGACGCCGTCACGTTCCTGGCAATGTGGGGCCTACCAGCGAAGGACCGCGAGGCGCTGAGGACCGGCATCAAGGACATCAACGAGACGGCTGATGCCGGCATCCGCGTCATCGACATCCTCACCGAGAGTGACACCCTCAGGTGGCATCAGACCATCGCGGGCGAAGACTGGAAACACTACTGGGCTCCAGGAGGTCCCGTGGAGCAGGGCATCCAACTGCTGGGCATCACGTCGCTGCCATGGTATGCCGTCACCGACAGCACCGGTCTGGTCGTCTATTCCGGCCCCAACTTCAACGACGCCAAGAAAAAGGCGCTGGACATCTCAAAATAATCTGCCACATTCATCACCTAATTCCTTCAACATCATGTTAGCGAGAACGATAGGAGCAGCCGTGCAGGGCATCGACGCCATCAGGGTCGAGATCGAAGTGACCGTCGACTGGGGCATTGGGTTTATGGTCATCGGACTGCCCGACACCGCAGTCAGGGAGAGCGCCGAGCGCGTGCGCACCGCCATACAGCAGACGGGCTTTAGTTTCCCGGGCAAGAAGGTGATGATCAATATGTCGCCCGCCGATATCAAGAAGGAAGGATCGGCCTATGACCTGCCGTTGGCAGTGGGCATACTCGCCGGTGACGAAAAAATCAGTACAGACAAACTCGACCGTTACATGCTCATGGGCGAACTCTCGCTCGACGGCACCTTGCGGCCCATCAAGGGCGCGTTGCCCATGGCTATCCTCGCCCGCGAACTGCATTTGGACGGCTTTATCCTGCCGCGTGACAATGCGCTCGAGGCAGCGGTGGTCAACAACCTCGACATCCTGCCGGCCGACAACCTGACCGACGTCGTGAACTTCCTGAACGGCACCACAAGCCTGGAGCCCACGGTGGTGGACACCCGCGCCGAGTTTGCCAAGGCACAGGGCGTCTTTCCATATGATTTTGCTGACGTGAAGGGCCAAGAAAATGTAAAGAGGGCCTTTGAGGTCGCTTGTGCCGGCGGACACAACATCCTCTTGGTCGGCAGTCCAGGCTCGGGCAAGTCAATGATGGCCAAACGGTTGCCGTCCATCATGCCGCCGCTCACTCTGAGCGAGGCACTCGAGACCACCAAAATCCACAGCGTGGCGGGCAAACTGGCCCGAGGCACCACGTTGATGACCGTGCGGCCCTTCCGCAGCCCCCATCACACCATCTCGCCCGTCGCCCTCGTCGGCGGAGGCTCCTACCCCATGCCCGGCGAAATATCCCTCGCCCACAATGGTGTACTCTTCCTGGACGAGTTGCCTGAATTTTCACGAAATGTCTTGGAAGTGATGCGTCAGCCGCTGGAAGACAGAATTATCAGTATTTCTAGGGCGAAATATTCGACGGAATATCCAGCGTCGTTTATGCTCGTGGCTTCGATGAATCCGTGCCCGTGCGGGTACTATGGGCACCCCAAGAAGAAATGCGTCTGCAACGAGTACCAGCGCACCCACTACATGAGCAAGATTTCGGGCCCGCTGCTCGACCGCATCGACCTGCAGATCGAGGTCCAGCCCGTTGATTTTGACCAGATGTCATCTAAAGCCCCTGGCGAACCCAGCGCCGCCATCCGCCAGCGCGTCATTGCTGCGAGGATGCTACAGGAGCGCCGTTTCAAGGACGAACCCGGCATCCACTGCAATGCCCAGATGACCCCGTCCCTGCTGCACAAATACGCCGAGCCCAACGCCGCCGGTCTCGAGAAACTGAAGGACGCCATGGAACGCATGAACATGAGCGCGAGGGCCTACGACCGCATCCTGAAAGTCGCCCGCACCATCGCCGACCTCGAAGCCTGCGCCGACGTCCTCGATCACCACATCATGGAAGCCATCGCCTACCGCAACCTCGACCGCCCCAGCTATATGGGCTCAACTCAGATATAATTTTATTAACTATAATAATCACCAATAATTTTTAATAGTATGGATAAGAAACTATCAAGGGAAGAGTTGATTATACAACTCCAAGCTATATCAACCGAAGGAGGTACAAGAGAACTGATGAGTGGGGCTATGTGCTATTGTCCAGCTCCGCATAAAATCTCACCCCGATGGTATGACAAATTTACGCGAAAAAAAATAGTATGGTGCAACAAGTGCCATAGATTAATTATATGCGATAGGGACCCAAACGAAATCGAAGAACTTGTAAAGAGCATCGCTAGCATGGGTTATGACGTAAGAGTTAAGTCCTATTGTAAGAAATGTTGCAAAAAGTTGAAAGAAGAATTGTATCCAGACATTGATGATGTCATTGTTATTGACAAAGAACATTCAATTGATATATCCTTGGAGAAGCGGAATCATGTGTTTTATTATAGAACTGACTGTAACGAGCCTTATCATCGTGCAATTGCAAACGACAGTCTCTACTATCAATATGTTCAGGCCTTTCTTCAAGTAGTCTCAAAACCAAGAGCCCGCATCGTCATTGAAGACAACTTTTTATCAAAGCAAACTTTTATTATCGAATATATGACTGGCATTAAAATGGATGAGGACCCATTATTGTCAATCCTTGATTTTTAAAAATAATCATCAAGCACCTACAATCAAACAGTATGGATAAGAAAAATAAACTATCAAGAAGCGAACTTGTTGAAAGACTCAAAGCAATATCACATGAAGAAATCCCTAAAGAAAGAAGTTTGGGAGCCATGTGCTATCGCATAGTATTTAATGACATTTCATTATCATGTGATAACTGTGGAACTGAAATCACCGAAGTAGAACATGGTGAGAAAGCGGTTCAAGACAAAGTGAAAAGAATGTCTGCGTTAGGATATGATGTTAAAGTTGAACATCTATGCACAGAATGCTGCAATAAAGTCAAAGAACAACTATATCCTGGCACTGACGAGTGGCTAGAAATAAACGAAGAAAAAAAGATTTATGTTGAAGTCCACCACAGTAATCGCTTGTTCTACTTCAGGACAGACAGCACACAGCCTTATCATATCGCTCTTGCTAATCCCATATACTATTATGATCCTGTGCTGGCATTTCTAGAAGGAAAGTCATCATATTGTTATCATGGAAGACAGCATTTTTTGGCTGAAGAAATACATCTATTGGAATATATGACAGGTCTAAAGATAGATGAATAACGTAGAATTTCCTCAAGCCGTTGCGCTTGAATTGACCTATCGGTGTAACCACAAGTGCGTTTTCTGCTCTTGCCCTTGGTATGCACCATCGAATAACTATCCATTGGGTGAGGAATTGAACTGTGACCAATGGTTCAAAGCCATTGACATCCTTTATGACAACGGGGTAACCGCGTTTTCCATTTCAGGCGGTGAAGCGACACTAAAGGACTGTATGCCGCAAATTGTTGAGTATGTCCACCAAAACAATTTGAAAAGAGGTTATAAGACGCCCATCGTACTCATATCCAATGGTCTGGCCATGCGTGAGGAGTTTTTACGACTCTTCAAACGGTGCAATGTGCATTTAAGCATGAGCCTTCCGGGTTACAATACATTTCAGCAACACACAGGAGTTGATAACGCAGATGGTGTGCTCGAATGGTTCAAGAAAGCAAAAGAATACGGCATCAAGACGACCGTCAATGTCACTGTTACGGCCCAGAATATTCATGAATTGTTTGAGACAGTCTCACTTGGGTTAATCAACGGTGCATCGACATTGCTTTTGAACCGTTTTCTCCCCGGAGGAAGAGGCCTGGAGAACATGAACGATTTGATGCTGACCAATAAGCAACTACAAGAAATGCTTGATACCACCGAAGAAGTTCTTCGGTTGGCTAACCGCTATGGGCACGTTGGAACTGAGATACCTTTGTGTGCCGTAAATAGCCCGAAAAAGTATAAAAATCTCGCTATCGGTTACCAATGTGCGGCTGCTAAGGGATTTTTTGTCATAGATCCATCAGGAAATATCCGCACATGCAACCATTCTCCAAGAATTGTAGGAAACATCTTCTCCACACCGATAATTGAAGACGTTGATTATTGGAACATGTTTGCCCATAGCCAGTATCAACCTGATCACTGCAAAGATTGCAAAGCCATCAATATCTGCGATGCCAGTTGCCGTGAAGTAGCAAACATCCTCAAAGGATCACCCAAAGAAATCGACCCAACATTAGCCATCAACTGCTTGAATCAATAATTAAGTAGTTTTTTTGTGTATCTTTGTGGTTGTGAATGGTTTTATGGTACCTATTTTGGTCATTTTTGGGGCTTTGTGGCTGACCATGAGGCTGTTGCAATGGGGCAAGGCTTTCCGCTTGGATGAATTGCCTGAATTTTCTAGAAATGTTTTGGAGGTCATGCGTCAACCGTTGGAAGACAGGATTATAAGTATCAGCAGGGCGAAATACTCGACCGAATACCCTGCCTCGTTCATGCTCGTGGCTTCGATGAATCCGTGCCCGTGCGGGTACTATGGGCACCCCAAGAAGAAATGCGTCTGCAACGAGTACCAGCGCACGCATTATATGAGCAAGATTTCGGGCCCGCTGCTCGACCGCATCGACCTGCAGATCGAGGTCCAGCCCGTTGATTTTGACCAGATGTCAAGCAAGGCTCCGGGCGAACCCAGTGCCGCCATCCGCCAGCGCGACATCGCCGCCAGGATGCTGCAAGAGCGCCGCTTCAAGGACGAACCCGGCATCCACTGCAATGCCCAGATGCCCCCGTCCCTGCTGCACAAATACGCCGAGCCCAACGCCGCCGGCCTAGAAAAACTTCGCGACGCCATGGAACGCATGAACATGTCCGCGAGGGCCTACGACCGCATCCTAAAAGTCGCCCGCACCATCGCCGACCTCGAAGGCACCGCCGACGTCCTCGACCACCACATCATGGAAGCCATCGCCTACCGCAACCTCGACCGCCCCACTTACCTGGGCAACAATATGTAAACTCCAGTAAGTCAGATAAAAGTCATGTACTAAAAATGGTATTATAACATGTATTTGAACGATTTTTATGAGAATTATAAACAAATAATTGAGAATGTTGGCGGGTATGTGGCTGCCAAAGAACATCTATTGAAAATGAAGATTTATCTTGCTTTGGCGTTAAGGCTTGATAAAGATAAAGGAGAATCAATAGAACTCTCATATAAAGCAGCCATTGGAGGCAGGTTTTATTCATTTGATATGTTTCTTCCTCAAGGCATCTCGATTCTCAAAATTCCTGCTAATAGTATTATTGAGATTAAATGTAATCTGATTGCCGATGCGATTCATCGATTAAATGATGTAGCAAAACTATGGAAACAGGAAAATCCAGAATCAAAAGTTTACTTACTATTCGATGAGAATACAGTTGTATCTGATACTGTATTGAAAAAAGCTAAAGCATTAAAGCTATCTGATATCTATAAAGTAGATAGGTTTATTTCGCTTATAGATAAGAGAAAAAAACTGAATGATCAGATTAAACAAGAGGAGCAAAATTGGAAACAAAGGCGCAACTCAATACTTGAAGATGCAAAGTTTTGCTTTCGTGAGAATAATTGCACCTTATTTCTTGGTGCAGGTGTTAGTCAAGATGCTGGAGGTCCTTCTTGGAAGAGTTTACTTGAAAAATCGGTAAAGAGGTTACGTAAACCATTTACAAAAAGAGACTTTAATAAGATTTACAACGCGTGTTCGATGTCTCCAATTATTATGGGTCGATATTTAGTAGGCAATAAGAAACAGAAAGAGATACTCACCAAATATCTTCATGATTATGTTCTTTATAAAAATGTTAATATCAGCGAATCCGGACTGATTTCTGCAATTTGTGACATGGTATCAACAAATAAAGTAGAGAGCATTATTACATATAATTACGATAATCTTGTTGAAACCGCTTTAAAGAATTATGGAATAGAGGTTGCAAGCATTTGTTCAAAAAGTAGAAGTCTCAAAGGTGAACTACCTGTGTATCATGTACACGGATTAATACCAGAGAAAGATTCAGATGTTCAAAGTACACCTGTGCTCAGTGAAGAAGATTATCATGCTATTTATAGGGAATCATACCATTGGTCTAATGTTGAACAGTTGCATGCTTTGGATAGAAACACTTGTTTCTTTATTGGTTTATCAATGACAGACCCAAATCTTAGAAGGCTCTTGGATGTATCTCATAAGGATAGTGATCGAGAAGTTCGTCATTTCGCATTCTTGAAAAGAGAAAAATTATATGCATATGAAAAAGAGCATAAAAAGAATGAGATGCATTTCAGTATTATTGAAATCCAATTGGAAGATCTTGGTGTCAATGTAATATGGTATGAAGATTATAAGGAAATACCTCTAATGTTGAAAGAGATATGTGCTGAACTAAAATTACGGGAATGATATACTTCTTACCACCAAAATATGTTCATCTCAGATAAACGATTTGAAAACTTAAAAAGAAGCGGTTAATGAAACCACATTGAACAATTATTTGTAAATTCGCAGCAAAATAAAAAGTCTCAATTATTGTGACTAACGAGCTCTGTTCACAATGCGAAAGAGAAATTAATATGTATTTGATATCACCTTAAGATTATGCTTATTCCAAATCTTTTATTCATCATTTGTTCTTTTATTGTAATTTCTCTTGTATTTTCAATAATTATTCTTATAATTCAGTATTTGGTAGGGGAAATTGATAGTCTATGGACATGTTATAGGGATGCTAGTTGGAAGCTGATTGTATCTTCTATTATTGGTTTCACCCCTTTAACCATGATGATTCTCACACTATTTATTTATCCACCAAAGGTTTATGTAGTGAGAGGAGAAAGTGCAGATCAATTAACATATTCTTCTAATGTTAGAATCGGAACTTGTTATTTAGACTCAATAATGCCTTTAGAGAATAATGAGGAGTATGTTCTCAATAAATCAGAGTGTTTTTTAATTGATGAGCCTGTTAAATACAGTGCTTCTAAATGGAGAAAATACGACGATTTGCCCAATCCCGTTTTCATTGAACCAGGATACCTTTCACAAGTACCCACACCAACACTCTTATTTAAGGAAATACCGGAAAAGAAAATGGTACAGAGAGGTACAGGTGGGTTATTACAATGGTATCTTCGAGCTGCAACATCAAGTGAAATTGAGTTTGCTTTCCCTGAAGATAGTGATTGATAGAAAAAGACATCTCCAACGAGTAAACAACCAACTTAACAATAGTGGAAAATTCCAAAGAATTAGGATAGTTTTAATGTATTATTGTGTATCTTTGTGGTTTTTCGTGGCTTTATGGCTGACCATGAGGCTTTTGCAATGGCACAAGTTCTTCCGCTTGGACGAATTGCCTGAATTCAATCGGTCCGTTTTGGAGGTGATGCGTCAACCGTTGGAGGACAGGATTATTTCAATTTCAAGGGCGAAATATTCGACGGAATACCCCGCGTCGTTTATGCTGGTGGCTTCGATGAATCCGTGCCCGTGCTCCCCATCAAACAACTGTGACAACAAAGCAACAACCGGAACAACTTTCTTATAAACAACTGATTCATCTGAGATTTCTGATTGGCATCCGTGCACAGGGTCCCACCGACTTCCTTGAACACCACGACAGGGGCGCACATCAGCCTTACCGCAACCTGGACCGCCCCACCTATATGGGCAGTTTTTAACTGAAAAAATCATGAAATAGATTTTGTTATTAGGTAATTATCGAGTAATTTTGCGACATCATAATGTTGAATTATTAAGATAAAACTACAATATGATGTATGTATAACAGAATTATTGACCTTGATAACGAGTATAATGACAGTGTGTTTTTGTGGGGTGCACGTCAGGTAGGCAAGACTACATGGCTGAACGCAAAGTACCCTGCTTGTCGCACTTATGACTTGCTACGGCCATCGGAGTTTGAGCGATTGTTGCGCCGACCTGAAATTTTGTCTGAAGAATTGGAGGGTTTTGGCGAAAATGATACTGTCATCATCGATGAAATACAGAAACTGCCGCAGTTGCTTGATGAGGTGCACTCGCTGATACAAAGGAAAAACATTCGATTCATCTTGAGCGGGTCGAGTGCCAGAAAACTGAAGAGATTGGGCACAAACCTATTGGGCGGTCGGGCGACCCGTGAACAAATGTTTCCTCTTGTCAGCGCCGAGATTCCCGATTTTGACCTCATTCGTGCCGTGAACAATGGCATGATTCCGCGCCATTACATGGTCGAAAACCCGAAGGAACGCTTGCGGGGTTATGTTGGAATCTACCTGAATGAAGAGATACGGCAGGAGGCTTTGACGCGCAATCTCCAGTCATTTTCGCGATTCCTAGAGGTAGCAGCCCAGTGTGACGGCGAAATGTTGGTCTACAAGAACATTGCCCAAGACTGTGGTATTGATTACCGAACGGTGAAAGAATACTTTACAATTCTTGAGGATACGTTGTTGGGGTATCTCATTCCTGGGTTCACGTCATCACGCAAACGCCGGGCGATTGCTGCTCCTAAGTTCTATTTGTTTGATGTTGGCCTTGCCAATTATCTCACCCATCGTGGTACACTGCGTCCTGGCAGCGATGACTTTGGGCATGCATTCGAGCATTTCATCATTCAGGAGATTATAGCCTATTTGGGTTATAACCACATTGATGAGCGGCTCACCTATTGGCGCACATCGGGAGGATATGAGGTTGATACCATCATCGGCGAGGGTCGCATAGCAATCGAAATCAAATCTACAGAAGAAGCCAAGTCACGCCACACGCATGGCTTGAAGGCGTTCAGTGAGGACTTCCCTGATGCCCGCTTGATCATCGTATCACTAGACAAATACCGCCGTAAGATGAATGGTGTAGACGTCATCCCAGCCACCGAATTCCTGCGAGACCTATGGCAAGGCGACATTGTGTGACTATCTGGAGAAACTTCGCGACGCCATGGAACGCATGAACATGAGCGCATTCTCAAGGTAGCCTGCTCTATCGCCGACCTCGACGGGATTTCAAACAACTGATTCATCTGAGATTTCTGATGGGCATCCGCGTAACATCTGCCGACGTCCACGGCCGCTTGGGCAGGGGCGCACATCGACCTTACTGCGGCCTCGACCGTTCCACCTACCTTGGCAGCAACAAATAGAGTTCTAAATAGAGATAAAAGAAAATAGTGGTAGATTGGATTGGACTTAAAAAGTCCTTCCCTGTATATCAAACTTAAAATTATGGAGATATTACATCAATATTATTACCGCCAGGGGTTAGCGGGTGCAAAGGCGGTGGCCTATACGATGCTGTCGGTGGCATTGGTCGCCTTCGGGGTGTACAGTTTTATCCATTGGGAACTGTCGTTCATGTTCCATGACTGGCATGGTTACGTGATACTCATTGCCTATGGCCTGACGACGCTTGCCATGATACTGTCGGCTGTTGAATCGTTCCGGAAAGCCGCTAAAGCCCGTCGCGGCATACCTGCATTCGCTGTTGGTGCTGACTGCTTCGTCTTCTACGACAAGGGCGGTCTGGCTACAACGGTACCCTTTGCTGACTGTGAACAGGTGAGGTTCAAGACGACCTTGCAATTCCGTGTACCCACGCTTAGGCTCATCGTGAAATATCATGAAAGGATGGATACTGAGAACACCCTTCGTTTCGAGGTGGGGTTAAGCGAACTCAATCGTCCTGCCAAAGAAATCGACAGACAACTGAAAAGCGTGTATCAGAAATACAAGAGAGCGCTTCCTGACCAATCATACCCTTGACCGCTGACCAGCCCTAGAGCGAGCGGAACTATCATGCCGACGAGGGTTTCTGTGATGACTTAGATGAGTTGGAATACCGGCTTGAAGAATCAGTATAGGGGACATCTGGATTAAATAGCATCCCGTTCATGCCCGTGCTCCCTGTCAAACAACCAAAACAACCAAATATCAACAATAACAACATTTTGTAAACCTCAAATCAACCAACAAGTTTGATTGACACCCGCATGGAAGCCCGCGACAGGCGTCAATGACAATCACATCAATGCCCGTAAAGCCAACCTACGCAGGCTTTACGGGCACTTTTTATTCTGATAATGACCTATCGGTTTGAGGTTTCTTATTTGTACAGGAAGCGTTTGATGGTTTTCTTCGGGGTTTTCTCGAAGGGGATGTCCATCATTTCGACTTTCGCAATCTTGCTGTAGTTGGGCAGTGATTTGTTGGCCTCAACGCGGATTTTGCCGGGAATGGGGGCCCTGGTCTCCTCGTCCATATCCTCGGGGAGTTCGGTATATACCAGCGCCGTGATTTTGCCTTCGCGGTCCACGACGAGGCATTCGTCCACATACTGGCAGTTGGCCAGGACGGCCTCCACCTCTTCGGGGTAGATGTTCTGGCCCGAGGAGTTCAGGATCATCGACTTGATGCGTCCGCGGATAAAGATGTTGCGCTTCTCGTCCATCACGCCCAAGTCACCCGTGCGGAACCATCCGTCCTCGGTGAAAGAGGCTTCGGTGGCCTCGGGGTTCTTGTAATAGCCTATGGTCAGGTTGGGACCCTTGGCCTGGATTTCGCCAGGGATGTGATGCGGGTCCTCGGAGTCGATGCGGAGTTCGTGGACAGGCTTGCCGCATGAACCCGGCACAAACTTGGTCCACCACTCATAGCCCAGCAGCGGACAAGCCTCGGTCATGCCATAGCCCACTGTATAGGGCAGGTGAATCTTCTTGAAGAACTGCTCGGCCTCGGGATTGAGCGCCGCACCACCCATGATGAAGCACTCCACGGCGCCGCCGAAGGCTTCTATCATCTTCTTGCGGGCTGCCCTGTAGACCAGATTTCTCAGACCGGGGATGGCCAACGGCATCTTCGCCTTCTCCATCGAAGGCTTAATGGCATTGGCATAGATTTTCTCCATCACCAGCGGCACCGTGACCACCATGTAGGGCTTGATGTCGCGCATCGCCTTGAGCAGCGTGGTGGGCGACGGCGTCTTGCCGAGGAAATAGACGGTGACACCGTCGACGTTGGGATGGATGAACTCGATGGCCAGGCCGTACATGTGGGCCAGCGGCAGCATCGAGACGATGGTCTGGCCGGGGGTATTCGGGAAATGAGTGTTAGCGAAGTGGTCGGTGTCCGAGATGGCGTTATAGGTAAGCATCACGCCCTTGGGGTTGCCCGTAGTGCCCGACGTGTAGTTGATAATCGCCAGGTCATCGGCATTGTCGTCGGGATAAGACACATGCTCGGGGAACATGCCGTCGGGATATTTCTCTGCGAAGGCTTTCTTGCGGTTTTCCCATGCATCGGCCACCGCCTGGTCCTGGTGCCAGAGGATTCCGTAATCCTTGACATTGACGGCAGCCTTGAGGTTGGGCATCTCATCAGGGTTCATCTTCGCCCAGATGTCATCGTCAACAAACAGCACCACACTGTCAGAATGGTTGGTCAACAGAGCAACGGTGTCGGGATGGAAGTCGGCCAGCAGCGGAACCGCCACACGGCCATTGACATTGACTCCCCAGAACGTCATGGCCCACCGGGCGCAGTTGCGTGCGCACAAGGCAATCTTGTCGCCCTTGTTGATGCCTACAGCGTCAAAAAAGACACGGAACTGTTCAATGTTGATGGCCAGGTTTGCATAGGAAAAAGTGTCGCCATTGTAGTCGCACAAGGCTTTCTGTGTCCAATGGTTGCGGACGGTTTCCTCCAGATTCTTCAGATAGTGCCTCATATATTTCTTGAATTTAAATCATCAAACAATGCCTATTCAAACTGTTATTACAACTCACAAAGATACAACATCTTATTGAATTATTACGCATTTCTGTCGAATACTTTGTTATTATCCACACAAGGATAAGCCCTCGATCACCTTGACGAGGGGGACACGTTATGCCATATTTGCCATGAAGGATGCTACCTGCCGCCAGTCCAATCAACGGACGAGGTCAAAACTCTGCAGGTCATCGGGGATGAGGATGTTGCCCTTGAAATATTGGGCCGCCTCGGCACCGTAGGTGGCGGCGCGGGTGTCGAGGTGGGTGTCCTCGGTGTGGTAGAGCACGAGGTTTTTCACACCCAGGTCCTGGGCGAGCATGCCGGCATCAAGCGCTGTGCTGTGGTTTTTCTCGTAGGGATTGAACGCGAAACGGTCCTTGTAGAGGCAAAAGGCCTCGCACATCAGCCAGTCGCAGCCGCGCGCATACGGCTCACTCTGCACGCTGTAGGGTTCATCGCCCAGGCAGACGAGGCGCTGGCCGTCGGGCAGTTGCGCACTGAAGCCATATTGCTTGAACCTCACCGACCCGATGTCAAAGAAGGTGACCTGCATGTCGTCAATCTCCACCTGCTCGCTGTCATGCACCTCCTGCAGGAAGATGGTCTGCCCGATGGAATTAAAGATCTTTTCGGGAATCATGAGTTTGCCCATCGTGTAGAGGGCCTCCTTAACCTCGTCGTTGCAGTAGATGGTGAACGGCCCCTTGTGCTTGCCCTTGAAAATCAGTGGCGAAATCTTGCGCATCATCCAGATGGCTCCCATGATGTGGTCGGTGTGGCTGTGGGTGACGAACATGTGGCGGATACTCTCAAAGGGGATTTTGGCCTTGATGAGTTGCTGCAGGATGCCGTTGCCGCCACCGCCGTCGACGAGCATGCCGCCCCGAGGACTCTTGAGGTAGAAACAGGTGTTGTAGCAATTGACACACATGGCATTGCCCGTGCCCAGCATCGTGACGCGTGAGGTGTTTTGGTCTGTTTGTGTCATGATTCCGACTTGACTTTAGGGAGTTCGATGCAGAAGGTGGTACCCTTCCCCACCTCCGATTCCTTGATATAGATTTGGCCGTTGTGGTACTCCTCGATGATGCGCTTGACAAGCGTCAGACCCAGACCCCAGCCGCGCTTTTTGGTCGTGAAGCCGGGAGTAAAAACGTTCTTGAAGTTCTTGCGCGGGATACCTTTGCCGGTGTCCTTGACCAGGATGACGGCATTGTGCGGGCTGTCCTCGACGGTGATGTCGAGGCGTCCCTCGCCATCCATGGCGTCGACGGCGTTCTTGGTCAGGTTCTCCATCACCCAAGCAAACAGCGTCTGGCTCAGCATCACGCCGTTGTTGGTCTGGTCGTTGGTGTGAATATGCAGGTCAACACGCTTGGGAATGCGGGCGCGCATATACTCCAGACTGCTGACCACGGCCTCGTTGATCGAGGTGAGTTCCTTGTCGGGCATGGATCCGATTTTGGAGAAACGGTCGGCGATGGTCGACAAGCGCTTCACATCCTTGTCCATATCAGTAACGATGCTCTTGTCCACGCCCATCGACTCGAGCAACTGCATCCATGCCATAAGCGACGAGATGGGCGTTCCCAACTGGTGGGCAGTTTCCTTGGAGAGACCCACCCACACCTTGTTCTGCTCGGCGCGCTTGATGCTCATCAGGGCAAAATAGGCGATGGCAAAGAACAGGATGAGTACCGCCAACTGGATGTAGGGGAAATAGGACAGGCGGCGCAGCAGCGTCGAGTCCTCATAGTAGAGATACTGAGTTGTGCTCTCGTCAATCTGGATCTCGATTTTGTTCTCGGTATTCTTGAGGTGACGCAGTTTCTTGTTCAGGTACTCCAGATTGGCAGGCGAGATTTCAAAACTCAGGCTGTCCACGGGCTCCGGCAGGCGGAAGTTGCGGTGGTCCAGGATGTTGTCCTGGTCATCGACCAGCAGCACGGGGATATTGTGGTTGCCCTGGATGATGCCGAACAGGAACTCCACGTCGGTCGTACCCGTCTCAATAGGGTTGCCGTCGGCATCCACTTCGCCACCGCTACCCATCGTTGCCAGTTCGCGGGTGGCGTTGGCCCAGATTTCCATGCGCTCGCGCTCCTGCTCAGCCAGGTCCTTGACCAGGTTGTTGGAGATGTACAGGAACAGGGCGACCAGCACCAGTGAGATGGCGAGAAACACCACCTTCCAGATGCGTCGCGAGTCATATATGTTGCGCAGATTAGCCATGCTGGTGAGTTATAGTAGTTTCTTTAGTTCTTCTACGTCAGGTAATGCGTTGCGGAAAGGCTCGGGCATATCTTGGCTGGTAGAGTAAGTCGCCACTCCCATCGGTTTGCTGTAGTCTCGTATGACAAATTCAACAAACTCGCGATCTGCACTTTTGCAAAGCACGATGCCGATTGACGGGTTCTCATGCTGTTTCTTCACCTTGGCATCAAGGATGCTCAAGTAACCCATCAATTGTCCAAGATAAGAAGTCTTAAATGGCCCTGTTTTGAGTTCAATCACCACTAGGGCATTTAATTCACGGTTGAAAAACAACAAATCGGGAAACTGCTCAACACCATAGACCTCAAGATGATACTGATTTCCGATAAAAGCAAAATCATTACCAAAGGTCATGATGAACTTCTTTATATTCTCGACTATCCGCTGTTCTACAACCCTCTCGTCCACATCCAGGCTATCTCGTTCCCCGATTTCCTCCACGTTGATAAAGTTAAGCAGGTATTCATCCTTGAACATCATAACGGCCTTTCTAGCCTCTGATGCACTTATCATCGTTTGGTCAAAGTTATTAGGTATCAAAGATTGATGCTCGTGAGCCGACTCCTTGATCGACCGGACCAATGCGTCTGCAGTAAGATGTTCCTCAGCAGTTCGATGCAGATAATAATAACGCGCTTGCACGTCTTTTATCCTTTCGATAATTCTGATGTGATGAGTGAATGGAACCCTAAAAAAATCCTCAACTGGAAAATCACCCGTCACTGGAACTTGTAGGCAGTGTTGAATGTCTATTAAGCCATCAAAATCATCTTGATTAAATTCGCCAATCGGGATTGGCGAATTATTAAGTAACTGATTATCGCCATTTTGCACATCGCCAATCATAATTGGCGAATGGGTGTCAAGCATACTCCATTCCTCATAGAATAGACGCATATTTTTCAGGCTTGAAACCGAAAAACCTCTCAGACCAGGCAATTCCTTGCGCAACCGTTCACTGATAGCCTCCAGTGCTCCTGTGCCCCAAACGCCCTTACGAGTATTTCTGGATAAGAAACGACCCACTGCATAGTAGAGCGCCAACTGGACGCGGTTAACATCCTTGGCAGCCTCGTATTGTCCCTGTAAGATAGCGGTCTTGATAGCAGATACTGCTTTCAAAACAAGGTCATCATTATTATGCCTATGCTTAGGGTTAGCCATGCTGGTGAGTGATAATGAGTGGCAAAATTAAGGAATTCCTGTGAATTGGGCAAATTTTGCAGGCCGTCAAGTCATTGGGAAGGATATGTATGCGAATGTCAGCGTATGCCAACTCCTAACTTCTAACTTCTAACCCCTAACTTCTAATTTTCTAACTCTCCAAGAATCCAGCGGGCCACGCTGTCGGCCGTATTGGGGCCGATGACCTCGCTCGCGGCGGCCTTGACTTCGGGGAAAGCATTTTCCACGGCGACGCTGTAATCGGCCGCCTGCATCATAGCGATGTCGTTGCGGTTGTCGCCGAAGACCACCACCCGCTGCGCGCCCACCTCACGGGCCAAGTCGCGGATGGCAGCAGCCTTGCTGGTGCCGGCAGTGAAAATCTCGAGGTAACCGTTACGTTCGTCAAAGATGTCATGGTATACCATCACCGAGCACGTCGGCACCGAAGCACGCAGGTCGCCAGCGATGGCCTCGAGCACGTCAAACTTGTTCAGCGAGAAAATCAACAGCGCCTCGTCGCTGCTGTGGCGGTAATCGTGGTCATCAAGCAAGAACCGCTTCAGCGGCAGGTGCTGGCGCTCACGGACAAACTGATCCTCCTGCGATGACAAGGGACCATAGTGGTGAGCATGCAGCCTGTTGTTGCCGTGGCGACGGTAGATGAACGGATAAATGCCATAGCGGTCAAACACATCGCTGACGGCATTGACCGTCACGTCGTCGATGCCGTGGGTGCGCTCAAAACAGCCCGTCACCGGATTCCACATCGACGAGCCGCCGATGACGATGAACGGCAGCCGCGCATGCACCTCCTGCATCAACGGCACCACCGTGGCCGGTGTGCGTGCCGTCGCAACAGTAAACAGGCCACCCCGCTCCTCAATGATGCAGTTGAGCATGTCAATCGTGCCGCGCGACAACAACGAGTCATCACCCAGCAACGTCCCGTCCAGGTCACTCACATACAGCGTCCCGCCCTTATTATCAGTGCTTTTCAACATATTAGCGACAAAGGTACTGCTTTTGCCTTATTCAACCGCACCAATCACTCAATTTTCATTTTTCCATGGTAAATTTGCAAATCTTCTCACAATAATACCTATATTTGCCATGAACAATAATAACCTAAAAGAGAAGGATTATGGAGAAGACTATGCCTATTGATGGACGATTTGAGTTGATGGCGCTGCCTTATGCAGCCGAGGCTTTGGAGCCGGTCATCAGTGCCAACACGCTGGCCTTTCACCACGGCAAGCACCTGGCCGCCTATGTGAATAACCTGAATGCCGCACTGCCCGGCAGCGGCTTGGAGGGGCTGCCCCTCGAGGACGTGGTGCTCAAGGCCGAGGGCGGCATGCTCAACAATGCGGGACAGATTTTGAACCACAACCTGTACTTTGGCCAGTTCCGTGCCCCCAAGGCCGACAATGTGCCGACAGGAGTTCTGGCCGAGGCCATCGACAAGGATTTCGGCTCGTTTGAGGCTTTTAAGGAGGCTTTTGCCAAGGCCGGTGCGACCCTGTTCGGCTCCGGTTGGGCTTGGCTCAGTGCCGATGGTGACGGCAAACTCGTCATCGCCCAGGAGCCTAACGCCGCCAACCCCATCCAGCGCGGCCTGCACCCCTTGATGACGATGGACGTGTGGGAGCATGCCTACTACCTCGACTACCAGAACCGTCGTCCCGACCACCTGGCCGCCCTGTGGCAGATCATCGATTGGGACATTGTTGCTGTCCGCTATCAGGGATAATCACCCAAAAAAGTCGATGAAACCGACCTTTTTTGCAATTCTTGCACTGTTGTGCCTGGCCTTTCAGGCTTCGGCCGGCGACAAGGTCAACGAGGGTTGGCAGCGAGCCGTGCTTGCTGCCATCGACTCGTTCCCCGAGCGCGGCGGCTACTACACCGGCGGGCGCCCCAACGACCTGTTTCCCAAGACCACCTGGCGCGGGCTCAATGATGCTTACCGGATGGGCGTGGGCGACGAGCGGCCCAGGTTTGACCCGATGCAGGCACAGCCGTCGTTCTGCTCCAGCGCGACCTACTCGGTCATCATCAAGGCACTGCTCATCTGGGACACCAAGCACAAAATCAAACGCGAGGCCTGGGTGAACATGAAACCCTACGTCGGCATCGCCGATGAACTCAACCCCGACGGTTTCGGCCAAGACGACGGCGTGGGCTTCTGGGGTCGCGCCAACGCCAATGGTCCCGGGTTGGGAGTGCTGGTGCGTGAATTGGGCGCGGGCTACAGTTTCACGGCCTACCGCGGTGCATGCAGCGAACGCAACCGCGAAACGCCCGATGAACGCTACCTGACCGACGACGAGTGGTGCGCCCAAGATATATGGAGCCGCGCCGTGCCCGGTGACCTGATGAAGATCTTCTGGAACCGTAACGAGAGCCGCGGCAAGGACAGCGGAGCCATCATCGGCTGTGATGACAACCGTGACGCCGACCAGGAAGCCGGCCACAGCGTCATCTTCCTGGGCTGTGAGGGCGACACCGTCACCTACTGGTCGAGCAACGGCCCCGGGGAGCACCCCGAACAGATGGGCTACAGCATCGGCCATTGCCACAAGACCGCCATCCAGCGCGTGGTCTTCACACGCATCACACGGCCCGAGCGCTTCAACAACGCGCGAAAAATGGCGCCGACCGACGTCAACGCCTACCTGAGCGACCTGAACGGCAAGCGCCACAGCACCACTGCCGAAATGCTCAAACAGTTAGGAATAAAGAATTAGGAGTCAGGATAACATTCCTAACCCCTAATTTCTAACTCCTAACTCTTTACCCTTAGTTGATGTTCACCTTGCCGCTACCGGCAATATCCTTGGTGTGGTGCTTCACCGTGCCCTTGAGGTTCACGTCACCGCTGCCGGCGATATCGACATCCACATCATCGGCGGTGATGTTGTCGCAATTCACGTTGCCCGAGCCAGCGATATCAATCTTGAATTTGGCACAGGCCATCTCACCGATATTGATGTCACCGCTACCGGCGATATCGGCCTTAGCCGTGTTTTTGACATCCAGTTTGCCGAATTCGATATTGCCCGAGCCGGCAATGTCAAAGACGGCCTTGTCGCAGGTCATCTGAACAAGCATAATTTTGCCCGAGCCGGCAAGGTCGGCTATAAACTCGCTTGCCTCGACAGGATTGCTGGCGGTAAACATACCAGAGCCCGCCAAATCCACGCGCTTGATGTCAGGTGATGTGACATAGACCTTTACATCCTTGAACGACACCGTGGGCTTGTCAACAGACTTGCGGATGCGCAACTGGCTATCCTTGACATAGACCGTCATCTCCTTGAGGGCCTGCTCCGGCGCCTCGATGCGCACGCTGCACTGCTCGCCCTGCTCATAGATAATCTTAAAGGCTCCGGCAATCTCCACCTCATCAAAGGCAGACATGCTCACCGTCTGATTGATTTGCGGCACTTGGGTCGGTGTGGTGTCCTTGCCACCCTTCTCACCCAAATTAATACTCATGCACGATGCCATCATGATGGCTACTGTGGCCACCAGGGCCAGATTAAAGAATCGCTTCATCATTTTATACTGTTTTAAATATTGTCTATACTATAGACGCACGAGCAGGCCAAAAAGTTTCATAAAAAAAGAAAAATTTTGGCCGCATAGTTCTATAGTCAACCGATAACGGTTGACTATCAATGATTAAAGGCGAGCATCTGGTCGATAATGTCCCGGTCGTTGTTCAGGCGAGGCACCTTGCGCTGGCCACCCAACTTGCCCGTGGAGGCCAGCCAGCGGTCAAACAAGCCCGGTGCAGCGACCACCAGTGCGGGCTGAGCCAGGAAGATGTCGCCCGTGCGCTTGGCATCATAGTCGCTGTTCACCTCGCGCAGGTGCTGGTCAAGCAACTGCATGAAGCGGTCCTTGTCCTTAGGCTCCCTCGCGAACTCGATGAGCCACTGATGATAGCCGCGCTCGTTGCCCTGGGCATAGACAGGAGCGGCGGTATAGTTCAGCACCTCGGCATCGGTTTCCTGTGCCGCCAGGGTGATGGCATGGTCGGCATTGTGCACCATCAGTTCCTCGCCGAAGGCATTGATGAAACTGCGCGTGCGACCTGCAATTTTGATTTTGACGGGGTTGAGTTGCTCGATGGTCACCGTGTCGCCCAGGCGGTATCGCCACAGGCCGTTTGGCGCGGTGATAATGAGTTCATAGGTGCGTCCCTGCTCGATTTCCCAGATGGGATATACCTCGGGCGTCTTGCTATCGATTTCCTCGACGGGGATGAACTCATAGAACACGCCCACGTCGAGCAAAAGCAACATCGCCGTGCTCTCCCAGTTGCTCTGCACGGCAAAGAAGCCCTCGCTGGCGTTATAGTTGTTCAGGAAGTGCATCTTGTCCATGTCGCAGATGGCCTCGTACTGCTGCTTGTAGGGTTCAAAGGCGATGCCGCCGTGGAAGAACACCTCCAGGTTGGGCCACACCTCGTGGATGCACGACTTGCCCGTCTTCTCGAGCACCCGCTTGAGCACCGTCAGGAACCATGACGGCACACCGCTCAGGTTGGTCACATTCTGCCCGATGGATTCCTCGACCAGCATCGGCAGTTTCTCGGTCCAATCCTCCATCAGAGCCACCTTACGGCTGGGGATGCGCGCCAGGTTGGCCAGCGGATTCATGTTCTCGATGAGGTTGGCGCTCAGATCCCCCACCCTGACGCCGGGTTTGAGTTGCAGGTTATTGGCAAAACTGCCGCCCAGGATGAAAGCCTTGCCCGAGAACAGGCGGCTCTCTGGATTCAGGTTCAGGTAATGGGAGACCACGTCGCTCGTTCCCTGGTAGTGGTTCCACTTGAACGACTCGCGCGTGATGGGGATGTACTTGCTGCGTCCGCTGGTACCCGACGACTGGGCGAAGTTCCAGCAGCGGCCGGGCCACAGTTCGTCCCTGATGCCGTTGACCATGCGCAGGATGTGCGGCTCCAGGTCCTCGTAGCGGAACAAGGGCAGCGTCGAGGCAAACTGACGGTAGGTCCTGATGGACGAGAAGTCATACTTGCGGCCGATGCGTGTGAGCGACGCTTTCTCCACCAGCCGCACCAGTTCGCCCTGCTGCACGGCATCGGCATAGTCGATGTAGCGCGCATGCTGCTGCAGGCGTCCCACGAGATGATTACGGAATAACGGCGTGAAGTTAATCATATCTGCAAAAGTATAAACAAATGCCCGAATGAGCGGGAAACAACAGTCAAAAAAACGGGTAAACCGGGTGTTTTGTCTATGGATTTGCCGCTTTGGCCCCTTTTACCGCCATTTTGGGCAGTCCCCAAGCCCCAGTGGCACGGGATATGCAGATTTAGGGGTGATTAGTCGATTGTTTATGAATATTTGTCTAAAATATTTGCATTAATTCATCGATATCGACTAATTTTGGGGCAACAAACATTTAATAACGATAAAAACATACGCACTATGAAACGCTTTATCTTAACAATGGTGGCCATGCTGACCCTCGGGGCAGCCGCCAACGCGATGAGTTACAAGTCGGCCCGCGATCAGGCCTTCTTCCTGACCGACAAGATGGCCTATGAACTCGGACTGAGTGTGGACCAGTATAATGCCGTGTATGAAATCAATATGGACTACATCATGTGTCTGGACGTGTATGATGACATCTTCGGCACCTTCTGGACCCGCCGCAACAACGAACTGCGCTATGTGCTCTCACCTGCACAGTACAACATGTTCATGCAACTGGAGTACTTCTATCGTCCCGTCAGGTGGGAGAACCGCAAATTTGTCTTCTCAATCTACAGCCGCTATCCCAAGGACAGATTCTTCTATGCCGCTCCTCCCGGATATCAGGTGTACAAGGGTTCCAACCGCTATTTTGACCACAGCGCTTACGACGGCCGCACCTTTGGCGCTCCCTCGTCCAAGTCGCAGCCCAAGCCCGGCAATGGCGGTATGACGCCCAGACACCAGACTGGAAGCAAGAGTCAGCCCGGCAGCAAGAGTCAGCCTCAGCCCGGAATGAACAAGAAACAGGCTGTCAACGAGGGCAAGATGCGCATGAATGATCCCAGTCGCCGCCGCTAACGGGCAGCCGACCATAACAAGGCAATAAATCAGGAGGGAACGTCCCAAGATTGTGGACGTTCCCTCCTGTTCGTTTAATCTCCCGACTCGGGGAACCGCGTCAGCCGATTACCGGCCTACGGCGACCTTGATGGTCTCGACGTGGCTACCGTTCCTGCCCTGCAGGATGTAGATGCCACGATTGAGTTGTTGCAGGTCGAAGGAGTCGTTGGCAGTAGCAATGGTCTGTCCGCTGGTGTTGTAGACGATGATGGTACCGGGATAGGTAGCCACATTGCTGCGCACCTGGAAGGCCGATGTCTTGTCGACGATATTCTCCAGCACGGTGGCCTGGGTCTCGGTCACCTCGGTCGCGGTAATCGTGAAGTAGTAGTCACGGTCGGCCACGATGTCATAATCGGGCAACTGCTGGCCATTGTTCCAGTTGTTGAAAATCAGGTGGAAGTTGCCACTGTTGGCATCCAGCAGGAACACCTTGTAGTTGGTGCCATTCACGATGGAATCGCCCACACTGGCTTCGCCGGGCCATGCGCCGAAGAGTTCGCTGTCACCCCAAGCATACAATCCCAGGGCATCCCAACCGGTCAGGTCGTTGACAAAGATGTAGTGCTGTGATGCGGGAATCGTGGGCAGTTCGCCACTGATGCTGAAGTCGTCGATACCCAGTGCCATAGCACCCTGGGCAGCGTCACCGCTGGCCACACTGATGTTCCATGCCAGATACAGGTCGCAGCCGCGTGCAAGCGTGGTGCCGAGCACTCCGCTCACGGGAACGGTCTCGCCAGGAACGGTCTCATAACCGGCCGTCTCGCTGTCGGGAGCGAAATAGGTGTAGAAACCGTTGCCGGCACTGGTCCAGTTGCGGCCGTCGATCGAATAGTACAGTTGCACGGCAAAGCCGGCACCGTTGTTACCCTTGCGGTACTTCTCAACATTGTAGGTCACGTTGACGTTCTCAATGTTCTTGCTGCCCGTGTTGAGCAGGTGGGCATACACGTTGACACACCTCGTGCCACCGGCTACACCAGTCGAGATGCCACCCAGAGCGCGGTCGTCGCCGGCATTGTCGCCGAAGTTCCACGTGCCGTTCTTGGCATTGCTGGGCAGGTTCACGCCGCCGCTGTACATCGTCTGGTCGTCGGCCTGGTCATAGCGTCCCACGGTGCGCGGGGCGGTGAGGATGCGGTCGATGCGCCATGCATCGGGCAGGGTCGCGGTAGTCTCGTCGCCCATCACGTCAAACGACTGGCTGGCGCTCAAGGTCGTTTCGTTCAGTTCGATGGCGGGATAGGTCACTACCTCGGTCAGTGCGGTAGCCACCTTGACAGTAGCGGTCTCGGTGAAGTCGCCTGTCGTGGCGGTCACGGTATACTCACCGTTCGTGCCATTGCTGGTGAACACCTGGTTGGCATCAATCTCACCTCCGTCGCTCAAGGTCATCACCACGGGCTCGGGAGCCTCAACCTCCATACCGAACTGGTCGCGCACGGTCACCTTGTAGTGCACCTGTCCAGCGGTGTGGTCCACGTAGTTGGTGAAGCCGTTCAGGGCACGGCTGGCATACCCGCGCATGGCAGCAGCGTCATCGGCGCTCAGGCTGGCGGGAGCCCACGTGATGTTCAGGGGATCTTCGCCGTAGATGAGGCCATACTCCATGGCTGCAGCCATATAGGTGGCCTTGAGGGTCGGGTGACGGTCATCAAGGAACCACGTCAGGGTGCCAGCGCTGCCCTCCAGGTCATAAACCTCCTGGTAGGCCACGCCCACGGGACACAAGGTCACACCCAGGTCGAGGGCCACATCCTGATAGTTCTTAACAAAGGTCGCGTTGAAGGCAGTGTAGTTCTCCCAGTCACCGCTGTATGCCCAGTTGACGGGCACGATGATGATGGCGTTGGGATTGGGACAGTATTCGCGGATGTAGTCCACCCAGCGCTTCACGTTGGCGCGGAAGGTCTCCACATCGGTGCGGGGCAGCGAACTCTGCTCCTGCAGGATGATGTGGCTCCATGCCTCGCTGCGCACGAGCATCTTGGCACCGGGGTTGCCGTCCTCGGCCACACCGTCGCCCTCATCCCAATGGGTCTTGAGCGACTTGCCCAGCAGGGTGTGCTTGGTCCAGTCGGCATCCTTGCCCATAGCCTGGGCGATAGCGTCGAACACGTCGTCCTGGTCATTATAATAAATGAGGCTGTTGTTCAGCGAGAGCACCTTTACCTGCTCGGGCAACTCGGGAACGAGCACCACGTCGGCAGGCTGCAGCGTCATCGTCGTGGGAGTCGAGGAAGCCAGTTCGAGGTTGTACTCGCCGGTCTCGAGGTTGAAGGTCACGTCATAGGTACCTGCAGCGGTCGACACCTTGCCGGTAGCGCCCTTGATGAGCGTGCCGTTGGTGTTGTTGCCGGTGAGGTCGCTCTCGGCGCCCCACACGCCGCCCATACCCAGGCGCTGATAGATGCGCCAGTGGCTATAGCCGTCACCCACGGCGGGCATGGTCACCTGACCCTTGAAGGTCTTGCCCTCGACAAGGTCGAGTTTGCCGGAAGTATCCATGTAGTTCCAGCCGTTGTTGTCACCGATGACATAGACCGCGGTCAGGCCCGTGTCGTCATCATCACTCTCGAGCAGCAGGGTTGCGGCACCATCCACGATGTTGAGGACAATGCGCTTGCACATGTAGGTGTTGCCGCCGCACGAGATATTGTCGTTGGTACCCAGCACGAGGGTGTAGGGCACATCCATTTGGGCACTGGTGCCGTTGCTGCCGTAGTTGCAGGCACTGCTCCAGTTGGCGTCGGCCACCTTGAACTGGCCGCTCAGCGTCTTGCTGTACAGCACATAGGTGCCGTTGCCCTCGTCGCTGAACTCCCAATCGCTCACGGCGCCCCAACTGTTCACTTCGCCGCGCAGGTAGATGCCTGATGCGACAAAGGGCGGGATGCTCGGGTCAACATAGCCCGTGTAGTTCTCGGGGTCGTCAATCTCGGTAGCCTCGTCCTTGGTCAGGCACAGGTAATGGTCGGCCGTGGCCTCGATGCTCGTGTTGACGCTGTTGCCCAGGTTGTCGGTGAACAGCAGCGCGTGGGTCGCACCATCCATGTCGAGCGACCACACCTTGTAGGTCACACCATTAACAACGGCACTGCTGGCAGGCACAGTGGCCTCACCGCCATCGGCGGCCATCAGCAGGGTGCTCCATTTGGTCACATCTTCCACATAGACGTAGCAAGCCTGGTCCTGTGAAGCGAAGGTCGCATCGATGACCACATTGTCAATCGACAGACCCATGGCCTTGTTGGGGCTGCTGCCGCTGGCCACGCTTATGTTCCAGGCCAGGTAGAGGTCACCACCCGCAGCCAGGTCCACCATCAGTTGCTTGTCGGCAATGGCGGTGGTGCTGATGGGCACAACCTCGGCACCGGCGGTGGCGGCATCAGGGGCGAAATAGGTGTAGAAGTCCTCACCTGCATTGCTCCAGTTGACACCATCAGTGGAGATGTAGAGTTGTACGGCAAAGCCTGCGGCATTGTCACCGTCACGGTACTTCTCGATGTCATAGTCGAAAGCCAGTTTGGTGATGGCCTCGTCGCCGGCATTGTGCAGACAGGTCATCACATTGATGCAGCGGGTGCCGCCATCGACGGTAGTCGACAGGCCGCCCACCGAGCAGTCGCTGGGCACGCTGCTTGAAGCAAAGTTCCAGGTGCCATTCTTGGCGTTACTGGCCAGGCTCGTGCCGCCAGTATACATCACCTGGGTCGATGCGGCAGCAAAACTGCCCACCGTGCGGGGAGCGTTCATCTGACGCTCCACACGCCAACCCTGCGGCATGTCGAGCGTGGCAGCCTGTGCGCCGGCATCCCACATGCCGTCAAAGTTCTCGCTCACCTGGGTGGCGTCGGCAGTGAACTGCAGTGCCTCTTGTGCCCAAGTGTTGCCGGCCCATGTGCACATGAGCAACACGGCGGCAGCGAGTTTGAGATAAAAAGATAATTTTGTCATAAAGCAATAACTCTTAAATAGTTAATAAGGTGTTGTTGTCCTGTCACAAAATTAGGCCAATCACGCAACACCGCAAATACCCGTTAAGAAAAATCAAAACCAATCAAAAGATTAACTTGTTGAAAAACAGACATCTGAATAAAACCACCCGCCCAAGAAATCTAAATCAGTTTCAAAGCCTTTTTGACAACTTAAAACTACAAATCACGTGAATTTTTGGCAGCCGCTATTATTTTTGGAAAACAAGAAACACAATTTATTATGACATCGGGAAAAACAACTCATTACCCCTCACTTCTATAACACAAACAACCCGAACAACAGTGTTCGGGTTGTTTGTGCTATTAAGAGTTTGATGATTATTCCCAGTGACCGGTGAGGACATAGTGGATGAGGGCCGTCACATCATTGATGTCAACCAGGCTGTCACCGCTGGCCACATTGCAGTCCGCAGCCACAGCATCGTACTCTTCATCAATACTTCCCAAAACCACACTGATCAACAGGGTCACATCGTTGATGTCAATCATTTGGTCCATATTCACGTCGCCACGGGAGTTGAAGAACGACATCGTGTTGACTTCGCCAGTAAAGAAGCCCCATACGCTCTTGCTGTCGCCAACAATCCACGAGATGGTATGGTCGCCGCTGGGCACTGTGCTCATGTCAATATCGATTACACCGCTCACCACCTTGCCACAGACAGGAATCTCACCCACAACTAGATTTGCCACATCGTCGTCAAACCAATAGCAGTAACGCACCAGTTCCACGCTATCCGCTTCCACAGTCGCTTCGGGAATGATAAAGTGTTTCGTCACTGATGAACTCCAGTAGCCCAAATCATCCTGCACACGCATCGTCAGGCTGTGCAAGCCAACGGACAACGACGAGATGTCGAGCATGACAGGTGCAACACCTATGGTCTGTCGCCCGGCAACATTGTCGTCAAACCACACTTCACGGCTCTGAATCGACGAGGCGGTGCTGTTGTCCATCTCGTCGGGGATGATGAAAGCCCTTGTCACGGGAGAACTCCACATGCCCTGGTCGTCCTTCACACGCATCGTGAACCAATGCAAGCCAGGCGGCAACGACGAGATGTCGAGCGTGGCCGGCGAAGTGCCGAGCGATTGGCTCTGGACATTGTTGTCCAGCCAGCACTCGCGCTCAAGGATGCTGCCTTGGGCCGTCGCCACCATACAACAGACAGCGGCGAACGCTGCTAAACAATATTTGATAATACTCATAGTCATATCAGGTTTTAACGATGAGTTAATCTCTTGCCTCGGCCTCATAGTTGATGCGCAACTGCGTGCCCTCGACATTCAGTTCCAGGCTCTTGATGACCGGTGTTCTGGGAACCTTGCTCCAGCCTATGCCGCCATGGATGCCTATCTGCGTGCCGTCGGTGCCAATCCATACATCAGGCTGCTTCAACTCCCAAGTGCGCTCATCAGAGTAGTCTCCATTTTCTGCATCAGCAAAAACTTGTGATATATCCCCTACATTATAAATGTTTTCAGTAGTTGTTCCATCATTAAAATATGCGAAGGTCCTCTTAAGGCTATTTTTCACGACGCTATAAGGGCCACATACATTGCTGTTTGTATTATATGTAAAGATGCAATTCGTCCATGTGATACCTCTACCGTTATTGCCGGAATATCTGTTACCTGCGCAGATGCTGTGGTCAACCAATGTCTCTCCGTTTTCGGTATAGCCTGAAACTTGACCAATTACGATACAATTGGAAATCAACATATTCTTGTATTCGCCACCTCTTGCTAAACCACTATTCAACACGCATTGCTTGATGGTCATGTTCTCGTTATAACCAGCCATGTTTAAAGCATTTTGCATCCGGCACTTCTCGACGGTCACATTCTTTATTCCTCCATTGGAATAACCGGCATATAAGTAGCCATTATTGATATAGAGTCCTTCCAAGTGGACATTACAGAGCGTATCACCCTGAACGCCAATATAGACATTACCGAGAAGACAAGAGACCGCCGTCCCTGTCTCGGCATTACTTTCGTACCCTGCGCCATAGATGGAGACAGACTTGTTGATGGGCGCGGGAGCGAATTGTCCGTCAGAGAGGGTGATGACATCGCCGTCAACGGCGGCCGTCATGGCCTGTACAAAGGCATTGCCTCCTTTAAACACGCTCACTTGGTCACCGTGCTGCAAAACGGCCTTTACCACATCGGTAGTTGTTTGAGCCTTGCCTGCCAATGCGCAGCAAAGCAACATCAAAGATAATAGAATTTTCTTCATAAAGTTGTTAGGTTAAATTGGTTAATAATTTAAAATATGTAGTATCCTAATGAGTTCGGATGAGGTTATAGGCAAGATCAGAGATAAATTTGGAGAAATGCTATTATTCGGGTAAAATTGATTTACAAAGTTACTGCATCACTGTTTTTGTGGACTCTCAAAATGTAAAAACCGACTCTCAAAAGATAAATTGAGAGTCGTTTTTGTCATTGCCCCTTTTATCAAACAACAGGAACAACAATTAAAGTTGTTTAAGTTGTTGATTGTTGTTTATGTTGTTTGAAAAAAAGAGAGTGGATGCCGATTAGCGGTTTTTCCAGGCACTGGGAGTGGTGCCGGTGATGGCCTTGAAGATGCGATAGAATGAGGCTTCGCTGGGAAAGCCCGATTTCATACATACCTCGGCAATCTTAATGTCGGGCTGACTGCGCAGCAGTTCCTGGGCGTAGGCTACGCGATAGGTGTTGACGAACTGCGGGAACGAGCAACTGCGCTGCGAGTTGATGCAGGCCGAGATCGCGCTACGATTTGTGCCTAGCGCGGTGGCAAGGTCGGTGATTTTCAGGTTGGGATTCATGAAGAGTTGCTGCTGTTCCATCGCTTGACAGATGCGCTGCATGAGTTCAGCATCGTCACTGCCTGCGACTGGAGCCTCCTGGGCTTCCTCGCAGGGCTCCTCGGCGGGAGTTTCAGTTTCAATAACCGGTGTGCTTTTCCTGCGGTGCAACAGCCACACCAGCCCAGTCGCCAATGCGGCGATGGCCAAGACGATAAGCGCCCATCCCCACCAGGGGAATCCCATGCCTGCTGCCTGGGCACGCGAACTGACGTGCAGCAGCCAGGTGGCGCCCGAGGGCTTGAAATTGTTTTCTACCATATTGCCGCTTACCATCATCAGGTTGCCATCGGCCGTCACGACGGTATAATTTGGATTGAATGGGGTCAGCACGTCGGTATAGCACAGCGTCAATCGGGCAGGTGTGGTGGTATAGTCAATCTTTAGGACATAGGCACGTGAGGCAGATTTTTTATTGTGGGCCTCAGCATCACAACCCACCATATAGGCCATCCCGGCTTGCCGGTCAACAAATACCATCTGATAATAGTCGATTCCACCCCATTCGCAGGCCATCGGGACAGGTACATCGGTGGGCAACAGCGAAAATTCCCCGTTGGTGACACGGGCGATGGCAATCTGTCCCTGGGCATTCTCAAGCGCCAGCAGATAGGTGTATTCATTACTTGACTCGTCACCGATAAAGGAATAGTCAGCGGACTTGTGAATATAGATACCGGGTAAATGCCACTCTTGGAGCAACGGCTCATGATAGGACTCGCCGCGAAGCCGGTCCACCACATCAGAGGTGATGTGCCGCCCGATGGAATCCATGCCGCCGAAGATGATGGCATCGTCCTTGGCCGTGCGAAGGATGAACGGACAAGCCCGCCCCAGGCTCACTCCCTTGACGGGCGAGAATCCATTCTTGCCGTCATACATCTCGACGGCATCCTCGTGATGCCAGTTGCCGGCTATGACAGCACGACCATCGTCCAACGCCAGGGCCGATGCTATCGCCCGTTTGGTGTCGAGGCTTGCAATGCCCTCGCACGTGTGCGTCACGGGGTCATAGAGTTCTGCTTCATAGGTTTGGCCGATGCCCAAATTCTTCTCGTGACCGCCAAAGATGAGCACCTTGCCCGTTGAGAGTTCCACGGCAAAGCCGTCGTCATGGGCGTAAGCCATTTGCACCACGTGCCACTTGCCGTCCTTGAAATACTCGATAGTGGGCGTGGGTACGAAGTTGGTGGTATGGCTTCCTATGACAGTAGGCTCACCGTTCAGGCACAACAGCAAGGTACCCTCGCGGGGAATATTCAGGTCGGCCAGCCGCTCGGCCTCAATCTTCACAACGGGACACGACGCATCGCCCTTGGCCTGAACGGCCAATGGCAACAGCGCCAAGAGGCAATACACTACTGTGAGAACTCGTTTTCCTCCCGTTGACATCGGTTTTTTGGGGTTAGTGAAAATTTGGAAAAAAATCCACGCTAAATCACCGATGTGTTGTCATTCAGTGGTTTAGCGTGGAATCAAGTGTCTGAATCAGTCAGATTAGTTCTTCTTGGCTTTGTCCTTGCAGTCAGGGCACTGCTGGTCGGCGGGCTTGTCGCACTTCTTGCCTTCCATTTTCTTGTCCTTGCAGCAATCCTGCTTCATACCCTCGGCCTTCTCGCATTTCTGGCCTTCTTTGCACTCATGCTTGGTAGCCATACCCTTTTCGCACTTTTGGCCCTCGGCCTTCTTGCACTCATGCTTCATTCCCTCAGCCTTTTCGCACTTCTGCATGCCTTCCTTGCACTCATGCTTGGGAGCCATACCTTTTTCGCACTCGTGGCCTTCGGCCTTCTTGCACTCGTGCTTCATGCCCTCGGCCTTCTTGCACTCTTGCTTAGCAGCCTTGGCTTTGCAGTCGGGGCACTGCTGGTCGGCAGGCTTGTCACACTTCTGACCATCCTTGTGATCCTTGCAGCATTCCTTCTTCACTTGCTCACACTGTTTGTTGGCAACCTGAGCGGTCATCGAGGTGGCAGCAAAAGCCACAAGAGCGAGCGTCAATAAAAATTTCTTCATAATAGATGTTTGGTTAAAATGTTTGATTAATGATTTGATGCGCCAAAATTAGTGCAAATTACGCACAGAACAAAATGTGAAACCAAGTTTTACATTTTTTATGCCGTGATGCAGCCTGATTTATCCAAAATTAACCCGTTGACGGAATTAAAGAATCAAATTTTTTGCCAGACAATTGACACCCGTAGGGTGGCCTATGAATAACCCCAGATAAATCAGGCAACTGAGCAGAGCGAAGGTGGCTGATTCATCGGGGTTGTCATGAACCGTAACCCGTCGCTGAAGGCGCCCCCCCTTCATCTTGTACCAGCACAAATGGGGTCGCTTCCAGCGACGGAGATTGTATTGCCCACCCGTGGGTGATGCAATCCACTTCACTACCGCTCAGCGGATTGCATTACCCACGATTATTCAAATGACCGCCCTTTGGGCGTTTGCGACAGCAACTTGTCGGCATTGAATCTTTTCACAGATTCTCTACTTGTTCAAGTAACTCTGCCTACGGTTAAAAATTCGCAATAAAAACCGAAATATGAGACTATTTGAGTTTTTTTTGGTTTAATCATGGTATAAAATTTGCATTTTGCAGCAAAACACTTACTTTTGCACCCATTCTACCAACCTAACATCATTTTAGCGAAAGAACATTATGTCAACCTATACTGTTACCGACCCTCGCAAGGTCACTACCAAGCGCATTGCCGACATGCGTCTCGCAGGCGAGAAAATCGCGATGATCACCGCCTATGACTACACCATGGCCACCCTCGTGGACCAGGCCGGCATCGACATCATCCTGGTGGGCGACAGTGCCAGCAACGTCATGCAGGGCAATGCCACCACCATCCCCATCACCATCGATGACATGATTGTGTATGGCCGCACCGTGGTGCGTGCCGTCAAGCGTGCCATGGTCATCGTGGACATGCCCTTCGGCACCTATCAGGGCGATCCCATGGACGCTCAGCGCAATGCCGTGCGCATCATGCAAGAGACCGGAGCCGACGGTGTGAAACTGGAGGGCGGACGCGAGATGCGGCCGGCCATTGAGATGATTCTGCGCGCCGGTATCCCCGTGATGGGACATCTGGGCCTCACGCCGCAGAGCATCAACAAGTTCGGCACCTATGCTACCCGTGCCGAGGGTGAAGCCGAGGCCACCCGCCTGCTGGCCGACGCCAAGGTGCTGGCCGAAATCGGTTGCTTCGGCATCGTGCTGGAGAAAATCCCCGCCACGCTGGCCGCCAAGGTCACCCAGAGCATCGGCGTGCCCACTATCGGCATCGGCGGCGGTGGCGCATGCAGTGGACAGGTGCTCGTGCTGCACGACATGCTCGGCCTGAACCGTGAGTTCAAGCCCAAGTTCCTGCGCGTGTACAACAACCTGGGCGAGCAGATCATCGACAGCGTGGGCAACTACATCACCGACGTCAAGAGCGGCGATTTCCCCAACGAGAACGAGCAATACTGATTCTTAAGCATCAAAGAATAATGACGGGCGCAACACTCATTCATGTTGCGCCCGTTGTATTTGTTTATTCCTCAATGATTTCCATGATGTGGTTCCCCAGTTGGGCCACCAAGTTGGCTGTATGACTGTCGGGAATGCCTTCGGCCTTACACAATTCGCCACGCGATGCCAGCCACTTGTCAAGCAGAACAACCACCTTGTCGGCCCGTTCTCGCATCTGATTGCTCAGGGCTATGAAGCCTTCACGGTCATACATATCAGGGTCATCTATATCAAAACTCTTGGCATCGGCCAATTCCTGTAAGAAATTCTCCCGGGCAGAGGCTATGGTCCACATCTGGTCGGTATCAAACGGGCCTTTATTGCAGAGTTTGCTGTAGTCATTCTGGCGGGTTTCGGCCAAAGTCCAATATGAACCGCTGGCAACGACGTGCGCAATGGTGCCTCCCCAAAAAGTCAAGTAAGACAGGTCACAATACAGGTTACCCAATTCTTCCTCCAGGGCAAGCCAGTCGCGCATCTCGGCCTGGTAGAGGGGATTCTTGCTTTTGCCGACATAGTCCCGGGCCGTGAGATAATGGCACACGCCACGCCAGATGCGGCCGCACATCACCATGTCCATCGTGCTGCCGCCCGACAGACTATCGGCCAACTCCCGCAGATCACTGCACACGGTTTCGTCCAGAGGGTATTTATCCTCTTTCCTGTGGTTCAGGATTCCATAGGACTGTATGGCAACAGCCTGCTGTTCATAACGGTTGACGAACTCGTCGACTGACTGGGCCGAGAATTCTTCCATCATGAAGTCGGCCAACGAGTCGAGCGAGGCAAACCTCACATCGGCCTCAAACGGGGCGGGGGCAGGGGTTTCACGCACCTCCGATTTCTTGCTGCCGCACGACATCAGAGTGACCAGCAGACTCAACAATAATGATTCCACAAACAACTTATTCATGATACTTCTGCTTTTATCTTCTTGCAAATGTACAATAAAAAACTAAAAAAAACTATCCACATGCTGGAATATTGACTCGACTCAATCCACATCGGTGGCAAGGGCGGCATTGCGCAGCAGCGTTTTGTAACGCAGACGCGAGATGGCGCTGTGGGCGAAGAGGCGCTTGAAATCGCCCGGTTTCATCGAACGGATGCGCTCCCGTGTGAGCGTCATCACGGCCTCGGTAGGGGCAAAATCGGGGATGGAAGTGGGCACGGCATGGGCATTGTGCGGACAGCACAACTGGCAGGAGTCACACCCAACCACCCTGTTGCCAATCACCTCACCCACCCACGCGGGCAATTCGTCGTCATGGTTCTCGATGAGCAGACACGACAAGCAACGTGACGCATCGACAGCGCCGCAGTCGTTCAAGGCTCCGGCAGGACATGCCGCGACACACCTGCCGCAGTCACCGCAGGTCATCTCGCACGGCTCATCGGGCGGCAACTGTGCTGTGGTGACAATCTCGCCCAGGAAGAAGAACGACCCCCTGCCAGGAAGAATCAGGCAACCGTTGCGGCCGACGAAACCGAGTCCCGCGCGCTGCGCCCAATAGCGCTCGCGGATGGGTGCCGAGTCGACACAGGGACGCGTAGCACAATGGGTAATTTCTTCGATGAAACGGGCCAATTCAGTCAACCGTTCCCTCAGCACCTCATGATAATCGCGTCCGTAGGCATAGTAGGCGACACGCAGGGTGCCGGCCGGCTGGCAGGTGGCGGGATAGTAGTTCATGGCAAGGGCAATGACCGTCCGGGCCCCCTCGAGCAGCAACGCCGGGTCACGGCGCAGGTCACGGTGCCCCTCGGCCCACCGCATGCAGCCGTGGTGCCCCTGGTCAATCCAGCGGTCATATCGCGCCACCGCCTCATCGTCGACAGGCGAGGCAGCGGCAAAGCCACAAGCGTCAAATCCCAGGCTCGCGGCCTGGGACTTGATCAGTGATGCTATGTCAATGCTCGGGGATGGCATCGAACTTGTAACCCTGCTCCTGCAGCCACTCGATGGCGCGCGGCAAGGCATATTTCATGTTCTTCTCGGCCTTGAGCGAATCGTGGAACACGATAATCGAGCCGTTGCGGGCATACCGCTTCACGTTGTCGAGCACCTGCTCTCCCGTGAGTTTGCGGCTGTAGTCGCGCGTCACCAGGTCATACATAATGATGGCGAAACGCGACCTAAGGACCTTGGACTGCCCCCATCGCAGCAGACCGTGCGGCGGGCGAAACAGGGTGCTGCCGATGAGTTCGTTGGCACGGAACACGTTGTGCAGGTAGTGCTTGGTGCCCACGTGGGCTCCCTGCAGGTGGCTCATCGTGTGGTTGCCCACCGAATGGCCACGGCGGCGCACCTCCTCGAGCAGTTCGGGATGACGTTCCACATTCTCGCCGACCATAAAGAAGGTGGCCTTGATGCCATAGCGGTCGAGGGTGTCGAGCACCCACGGCGTGACCTCGGGAATGGGTCCGTCGTCAAAGGTCAAATAGACCGTGTGGTCGCGCTTGTGGATGCGCCACACGGTCTCGGGAAATAACATTCTGTAAAGCAGAGGCGGACGTTCAACTAACACGATGTCGACCGTTGTAGTGTTCAGTTAAATCATCAATTGCCCAGCATCTCTTCCAGGTTGGCAGAAACTTCGCCGCCACCCTCCTGCTGTTGGGCCTGCTCCTGCATGCGAGCCTGCATCTGCTGGCGGAGAGCCGCCTCATATTGCTGCTGGAACTGTAACTGGCGTTCCAGGCTGACACCCATGTCCTGCAACTTGGGAACGACCTTAGTGCGATAATCATCATCGCCAAACCACTCGCCATAGTCAGCCAGCATGTCAAGCAGATACTGCTGGTCGATAAACTTGTCGGTACGGGTCAACTGGGAGTACTGGTTGGGGCTCAGCGACTGATAGTAACGCACATACTGGCCATAGTGTACAATCTCGTCCTCAAGAATCTTCCTGGCCTTATCGGTGTAGGTGTTATCCTTGGCCGACTCGCCCAACTGGTGATAAATCTCGGCGACCTCTTCGCCAATCTGAACCGTGAACGGGCAAATCGAAACCGGCAGTTTCTCCATCATCAGGTCGAGGATAGTACCGGCCTTCTTGTAGCGGTCGGCGGCATAATCCTCGACACTCATGCCCTCGGGGATAGGATACTTGCCGTCTTCGGCCATACGGCCTTCGGTAATCAGTGCGCTGGCAAGTTGCATCATGGCGCTGCGCGTCGTCGTTACCATGCGGCAGATCGTCTCGTCAAGATAAATCTCACCCGGCTTGGCGGTGTCCAGACCACCCCAACGGAAATTATTGACCACATTGTCATACATGATGTCGGTCGAGACATTGGTGCCCCTGGACGGACCCTGAATCGGCGTAACTTGGTAAGCGAGACCCGTCAGACGCAGATAAGGCTGCAGGCCCAGGTAGTAACTGTCGGGAACGGTCATCGCGAAGTAGCACGGACGGTTCCAGCCCTCGGCGATGCTGCTGGCAATGATGTCGAACGACATCAACTGGCTCGAGGTCATGCCCTGGCCCATTTGTGCCAGATTGACGTTGATAGAGTCAACAATCAGCGCACGCTGCGAGGGTTTTACCACACCGGCCTTGATGGCCTGGTCGGCATCAACAGGCATGAAGACATTGGGATACTTGATCATGTTGATGCCAAACGGATTGGACGTTTTGTTGTCGGGGGCATAGACATCGGCCAGCGAGGTCAGCGCATTGGTAAGCGTCATATCGGGCTGCCAAATGTAGTTGACCACGTGCTGGTCATAGGCATAGGTCGTATCGCTGGCCTGCATGGGCAGCGGAGCCGACTCATAGGCCGCACGGCGCATCTGACTGATGTACCAGTCGGTGGCCAGGTAACTCAGGTTGACGGCACGCACGTCGGTGCGGTAGCCCTCCACCTCCTGCAGATACCACAGCGGGAAGGTGTCGTTGTCACCGTTACAGAAGATGACACCGTTGGGGGCCACGCTCGACAGGTAGTTGCGGCCGAAGTCGCGGGCCGCATAACGGCCACTGCGGTCGTGGTCGTCCCAGGTCTGGCTCACCATCTGCAGGGGCACGAGGATGCCGATGAGGGCAGCCACGCCTGCGATAGCGGTAGCCATACCGTTGCTCGAACCTGCAGGTGCCTCACCTGCCAGCGCGGTGGTCTCGGCACCAGCCTCTTTCTTATCGGCCTGTTTGCCCGACTTCTTCATCAGCCACATGGCGAAACTCCACAGGGCAGCAACACCCATACCGACCCAGATGCTGAAAGCATAGAACGAGCCGGCGTAGGCATAGTCACGCTCACGGGGCTGGCTCGGCGTCTGGTTCAGGTACATCACGATGGCGATACCCGTCATGAAGAACAGGAAGAAGACTACCCAGAACTGCTCGATGCCGCGACGGCCGCGATAGGCCTGCCACAACAGTCCGAACAGACCCATCAGCAGCGGCAGCATGTAGAACACATTGTGTCCCTTGTTGCCCTTGCCCATGTCGTCGGGCAGCATGCTCTGGTCACCCAGACGCGGGTTGTCGATAAACGAGTAACCGGTAATCCAGTTGCCGTGGTTCACCTCGCCCATACCCTGGATGTCGTTCTGTCGGCCCGAGAAGTTCCACATGAAGTAGCGCCAGTACATATAGTTCAACTGATAACTGATAAAGAAGCGCAGGTTCTCGGCCATCGTCGGCTTAATTGACGGACGGGTCTGTATCGTATTGCCTTCGCTATCAACCATCACAGTGGCATCGACGGTAGTGCCCTTCATATCGAGCCACTCGATATACTCTTGGGCATGCTTGTCGTCGTGGATGCGCGGGAAGAACATATCCAGTTCGGGGCTGAACACGTAATTCGTCTTGGGACCGATAGCCTTATAGTGGTCACGCTGGCCAGGCTGGGTCTTCACCTCGGGAGCATACTGCATCGGACCCTCTTTGACGACAGGTTCTGACGTTTCCTGGCCTTTCGGCGTGGATACCATCTGGCTGTAGAGGGTGCGGCCATAGAACAACGGCGATTCGCCATACTGCTCACGGCTCAGGTACTTGGCCAACGCATAGGTGTTATTGGGCGAGTTCTCGTCCAGCGGGGTGTTCTGGGAACTGCGGATGAGAATCAGCGCATAACTGCTGAAACCGATGAAGATCACGAGCACCGACATGATGATGTTGGTGAACACGCGAACGGGAACGCGCTTGCAGAAGCCGAACAGATAGACACACAATGCCACAATCAGCACCAGCCAAAGCAGGATGTTGTCGCTGACGAAGCAGATGCCTGACATCAGCATGGCCAGTCCAAAGGAAATCTTGATGAGCAGATCGCTCTTGTTCTTATAGAGTGCGAACAGGGCAAACGCCAACACGGCAAGCAGCAAGATAGCATACACGAGCACGCCAGAGTTGAACGACATACCCAGCGTGTTGACAAAGAACAGGTCAAACTGCTGACCCCACTTGACGAAGCCGGGTTCCAGACCGTACAGAATCAAGCCCACAACAGCAAATGACACGAGCAGCGTCAGGAGCGAGCCCTTCACGCTCGAGTTCTTGCCGTGGGAACGGCACTGGCGGTAGTAGAATACCAGCGCGATGGCGGGGATACACAGCAGGTTCAGCAGGTGCACACCCAGAGACACGCCAATCACATAGGCAATCAGGATAATCCAGCGGTCGCTTTGGGGCTCATCGGCACGGTTCTCCCACTTGAGGATGAGCCAGAACACCAGCGCGGTGCAGAACGATGAGAAAGCGTAAACCTCGGCCTCGACAGCGCTGAACCAGAAGGTGTCGCTCCACGTGTAGACCAACGCGCCGCAGATGCCGCTACCCATCACCACGAGGTACTGGGCCAGGGTCATCTTGTCCTCCTCGCCGTCCTTGACGACGAGTTTCTTCACCAGATGGGTGACGGACCAGAAGAGCAGCAGAATCGTTAAAGCACTGAAAATCGCCGACATGGCATTGACGCACTTGGCAACAGCCATCACGTCACCACCGGCAAACTTGCTTGCGAAGTTGGCGGCAAGGATAAAAATCGGGTTGCCAGGCGGGTGGCCGATTTCAGTCTTAAAACCTTGAGCGATAAATTCCGGGCAATCCCAGAAACTGGCTGTCGGCTCGATGGTCAGCAGATAGGTCGCTGCCGCAATCACAAAGATGAGCCATCCCAGCGTGTTGTTGATGAGTTTGTACTTCTTCATCGTTTAAATTTGTTGTTTCTATTTCGTTTTTAGTAGTTATTGTCGTGTTATGCCATTGCGCAAAAACCAAGTGCCGACAGCAATACGCAATCGGCGCTGGCTTCGCCAAAATTGTTCAAACGGCAAAATTAAGCATAATCTTTGAAAACGGGCCAAACCCATGCCCGATATTTGCCAAAATTTTGATTTTTTGAAAAATCCATTTAACTTTGTGGCTCATTATAAGTCTAAATGACAAAATTACACGGAAATTAATAAGAGACGACTATGAAACAGTTCAGATTATACATCACGGCGCTGGTGCTGGCCATGGCCGGCATCATGGCGACACAGGCCGATGCACAGGTGCTGCGCGACGCCGATTTCAACAGCATCGGGCGCATCAACGGCAACGGCGTGGTCCGCAACGACTCAGGACGCTCGGTGGGCACGTTTGACGCCGACGGCACTGTTCGCGACAACAAGGGCACAGTGCTGGGCGAAATCAAGCAACTCGAGATTTTTGACACCGAGGGCACGCGCATCGGATACATCAACAACGACGGCACCGTGCGCGACGGCGAGAGCAACGTGCTGGGCTACATCAGCATCAACGACGGCAAGGTGAGCGACGCCCAGAAACAGACCATCGGCTTTGCCCGCGGCGTCAGGGTGGACTGGATTGCCGGCTATTACTTCTTCCATTTCTTCGAGAAGTAACCGATTGATAATGAAACGCATCACTGTGATACTGGCTATTGTGCTGCTGGCAGCCAATAGCCTTTTTGCACAACTGCCGGCCGACTCGGTGCTGCGGCGATATGCCGCCGGCATGCTTATGGTAGGTTTCAAGGGCGACAGCGTGACCGAGGATTGTGACGCTGCCCGCTACGTGCGCGACCTGCACGTCGGAGCCATCGTGCTGTTCGACATCGACATGACCGGTGACGCCACCCTGGGGTCACGCAACATCACCAGCAAGGAGCGCCTCACCCGCATGACCGGGCAACTGCAGCAGTGGGCCGACTATCCCCTGCTCATCGCCACCGACCAGGAGGGCGGCAAGGTAGCCCGCCTCAAACCGCAATACGGCTTCTTGCCCACGGTGACAGCCGAGTACCTGGGAACAGTAGACAACGAGGATACCACACGCTACTATGCCGCTCGACTCGCACGCGAGATGCACGAGAGCGGGGTGAACGTCAACCTGGCCCCCGTGGTTGATGTGCTCAACCACGACTGCGCTGCCGTGGGCCACTACCTGCGCTGCTACTCGACCGACCCGCAGGTTATCGCCCGCCATGCGGGCTGGTTCATCGACGAGTGCCACCGCCATGACGTGCTGTGCACCCTGAAGCATTTTCCCGGCCACGGCAATGCCATCGACGACTCGCACTACAGCTTTGTCGACGTGACCAACGGCTGGACCGAGGCCGAGTTGGAACCCTTTGCCCGCCTCATCGACGCCGGTCAGGCCGACCTGATCATGACGGCCCACCTGTTCAACCGCAATATCGACGACGAGTACCCCGCCACTTTGTCCCGGAAGACCCTTACCGACCTGTTGCGCAACCAGATGGGCTACGACGGTGTCATCGTGACCGATGACCTGTATATGCAGGCCATCCGCAACCAGTACAGCATCCCCACAGCGCTGGAACTCGCCATCAACGCGGGAGCCGACATCATCTGCGTGGGCAACAACATCAGCACCGGCTTTGAAGCCGACCGTCCTTTCCTGCTTGTGGACATGATTGTCAACTCGGTAAAGGAAGGGCGTATCCCGTGGCAGCGGCTGCAAGAGTCACACGAGCGCCTACAGCGCCTGCAACAGAAACTAACACATTGATATACAACGACATATGAAACGCAACATCCTTATCGCCATCATTACCGTTATGGCCACATTAACAGCCCTTGCCGACGGGGACAGGCTCACCATGCCCGCTCCCTTGAAGCCCGGTGACAAAATCGCCATCATCTCTCCCGCCAGCACTCCTGGCAAAGACAATCCCGAGAAGGCCGCTGCCACGCTGCGTGCCTGGGGCTTCGACCCCGTTATCGGACAACATGCCCTCACCAGGTGCCACATGTATGCCGGCACCATCGAGGAGCGCTGCACCGACCTGCGCTGGGCCCTCGAGGACCCCGAAATCAAAGCCATCGTGTGCACCCGCGGCGGCTATGGCTCAGCCATGCTGCTCGGCACGATGACCCATGAGGACTTCGCCAAGCATCCCAAGTGGATTGTGGGCTACAGCGACATCACTGCCCTGCACAGCGCGATGGTGTGCAGCGGTGTGATGAGCCTGCACGCCAACATGGGCGGTGCACTGGGTGGCCGCGGAGCCGACGACAGCATCAACGAGATACTGCACAACGTGCTGCTGGGCACACTGCCCTCCTACACCATCCCCAAACACCCGCTCAACAAGATGGGCACTGCCCACGGCATCGTCCTGGGCGGCAACATGGCCGTGTTCACCAACATCGGCGGCAGCCGTGAGTGGGATTTCCTGGACCGCGACAACATCCAGGGCAAGGACATTATCTTGTTCTTTGAGGACGTGAGCGAGAACATGCCGCGCGTCAACAGCATGCTGCAGCAGTTGCGCCTCAAGGGCGTGCTCGACCAGGTCAAGGGCATCATCGTGGGCCGCTTCACCGAGTATGAGCCGCGCGACGGCTATGCCGACATGTACGAGATGCTCAGCGAGACGCTCAACGGCTATGATATCCCCGTGTGCTACGATTTCCCCGCCAGCCACGACGAGGACTGGAACTACCCGATGATTGAGGGCTGCCCCGCCACGCTCACTGTCGCCCCCGAGGGCGTGACCCTCACTTTCGAAAGAAAGTAACTCCCCTACTCCATAGCAACGACAACACCGCCGCCCGACAAATCATCGGACGGCGGTGTGCCATAGGATAAAGATTTTTTTTCTTTTAGAATTTGAAATCAATACCGGCACCGAACACCTTGTTGGTGCGGCTGTAAGTATCCTTGCCGGGCAGCGAGGTGTTGAAGTAGTTCTCCTCGCTACGGTCATAGTCCTTGTAGGTGGTCCAGAAATAACCCACGTTGACCTTAATCTTCTCGTTCACGTTGATAGCGCCGCCAAAGCCGATGCTGTAACTGTCGCAGGAGAAGGAGGTATGGGTCTGGAAATCATCACTCAAGCCATAGTCGGTGTTCTGGGCACCGGCGCTCACGGTGAACATCTTGTTGATGTCCCACTCCACGCCAGCCAGCACCTCGTGGGTACCGTGACGCAAGTGTTTCTGCTTGTCGTGGGCCATCTCGGCATGCTTGTCGTCATAGTAGTGGTACTCGACGGTGGCACGCAACTTGTTGGGGATGAACTCATAGCCCAGGGCGGTATAGAGCACTGCGGGCAGGTCGTTGGGGGTATTCACGCCATGCTTGTAGTCGTCGAGTGCGGCCTCGAAGGCAGCAGGCTCGGCGATGGCGGTCTTGGTGTCGTTCTCAATGTTCAGGTTGGTCTTGAACTCATATTTGGCTGCCAGGGTAAAGCCCTTCCATACCAGGTCCATACCGATGATGGGCGTGATGCCCCAACCGGTCTGCGAGCAATCCAGGTCGATGTTGGCCATCTCGCCGTTCTGGTTGACCAGCGTGTTCAAGGTCGGAGCCAGCGAGGGATAGGAAATGGCAATCTGCTGCACGGTAGCAGCCATCTCGGGTTTGGGCATCACCTTGACAAAGCCGCTGTAGTTGCCGTCAAAGTAGTTCATACGGATACCGGCATAGCCGCTCAACCAATCAAGAGGCCTGTAGGAAGCGCCCAACTGCAGACCGTAGATGTACTGGCGGCCCTTCATTGCCGAGTTGATGTCGTAGTTGCCAGCCGTCAGGGGCAACAGGGATGCCACACGGGGATCGTTCAGGATGGGAGCGGTTGCGGGATTTGCAGCCAAGGCCTGCTTCAGAGCAGCCGTCTGACCATAGATACCGGCCATGATGCTGGCATCAAACACGGGCAGACCGCTATCGAAGTTGCACTTGCCACCGCCACCGGTAAAACCGAAGAAGCCCGAGAACGTCCAGCGGTCCTTCTTGTAGGCACCGTAGAGCGACGGGATGACGGGGGCCTCGGCCTTGCCCTTGTACAGGCGGGTGTGGTCGGCCTCGGGGAACAAGGCGAAAGTGGTGAGCGCGTTGCGCGACTGCGAAGCGCTCTGGATGTTCAGTGACAGGGTCCAGCCTTCATGGTCCATAAAGGCCAAACCGGCTGGGTTGGTATAAACGGCGTCAATCTCGTGGCTGGCACCACGGGCCATCATGCGCATGAAGGCAATATGTTGGTTGGTGTTGTGGAGCAGACCGCCCGCCATGGCGGCGATGCTAACCGTTACGAGAGAGAGTACTAATGTTGTAATCCTTTTCATTGCTATACCTATTTAAAATAAAACAAACCTGAAGTGGAGATTTTGGACAACAAAATTACTGCCGCAAACGCCAATTGGTGGGCAAAAAGCCATAAAAAATGGCCTTTTCGGGTCATATCGCCACATTATTACATTTTTTAACAATCCCAAACTGTTAAAAATCTCAGGAATTCACCCTCTCCCTCTCTCAGACGACAACCATGACAACTTGAGTGACAACAACGACAGTTGACGTCGCCCTGAAATAGACTGACAAACAGGAAAAGACAAGAAAGACAAAAACGGCCGTCAATAAAGACCCTTTTGTCCTTCTCGTCTGTCTTGTCTTCCCTAAACCCGAAGAAAACTGCGGGCAAAGTGAGCATCACAGGCTGATGCCTCTCTAAACCCTAAACTCTAAACTGCGGGCTCCAGCCCGCATCAAAGCGTGACGACGGTGCCGATGGGCTCGCCGCTCATCACCTTCTTGAGGTTGCCCACGACGTCCATGTTGAACACGTGGATGGGCAACTTGTTGTCGCGAGCCATCACGGTGGCGGTCATGTCCATGACCTTGAGGCCGCGGTTGTAGATTTCGTCGTAGGTGATGCGGTCAAACTTCGTTGCAGTGGGGTCCTTCTCGGGATCGGCGGTGTAGATGCCGTCCACGCGAGTGCCCTTGAGCATGACGTCGGCCTCGACCTCGATGGCGCGCAGTGTGCTGCCCGTATCGGTGGTGAAGAAGGGGCTGCCGGTGCCGCAGGAGCAGATGGCCACCTTGCCGGCCTGCATGGCCTCGATGGCGCGCCACTTGCTGTAAGGCTCGCCAATGGGGAACATGCCGATGGCGGTGAAGACCTGGGCAGGCTGGCCGATAGCCTCGAGGGCCGACGAGAGCGCCAGCGCATTGATGACGGTGGCGAGCATACCCATCTGGTCGCCCTTCACGCGGTCAAACCCCTGGGCTGCGCCCTTGAGGCCGCGAAAGATGTTGCCACCGCCAACGACGATGGCGACCTGTACGCCAGCGTCCACGATTTCCTTAATCTGGGTGGCATAGTCAGCCACACGCTGCGGATCGATGCCGCTACTCTGTTCTGCTGCCAGCGACTCGCCGCTGAGTTTGAGCAATATGCGATGATAAATCGGTGTCATAGTCTTGTCTAATGTGGGTTTATAAAAAAGGTTGGCACAAAACCATGTTTTGTCCAACCCTGTATCAGTGAATCATTATGCTTGGTAATTACTTGCCGGCAAGTTCCAGAGCACGCTCCAAGTACTTGTCAACACTGAATCCACTCTGCTGAGTGAATGCGAAGTAATTGTCCTTGATGTCTTGATAAATAGCGGCCTCCTCGGCATACTTCTGCTGCTCGTGCAGAACGGTAGCCTTCTTGATCATGAACAAGGGGGCATAGGATTCGTTACCCTTGGCCAGGCTGATAGCCTTGTCATAGCAGGACAATGCCTCGGGATACTTCTTGAGATTGACGTAGCAGTCGCCCATCAGAGACTGGGACTCGGGACCTACAACGTCACCCTCGGGATCATATTTCTCGAGGTGCTTCAAGGCCTCGGGATATTTCTCCTTCTGCGACAGCAGGATAGCAGCATTCAGGTGGGCTACATTGCCGAACCTGTTGCCATACTCGTCGGCAACCTGCTCAAATTTCTTCAGAGCCTCGTCGGAATTACCTTGTATCAATTCATAATAAGCCTTGCCGTAAGCCTCCTTGGCATCGGCCTCGTTCTTGTTGTGCAGATAAATCCATCCTCCAGCAAGCAGTGCAATTATTGCGATACCGATGAGCGCCCAATTGACATACTTCTTGTTGTCTTCAATGCGTTGTGCCGCCGAGGTGAGCGATTCATTCACCTCTTCAAGGGTTGTGCGGGCACTTTGATTTTGTTTTTTTGCCATTTCTATTGCGTTAATTATAATGTTTTCGTCAGTTTAGCGGGCGCAAAATTAATAGTTATTCTTAAATCTGAAAAGCAAAAAGGCAACATTTTTTGTTTTTGGGGTCATTTTGACGGTCAGATTCGGCCAGATAACACTTTTTTTTTTGCTTTTTTGGCAGCAAAGCATTACCTTTGCCCCGATATCACGCGTTATATTATGGAACTTAAATGCCCACAATGCGGAAAATGGATGGCCGTGTCGCAAGAGGAACTTGTGATTCACGACTGCCAGGTTGTGTGCCCCCAGTGTCTGGCCGTTTGCCACTACGAGGGGAACACGCTGGTCGTGCGCGACGACTCGGATGCGCCCTACCGCCACACCGCCACCGTGGAACAGACCAAGCGTGACACGGCCAGGTTCTGCCACAGTTGCGGCAAGCAACTGCCGGCCGGCATCAGTTTCTGCCCCTACTGCGGAGTAGACCTGAATGCGCCGTTCGAAACCCACGAGGAGCCGGAACAAATAGCCGAAGAGACCCGGCCGAGCAAGCCTGAACCCGTCAGGGAGCAGCCCAAACGGGTGGAGGAAGACCGCAAAGCCGCAGCCGCAGAGCCGCGGCACCAGCAACGGACCGGCTCACCGGTCGAGACCAAACTGCGCACGATGGCGCCTCACTACTCCAGCGGGCCCTTCCGACACGAGAACGACTCTAAACCGGGCACCTTGTTCAAGGTCTTTGCCTACACGGTCATTGTGCTGCTGCTGGCACTCCTCGTCTATATCATCTATGCCGGTGCCAGCATCGAGATGCCCGTCTAACCCACCCTGGCCGCAGCCCAGGGGCGACCAAGATAAACTTCAACCCGCCAGAGACTTCTGCTCCGGCGGGTTGATTGTTTTGTCAGTAAAGATGAACGGCACCTGCTATCAGTTGGCAGCCATGAAGTCCTCCACGTCCTGGGGATGATAGGGGATGCGCTTCTCGCCCAGGAAGCGGCAGCCGTCGGCGGTGATGAGGATGTCGTCCTCGATGCGGATGCCACCAAAGTCCTTGTAGGTCTCCAGCATGTCAAAGTTCAGGAACTCGGCACAGTGGCCGCTGGCACGCCAGTCGTCAATCAGGGCAGGGATGAAGTAGATGCCCGGTTCGTCGGTCACGACAAAGCCCTCCTGCAGGCGGCGTCCCATGCGCAGGCAATTGGTGCCGAACTGCTCCAGGTTGGGGCGCGTTTCCTCGTCAAAGCCCACATAGATCTGGCCCAAGCCTTCCATGTCATGCACGTCCATACCCATCATGTGTCCCAAACCGTGGGGCAGGAACATCGCGTGGGCACCGGCAGCAACAGCCTCGTCCACATCACCCTTCATCAAGCCTAATTCCTTGAGGCGCTCAGTCATCAGGCGGCACACGGCCATGTGCACGTCCATATACTTCATGCCGGGCTTGCTGATCCCCAGAGCCAGGTCGTGGCACTCCTCGACGATGCGGTAAATCTCCAACTGACGCTGGTCATACTTGCCGCTGACGGGCATCGTGCGCGTGTTGTCGCTGCAGTAGAACTCCATCGTCTCGGCACCGCAGTCACACAAGGCCAGCCTGCCGGCCTCGAGCGGAGCCATCGACGGATTGCCGTGCATGATCTCGCCGTGCTGCGAGAAGATGGTGGCGAAACTGTTCTTGGCGCCGTAACTCTCAGCAATGCCGTCAATCTGGCCGCCTATGTACTTCTCGGTCACGCCCGGCTTGATGAGGCGCATCGCGGTGGTGTGCATCAGATAGCCCACCTCGGCAGCACGCTCCAGTTCCACGATTTCCTCGGCTGTCTTCACCGAGCGCATGTTGATGACCGCCATGCGCAGGTCGTGCGACACGGCCTCGGCCTGCTTGTCGGGATGGATGCCCAGCAGGTCCATGATCTGGATCTTGGTGTCGTGGCGGTAGGGAGGCAGGAAGTGGATGCGACGGCCCTTGGCACGTGCCTCGTCACAGATGACCTGCAACTGCTTCATGGGCGCCGAATTGGCTACGCCCACCTGGGCAGCCATATCGGCCACACTGTCCACCGAGCCATACCACACGATATCCTCGATATCGATGTCGTCGCCCACCAGCGTCTCCACATTATTGTCCACGTCGATGACGCCTACCAATCCGTCACGCTGCTGGCCGAAGTAGTACAGGAACGACGAGTCCTGGCGGAAGGGATAGTAAGCGTTGTTGGGATAGTTACAAGGCGACTCATTGTTGCCAAAGAGCAAAATCACGCCGTCGCCCACGAGTCGCTTCAACTCGTCACGACGTCCGATGTAAGTCTGTTTACTGAACATAATAATCTAAAAAATTGATTTGATTTAGTGTAGGTTTATGGCGCAAAGATAGACATTTTTATTGGAAACACGAAAATATTTCGCCTTCCGGCACGCGCTCGGCATCGTCGGCGTATCGCGCGGTTCCACCGCATTCACTGCTGTCAGCAGCGCTAATCGCCGTCGCCCGGCGAGGCCGTCAGGTCGACAATCACCTCGCGCGCAATCAGCAGGCCCGCAGCAGCCGGCACAAACGCGTTGCTGCCGGGTTGCTTCTTGCCGTCGACATAGACCGGCACATCAGGGTTCCAGCGCGGTTCTTCCTCGCTGTACACGCACTTGAAGTGATGGATGCCCTCGCGGTGCAGCAGTTTGCGCAGCATGCGTGCCAGCGGGTCGATGCGCGTTGAGTCAAAGTCCGCCACGCGGAACGCCATCGGGTCCATCTTGTAGGCGGCGCCCATCGAGCAGATGTGCGTCACACCCAACTTCAGGCACCGTCGCGCGATCTCCATCTTCGCCGTGATGGTGTCCAGGCTGTCCACCACGTAGTCAAACTGCGTCATGTCGATTTCATCGGCGTTTTCGGGCAGGTAGAACATCCTGTGGACCGTCACCTTGCAGTTCGGGTTGATGTCGCGCACACGCTCGGCGGCAACATCCACCTTGGCTCGGCCCAGCGTACTGTGCAGGGCAAAAATCTGGCGGTTGATGTTAGACACGCTCACCGTGTCATCGTCAATGAGGTCCAGCGCGCCTACCCCGCTGCGGGCCAGCGCCTCGACCACATAGCCGCCCACACCGCCAATGCCGAACACCGCCACGCGGCTCCGGGCCAACCGGTCCATCGCCACGGCACCCAGCATCAGTTCAGTCCGCGCAAACGGATTCTGCGCTGTTACATTCTGGTCATTCTCCATATCCAATCATCATTTTGACCGCAAATTTACAAAAATTCCTGCCGGTACCAAAGGCGGCGACATGATTCTGGGCGAGACGGCTCATCGCCACCTCGCCCAGCAATATCTCGGTTCGAGAAAACAATCCGTTGATTCTAAGACTGCATCGATTGGTTATAGCGAATCACATATTCCACAAACTCCCGCACAGCACCCTCGCCGCCCTTGAGCGAACTGATGAAGTGCGCCAGTTCCTTGACCTCGGGACAGGCATCGGCGGGGCAACCGACCAGACCGCTTTCGCGCATGCAAACGATGTCAAGAATGTCGTCACCGATGTAGGCAACATTCTCTTTCTCGCAGTGATACTTCAGCATCAACTCGTGAAGGGTATCGAGTTTGTCGTGCTTGCCCTGGTGGAGTTCGGTAATGTGCAATTCGCGGGCGCGGTTCGCCACAATCTGTGAAGTGCGGCCAGTGATGATGGCGGGCACAATGCCTTGAGCCGGCAACATCTCGTTGATGCCGTAACCGTCCTTGATGTTGAACGACTTGAACAACTCGCCGTCGGGCCCCATGTTGATGCGACCGTCGGTAAGCGTGCCGTCAACGTCCATGACAAACAGTTTAATCGCGCCCTTCATCATCTTATTCTCCGCACTCGCGTTTGATATTGTCCATGATTTCCTTGTAAGTGCCCTCGTGGCCAAAGAGCGCCTTTGTACCCAAGACTACACCGTCGACACCCTGCTTGCTCCAACGCTTGATGCGCTCGATGGTGCATGCTCCGTCAACGATAATCTTCCACGAGCGATCGCCTCGCAACTCAATCAGTTTCACTATCTTCTGATCGACATGCGACAGATAGTGATTGCCGGCACGACCTGGCTTGACACCCATCACCAACACGTAATCCACTAAGTCGTATAGCGGTTCCAGACTCTCGATGGTGGTCTCGGGATTGATGACGATGCCGGGATGGCAGCCCGCATCACGGATTTGATAAATCACTGCCATGGGGTCGCGGGCGGTGTCGGGATGGACATAAAGGATGTCCACACCGGCGTCGGCAAACATTTGTATATACCTGCCTGGCTCCAGAATCATCATGTGGAGTTCGGTCTCAAGGGACGTGTTGCGACAAATCGACTTCACGTCACCAAGTCCCAGCGCGAAGTTGGGAACATACTGGCCGTCCATGACATCGAGGTGCAGCCTGCTGGCGCCGGCAGCCTCCAATTCAGCAACCTCATGCTCGAGGTTGTCACAGTTGGCGCACATTAATGAGGGTGAATATATCATAAGTTTTCTTCTTGCATTTTAGAAACGAAAGCGAGTTCGATTTGTTGTGTATCGAGGGCTTCGCCGGGCCACAAAAGGACAGTGGAGCCGGGGGCCACCTCGATGCCGTCGCACTTCAGCGCTCCTCGCACCAGCGTGAAGCACTCGAGCGTACCGCTCTCGTTGGTATATGCTGCTGTGGCGTTAATTAGTTTTGTGCTATAGGTTTTTTCTTGTATCTCTTGTCCGTCGTAATGTCTCACCTGTGACTTCAGGTGGATATCGAGGGCTCTGGTGGCTTTATCGATATGCAACTCGCGCTTATTGCCTTGTGCATCGGTGCGGTCATAATCATAGAACCGGTAAGTGAAGTCGGCCCCCTCTTCAATCTCATACACGAGACTTCCAGCCGTGATGGCATGGAGCGTGCCCGGCTCGACGAAGACATAGTCGCCGACCTTGACCGGCAGAGTGTCGGCCATCGCCATGAATTGCCCCTGGGCAATCATAGCGGCTTCCTGTTCGGCATCGCGGCAAGTGCAACCGTTGATGATGGTTCCCGAGGCAGGGGCGTCGATAAAATACCATGACTCACGTTTGCCGCGGGCGCGATGCTCCAGCGCGCTTGCCGCCGCGTCATTGGGGTGCACCTGAATGCTCAGATTCTCCTGAGCCTCGGTCAGCGCCAAAGTCAATGGGAAGTAGTCATAGTGCGACATGCCAAACTCGGCCTTGAAAAGCGGGAACACCTCATTCAGTGTCTTGCCCAGCCACTCGCCGTTGAGAATCTCGTTCGAAATACCCTCACGGCAATAGAGAGAGTAGAGGTGGCCGATATTCTCCCCCTCGACTCCCGCCAAACGGCTGATTTTCGGGCCGCCCCAGATGGTGGTATGGATAATCCGCTTGAGTATCAGCATGTCTCTGAGGCTATTTCGCGGATTTTCATCACCTGGTCCAATAATGATTCCAAGTTCTCAAGCCGCAGCATACAACTGCCATCGCACAAAGCAGAGGCAGGGTCGTTGTGCACTTCCATGAACAGACCGGAAAGCACACCCGTCGCCACGGCAGCCTTAGCCAGATAGGGCACGAACTCGCTCTTGCCGCTGTTATTCAGGTTGGCTCCTCCGCCGCTGATCTGCACACTGTGCGTGGCATCAAAAATCACAGGATAACCCAACCACGACAGTCTGACCAATCCGGCCATATCAACCACCAGGTTGTTGTATCCGAAGCAGTTGCCTCGCTCGCAGAGCATAAAGTTACGGCAGCCGAAATACTCCATCTTGCTCACCACATTGGCCATCTCTTCAGGGCTGGAGAACTGCCCCTTTTTGATGTTGACCGTCTTGCCTGTCGTTGCCGCTGCATGCAGCAAATCAGTCTGGCGGCACAGGAATGCGGGAATCTGTATGATGTCGGCGACCTCCGACACTGGACCTGCCTGCTCGGGCTCATGGATATCGGTGACAATCTTCACGCCCACCTTGCGCTTGGCCTCATCGAGGATACGCAGTCCCTCTTCCAGGCCTGGGCCACGGTAGTTGGTCGCCTTCGTGCGGTTTGCCTTGTCCCACGAAGCCTTGAAATAGAAGTCCAGGTCAAATTTCTGGGCAATATTGCGCAATGCCTCGGCCAGGTAAAGCACATTGTCCTCCGACTCAATCACACATGGGCCGGCAAGCAATTTGAACTTCGGAGCAGTCATTATATCTTTCACTATCGTTATTATCAACTATTAAAAACGTAGAGCAACTATGGCAAAATACCTGTTTTTCAGCAACTTATACTCAAAAAGCAGACAAATGGCCACTCTACGCAGCACAAAAGTAGAATATTTTTTTCAGATACAGACACATTTATCTATAATTTGTGCAAGCCTGAACACAATGCCGGGTTTGTATCCAGTCAGATTTAATCGGGCAACAATGAAGTATAAGGATTACAATCCTGGAAAAACGTCAAAAACCCCGCCTTTTAGAAGTGGAAAATTCATACAAATTGGGCGTCAACTTGGTAAAAAAACAAAAAACTTATGCCTTTTATTCTGATTTGCCCTCAACTTGCAGTAATTTTGCACGCGTTGCACTAAGAGTTAGAGAATTCATGAACACGATAATGAAACGCCTCAAAAGCCAACCGGGCTTTGCGATGGTTATCAACATGCTGGTCTTGATGGCTGTCTACATGCTGTCGAGATGGGTATTCTATTATATGAACATCGGCAGTTTTCCCGATGTGAAGTTTGCCGACATGATGCGCATGTCGTGGGGCGGCTTGCGGTTTGACTTGAGTGCGTTGTGCTACCTCAACCTGCTGTGCATCGTGCTGCAGTTCCTGCCCGTCAAGTGCCGCGACACGGTGGCCTATCAGCGTGCGGTGAAAATCATCTTCCTTGTTGTCAATATCCTGGGCATCGTTGTGAACTGCGCCGATATCGTCTATTTTGAGTTCGGTGGACGGCGCACAACGGCAACTATCTTCTCGGAGTTCGGCGGCGAGAGCAACCTGGGCAAGATTTTCTTGAACAGCATCACCGGCTACTGGCAGGTGTGGCTGTTCGGAATCCTGATGATTCTCGCGGTCTTCTTCTTGTATTACAACCCGTTGAAACACGGTGCATTGCATCGTCACTATCCCGCCAACAAAGTATATTACTCCGTGCACACCGTGGTCTTTCTGTTAGCGGCGCTGCTGGCCTTCGGTGGCTTGCGAGGCGGCTTGGGGCTGAAGATGCACCCCATGCGGCAAGACTCGGCCGAAATCTACTGCAACAAACCTGTCGAGGCGGCCATTGTGCTGAATACCCCTTTCACGCTGATCACCACATTACACAAGAACGACTACAAAGACCCGCATTTCTTTGAAGCCGACGAACTGGACGCCATCTTCAACCCCGTCCAGAACGCCGACGGCACCGATGGCGAGATGCGCCGCCTCAACGTGGTGGTGTTCTTGCTCGAAAGTTTCTCGCGTGAGTACACGGGATACTTCAATAAGGAGTTGGACGGTGGTCAGTATCAGGGCTACACGCCCTTCCTCGACTCGCTGATGACGCAGAGTTACAGTTTTGAGTACGGCTTTGCTAACGGCATCCGGTCGGTCGACTGCATGCCGGCAGCCTTTGCGGGCATACCGCGATACATCAACCCCTTCTGCTATTACCTCTACGCGAACAACACCCTTCAGGGCCTGCCCCAGATGCTTCACGACGAGGGCTACACCACAGCCTTCTTCCATGGCGCCCCCAACACCACGCTGGGATTCAAGGCGTTCACCAACTCCATCGGCTTTGAGCACTATTACGGCATGGACGAGTATGGCGACAAGGACTTTGACGGAACCTGGGCCATCTTCGACGAACCTTATTTGCAGTACTTTGCCGAGCAGACCGACCAGATAGCACAGGCAGGCAAACCCTTCTTCTTGACCGTGTTCACCGCGTCAAGCCACGAGCCATTCCGTGTTCCAGACCAATACAAGGACACCTTCAACCGTGGAAAGATACCCATGCACAATGTCATCAATTATGCCGACCATGCCCTCAAAGAGTTCTTTGACAAGGTAAAAGACAAGCCCTGGTTTAATAACACGATTTTTGTCTTTAGTGCCGACCACACGGGTGTGAACTATCGTGAGGAATACAACAACGAGATGGGCAAGTTCCTGATCCCCATATTCTTCTACACACCAGGCGGACAACTGCCCGTAAAGTGCGACTCCACACGCCTGGTGCAGCAGAGCGACATCACGCCCACCCTGCTGAACCTGCTCAATTACCCGAAGCCCTATTTCTCGTTCGGCAAAGACGTGTTCAATCAGGACTCGACCTTCGTCAACTATGTGTTCAACGACTGGAACGGCACGTCGATGTATTACCTCGACTCGTTGATGGTCGAGTATCACGACAATCAACTGACGGGCATCTATAACTTCCGTCGCGACTTCATGCTCAAGCACAACCTACTCGAGCAGCGCGACCAGTTCAAGCAACTGCCCTTCATGCAGCGGCAGATCGAAGCCATCATCCAGCAATACATCACACGCATGAAGGAAAACCGCCTGACGACCTCAAAACAGCGTAACAATTAGCCCGCAAACCCTCAAAAAATCGCATTTTGACAAAAAATGTGCGATTTTTTGCCACCGATTCAAAAAATTGACTTACCTTTGCACCCGCTTCGACGCCCAGATGGCGGAATCGGTAGACGCGTTGGTCTCAAACACCAATGGGGTAACACCCGTGCCGGTTCGACCCCGGCTCTGGGTACCAAGCAAATAAGTAATGCGCTGTGTCTCAAAAGGATACAGCGCATTTTACTTGAACATTACTTGAACTTTTGGCGAGTTTTTACTAAGTGAACTTCACGCGGCGAGTTCACATTCGTCGGTGGAGCCAATCAACTTGTGGACTTTGTTCTCGGCCTGTTGTTGGATTCCCGGGGTGATTTGGGCACGGGCTGAATGTACAGCGAATGCGACAGCGGCCAGATCGTCGGTGAATCCCGCAACAGGGATGAAGTCGGGAATCAAGTCCAACGGAACCAAGACATATCCCAAAGCCCCCAAAATCTCAGCCTTGACCTTGACGGGCACATCTCGTGACTTGAGCACATAATAGAGCACATACACGTTGTAGAGCAGTTTGCCTCCCATCTTCTTGCCGACTCGTTTTACTTTGCTCATGAGACCCTCATCCGAATACTTGTCAGCATAGGCAGCAGTGTCAATTTCTTTCTTTGCCATAATCAAAACATGTTTTTAATGGTTAATGTGTAAGCATCATCACAAAGCGAAGCGACCACCATGTAAACATAGTGGCCACTGTTGGCTCTTGGACAAGATGCAATTGTCGTGGATAAGGATTTCGGAGGATTTCAGACGGAACATCTGCAATAGGATAAACTCCCAATGGTGCCTATCCTGTCAAGTACTATTGTATTCAACGGGGGGTGAACTCATCAAAACAAAGAAACAGCCGCTGATGAGAACCAGCAGCTGAAGAAACTATTTCAGGATAAACCCTATTATTTCTTTTTGGGCAGATTCTCAAGGATGACCGGACCGGCTACAATGAGAATCTTAATCGCTACTCTAATAAATGTACTCATAATAAGTGAATTTATATGGTTAATAAAAGTTGATTTCCTTTTGAAATAACATTATTAACGAGTAGCGACCACAAAATTACAACGACAAATTGAGATGCGCAAACAATTTGTCGTTTTTTAAAAAATTTTTCTCTCACAAAAACAAGAGAAAACAAAAAGGAGAGGATTGCTCCTCCCCTACTTGATGATGCTGAAAAGCATTACCTCGGTTCGTCGTTTAAATAGTCATACACCTTCTTGCCAACCTCGATTACCGAAATAGTCGTGGTAACAACGGCAATAATAGGATTCAACTTCCCAACGAGCTTCGATGCTGATAAAAATAATTTTGTCATAACGAAAAAATTAAATTGTTAATATTACTGTCTGAACTAGACAAACTCCTGCTTTGAGAAGAAATTAACTGCAGCATCATCGGTGCAAAGGTAATCATTATTGTTAATTTTCCAAGAAAATATATAAAAAAAAGCCTACCGATAAAAAATACCGGCAGGCGCAAGAATACAGAATTACTTCTGGTTCTTCTTGTCAAGGTAACTTTTGACAGCCTTAACGACTACCTCGGCCACCTCAATGGCAATAATAATATTATCCTTCTTCATAATCTAAAAATATATGAAGTTTTACATGTGTTGGGACCGTACGAACGAATCGCATGTGGTAGTCCCCAACATGACTACTCACATTGGAGTAATACAGGTAATATTATCATGTCGCTGCAAAGGTACTACTTTTTACCGAATAAACAAATATCATTGTAATATCTGATTTTTCAAATCAATTTATTAACTTTGCCCAATCTAACATTAAAACTTTAAGACCATGGCTTTCGATAAACCAAGACCTAAACGGCGCCAAGCACGCTCTGATTTCTATATTACAGATAAGGCAATCATGGGCGGGTATTTTAATCTCGCTCAACTCAATTTCTTTAAGACCTTGATGGAGATCTTTACAAAGGCTGGGATTGATGTCTCAAAAATCAAGCAAGACAACAGTCCTAAATATCTCATGATCTTGATCAAGAAATTGACACATGACGATGAGAAGATCGATGACAAGAAATGGGCCGACGCTTTGGACCTGAGTAATGAATGCTTGCTCAAGTTGCAGCAGTTATTGTACAAGCACTTCCCGTTTCTTGGGCCAGTCATGGGCGGTGAGGCAAGCTACAATATATATAAGTTAAAAGACGGCCATCCCGAGGTAAAAGTAGCCAATGACGTCATGCGAGGCATGAAACTCGAAGACTGCTTGGCTGTCCTTCGTCACTTTGCACTGTGTCTGAATGATTGCCGTAATTTCTATACCCACTTCAACCCATATAATTCTATCGACGCACAAAAGGAGCAGTACCTCAGCCAAAACAAGGTGGCTGTGTGGTTGGAGAAGGTGAAGGATGCCAGCCGCCGCATCGTTAAACAGAACAATCAACTGACGTCCCAGGATATGGAATTCCTTACCGGTATTGACCACATGAAGCCCCAGGACAAAGTGGACGATTTTGGGAATATCATGACCGACAAGAAGGGTTACACCATCAAAGAGTATGTTGAATATGAAGATTACTACTTCCGCATCAGGGGCAAGCGCTACCTTGTAGATGCTGCTGGTGCGAAACTTGCTGACCAAGAGCCCAGGAACGCTTTGTCCGACTTCGGTGTCGTCTTCCTGTGTACGCTTTTCCTCGAGAATGACCAGTCGCGACGCATGCTTGATGAGTTGCGCTTGTTTGAGACAGGGCCTTATGACGGCTCACGCGATGGTGACGAGTTCAAGAACGATATCCTTCGTGAAATTCTTCTCTTCTATCGCGCACGGATTCCTAGAGGCAAGCGCCTCGACCCGATGGATGACACCACTTTGCTGGCCATGGACATGCTCAACGAGTTGCGCAAGTGCCCCATGCCGCTCTATGATGTTCTCTCGCGAGAGGGACAGCGCTTCTTTGAGGACGAGGTGAAACATCCTAACGATCTCACGCCAGAAGTCGCCAAGCGACTGCGCAGCAGTGACCGTTTCCCCTATCTCGCTCTGAGATACATCGACCTGAACAAGTGTTTTGACAACATTCGTTTCCAGGTCCAATTGGGTAAATTCCGCTACAAGTTTTATGACAAGACAACCATCGATGGTGAACAAGTGGTACGCGGATTGCAAAAAGAGGTGAATGCCTACGGACGCTTCCAGGATGTGGAACACTACCGGCAGGAGAAATATGCCGACATGCTCCAGCAAACCGAATTGGTCGAGACGGGTGAAGAGGATATCACCATTGCCAACTTCATCCCCGATACGCCACAGTCTTCTCCCTATCTGAGCGACCGCACAGCGTCCTACAATATCCACAACAACCGCATCGGGCTATTATGGAACATGCCTGGCGAGCATGAGGTGTTGACCGGGGATGAAAAGATGTATCTTCCCGACCTGAATGTTGATGATAACGGCAAGGCCGACGTCTTCTTGCCCGCTCCCAAGGCATCGCTCAGCGTCCGCGACTTGCCAGCCCTGGTTTTCTATCTCTATTTGCAAAACCAACATCCCGACTTGACGCCCGCCGAGGCCATCATCCAGCAGAAGTACAATGCCCTTGTGCGCTTCTTTGAGGATGTCAGTACAGGACGCTTGCTGCCAGTGAAAGGCATCGCTGAGTTGGAGGCGGCAATAGACAAATATGGACACTTGACCGTCCATGAGATTCCCGAAAAACTGCGTGACTACCTCGCTGGGGTGGCAGGCACCGAAGACGATGATGATTGTGCCGACCGTCTTGACTGTTATGCCATGGGTATCCTCGAGAAACGTTACAGGCAGGTGGCAGCACGCATCGATCAACTCAAAGAGGCCCGCAAAATGGTCGGTGACAAGATGAACCGATATGGCAAGAAGTCCTATATCGACGTGAGACCCCGTCGATTGGCCGAGCAGTTGGCACAGTCGATAGTCGAATGGCAGCCGGCGACCGATAATGGGCGGCACAAGATGACGGGTAAGAATTTCCAGCGGTTGATTGCTTTCTTGGCAAGATATATCGACGAGGTGCCCCTGCAGGAACTCAAGGACTTGATGACGCGCGCACGGCTCCTTGAAGGCCCTGTCGCTCACCCCTTCTTGCAACAGGTACTTGACAAGAACCCGCTCAACATCGAGGTGCTCTATGATCTTTATTTCAAGGAAGAGAAACGCTATCTCGACAAATATATTGATATTGAAATTAACAAGCAGGGTGAAGAGGTCTATTGGTTAAAAGCCGATGCCGACCTCAGCAAGATTCCATTCTTGAATTCTAGTAGGCTCCGTTTCCACAAGCGTGACAGTGCGTCGTTCCAGCGCTTGGCTGCACGATACCTGCAGGTGGATGGACGTCAATCGACAATCCTGCTCCCCGATGGCTTGTTCACTCCTCACATCCTCTCGGCACTCAAGTCAACACTCTATCAAGAAAACCATGACTTGCAAGACCATCTCCAGGACCAGGAGTTGAACCAAAACGCCTCCTACCTGATGAGCGTTTATCTGGAGCATGTCTTGCACGACTCGGCTCAGCCCTTTTACCTGTCCAATAGCAATGACAGTCCTTTTGCTCGGCGTTACGACCTGTTTGCTATCGTGCAGAACAAGAAAAGGGGCGCCGAACTGTTGCCCGGCCCATTAACCCCTGTCGAAATCAACAGGCGGCTTACGGCTAAAACTCCAGACGGCAGCGCCAAACTGATTGAACGAGATATCGTGGCATTGTTGGAAGATATGGCTCGGAAAACCGAACAGCGCATCCACAAACTACCACAGGACCTTTATCTGAAAAAGAAAAAACAGGCTCAAGAGGAAAGGATAAAATTGCAGCGGCGCCTCAAGCACAAAATCACTGATGTAAAGAAGAATGAACGCGCCATCCGCCGCTACAAGACACAAGACATGGCAATTTTCCTCATGGCCCAACAGATGCTGGCCAATCAACTCTCATGGCAAAACCAGGAGGGTGAGGTGCCGTTAAAGTTGGCGAATGTCTGCAATGATGGTTTCTTGAGTCAGACCATGAAGGTCTCCTTCCCTTACGAGGTTCCCTTGAAGGAGGACAAGACTAAAAAAGTGACAATCGATATCGTCCAGGACAACATGTCGCTCAAGAATTATGGACTGTTATACAAACTGTATCATGATGAGCGAGTTGTCACCCTGCTGCAAAACATCGTGGACCAGCAACAAATCAGTTTTGCTGAACTCACGGCTGAGTTATCACTTTACGACCAGAACCGCTCTAAAGCCTTCTCCAACTTCCAGCAATTTGAGAAACTGGCTTTTGAGACCAACAGAGAGGCACTCAGCAATCCAGAACACCGTGGTTTCTTCTTGGAGAAAGTCAACAAGAAGAACCAGGTCATCAGATATGAACGGCGCAACAACTTTGACGCCTTGCTCGATTTACTCGATGCCATCGAAGCGCATCAACTCGATCCCCGTGACCGTCAGTGGTTGACTTCGGTGCGAAATGCTTTCTGCCACAATAGTTATTACAAGATAGACATGCAGCAAATCGAGAAAAAACTGCCTACCATCATCCAGCAGATTGTTGAAATCGTTCAGCGCATTACCGATAAAGCGTCCCACCCAAGTAATCGATAATCAAATAATCACCCAATCAAGCAGCGGTCTTTGAAATCATGGTTTTGAACAAGGGAACATAAAAAGAATTCACCATTCCATTTATCGTTAACTGAATTGATTTTTTGGGCAATTTGTGTTTACATTTCAGCCAAATTTGCCATTTTATAAACGAGAAATCTTGTCTATAGCCTTTTATTTCAATCAGTTATCGGTGACAGGTTGTAGAAGCCTGTCGTTTGGATGGGTATGACAACTTGTAACTCAGTAATTACGTCATCTAGATCGGTTGTAGAAGCCTGTCGTTTGGATGGGTATGACAACCTCCGGTCTCATTCCTATTTCCCTCAAAAAGTTGTAGAAGCCTGTCGTTTGGATGGGTATGACAACAATCTGTTATTTCAACGCCCGAGGAGTTTTGTTGTAGAAGCCTGTCGTTTGGATGGGTATGACAACAATACCGGAAATCATTGATAGTGCCAATCTGTTGTAGAAGCCTGTCGTTTGGATGGGTATGACAACTAAATTTTAGTTGTTAATAATTGTTTGTTAGTTGTAGAAGCCTGTCGTTTGGATGGGTATGACAACTAATGGATGATTTTTACAGTTATATCTATGGTTGTAGAAGCCTGTCGTTTGGATGGGTATGACAACCTTACTTTTTGCCATGGAATTATTGATCCAGTTGTAGAAGCCTGTCGTTTGGATGGGTATGACAACTACTTCACTTCTAGTCTGACATGCGGCGTCGTTGTAGAAGCCTGTCGTTTGGATGGGTATAACAACTTTTAATAACTTCCGCTAACGCCAATATGTGTTGTAGAAGCCTGTCGTTTGGATGGGTATAACAACCATTAACGTCTTCTGGACATTACCAACATGGTTGTAGAAGCCTGTCGTTTGGATGGGTATAACAACTAGTTTAGTGGTCACTTTTTGGGTGCCATCCGTTGTAGAAGCCTGTCGTTTGGATGGGTATAACAACTAAAACAGTTTCCTTATCGACATATCTACGTTGTAGAAGCCTGTCGTTTGGATGGGTATGACAACATTGACCACGTGCAAACGCAACAGGGCGACACACCCGGTCATGGATGTGCCGCCCTATATCGTGATGAAATCAGTCAATAATCACCCGAAATCAAAATTCTGGACAACAGCATGATGATGTTCAAGTGAGAATAGTCAAACTATAAAACCTCATTTTTACTTGAACATTACTTGAACATTTGGACGGATGTATTTCCATGGTAATCAGTGAAACTCACAGTTGATGCAATGTAATGGGTTGATTATCTGTGAGGTTAGGTGATTTTCGGTCAGAATTGATGATGCGGTGGGATAGCCGGCTCTGGTTATAAAGTGCTGACAATCGTTTGATTGTCAGCGCCTTTTTTGTTTTCTGCTGGAAGATTGCTGGGGGATTTTTGTTTTTGGTCTCTCTCGTCGATGCAATTATTGTAGATATCGTTTATCACCAGGGATTGATGTCAACTGGTCTGTCATCGTCATCAATAGGACAATCAACGCATGTTGCCAGTCCATTGGATTTCCATATCCATGCATCGATATCCAGTTCTTCCTTTATAAATGATGCTCGCTCTGTTGCCTGGTCTTTTCTCTCAAAAATTCCTGAGCATAAGCGATAAACAACTTTTCCTTTGACAACATCAGTGAATATTGGCGGTGGAGACAACCATTCCGGTGAAATGTACATCAAGTCATTTCTTGCCTTAATGGCATTTTCCAAACTACTATATGACCCAATAACTACATAATACACAGCGGGTGCTATGATAGACTGTTGCTCACATTGACATGAGTTTTCTTCAAGACAATCAGAACCTTGAGGATTCTGGGACTTGGGCAGATTTGCCTGTGAATACGCACTCACAGCAAATGCCAAGCCAATTAATAATAGGAATACTCTTTTCATAATGTACAGGAATTATTGCTCAATAAACTATAATCTATTTCGGATTCCGCAAATTTAATAATAATTTTCAATGTTAGAAAGAACTGACTCTCTTTTTATCAACTTGGGCAGAATATTCTGTTTTGCGCTTGAATTGTTGTACTTTTGTAATCATCAAAAATATCGGAATCTGGCTAAACAAGGTCAATTTTTACATCGGTATTATGCGTAGTGGAAGTGAGAAAGAAGAGGCTTTGCATAGCACTGATGAGAGAGGGATTGAAATCACTGTAACAATAAAACAATACTATTATGGGACTTCTCGATAAAATTTTAGGTGGAGGCGGCGGCTCCGGGCAAGGCAACTCGTCCCGCACCATACCCATTCCGTTTTTGCCGCAGAGCGTGGAGCAAATGATGCAGATGCCTTACGCAACACTGCACAATGAGTTTGAGGTGGCGGCGCTCACGGTGGCCGTGCTGTGTAACTATTGCCAGAACCCCCAAGCGACCGTGGAGATGCTGAATTACCTGCGCTGCCCGCGCCCGCTGTCGTCCTTTGAGGTGCAGTTTCTGCGCGACCGCCTGCAAGGCAAGCCTTACAAGATGCTCTCTTACCTGAACGGCACCTCGCCGACGAACAACTACACGCCCGCCATGCCGCTGGGAGTGACCGTCATCACCACGCCCACCAGCGTGCTCCAGGAGGACATGATACGGCTGTTTATCCACTCGAGCGGTGCCGACAGCCTGCGCCAAGTGGACCTGCGCCGCAAACCCAGCACGGGCCAGTGGTTCCTGTGGTCATCGGATGGCCTGATGCCCGATATCCGCATCCCCGTCAACCAGGACCCCTGGGCATAACCACCACTAACAACAACACGAGCAAACATCACAGTTGACGCCCTGCAATGGGGCAATCATCTGTGATGTGATGCCTGGCCATGACCAGGCCCAAATCACAGGGTGCTGTATCTCAATCAGATGCAGTGCCTTGTTTTTTTGATTTGATGGCATTAGAGGAATGGCAGGAGTGATAGTTTTTGATAGGGGTATCATTAAATAATATGCGGGAAATTTTGATATGTTTTAGAAATTTAGCAATTTTGCAGCCTAATTGGTTTTTTTATGACCAACATGCTTAATATTTTATGCGTATTGGGCTATTATGTTGACGAAAATGCGAAAAAACTTACAATTTGCCATTACCATATTGATCTTGTTAGGCCTGCTGACCTCGTGCTCACAGGACACTAAGAAGTACCGCATCGGGGTGTCGCAGTGCTCTGACGACATCTGGCGCGACAAGCAGAACTCCGAACTGAAAATCGGCGCCTATTTCCATGACAATGTGGAGTTGAGGTTCGCTGCGGCCTACGACAGTGATGAGCGCCAGATCCAGCAGATCGATAGCCTTGTCGAGACGGGCATCGACCTGCTGATTGTGGCTCCCAACCAGGTGTCGACAATCTCGCCGGCCATCGACCGGGCCTACGACAAGGGCATCCCGGTGATTGTGTTTGAGCGCAAGACCAACACCAAGAAATACACGGCCTATATGGGTGCCGACAACTACGAGATGGGGCACCTGATGGGAGAGTATGTCGCGAATCGGTTGAACGAGCGTGGCCGCATTATCGAGGTGATGGGTCTGGAAGGCTCCTCGCCCGCCATCGAGCGCCACAACGGCTTCAGGGAGGCCATCGCCCAGCATCCAGGCGTCCAGGTGGTTGCCACCCTGCAGGGCGACTGGACCGAGCCCACGGCCTACAATACCGTCAAGCAGTGGCTCGACAAGAACAAGGACGCCGGGAACATTGACCTGGTGTTCGGCATGAACGACCGCACGGCGATGGGCGCCCGCAAGGCGTTTAAAGAGGTCGGCGGAGCATTGCCGCTGTTCTGCGGCATCGATGGCCTGCCGGGCGAGAACGGCGGCATCCGCCTGGTGCAGGACTCGCTGCTGGATGCGTCCTACATCTACCCCACCCACGGCGACCAGTTGATGCAACTGGCTGTGGACATCCTTGAGGGGAAGCCCTACGAGAAGGAGACAAAACTGATGTCGGCACTCGTCACCCAGGACAATGCCCGCGTGCTGCTGATGGAGAGCGAGGAAATCATGCGCCAGTCGCGCAACCTCGAGCAGTTGCATGAGAAAGCCAGCCAATATCTTGACCAACTGGACAGCCAGCGCACGCTCACGTTTGTGGCCCTGGCTGCGATATTGTTGTTGTTGGCGTTGCTTGCCGGCATCTACATGTACTACCTGCAGCGTGCCCGCATCCAGGATGAACGAACCAAGATGGAACGTGAACAACTGGACTTCTACACCCAGGTGAGCCACGAGTTGCGCACGCCGCTGACGCTCATCCAGGGTCCCCTGGACCAATTGTTAAGGACCAATGACTTCCGCGGAGCGAGCGATGAGGCGCGTGAACTTTTCAGCATCGTTCGCCGCAATACCCATCACCTCACGGGCCTCGTCAACAAGATGCTGGATGCCCAAGTGGGGACTCCCATCCAAGAGATGACGAGTGCCCAAGTGGATGCCATCACCGTGTCACAACCCATTGCAACCCCCGCTGTAGACACAGAACAGGACGAGGACGCGCCCACGGTGCTCATCGTCGACGACAATGCCGACATACGCACCTATCTGCGGTCCATCCTGCAAGGGCAATACCGGCTGCTCGAGGCCGAGGACGGCCAGTGCGGCCTTGAACTCGCCCGCGAACAGGTGCCCGACTTGATCGTGTCGGACGTGATGATGCCCGTGATGAACGGCCTGGAGTTCTGCCAACAGGTGAAAAAGGACAGCATCTCCAGCCACATCCCCGTTATCCTGCTCACAGCCAGGGCACTGGAGAAGCACCAGATTGAGGGTTACGAGAGCGGAGCCGATGCCTATATCACCAAACCCTTCTCCCCGGAATTGCTGCTGGCCCGTATCGACAACCTGCTGCAAAGCCGCCACCAACTCAAGGACCTGTGGGGCATGAAGCCCGCAACCGAAAACGTCGCCGAGGCCGCTACTCCCACCGAGGCCATAGTAGTAGCCGCCACAACACCCATCGAGGATGCCTTCATCTCCCAATTCAAGAAGATAGTGGAGGAGCGCCTTTCGGACAGCAACCTGAGCGTCGAGGACCTCGCCGCCGACATGGGGCTGAGCCGTGTGCAACTCTACCGCAAGGTCAAGGCCCTGACAGGCAGCACGCCGATTGACCTGCTGCGCAAGGCCAGACTGGCCCAAGCCCGAAGGCTGCTACTGGAGTCAACACAAACGGTCAGCGAAATCGCCTATCAGGTGGGCTTTGCCTCACCCTCCTACTTCACCAAGTGCTACAAGGACGAATTCGGCACCGTGCCCGGCGAGGCTCGCAAATCCTGACACGGAAACAAAACAAACTACGAATTTCACTAATTGAACTAATTAGGCATCCGCACCCTTCTCTCTAATTTCACGAAGGGCATATGCCTACTATTCGAACACCTAGAACAAACATTAAACAACAACTCAAACAACTTTTAAGGTGGTCTTATTTTGTTGTTTGAGTTGTTGTTTTGTTGTTCTTTTTGTTTGAAAAAACTTAGCGACTTTGCGCCTTAGCGTGGAGCCGTACTGGTGCGGATGCTTGTAAAAAACGTTCATCCATTAACAAAAATGATACGTTGAAACAAATTTGCAAGTACAAGAACGAAAACTGATAGTCCCCTTGGTTTCAACAGGTTAACTTTGTCACATTATTGTCATAAACCAACCTTATTATATTAACCAAAACCAACAGAACAATGAACGTACTGAAAAGATTTCTACTCAGCGTTATGCTCGTGTTGACGTGTACCATTGTGTATGCGCAAACAGAAATCACAGGCACCGTCTATGACGAGACCGGAGAGACCGTCATCGGTGCCACTGTGATTGAGAAAGGTACCACTAACGGTACAGTGACCGACTTTGACGGTAACTTCACCATCAAGGTCAACCCCGGAGCAACACTTGTTTTCTCCTATGTCGGCTTCCTGAATGTTGAGATGCCTGCCACCAACGGCATGGTCATCACCATGAAGGAGGATGCGCTCGCCCTGAACGAGATTGTCGTGACGGGTTATACCACACAGCGCAAGGCCGACTTGACCGGTGCCGTGTCGGTAGTCAGCGTGACCGACCTGGTCAAGCAGAACGAGAACAACCCCATCAAGGCGATGCAGGGCCGCGTGCCGGGTATGAACATCTCGGCCGACGGTAACCCCTCGGGTGCTGCTACTGTCCGCATCCGTGGTACGGGTACCCTCAACAACAACGACCCGCTGTACATCATCGACGGTGTTCCCACCAAGGCCGGTATGCACGAACTCAACGGTAACGACATCGAGAGCATCCAGGTCCTGAAGGATGCCGCCTCGGCGTCGATTTACGGTAGCCGTGCTGCCAACGGTGTGATCATCATCACCACCAAAGGCGGTAAGGACGGCAAAGTGAAAATCGACTTTGATGCCAGCGTGTCGGTACAGACCTATGCCCACAAGATGAAGGTGCTGAACGCCAAGGAGTTCGGCCAAGTCATGTGGCAGGGTTATGTGAACGACGGCCTGAATCCCAACCTGAACGGTCTGGGATACCACTACGACTGGAGTTACGATGCAATGGGTGTTCCCATGCTCAACAACATTACCATGAGCAAGTACCTGGATCCTGCCGGCAAGACGCCCGCCGCCGATACCGACTGGTTCAAGGAGACCACCCGCACGGGCCTTGTTCAGCAGTATAACGTATCGCTGAGCCAGGGTACCGAGAACGGCACATCGTTCTTCTCGCTGGGATACTACAAGAACGACGGTATCATCAAGAAGTCGGACTTCCAGCGCATCTCGGCCCGTATGAACTCGACCTACAAGTTGCTCAACGTCGGTGAGCGCAAGATTGTGACCGTCGGTGAGCATTTCACCGTGAACCGCACCAACGAACTCCAGGCTCCTGGCGGATTCCTGGAGAATGTGCTGCAGTTCAACCCGTCGCTGCCCGTATACACTACCGATGGCCACTATGCCGGTCCCGTGGGCGGCTATCCCGACCGCGAGAACCCCGTGGCCCGTCTGGACCGCAACAGCGACAACCGCTACACCTACTGGCGCATGTTCGGTGATGCCTTCATCAACATCAACCCCTTTGCCGATTTCAACATCAAGTCGACCTTCGGTCTCGACTACGCCCAGAAGCAGCAACGCATCTTCACCTATCCCATCACCGAGGGCACCGTGGCCAATCCGACCAATGCCGTCGAGGCCAAGCAGGAGCACTGGACCAAGTGGATGTGGAATGCCATTGCCACCTACAACCTGGAGCGTGGCCTGCATCGCGGTGATATCATGATCGGTACCGAGTTGAACCGTGAGGACGACTCGTGGCTCAGCGGCAAGGCCTATGACTTTGCTGTCCTGAATCCCGATTATATGTGGCCCAACTCGGCAGTCGGCGAGGCCGAAGCCTATGGCTCGGGCGAAGGTTTCACCCTGGTGTCCTTCTTCGGTAAGTTGAACTACACCTATGCCGATCGCTATCTGGCCAGCCTGACCATGCGCTATGACGGTTCAAGCCGTTTCGGCCGCAACAACCGCTATGGTACTTTCCCCTCGGTGAGCCTCGGTTGGCGCATCAGCGAGGAGTCCTTCATGAAGGGGCTGGAGTGGCTCGACAACCTCAAGTTGCGCGCATCGTGGGGCCAGACTGGTAACCAGGAGATTTCCAACATTGCCCGCTACACCATCTTCGAGAGCAACTATGGCGAGGCCGGTTTCGGTGGCCAGAGTTACGGTACCAGTTACGACATCGGCGGTACCAATGGCGGCCAGACCCTCCCCAGTGGTTTCAAGCGCAATCAGTTGGGCAACGATAACCTCAAGTGGGAAACCACGACCCAGACCAACCTTGGTTTTGACTTCGGCCTGCTGCGCAACGCGCTCTACGGCTCGTTTGAGTGGTACTACAAGAAGACCACCGACATTTTGGTTTACATGCCCGGCATCGGTGTGATGGGCGAGGGCAGCAGCCAGTGGATCAACGCTGGTGAGATGACCAACAAGGGTATCGAGTTGAACGTGGGCTACCGCGGCAGTGTGGGCGATTTTCAGTATGACATCGCCGCTAACATCGGTACCTATCGCAACAAGGTGACCAAACTTCCCGAGACTCTCGCAGCCGCCGGCACCTTCGGTGGCAACGGTGTCGAAAGCGTCGTGGGACATCCCATGGGTGCACAGGTAGGTTACGTGTATGACGGTATCTTCAAGAGCCAGGACGAGATTGACAACCATGCCATCCAGAATGGTGCCGGCCTGGGCCGTATGCGCTGGAAAGACCTGAACGAGGACGGTGTCATCAACGAGAAGGACCAGAAGTGGATCTACTCGCCCGTGCCCGACTTCACTTGGGGTCTTAACATCTATCTTGAATACAAGAACTGGGACTTCACCATGTTCTGGCAGGGTGCACAGGGTGTTGACGTCATCAGCGACCTGAAGCGCGAGACCGACTTGTGGGCTGGTCTGAATATCACCAACCTGAACAAGGGTCATCGCCTGCTCGACGCATGGAACCCCAACAACCCCAACTCCAACATCCCTGCTGTCAGCACGATGGACAACAACAACGAGAAGCGTGTCAGCAGTTACTTTGTGGAGAATGGTTCCTACGCCAAGATGCGTAACATCCAACTGGGTTACAACTTCGCCCCCAACGTGTGTGACAAGTTGCACCTCTCACGCCTGCGCATGTATGTGTCAGCCCAGAATCTGCTGACCATCAAGAGCAAGTCGTTTACCGGTGTGGATCCCGAGAACCCCAACTTCGGATATCCTATCCCCCTTAATGTCACCTACGGTCTTAATGTTTCATTCTAAAATTCAGGATTCACTATGAAAAAGATATTTAATATATTGTGTGTCGGTCTGGTTTGCTGCAGTGCCACCACATTGTTTACGTCATGTGATGATTTTCTCGATGAGCACAAGCCACAAGCCACGCTCAGTGACGACCAGGTAAAGTCGCCCGAGAATGCCGAGGCCATGGCCATCTCGGCCTACGCTATCTTCACTTCGGCCGAGGACATCAACTCATCATTCTCGATGTGGAACTTCGACGTCCGTAGTGATGACGCCTATAAGGGAGGTAACGGTACCAGCGACGGTGACGTCTTCCATCAACTGGAAATCCAGCAGGGTGTGCTCACCACCAACTGGAACATTAACGACATGTGGGTGAGGTTGTACAACAGCCTGTCTCGCGTGAACAGCGCCATCGCCCTGCTCAAGGAGACCGACGACAGTTTCACCATGAAGGGCCAGCGCCTGGCCGAGATGAAGTTCTTGCGCGCCTATGGCCACTTCCTGCTCAAGCGTCTGTACAAGAACATCCCCTTTGTTGTTAACGAGAACCTGACCTACGACGAGTATAACGAGTTGTCCAACACCCAATACACCAACGACGAGGGCTGGCAACTCATCATCGACGACCTGATGGAAGCCTACAACACGCTGCCCGAGGTTCAGCAGGACAAGGGACGCCCCACGCGTGCCGCCGCTGCCGCTTTCCTGGCCAAGGTGTATCTCTACAAGGCTTATCGTCAGGATGATGCCCACAGCAACCAGGTGACCAGCATCAACCAGGGCGACCTGGAGAAGGTGATTGAGTTCACCAACCCCGCCCTGTATGCCAACTACGGTCTGGAGGCTGACATCCACAATAACTTCCGTCCCGAGGAAGAGTATGAGAACGGTATCGAGAGCATTTGGGCCATCCAATACTCCCGCAACGACGGTTCCACCTACGGTAACCTGAACTGGAGTTACGGCTTGATTCCGCCCAACATCCCCGGTGCTACCGATGGCGGCTGCGACTTCTACAAGCCCTCGCAGAACCTGGTGAATGCTTACCGCACCGGTGCCGATGGTCTGCCCTTGCTCAACAACTACAACGACAAGGACTATAACCTAGCCGACGACAATGCCGACCCGCGCCTGTTCCTCACCGTGGGTATGCCGGGTTTGCCCTACATGTTCAACCGCAACTACATGATGGAGGAGACCAGCATCTGGAGCCGCAGCAACGGCCTGTATGGCTACTATGTTTCGCTCAAGCACAATGTTGATCCCGCCCTCATCGGCAGTTACCTCATCAAGGGTTCCTATTGGGCCAGTTCGATGAACCGCATCGTCTTCCGCTATGCCGACGTGCTGTTGATGCGTGCCGAGGCCCTCGCACAGTTGGGTCAGGCCGACCAGGCCATCAACATCGTGAACCAGTTGCGCTCGCGTGCTGCCACCAGCACCCAGATGATTTCCAACTATCCCAACACCTATGGCGTGAAGATGTACATCAGCAACTATCGCGGCAGTTATTCCAAGGACGAGGCCATCAAGATCGTGAAGATGGAGCGCCGTTTGGAAATGGGTATGGAAAGCGAGCGTTTCTTTGACCTCGTGCGCTGGGGTGAGGCTGCACAGGTGCTCAACAAGTACTACTCCGAGGAAATCGACCACTGTGCCATCTACAGTGCCGCCCATTTCACCGCCGACAAAGACGAGTACCTGCCCATCCCGTTCAGCCAGATCTCGGCCTCCAACGGCCACTACACCCAGAATATTGGCAACTGGTAATCACAGCAACATAGTATTTTACGATGAATAAAATAACAATCATTATGAAAACTAAGATATTATATATATTCTGTGCGTGTCTTGCCTGCTGCGGACTCGCCCCAATGCTTAGTTCATGCTCCGACGACAACATCAGCGACCTGGATTTGTCGGGTAACTGCATGATTGATCAACTCTCCCTTGACAATTACGAGGGTATCATCGACTTGCCTTCACGCACCATCCTGGTTCGCCTCCCCGAGGTGTATGAAACATCGGCCATGACAATCACGTCATTGAAGATGTCAGATGGCGCCGTGTGCAACGTTCGCCAGGGCGAAACCATCAACATGGATGCCGCCAAGGTGCTGCACGTCAAGAACGGTGACGTCTATATGGACTGGACCTTGTCTGTCCTGCATGACGAGGCCCGCATCACGTCGTTCGTCATCAACGACATCTACACGGGCACCATCGACCAAGGGGCTAAGTCGATTGTGGTCTATGTTCCTGCATCGCTCGACATCACCAACCTGGTGCCGACCATTACCTATAGCCAGAATGCAACAATCACCCCGTCGTCGGGTGTGGCTCAGGACTTCTCGCAGCCCGTCACCTACACAGTGAAGAACAATTCGGCCGAGAGCACCTACACCGTCAGGGTCATCGCCATCAGCAAGCCCAAGGCCCTCTTCCTGGGTTCGGCTCCCACGATGAGCGAACTGGATCCCGAGGCTCAGGCCGCTTGCCAGTGGATGCTCGGCAATGTTGAGAGTTCGCTGTATGCTTCGTTTGCCGACCTGCGCGCCGGTACGCTCGACCTGTCGGAGTGCAAACTCATCTGGTGGCACTGGCACGTTGACGGCGGCGTTGACGGCCACGACAACTTCGTTGCCAAGGCTACCGACGCGATGAACACGCTGAACGAGTTGCGCCAGTTCTACGAGAACGGCGGTTCATTGCTTCTCACCCGCTATGCCGTTAACCTGCCGTCATTCATCGGCACGACCGGTGACGACGAGTGGACGACGCCCAACAACTGCTGGGGTCAGGACGAGGCCTATGCTGAGTTGTGCGGCGGTCCGTGGACATTCCGCATCTTTGACGGCCAAAATGGCCATGCCATCTATCAGAATCTCGTGACTGGTGATAACCCCAACGAGGTTTACTGCACCGATGCCGGCTACCACATCACCAACTCAACTGCACAGTACCACATCGGTACCGACTGGGGTGGCTATGACAACTATGACGTTTGGACCGGCCGCACCGGCGGTAAGGTTCTCGGCGTAGGTGGTGACGGCGCTATCGTGCTCTGGGAGTATCCCGCCCATGACGGCAAGGGTGGCATCATCTGCATCGGTTCGGGCTGCTACGACTGGTATTCCTACACCTATGAGGCTGGTTATACCGAGAAGTACCACAAGAACATTGAGATTATGACCAAGAATGCTATCAACTATTTAACCAAGTAATTGACTCATGAAACAGTACAAGAATATTTTCAGCGCACTGCTGCTGTGTTGCTTTATGGTCGCTTCGTCGGCATGCAGCGAGGAGAAGTTCGGCCCCGATCCTTCCAAGGACTGGGACAACACCACGTTCTACAACTCGGTAGACCAGGCTGGTTTCCAGACCTACTACAACCCGGGAATAGGCCGCTGTGGTGACCCGATGCCTTTCTATGACGCCAAGGCTGGTCACTTCAAGGTGCTCTACCTGCAGGAGTTTGACAACAATGCCGCGTTCAACTACCACCCCATCTGGGGCGTGTCGACCGTTGACGGTGCCAACTATCAGTCGCTGGGCGAGGTATTGCCCACCGGCACTTCTCCCGATGAGCAGGATGCTGCCCTGGGTACAGGCTGCTGTATCGAGAAGGATGGTATTTACTACATCTATTATACGGGACATGACCGCTATGGCCGCGAGGCCGTTATGAGGGCTACCTCATCCGACTTCAGCGAGTGGTCCAAGGATACCCAGTGGATGCTGAAAGGCTCAGCCTATGGCTACTCGGACAACGACTTCCGCGACCCGCAGATCTTTGTTGCCGACGATGGTCTGTACCACATGGTCATCTCCAGCAACCTGAAGTTTGCCGAGTTCAAGTCCAGCGACCTGAAGACGTGGGAACACGTCGGCAACTTCCCCATGATCTGGGACCGCATGTGTGAGTGCCCCGATATCTTCAAGATGGGCAACTACTGGTATCTCGTGTACAGCGAGGGCTATCGTGCCTCGTGGAGCCGCAAGGTGAAGTACATGATGGCGCCCACTTGGGAGGCTCTGAAGGCCTGCTTCAACGATCCCGGTGCCAACTGGCCGCACGACGGTCATGAGGGCGTACTCGATACCCGTGCTTTCTATGCCGGCAAGACGGCAAGCAACGGTCAGGACCGCTACATCTGGGGTTGGTGTCCCTACCGCACCGGCAACACCATCCACGACAAGAACATCAACGTGGGTGCAGGTGGCGAGCCCAACTGGTCGGGCGCGCTGGTATGCCACAAGATTATCCAGCATGCCGACGGCACGCTGACCGTGGGCGAGGTACCCGCTATCGCTGCCAAGTTCAACAATGAGCAGAACGTCAAGGTGATGGCCAGCAACGGTGCACAGATGAGCGGTGTCAACGGCACCCTCTCGGGTGACGACGCCTTTGTGATGTACAACCGCTTGGGAACCAGCAACCACATCTCGTTCACCGTGACCACCTCCAACAACTGGGACCGCTTCGGTATCTCGCTGGTGCGCGGCACCGACTCCGATCGTTACTACACGATGATGGTCAACCCCGAGGATGAAAACCACCGCAAGGTGAACTTCGAGCAGGAGGGTCCTGCCGGTAAGGGCTTCATCGAGGGTATCGATGGCTATTGGTTCGAGCGTCCCGCCGACAACGTCTACCACATCAACATCTACACCGACAACTCGGTCATGGTGATGTACATCAACGACGTCTGCGCTTACACCAACCGCATCTATGGTATCCAAAAGAATTGCTGGAGTATCAACAATTATGGTGGCAACATCACCATTTCGGACCTGAAAGTGTTCCAGTAAACGGTAAACTATAGTACCTTTACAACGATGAACAGACTATTAACTATTCTGGCGGCAGTGCTCGTGGCCCTCTCGGCCACGGCACTGGCCCCCCAGATGTTGAGCGACAACCACGCCATGCTGCGGGTTGACGCTACAGGCAAGTACCTCTTGCTGCCCGTGCAGGAGAAAGAGGAGAACGCCTATGTGCGCGTTATCGTGAACAACGAGCAGGTGCAGACCCTCAATGTGCGCTTCGCGGTGGACAAGGTGGACTACTACGTGCCCCTCGACATCCAGCGTTTCGGCAACAAGAAGGTGTTGGTCGACATCTCCTTCCATGGCGACCGCCGCACCACCGGTGCCGTCAAGGACTTTGTCTGCTGGCGTGAGATGCGGGTGACCGACACGTTCGACGACAGCAACCGCGAGCGTTTCCGTCCCGCCTATCACCACACCCCCGCCTATGGCTGGATGAACGACCCCAACGGTATGTTCTATAAGGATGGCGTTTGGCACCTGTACTATCAGTTCAACCCCTACGGCTCGCAGTGGGAGAACATGACGTGGGGCCACTCGACCTCGACCGACCTCATCCACTGGACGCCCCAGCCCATCGCCATCGAGCCTGATGCTTTGGGAACCATCTTCTCGGGCTCCTGTGCGACCGACGGCAACGACGTGGTGGCCATCTACACCTCGGCTGGACAGAACCAGACGCAGTCAATTGCCATTTCGCACGACAACGGCATGACGTTCGAGAAGTACGAGGGCAACCCCGTGTTGACGAGCGATGTGCCCGACTTCCGCGACCCGAACCCCTTCTGGAACGACGACATCAAGGCCTGGAACCTGATTCTCGCTGCCGGACAGGAAATGAACATCTACAGTTCCAAGGACATGAAAACCTGGAAGTATGAGAGTTCCTTCGGCAAGGAATACGGTAACCACGGCGGCGTGTGGGAGTGCCCCGACCTGATGAAGATCGACGGCAAGTGGGTGCTCATCTGCAACATCAACCCCGGCGGTCCCTTCGGCGGCTCGGCAACGCAGTACTTCGTGGGCGACTTCGACGGCCACAAGTTCACCTGTGAGTCGATGCCCAAGGTCACCAAGTGGATGGACTACGGTAAGGACCACTATGCTACGGTATCGTTCTATAATGCGCCCCAGGGCCGCCATGTGGTCATTGCATGGATGTCCAATTGGCAGTATGCCAACCAGGTGCCTACCCGCCAGTTCCGCAGCGCCAACTCGATTCCCCGCGACTTGGGCCTGTTCACCGACGGTGAGGAGTCCTACGTCAGCGTGAAGCCTTCGCCCGAGATGCTCGCAGCACGCGGCGCCAAGGTGAAAAAGCCGACCGAGACCTGCGAAATTGTCGTGGATGTGAAAAACTCGATGGAGTTGACCCTGTCCAACGCCAATGGCGAGCAGGTGGTGATGAAATATGATGCGGCCAAGCAGACCTTTGCCATGGACCGCACCGCCAGCGGTGATGCTTCCTTCAGCGAGGCGTTCCCCGTTGAGACCGTCGCCCCCACCCACGGTGCCATCAAGCAGTTGCGCATCTTCATCGACCGTTGCAGCATCGAGGCTTTTGATGCCGACGGCAAGATGGCGATGACCAACCTCGTGTTCCCCAGCACTCCTTACACCAACCTCAAGGTCAAGGGCGGCAAGGCCACGATTTACCAGATCAACTATTAGTCTTTCAGGCGATAGTAATCTAACTTACAACTTAAAACTAAAAACTTAATAATGGCAAAGACTAATAAAATCGCGATTATCTCGGTCATGCTGTGCTTCTTCTGCATGGGCTTCGTTGACCTGGTGGGTATCGCCTCCAACTATGTGAAAGCAGACCTCGGTCTCACGGACAAAGTAGCCAACACCTTGCCCTCGCTGGTATTCTTCTGGTTCCTCATCTTCAGTGTTCCCACGGGCATGCTGATGAACAAGATTGGCCGTAAGAAAACGGTGCTCTTGTCACTGGTAGTGACGATCATCTCGCTGTTTATTCCGCTGTTCGGCAACAGTTTCCCTGTGATGCTCATCGCCTTCTCGCTGTTGGGCATCGGTAATGCACTGATGCAGACCTCGCTCAACCCGCTGGTATCGACCGTGATGGGTGGTGGCAATCTGGCATCGACGCTCACCTTCGGCCAGTTCATCAAGGCCATCGCTTCGTTCATCGCGCCTTATCTGGCCTCGTGGGGAGCCTTGCAGGTGATTCCCAGCCTGGGTCTTAACTGGCGCGTGTTGTTCGCCATCTTCTTTGTAATAGGTACCTTCTCAACAGTTCTGCTAGCAGTTACACCCATCCATGAAGAGAAAATCGAAGGCAAACCTTCGACCTTTGTGGAGTGCTTCAAGTTGCTGGGCACGCCCATCGTGCTGCTCTCGTTCCTGGGCATCATGTGCCATGTGGGTATCGATGTGGGTACCAACACCACCGCCCCCAAGATTCTCATGGAGCGTCTGGGCATGAACTTGAACGACGCCGCATTTGCTGCCTCGCTCTATTTCATCTTCCGTACCATCGGTTGCTTGACCGGTTCGTTCTTCCTGCGCGTACTCAAGATGAGAACGTTTTTCATCATCAGCGTCATCATGATGGCCCTGTCGATGTGCGGTATGTTCTTCGGTCAAGAGAAGTGGATTCTGTACACCGCAATCGCTCTCGTGGGCTACGGTAACTCCAACATCTTCTCGATGTGTTTTGCTACGGCGCTCGAGTCGATGCCGCAGAAGCAGAACGAAGTTTCCGGCCTGATGATCATGGGCCTGTTTGGCGGCACGATTTTCCCGCTGCTCATGGGCTTCGCCAGCGACGCTGTCGGCCAGGCTGGTGCCGTGGCAGTGATGGCCATTGGTGTCATCTACCTGTTTACCTACATCAAGCAACTCAAAGCCGCAGAGGTGTAAACAACAGGCAACGGTAATCATACTTAAAACTTAAAACTAATAACTTACAACTGAATATGGACAAACGTTATGTAGTGGGCCTGGGCGAGGCCCTGTGGGATGTCCTCCCCGAAGGTAAGAAACTGGGCGGTGCACCTGCCAACTTCGCCTATCATGCCGGACAGTTCCTGGGCAGTGACAACGCTATCGCCATCAGCGCCCTGGGCGAGGACAAACTCGCCGAGGAGACCATCGAGGCCCTCGAGGAGCACGGCCTCAAGTACCTCATGCCGCGCGTGCCCTATCCCACCGGCACCGTGCAGGTAACGCTCAACGAGGAGGGAATCCCCACCTACGACATCAAGGAGAACGTGGCTTGGGACAACATCCCCTTCACGCCCGAGATTGAGGAAATCGCCGCCAACTGCCGCGCCGTGTGCTACGGTTCATTGGCTCAGCGCAACGTCGTGTCGCGTGAGAACATCCACCGTTTCCTCGACGCCACCCCCGACGACTGCATGAAGATTTTCGACATCAACCTGCGTCAGCAGTTCTACAACAAGGAAATCATCCAGCAGTCGATGCGCCGTTGCAACATCCTCAAAATCAATGATGAGGAATTGGTGACCATCGGCCGCATGTTCGGCTATCCCGGCTTGGACATCGAGAACAAGTGCTGGCTCATCCTGGGCAAGTATGACCTCGATATGCTCGTGCTCACCTGCGGCACCAACGGCTCCTACGTGTTCACGCGTGGCCAGATGTCGTTCCAGGAGACGCCCAAGGTTGAAGTGGCCGACACCGTCGGCGCCGGTGACTCGTTCACAGGCTCCTTCTGCGCCGCCATCCTCAACGGCAAGCCCGTCACCGAGGCCCACGAGTTGGCAGTCAAGGTCAGCGCCTACGTCTGCACCCAGAACGGCGCCATGCCCACCCTGACCCGCGACCTGCTCGCCGCAGCACAGTAAAGCAATTACCTGCTCACCAATAGCAGGGCCCGACTGGAATCACAACATCCAGCCGGGCCCTATTTTTTCTTAATACCTCATAGCCCCAGTCAGTGCCATTCGGGGCGACCAGGACATGTAGGGCCTCGCCTTGGCGTGGCCGTTCTTCCTGTAATAATTGTCAAAATTCCCTATCCGAAACACCCCGATAATCAAAACTTTTTTGTATATTTGCTCTCCAAACAATCTGACCAAACAAGTCCCTGCGATGGATTTCATCAATATCAGGGCAATGCAGAATTAATAGCATACTAACAATTACTACAATGGAAAAAATAGACATGAATATGGGAGAGGCCTATGATTGTGGAATACTCTATTGAGGTTCAAAAGGATTAGAACCAGAACACAGGCTGATGACCAAAGCATATCATGCAGGGCAATAGGACAATCGAATTCATGTAAATCTGGAAATAATTACCCGATTGGGGGGAGAAGTCTTCATCATAGCGCCAATAACAAATCAGGTTGATGGCCCATTGGCCACCAACCTGGTATTTTTCTTTGCGGCGGGGGTTAGAAGGTTGACGCCGAGAAATCCATCGTGAGTTTGCGGGTGCTGCTGCGGTAGGTGCCGGAGTAGACCGACCCGTCGAACTTGCCCGTGAAGTAGTAGCCTGTGGGCTTTCCGTTCTTGTACTCGATGAGTTTCATGTTGCCGTTGGTGTCGATCGAGCCCGTGAGTGTCACATAGATATTCTCGCCGTTGGTCACGATGTAGCGTCCCGTCACCTCGCTGTCATTCACCTTGAGGTCCATGTCGAAGAAATACTTCTGCTTGTGTGTGATCACTCCGTCCATGCTGTAGGAGCCGTTGGCCACTTTGTGCTTGATGGACACAGGGGCGGCGGTTGGGCGCGTTTCCTCCTCACGGGGTGCGGGAACGGGCGTGGAGGTGGGCGCTTCTTCCACCTCTTCGGTAGTCGGGGTGAAGACGTCGGGGGCGGTGTCAGCCTTCTGGCGATTCAGCAGGAAGTAGGCGGCGCAGGCCAGCAGCGCTGCCACCAACAGGGCAATGATCACATACAGCCACGTGTTGGACTTGCGCTGTTCCACCGGGGCAACATTGGGGCCATAAGGGTTATTATACGGATTATGTTGCGGGTAGCCGGGGTTGCGCACCGGGCAGCCGCACATCGGGCAATTGGTGGCCTGGTCCGAAACCATGCTCCCGCAGGCCGGGCATTTAATCAGCGACATAATGAATTGATGTTAACAGATTGATTGCAAATGTAGTCACGTTTCACCAAACAACCAAAAATCCCACCGAAATAATGGCGAGGCTGGGTTACATGCCGAGGGACTTGACGCGGGACTCGAAGGTGTCGCGGTCGGCGATGGAGCCGTTCTTGATCTTGGCACGGTAGTTATAGATGGTGTTGACTGAGTAGTGGAGGAACTCGGCGATGCGGCTGCTATCCTCGATGCCGAGGCGGATGAGGGCGAAGATGCGCAGGTCGGTGTTCAGCGTGCCCGACGCCGGGGGGGTGATGCGGCACTCGGGGCGCAGCAGGGCGTTGAAGTCGTCGACGAAGTTGGGGAAGAGGTGCAGGAAGGTGGTGTCGAACATCTCGTAGAGTTCGTTGAGGTTGGTGTCGCGCAGGGCACTGTCGCCGGTGAAGCGCACCAGGGCGTCCAGGTCGTGGCTCTTGACCATCTTGTTGACGCGCTTGCGCATCTCGTCGAGGCGGTCGATGTAGAAGGAGCACAGGTGGATGAATCGGCCGACGTACTCGTCCTTGACGCGGTTGGACTCGTTGAGTTTAAGGTTGGCGTCACGCAACTGGCTGTTGAGGTCCGAGAGTTGGGCGTTGAGCGCGGCCAACTGTGTGTTGCTGGCGCTGAGTTCGTTACGGGCGCGTGCGAGTTTCTTGCGCTGGCTATTGCTGTAGAACAGGATGCCCAGGAACAAGGCGGCCAACAGGCTTGCCACGATAGCCAGGTAAAGGAGTTGACGGTTGGCGCGCTTGAGCGAGGCCTCGTAGTTGTCGCTGATGGCTGTCAAGACGGGCGAAATCTGGCTATTTCGCTTCACTGTATTGAACTTGCTGGCACATTGCCATGCAAAGTGGATGTAGCGGTAGGCGCGGTCCATATCGCCGTCGGCCATGAGCAGATTGGCCAATTCCCACATGGCGCCCTGGTCCATCACGGCGTTCCTGACGTCGCTCAACGCCGACTGTGTGACCCAATAGCGGGCCTGCACCGAGTCGCCCAACAACTGGTAGTCGAGATAACGGTAGAAGGCCACGATGGCAAATTCGTGGGAACCTGTCTCGACCTGCTTCAGTCGCATGTCGCTATAGCGCAGGGCACCCTGCGCATCACCGGCACCGAAATATGCTATCTCCTTGATCTGCAGCGCTTCATCGGGCGAGCAGACCGTCGTGTCGATCAATTGCCGATAATAGTCACCCTTGGCAAAATAGGCCTGCTGGAGTCGCGGCACCTTGCAATAATAGCCCAACTCACTGTACAAGTGGGCAAGGGTGCTGTTGTACTGCTTGAGGTTGCGGGGGTCACTGATTTTGGCCTCGTCCATGGCATCAAGGATATCCATAGCCTCGTAATACATTCCCGACTCGGTGCACTGCCAGGCCAAGTGTATCTGGCACTCCTCGGCATGGACGCGGTCGCCAAGTCCTTCGGCCAAGGTGATGCACCGGTCGATGTAGAAGATGGCCGAATCGTTCATATAGGGCTTGTACTGCTCGTAGAGGCGGTGGCACAGGTCATATTGGGCGGCAGGGTCGCGAGTGACTTCCAGGGCGCTCTTGAGTTGACGGATGCGGTCCTCGCGCTGGGCGACGTAACGATCGCTCTGGGCGATGGCCTCGTCGAGGCTGCGGTAGGCCTCTTCCAGGTCGATGGTTCCGGTTGCCGATGCCATGAGCGGGCACAGGGCGAGCAGCACTATCGTGATGACGGCTGATTTCATCATAATTAAGGTTAAAAGTTATAGCGCGGCAAAAGTAGGAGTAATTACCGGATTATGCAACCAAAAGGGCAAAATATTCGATGAAATCGCATATTTGAGTGTTTTCAGTAGTCCTGTGTTTTAACCACTTTTTAACGATTTCGGCTTTTTTACAAATCACTGTTTTACAAATAATTAAAAATTTATAAGCCCGTTTTTTATCCACTTTTTGCCCTCAGGGGTGAAGCAACACATATATTAATACTCTAAATTTGCAATCGTCAACGTTCCCCCGTGGGGGGCCTTAAAAACAGCAAAACTTGAATAACCCGATTCTGAAACAAAGAATCAACACAATATATTCATTACCTACTTTAATCAACCAAAACAAATGTGACATGAAAGAGAAAAGATTACTTTCACTGCTGTTGACAGTCATGCTGGCAATAGTAGCATTTGCACAGAATCAGACCTTCACGGGCACTGTCGTTGATGTCAACGGCGAGCCGGTGATTGGCGCGACGATTGTGCAAAAGGGCACGTCGAACACGACCGTTACGGACATCGACGGCAATTTCTCCATCAACGCACCCGCCGGTGCCGAGTTGGAAATCACTTATGTGGGTTATGGCAAGCAAACCGTGCTTGCTGGTAACGACATGCACATCATCATGATGGAAGACTCCGAGTTGCTCAACGAGGTAGTTGTCATCGGTTACGGTGTGCAGAAGAAGAGCGTCGTGACGGCGTCGATCGCCAAGGTCTCGTCTGAGGACCTGGCCGGTAAGACCCGCCTGCGTGCCGAGGATGCCCTGAAGGGTATGGCCGCCGGTATCAACGTCACCTCTTCGTCGGGTCAGCCCGGATCGCAGTCGATGATCCGCATCCGCGGTATCGGCACCATCAACAACTCCAATCCTCTTTACATCATTGACGGCATGCCCACCGACCAGTATGGTATGGAGAGTGTCAACCCCAATGATATTGAGAGTATTGAAGTGCTGAAGGATGCCGCCTCGGGCGCCATCTACGGTGCACGTGCCGCCAACGGTGTCATCCTGGTGACTACCAAGAGGGGCAAAATGGGAAAAGCCAGCATCAATTATGACTTCTCCTATGGTTGGCAGAGCGCTTGGAGAAAGCGTGATGTTACCGGCGCGACCGACTATGCTATCCTGCAGAACGAGCGCCGTGTGCAGAACGGTTTGTCTCCCCTCTATCAGGATCCCTACAACCTGACTGATGCCAACGGCGAAAAAATCGTCGGCTTCGGTACCGACTGGCAGAAACTTCTTTTCAACGACAATGCTCCCATCATGCAGCATGACCTGAGCGTCAGCGGTGCCTCTGAGAAGGTGAACTACTACCTCTCACTGGGTTACTTTACCCAGGACGGTATTGTGGGCGGTAACTATGGCCAGTCCAACTATGACCGTTTGACAATCCGCTCCAACAACATGTTCAACCTCTTGGACGCCACCAAGGAGCGTAACTTCCTGAACAAACTTGACTTGGGCGCGAACCTCTCTTATATGCGCGTGCACAACACCGGCATCGATGCCAACTCGACCTGGGGTTCTCCCCTGGGCTCAGCCCTCTATCTCGCTCCCACCCTGCCTGTAACCCTGAGAGGCGCTATCGCCCAGGAAATGATCGACCGTTACAGCGCATTCGACCTGTATAAGGATGAGAACGGCAATCCCTATACGATTCCCGGATTCATCGGCAGTTATCAGGAGCAGAACAACCCCATCGCCATGATGCAAGGCACTCCCAACAAGAACTGGAGCCACAAGTTCATGCCCAAGTTCTCGGTTGACCTGCAACTGTTCGACGAGTTGAAGTACCACTTCACCTACAGCGCCGAACTCTCGTTCTGGGGCTACAATGGTGCCACCCTGCAGGAGTACTACCTCTCGGGTAACAACAACGCTGACCACACCTCGGCCGTAGCCTTCAAGGGCAACAACACCACCTGGCAGGTCGAGAACACCGTGACCTATGACAAGACCTTCGGCAAGCACACCATCGGCATCGTGCTCGGCCAGAGTGCCTTGAAGTTCAAGGGTGACGAACTGGGCGGTTCACACTGGTATCTCGTGAATCCCGATAAGCCCAGCATCAACTACACCACCGGCGGCGACCTCGAAATCTCGACCGATGCCGATGGCAAGATGACCGGTGCCACGAGCCTCGTGGGCGCGTGGGGTGGTCCCTACACCGAGCACCGTCTGTCTTCACTGTTCGCCCGTGTAAGTTACAACTACGACGAGCGCTACATGTTCCAGGCTACCGTGCGCCGCGACGGTTCGAGCCGCTTCGGTTCCAACCACCGCTACGGTATCTTCCCCTCGTTCTCACTGGGTTGGAACATCATGAACGAGAAGTTCATGGAGGACACCCGCGACTGGCTCAACAACCTGAAGGTTCGCTTCAGTTGGGGTAAGAACGGTAACGACAACATCGGTGACTTTGCCTACACCACGTTGACGGCACTGGGCAACACCAGCAACTACTACTTCGGCAAGACCGCTGCCATGGTCTATGGTTCAAAGGCCAACCGCCTCGCCAACGAGGACCTGAAGTGGGAGGAGAGCGAACAGACCGACTTCGGTCTGGACTTCGGCTTCTGGAACAACAAGTTGACCTTCAGCGTCGACTACTTCATCAAGAAGACCAATGGTATGATCATCGAGATGCCTATCCCCAGTTACGTGGGCGAGGCCCGTCCTCTGGCCAACGTGGGTGATATGGAGAACAGCGGTGTCGAGTTTGAACTCGGTTACCGTTGGAATATTGCCGATGCACACTTCTCGGTGAAGGGCAATGCTTCCTATCTGAAGAACAAACTGAAAAACCTGGGTAACGACACCGGCTTCCTGAACTACGGCATCAGCCAGTTCAGCGATGGCGGCACCCGCGCCGAGAACGGCCAGCCGTTCCCCTTCTTCTACGGTTACAAGACCGACGGTATCCTGCAGACCAAGGCCGAGGCCGATGCCTACAACGTACAGTACGGCACCACTTCCAAGCCCGGCGACTTCCGCTTTGTGGACACCAACGGTGACAGCCGCATCAACAGCGACGACCGCACCAACATCGGTAACGGTGTACCCGACTGGACCTATGGTCTCACCTTCGACGTTGACTGGAAGGGCTTCGACCTGGGCGTCTTCTTCCAGGGCGTTCATGGTGCCGACGTATTCGACGCCACTTACCGTCAGGACATCGCCTCGGGTAACTATCCCACTTGGGTGCTCCAGCGCTGGACCGGCGAAGGCACCAGCAACACGGTGCCCACCCTGGGTGACTCCAAGAACTGGGTTTGCAGCGACATGTATATCCAGGACGGCAGTTACCTGCGCCTGAAGAACATCACGCTGGGTTACACCCTGCCCCGTTTCCTGACCAACAAGGTCGGCGTCAGCCGTCTGCGCGTTTACGGCCGTGCCGAGAACCTGTTCACGTGGACCAAGTACTGGGGCTTCGATCCTGAAATCGGCTCCGGCTCCACCAGTCTGGGTGTTGACTACGGTGTATATCCTCAGGCCCGCACCTACACTATCGGTTTCAACATTTCACTCTAACCATTCCTAAGAACATTAGAATATGAACAAGTATTTTTCTATCATAGCAGGCCTGTGTGCAGCATTTCTTGCACTGACCTCCTGCAGCGACGATTTTCTTGAGGTGAAGAACCCGACGGGTGAGCCCCTTGAAGAATACTACACCACCGAGGAGACCCTCAACGAAGCACTCACTGCTGCCTACGCTCCTCTGCACTGGCCCGACTGGGACGGCTCGGCCTACAATGACCTCACCATCGATGGTGAAATCATGGGTGACGACTTCTGGGTAGGTGGATCGGACAACACCGACAACCAGCACTGGCACCGTCTGTTCAACTTTGAGGCCGACGGCAACAACACCCTCGCTACCCTGTGGGGCGACTTCTACAGCGGCATCAAGCGTTGCAACGATGCCATTAAGTACTCATCGTGGCCCGGCGAGGCAAGCGAGAGTTTCCGTCGTTCGATGGAGATGCAGGCCCGCCTGTTGCGCGTGTACTATTATAATATCCTGTGGCACTACTACGGCAACGTTCCCTTCTATCTGGAGAACCTCGCACTGCCCTACACTGCTCCGCAGATGACGGCCGACGAGATCTACAACCAGTTGCTGCCCGAACTCGAGGAGATTATCGCCTCGAACGTGCTGCCCATGCGCTGGCCGACCGCCGAGAGCGGACGCGTGAGCCAGGCCTTCGCCTACATGCTCTATGCCGAGATGGTTATGTACCAGAACGACAATTCCCGCTATGCTACGGCCCTGGGCTACATGAAGCAGATTATTGAAGACTCCAACTATTCGCTCAATCCCAGTTTCAGTGACCTGTGGCAGGAGAGCGGCGAGTGGTGCGCCGAGAGCATCTTCGAAATCAACTACAACGACGACCAGGCACAACGCGACTGGGGTACTCCCCTGGCTGCCGGTGGCACCATATTCCCCACCCTGTGCTCGCCCAACGGCTGGGGCGGCGGTGAAGGCTGGGACAGCGGTCAAGACGGTTGGGGCTTCCTGCCCATGCGCGTCGAGACCTACAACATGTACGCCGAGAACGACAAGCGCCGCGACGTCACCTGCTGGGACCTGCGTGCCTACAGTTACACCGAGCGCTATCAGGACACCCACATCTGGCACGGCAAGTATCGTCCGCAGTCGGCCAACAACCAGGACTGCCCGACCAGCAAGAACCTGAACTATAACAACAACAAGCGCATCTACCGCTATGCCGAGACCCTGCTCAACGCAGCCGAGTTGCTGCTCCAGACCGGCGGCAGCGCTGCCGAGGCCGCTGGCTATGTGAACCAGGTTCGCAACCGTGCCGGCCTTGAGAGCCTGACCACCGTCACCATCGACGACATCTTCACCGAGCGTCACCTGGAATTCTGCGGCGAGGGCAAGCGCTACTTCGACCTCGTGCGCGCCGAGGGCATCCCTGGTGCTACCCAGAAGGCCTCGACCGTACTCGTTCCCGACAGTTACGGCTATCGTACCAACTCATGGACTCCCAACAAGAAGTACATTCCTCTGTCACAGAGCGAACTCGATGCTGACCCCACGCTGGTTCAGAACAACTATTAATCATCAAGCATTTTTAGAGATTAAATATTATGATTACCAAGATCAACAATAAGATAAGCAGCGCGTTGGCCATTTTAGGCTTCTGCGTGATGGCTATGGCATTCACGGCCTGTTCGCCTGAAGACTTCGAGGGGGCTGACCCCAACGGCCTGCCCACGGTGAACGGAGTGGACTTCCAGATCTCCGTTGACCAGGAGACCAACCAGATGATCGCCAATTACAATCCGCAGCCGGGCACCTACCCCGTGTGGATTCTCGATGGTACATCTTACTCTACCCTGCCCGAGGTGGGTTATATGAACTCTGAGGCAGGCACCCACACCATCGAACTGCGAATCGGTAACCGCAACGGTATCAGCGTTGCCGGTGTGAAGAAGGAGTACACCTTCAACGAGTCCAAGATTGACTATACCAACGACTTCCGTCGCATCACCGAGAAGGAGTGGCGCTTCGACCACAAGGAAGTGGCCCACTTGGCTTGCGGCCCCGCCGGTACCGCCGGTACAGGATGGTGGTCGGCACAGCCCGACGAGAAGAAGGACTTCGGTATGTATGACGACCGTCTCACCTTCACTGCCGAGAACCGCAAGGGCGGCACCTTCACCTACAATGCCGGTGAGGACGGACTGACCTATGTGAACAAAGGTACCACCAAGTGGGGCCACCAGGATGCAGACTGGGATGCCACCATCGGCAACCAGAGCGCCGCTTGGTCCTTCGAGGTGTATGACTGGGAGGATGCCGACGGCAACGTGAGCAAGCAGACCTATATCCAACTGGCTCCCAACACCGCCTTCCCCTACATCAGTTCTGATGCCCAGTACGAGAACCCCAAGTTCCGCATCGAGTCACTGACCGCCAAGAAGATGGTCCTCGTCTATGACGCTCCCGACCGTGGTATCGCATGGCGCTTCATGTTCACCAGCGAGCCCGAGGAGCAGGGATTCAACGGCTTCGACCCCAACAGCGACTTCAACATGTGGAAGAACGTGGAATACAACATGTTCTTCTGGTATGCTCCCGGTTGGAACCAGATTGCCGATCCCGGCTTTGAGGCCAATGGTAACGACTATACCGTCTTCCTGCCCGAGGCAACGACCGACCAGTGGCAGGCCCAGATGGCATTCAAGACCACCAACATCTCGACCTCGGCTGCCCATAACTACGACTTCTCGTGCATCCTCAACAGTGATAAGGACCTGAACGGTGTCACTGTGAAACTCGTGATGGACGGCGACGACAATGTCTTCTACTTTGCCGACCGCATCAACCTGAAGGCTGGTGAGGACTACATCTTCTGGAAGAGTGACATGCCCGGTATCGACATGGAGCGTGTTAACCTGTTCTTCGACTTCGGCGGTTGCCAGGCAGGTACCACCGTCAACATCTCCAACATCGTGCTCAAGGACCATGCCAACGACGACGGCACCGTGCTGCCCGTTACTCCCGACGAGCCCCCTGTTGACTGGGTTGACGTGAACTCGCCCGAGAACCTGGGTGCAGGCTTCAACACCGCTGGCGTGATGTCCTTCTGGTGGGCCGACGCAGGCTGGCAGCAGATTGCCGATCCCGGCTTCTCCTATGCCAACGGCGTTTACACCATCACAGCCAATGAGGGTACCGTATCGGAGTGGCAGGCACAGTGCGCCATCAACGGTGTGCCCCTGAACATCGAGCAGGGCCAGGCCTATGACGTGCGCGTGACCGTCACCACCAACATGGAACTGGGACGCATGACCGTCAAGGTCAACAAGGATCCTGATGTGACCAACGACCCCAACACGTTGTGCTACAAGGGTGACTTTGCGCTCGAGGACGGTGAGAATGTTCTCCAGTTCATCGGCGTGATTGCCAAGAACAACGGAGAAGAGATCTCGTTTGACCAGGGTAAGTTCATCCTTGACTTCGGCGGCTGCCCCGCTGGATTTGAGGCTAAGGTCAGCGACATTATCATCCAAAAACACAAGGCACAGTAAAATCGGTGCGCACTTTCAGCCATCGGGACTCGTTCTCGATGGCTGAAGGGCAACCCGATTGATTAAATCCTTCAAGATGAAACGAACCATGCTTTATACGTTATTGCTTTCTGTCACCGCACTCCTCTGGGGCTGCGGTGGAGACGGCAAAGACGAGCCTCAGCCTGCGGTGAACATCACCGTCTCGCAGGACAACATCGCGCTCACTGCCATGGGTGGCACCACCGTCATCAACGTGACCACCACGGGCAAGGAGTGGGGTGCCTATGCCGACCAGGAGTTCATCACGTTGGATGCCAAGGGTATGACGTCCACGTCGGGCACGCTGACCGTCATCGTCCCTGCCAACCCGCTGACCGACGTCCGCAAGGGCACGATTACCATCATGTCAGGATCGGCCCGCAAGACCATCACCGTCACCCAGGAGGCTGCCGAGGAATCGGCCTACTATGCCCCCGAGGGCTACAGCCTCGTCTGGCACGACGAGTTCGACAAGGGCTCGGAGTTGAATGCCGACGACTGGACCCATGAGGTGCAAAACAGCGGCTGGGTGAACCACGAGTTGCAGAACTACGTGAACCACAAGACCCCCGGCGGCAAGTATGTTACCGAGGTGCGTGACGGCCATCTGCGCATTACCGCGCTCAAGGAGAACGGCAAGATCTACTCCGGACGCGTCTATGCCAAGAGGACCCAGGGCTGGAAATACGGCTACATCGAGGCCAGCATCAAGTTGCCCAAGGGCAAGGGTACCTGGCCCGCATTCTGGATGATGCCCGTGAACTTCCATTCATGGCCTGCCGACGGCGAGATCGACATCATGGAAGAGGTGGGTTACCACCCCGACTTTGTGTCGTCGAGCCTGCATGCCAATGCACATGTCCACTCCAACGGCACCCAGGTGACCCACGAGATGTACTGCAAGGGCGCCGAGGGTGAATTCCACACCTATGCCATCGAATGGACGGCTCAGAACATTACCACCTATGTCGACGGCAAGGTGCAACTGAGTTACGACAACCGTGGCCTGGGCCATGACGATTGGCCCTACGATGACCCGTTCTACGTCATCTTCAACCTCGCTTGGGGTGGTGACTGGGGCGGTGCCCAGGGTGTTGACGAGAGCGTGCTGCCTGTCACCATGGAGGTGGACTACGTGCGCGTATTCCAAAAGAAATAACCGTTTAACCTAGATTGACTCAATGAGAGAATCTTTATTGATATTGCTCTCTCTGGTTCTTGCCTTGGGGCTTCACGCAAAGCAGCCCCAAGGCAATTTTGTCCATGTCGAAGGGACCGACCTGGTGAAGCCCGACGGCCAGAAACTCTATATCCAAGGCACCAACCTGGGTAACTGGCTCAACCCCGAGGGTTATATGTTCGGACTGAGCAAGACCAACTCGCCGTGGATGATTGACCTGATGATCAAGGAGGCCGTGGGACCTGACTTCGCCGCCGACTTCTGGCGACAGTTCAAGGATAACTACATCACCCGTGCCGACATCGCCTTCATCGCGCGTCAGGGCGCCAACACCATCCGTCTGCCTTTCAACTACCGACTCTTCACCGACGAGGATTACATGGGGCGCTCCAGGGAGCAGGACGGATTTGCCCGTATCGACTCGGTGGTGAATTGGTGCCGGGCCACGGGCCTCTACCTGATTCTCGACATGCACGACTGCCCGGGAGGGCAGACCGGTGACAACATCGACGACGGCCACGGCTATCCCTGGCTGTTCGAGAGCGAGCCGAGCCAGCAGTTGTTCTGCGACATCTGGCAACGCATCGCCGCCCGCTACAAGGACGAGCCCGTGATCCTGGGCTACGAACTGATGAACGAGCCGATAGCGCACTACTTCGAGAACAAGGACGAACTGAACAAGTTGCTCGAGCCACTCTACAAGCGTGCCGTCAAAGCCATCCGCCAGGTGGACCCCAACCACGTCATCCTGCTGGGCGGTGCCCGCTGGAACTCGGACTTCTTCATGTTCACCGACTGGAAATTTGACGACAACATCATGTACACCTGCCACCGCTACGGCGGCGACGCCACGGCCGAGGCCATCAAGGATTACATCGACTTCCGCGACAAGACGGGGCTGCCGATGTATATGGGCGAGACGGGACACAACAGCAACGAGTGGCAGGCGCAGTTGGTTGACGTGATGAAGCAGGCCAACATCGGCTACACCTTCTGGCCCTACAAGAAAATCGACGGCTCCTGCATGATGGGTATCACCAGGCCCGAGATGTGGGACAGCATCGTCGTGAAATATTCCGAGGCCCCCCGCTCCACCTATCAGGAGTTGCGCGAGGCACGCCCCGACCAGGAGACCTTCCGCTCGCTGCTGATGCAGTATGCTGAAAACAGCCGCTATGAGCACTGCACACCCCAGACCGACTACATCAAGTCGCTGGGAATGACCCCGCAGTCACCGCTGTACCTCGACGATAGCGCTCCCATCGAGCAGCGGGTCGAGGACGCACTGTCGCGTATGACGCTCGACGAGAAGATTGCCGTCATCCATGCCCAGAGCAAATTCTCTTCGCCTGGCGTGAAGAGGTTGGGCATGCCCGACTTCTGGACCGATGACGGACCTCACGGCGTGCGCCCCGACGTGCTGTGGGACGAGTGGGAACAGGCCGGCCAGACCAACGACTCGTGTGTCGCGTTTCCCGCGCTCACCTGCCTGGCTGCCTCATGGAATCCTGACTTGGCACGTCTGTACGGCCGCAGCCTGGGCGAGGAAGCACGCTACCGCGGCAAGGACATGATCCTTGGCCCCGGCGTGAACATCAACCGCACACCGCTGAACGGCCGCAACTTCGAGTACATGGGTGAGGACCCGCTGCTGGCATCGCGCATGGTAGCCCCCTACATCCAGGGGCTGCAGAGCACCGGCACGGCAGCGTGTGTCAAACACTTCTGCCTGAACAACGACGAGGAATACCGCCACCAGGTCAATGTCATCGTCAGCGACCGCGCCCTGCGCGAAATCTACCTGCCCGCATTCGAGGCCGCCGTCAAGGAGGGCCACACCTGGGGCATCATGGGTTCCTACAACCTGTACAAGGACCAGCACTGCTGCCACAACCAGTACACGCTCAACCAGATACTGAAAGGCGACTGGCAGTACGACGGCGTGGTGGTCAGCGACTGGGGCGGTGCCCATGACACCGAGCAGGCCGTCAAGAACGGCCTGGACATGGAGTTCGGCAGTTGGACCGACGGCCTGGCATGGGGCGCGAGCAACGCCTATGATGCCTACTACCTGGCCCTGCCCTACAAGAAACTCATCCAGGAAGGCAAATTCACTACCAGTGAACTCGACGAGAAGGTGCGCCGCGTGCTGCGCCTCTACTTCCGCACCACGATGTCCAGCAACCGCGCCCGTGGCTTCCTGTGCAGCGAGGCACACTATGACGCAGCGCTCAAGGTTGCCCAAGACGGCATCGTACTGCTGCAGAACAAGCGCGACGTGCTGCCCATCAACCTGAACCAGACCAAGCGTGTGCTTGTCGTCGGCGAGAATGCCATCAAGATGATGACCGTCGGCGGCGGCAGCAGTTCGCTCAAGGCACAGCACGAGATTCTGCCGCTCGACGGCCTCAAAGCCCGTCTGGCAGGCACCGGCATCGAGGTAGACTATGCCCGCGGCTATGTGGGTGACACCACCGGCAACTACAACGGCGTGACCACCGGTCAGTCGCTGGCCGACAACCGCAGTGCCGATGCACTCATCGCCGAAGCCGTGGCCAAGGCCAAACAGGCCGACTACGTCATCATCTTCGGCGGCCTGAACAAGAGCGACTATCAGGATGCCGAGGGCCATGACCGCAAGTCGATGGACCTGCCCTACGGCCAAGACGCCCTGGTCGAGGCTTTGGCACGCGCCAACAAGAATGTCGTGTTTGTCAACATCTCGGGCAATGCCGTGACGATGCCTTGGCGCGACAAGGTTCCCGCCATCGTGCAGGGATGGTTCATCGGCAGCGAGGCGGGCAATGCGCTCGCCAGCGTACTCGTGGGTGACGCCAATCCTTCGGGCAAACTGCCGTTCACCTGGTACCAGAGCCTCAACGACGTGGGCGCACATGCCCTGGGTACCTACCCCGGCACTTGGCGCGACGGCCACAAGATTATCGACGAGGAGTACAGCGAGGGCATCTACGTGGGCTACCGCTGGGCCGACAAGAAGCAGAAAAAGCCTGCTTTCGCCTTCGGTCACGGTCTGAGTTACACCACGTTTGCCGTGAGCAACCTGCGCCTTGACAAGCAAGAGGTGGCAGCCGACGGCACCCTCACCGCCACTGTGACGGTCAAGAACACCGGCAAGCGCACCGGCGCCGAGGTCATCCAACTCTACGTGAGCGACCACAATTCGGCTGTCGAGATGCCTGTCAAGGAGTTGAGAGGCTTCCAGAAAGTCACCCTCAAACCCGGCGAGAGCCGCGACGTCACCATCACCATTGGTGGCCGCGCCTTCCAGTACTGGGACGAGGGCAAGGGCGACTGGACAACATCGCTGGGCGCGCGCACACTGCTCGTGGGCACCGCCAGCGACGACCTCCCCCTCAAGGCCTCCTTCACCGTCAAGTAGACACCGTATGCTCTGTAAGTAATTCGTCAAATTCAAAGAATCCGCAGGCTGCTTATCTTCCTTTTTCAGGCCTTCGAATTAAGTGAATCCGTCGAATTCAGGTACAACAAGCATATATAGCACTTACTGTTAAATTACAAGTAGAGTCCTTGGCAATCGTGTTGATTGCCAAGGACTTGTTTTCGCCCCCACAACAATGCCGCAGTCTGCCTTCCCTCGCTGATTTAAAAACAAGAAATACAACAAATACAAGCCATCAGGATTGTCGTGGGGATTTAAAGACAACTCTTACAACTTGGACAACGACTCATTATAATTGTCCAAGTTGTATTTCTTGTTTTTTAAAACCCTGAATGCGGCCTAAATCAGTTGTCAGATTAATTCGTGCTGTAGATAGTTTTAAAGTTTATCGTCTTTTGTAGTTCTTCTAAGAAACGTGCCGCATGGCCGCAGGCCGCCTTTCCTATGCACCAACAAAGGAGCACATTGAACCCATACCCTTCCCGTTTACCCATCTTCACGATGCGGCTCACGTCCAGGGTCTTCACCAATGTTACCATCGGCATGGGTGATGACATCCACAGATCAAACGCCTTGGCCCGGCTGGTGTCCTTGGGGTTGACGGCCTGTTTCATTCTAGTACAAAACTGCGGGGATAGAAGTCGCTGTAGAAACGGCCATCGGTTGCCGTGAACTTCAGCACGCAATAGTTGGGGTCGGTGACGCCTCCAGGATAGTATTCGGTATCTCCTTCCCGCCATATCATCTCCTTGCTGGCTGCATCGGTCAACACTTCCATGGTGCCACGCAGCATCATGCCCTTGAAGCCGTCGGCATCGCAGAAATAAATGGATGCTTTGGGATTGGCCTTGTAATGGGCCACACGCAGGGAGAACGTGTTGGTCGTGAAGTAGAACGTCTTGATGCCCTCACGCACACGAGGCGACAGCATGGCCTTGGTGCAAGGGAAGCCCTCCTCATCTACCGACGAGATAAAGGTGACGGGCAATGTGTCGGCCATCTTGGCAATCAGGTCTTTAACACCCATCAGGGCAGGATTCTCAGAGATAGCCTCATTGATGGTTATCTCCTTGCGCCAACGTCTCAGGTGAGGGAAATACATCTTCATTTGACCGATATATTCCTCCCTGGTGATGGGTTGTGGCAAGCCCTTGTTGACCTCGTTGACAAACTGACCTTCGGTCTTCTTCTCTCGCGACTCGGGAGAGTTGAAGATTTCTTCACTCTCCTCTCGCTGCTCCATCAGTTGGGCGCAGTGCTCGATCATCTCGTCCATCGTGCAGTCCTGCAAGAACTTGCCGTCCTTGTAGCAATAGATGCAATATTCCTCGTTCTTAGTGCCGTCGGCATTGGTGCCGAGCAGTTCCTCGGTAAGCGGCATTCCGCAACTCTGACAAAATTTCTGTTCCATTGTTTCTAAATTCTATTATCCTACCGACAAAGTTATAGAGAATTATCGTTCATGTCAATTCATTCACTCAAAAAAAGCCGTCAAGGATGACGATGCGGCGGGAATTCCTTGACCGAGTTATAGGCAACCACCTTGCCGTCGTTGTCAAAGGTGACAACGAACAGCATCTCCTCGGCATCAATGATTTCCCCGACAACTTTGCGGTAGCCCCACTGTTCTCCCGTTTCATCGGCGTTCTTGAACAAGGGGTTCCCAAGCAGGTGCTGGATATCGCTCTTGGACATACCCATTTCCACTTTGTTGATCTTGGTCGTGTCGCGGGTGGCGATGCAACTGTCAAATGCCAGGTTTAACACGAGGACAAGCGCAACGGCAATCATCATCTCTTTCATTTTCATTATCGTTTTCATCGTTGTATGCTGTTTTATAAGTTATTGGTTTTCAACGAATATATTTTGCAATATCCCTCTGATTTTTCAAGTGGATAGCCTGATTTACATACGCGCTTTCTGCTTCTCGCCGGCACCGGTGCCGCGGTACTTGCTGCTGGCGGCGTTGAACTTCCAGGTGAGGTCAAGGGAGAAGGTGCGGCGGGCAGGATTGCTGGTGGTCAACTCGCGCGGTCCATAGATGGTAGCCCCGGCCTTGCTGGTGTTGAACAGGTCCATGCAACGTGCGTCGACGGTCAGTGAGCCCATGCGGTGCAGGCTGATATCCTTCTGCACTCCGATGCCGCTATAGAACCTGCTCTTGGTGATGCGGAAGTTGTCGTAGTCACCACGCGATGTCACTTGCACCATGACATTCAGGCGCCAGTCGTGCGGCAGTTCGATGTCGTTGTTCCACGTCAAGCCCAGATACGGGTGGTTCAGCGTGAGGATGGAACCATCGGCAGTCGGCGTCTTGTAGTTCTGGAAGATGGCAATCGCCGTCCATGTGGGATGCCAGCAACCAAACACGGGCCTCAACGACGGCATGACGGTGAGTCGGTTATAACTCTCCTTGCTGTTGATGGGATGCACGAGGCTGACGAGCGGATCCTCGGAGCCAGGATAAGGCTCGGTAGACATCGTCTCGGAGTCCTTGATGCGTGCATAGTTCAGCGACAGGTTCATCCATTGGTAGGCGGCATTGAAGACCAGGCTATGGGTGTAGGTGGGCTTCAGGTAGGGATTGCCGCTCTGATAACTGTAACGGTTGATATAGACGGTCGAACTGGTGAGGCTGCTGTAGGCGGGGCGCTGGATGTCGCGGCGGTAGGACAGCGACAACTGCACCTTGCCCACCGGAGCCGACACCACAAATGTGGGGAACCAGTCACCATAGTCACGGCACACCTCGTCCTCACGCTCATTGAAGTTGTAGTAGTCGTTCTTCAGATGCTCGTAGCGCAGGCCCACTTGGGCGAATACCAGGCCAAATCGTCTGCCAAACTCGACAAATGCTGCCGTTGACGACTCGTTGATCTCGGTGTCGGTGGCCTTGACGGGAACACTCGCCGTTGCCGAGAACGAGTAGGCATCGGTGCGGTGGTTGTAGGAGTATTCACCGCCCGCCGACAGGTTGCCCTGCCAAACGGGGTAACTCAGGATAAGTTTAGAGGCCCAGAAGTTGTTGCGGCTGCTGGTGTTGCTCTCGATGCCGCGGCTGACGGTGACGCCGTCCAGGACGGTTGTCTCGCTGGTGCTGCCCGGCGTCTCGGTGCGGTCAAACAGGCCGTCCACGTTCAGGTCAATGCCCAGGGAACCCACCTTGCCGTTGTAATAGGCATTAAAAATGTGCTTGCGGAAACGGTCGTGCTGCTCGACGTCGCTCACCGAGCGCTCGGTGAAGACGCCATTCACATAACTATCGGTGATGAACTGGTCACGAAAGTCAGCGCCTGGGTGGCGGTCATACTTGTAAAAAGCACCTATGCTGTGGTTGTCGTTGAACATATAGTTTATCTGCAGTTGGGGCGACAAGCCCTTCCAAATGTTCTTGCCCTCCTGCGTGACAAGGCCCTCGACCCAGTCAGGACCCACAAAATAAGACAACTGGTTTTCCTGCAGCATCTTGGCGTGCCCGAAGCGGCCGCACCAGAACGAAGCAGTGATGTCTAATCCGCCCGTGCGGTAGTTCACATCCAGGTTGTTGGTAATCGTGTGGCCATACTGGTACATACCCATCAGGTTGTCCTGGAAACTAAAGCCGTCGCCCTGCGCCTTCTTCAGCGTGATGCGCACAACGGCCTTGGTCGAGGCGGCATAACGGGCGCCGGGGTTCTGGATGACGTCAACATGCTGGATCTGGTCGCTGCGCAGGCGGGACAGTTCGCTCACGTCCTGCACCCTGCGGCCGTTGATATACACCTCGGCCTCGCCGCGGCCCAACACCGTGACGGCGCCATCGCGCTTGGCCTCCAGCGACGGCACGCGGGCCAGTGCATCGGCCATGGTACCTGCTTTCTCAAGGATAGTCCCTTCGACAGTGGTGCGCATGGCTTCGCCCTTGACGCGCGTCTTGGGTAACTGGCTCTTCACGACCACCTCGGCCAGCAGCAATGCATCTTCCTGCATCTGGATGATCAGGCCGGGAGAGGCATTCAGGTATTGCGTCTGGTAACCGATGCACGACACCTTGAGCAGGGCTCCGTTTTTCTGGGTCACAATCTCGAAATGACCCTGGTCATCGGTCATCGCACCCTGGACAAAGGCCGAATCGGGCAACGACAACAACACCACGTTCACAAAGGGCATCGGCTCGCCCTTCTCATCAATCACGGTGCCGCCAACATCAGGCGACTTGGCCGTAGCACTCACTGCTACCAGCATCGCAGCCATCACGACTGCCCATCTGAAACTGATCTTTTTCATTGTTCTATTGTTTTAAAGTGTTATGTACGTTCTCTAATCTTTAACCTCTAAGCACTTCACGTCAACGCCGCCCAGAAAATTGCTCGCACTGATGTGGATGGTGGGAGCATCGGGAATGGAGCGGCCGTCAGTCTGGTTGTCCACGCCTCCGAGGAAATTGTGGCTCTTGACAATCACGTTGACCGTGGGAGGCACCAGCAGTTCCACACCGCCCATAAAGGTGTGGATGTCAATCTCTTCGTCCTCGCTGATCACCGCCTTGCGCAGGTCCAAGCGCAGGCCGCCGCAGAAGGCGTCAAGACGGGCGCCATGGAAAGCCTCGCCACGGTAGACATACTCGTCGGCGCCCAAACGCACGTTGCAGCACATGCGCTTACCGTCCTCGCCATGGGGCACGGGACGCTGGAGCCATTGTGACCGGTTCTTGCTGAAACTATAGATGATCAATTCAGCACCGATATAGAGCAGCAGAACAGGACCGAAGTATTCTGTCCAGGAATGGTTCCAGTTCAGTTGCACGATGCCCCACATGTCTGCCAGTTTCAACAAGGCAGCCACGATGAAAATAATTCCGATGATTGTTCTTCTTGACATAATCTTGAGTTTTAGTTGCCGGCGCCGAAATCGGCGCCTGGGTTTGCTGGCGGTTGGCGTCGCGCCTCAAAAAATTCATTGCAAAGGAACAGCCAAACCCCTTTCACAGCAAGTTTTTGGGATATTCTGCAGGTTTATGTGACGAATGACAACAAAAGTGGGACGAAGTGCATAATTGTGATGAATAGAGGTCAAGAATCGGCACATTTATTGTACCTTTGTCCGCGGTATGAGCCAAGGACAAAAAGATACGATTATGACCCGCGTCATCAGCACCGTCTTCACGGTGCTCGCCCTGGCCATCTTCAAACCCTTCGGCCTGGAGGCTTGGCAGTGGACTGGCTATGTCCATCTGCTGGCGATGGGACTGTTGGGCCTTGTGAGTTGTTCGGTGACCGATGCCGCGCTCAAGTATGTCATCAAGATGCCCCGCTCCTATAATCAAGGTGTCGATTACATCATCCGCCGCAACCTGTGGTTCCAGTTGATCAACACCCCGCTGGTGGCGCTGCTCATCTGCCTGTACCGCCATTTCGCGATGAGCGACCTGGTACCGGGCAACGTGCTCTCGTTGAGCAACTTCTTTGAGACCCTGCTCATCATCGCCTTCTGCTCCTTCGCCATCGGTCTGTATTGGCGTTTCAAGTTCCGCAGCAGGTTCCTCAGTGCCGAGTTGGAGGAGACGCGCCTGCTCAACGAGCAACTGCAACGTCTCCAACAGGAAACCGAGAAGCGCGCCGCAGCCGCCCTGGCAGCCCGCGCCAGCGAGCAGGATGCGCCAATAGCACCACAACAGGAAAACGAAGCGGCACTCCCCCAGACGATTACCCTCACGGGCACTACCAGCGAGAGTGTCACGCTCCATGTTCCTGACCTCCTCTACATCGAGGCCGTCGGCAACTATGTGAAAGTCTATCAGTGGCGCGATGGTGAAGTGCATAACGACATGTTGCGCGCCACCTCCAAGCAGATAGAGGAAGACCTGAGTGCCTACCCCATGATTGTGCGCTGCCACCGTGCCTTCCTCGTCAACCTGCAGCAAGTCGAGCAGATTGTTTCCAGGTCCGGTGCCATGCAACTCGTCATCAAGCACTGCCAGGAGACCCTCCCCGTCTCGCGCAGCAACACCGCCCAGGTCAAAGAAGCCATCAACCGCCTCTAATTCCCCACCCCCATCGGATATTAAAAAGGCAACTTAAACAACTTTACTATGTTGTTAGGGCACCCTGTTTGACCCTATTTTGGAAGAAAATGACAAATAATCCATCATTTTTGTACATTATTTCAACAACAATAAGCGGTTTTTACTATCTTTGCACTGACATCTTTAAATTATTAACTATTAGTAATTGTAATTATGAAAAAGTTATTATTCAGTTTTATCATCGTTGCTGCAGGTATGTTTGTCGTTTCATGTGGCGGCGACAAGAACGCAGAAACTGCCACTGAGGCAGAACAGACCGAGCAGGTCGCAAAAGAAGCACCCGCTGCTGAGGCAGAACAGCCAGCATCACTTGCCGACATCGTAGCAAAAGCCAAGGCCGAAGGTGCCAATTGGAGCGCCGACGAGTGGAAGGCTCAATTCAAAACGGCATTGGAGGCTTACAAGACTTTCGCCGTGGCTATGAACGAGGCCCAACCCGCTGAGTTGGAAGAAATCAGCAAGAAATATGCCGACTACCCCGCGTTGATGAAGGAATTAGCAGGTATTGCCAAGCAGGCCGAAGGAGGCAAGGATATCACCGACGAATGGATCCAGACGACCATGAAGGAACTTGACATACCCGAATTATAAGAGTCAACCAACAATAAGAAAATAAACTTTTAATATTAACCCTTCAAAAAAATTGAGACAATGAAAAAAATTTATCAAATCGCGATTATGCTCGTAGCAGCCATTGCTTTCACTGCTTGTGGCGACAAGGCAGCACAAAACGGCGAAAATGCCGAAGGTGCGGCAGCAGAACAGACTACCGAGGCCACCAATGAGGTGAAAGAGGGAAGCAAAGGCCCCTGCACCGTTTCTTGTGATAAATTCAGCATCGACATCCCCGAGGGATGGGAGGTTCGTGTCATCAAGGAAAACGAAATCAGTGCCGGCCAGGAATACAAAGAGGGTTTGAATTTCGTCTATGACGAGCAAGCCAACTACAAGCAGTCGCAACAGATCGAAATGGATATCAAAGGTATGGAAGACCTTGGAGAAAAGACCCTCGGCAACAACACTTATGCCACATTCCTATGGAAACAGGATGCGGGCGACTCCTTCTCGGCCATCCTGAAAATCGGCGACGGTGAGAACGGCATCATCAAGGTAAACACTACCAATGTGAAGACTGCCGACAACGAGGTCGTACTGAAAGTAATGGAATCGCTGAAGATGAAATAATAAGCATTGCAACCTGAAAACGACTCCACACCCTTGCTTTCGAAGGGTGTGGAGTTTTTTTTGTGATGATTGGGTACATATCCTTAAAAACCCGAATGATAAGAGCCAAACGCCAAGCCTTCAACTGAATCAGAAAACCCCGTTGTTACTATATAAGTTGTAAGAGTTGTCCCAGTTGTCTTTAAGCCCCGTTACACCCCTGATGGCCTAGTATTTCTTGTTTTCCTTTTCAATCCCGAGCGCGGATGCCCTCAGAATAATCAGAAGTTTCAGTTGTTTTCAATCCCGAGCGCGGATGCCATCAGTTGAATTCGTGTAATTCGTAGTTTTAAAGAAGATTCAGTTGTTTTCGATGAGGGGGGAGAAAAAGAAAAGCCCTCAACAATCATATTGACTATCAAGGACTTGTGGTGGTGCCCAGGGCGGGACTCGAACCCGCACACCTCGCGGCACACGCACCTGAAACGTGCGCGTCTACCAATTCCGCCACCTGGGCATTTTGGTTTAGCGACTGCAAAGGTAATACTTTTTTTTAATATGCAAGCCTTTTGCCAAAAAAAATGCCGTATTTTTTGCAAAAGGGGCTATGCGAACCGCTTCCAGGGGGTCTGAATCGCGGTGCGTCAGCGGTTGAGCGGTCTCACGTTGTTCCGCTTGGAATCCCTGTACTTGTCGCCGGTGTAGGTGCTGTTGATGCCCGTGCCGAATTCGTTTTCTTCCTCTTCGTCACCTTCACCCTTCTTGTCCTGCTTCTTCTCAATCCTGTTCTTGGCCTGCTCGGGCTTGTTGCGCTTGATATCGTCGTGCTTCTGCAGGTCGAGGGCGGTCTCATAGATATTCCAGTTCTCGTCGAGGTCCCAGTTGCGGCGCAGGTTCAGTTTCTTGGGATAGTAATACACTTCCTCGGGCTGCAGGTGCTCGGCATAGTTGCCGGTATCCCACTTGCCGTTGCCGTTGCGGTCGATCGTCAGACGCAGGTAGTAGTAGCCCGGCGTGACGTTGACAAACTCAAACTCGCCGCCGACTACTGGCACTGTGCGCATCACCTTCTCGCCCGAGCCCAGCAGTTCGACAAAGGCCGAATCCCTGACATTGACCTTGAAATAGACATTGGCATATTCTTCCAGCCCCTTGACTTTCAGTTCCTTGCTCAACTGGGCATTATACAGGCCGTAGACCGAGGTCACTGCGGCACTGTCGACAGTCAGGCGGTAGGTGCTGTCGGGCTGCATGGTCACGGGCAGCCAGTAGCGCATGGGGTTGCAGTCGTCGACGGGGATGATGTGGGGCTGCACGCCGGCGAGCGGCACCCACAGGGTGTCGCGCTTCACCTCGAGATGCACCCCTGCCGGGTCGATGCTGGCGATGGGGGAATCAAACTTGAACACGATAGAGTCGCCCACGTCGATGGTTCCGCTCTTGGCCAGATCCATCTTCAGGGTGGGTATCGCGTCGGGGTCAGGGCGTTGCAGTTCCTTGAGTTCTTCGAGTTCGCCCTCGTTGAGTTCTTTGCCCTGGGCGGCGGCTTTTTCCTGTTTGTCGAGCAACTGTGCCAGCCGCTTGGCCCGTTCCTCGCGCTCCTTGGCCTTCTTCTCCTCTTCCTTGACCTGGTTGCTGGGCTTGCGGTAGCCAAAACGGATGGTGTCGGTCACCTGCTCCAGGCGGTCGGCGGTGTCGGTGCGCAAGTAGGTCATGGCGACAACGAGGGTGTCGGTCTTAATCAATGCCGAGTCGGTAATCCAGTAGAACAGCGAGTCGTTGTCCACGGTGCGCTCCACGCGGTACCAGTCGCGCTGGTGGTCGGCAGGGCGCAGCACCTTCATCTCCGGCAGGCTGTCGTTGGGGGCACCGAACAGCACATGCAGTTTGTTGGCCTCAGGGCGGGCAGTCTGCCTGACGTAGTGGTTGCGATAGCCCTCGTTGAACATGCACAGCAGCAGGTTATTGGGCAGGAACAGGGTGTGGGTGGCCATCATCACGGTATCCACCTTGCGGTCGAAGGTGAACACGGTGTCCTGAGAGGTGTACTCGCCGGTGGTGGGCACAATGACCTCGTCGAGGAATGCGATGTCCTCGGTGCGCGCCATGCGGTAGTCGCCGTCAACGTCGCTCAACGCGAACACGTGGTAGTTGCCGGGTTTGAGGCCCAGCAGGGTGAACTGCCCCTTGTCGTTGGTGCGGCACACGCGCTCCAGCGGCAGGCGCGTGAACGCCGTGTCGTCCAGGTTGCTGTGCAGCCCGACGATGACGTGCTGCATCGGTTCCAGGTCGTTGGCTCGCAGCACGATGCCCGACACGGCCAGCGTGTCGATGACGTCGCCGGTCGAGAAGGCAAAGGCGTAGCCGTCCAACTGGTTGCTCTCGTTGTTGTCCTCGATGGCGTTGGAAAAGTCGATGACGTAAGTCGTGTTTTCCTCCAGCGGTTCACGGAACTCGACCGTCACCTTCTTGCCCACCGTGCGGATGAGCGGCTGGGTGCGCGGCGCCGGTGAAATGATGACCTTCTTCTGTTGGTCCTTGAGGTTAACGATCTCGTCAAAGGTGATTTCCACCTTATTGCCCTTGAAGTTGAGGGCACCAGGCTCAGGTGACGACTTGACCACCTGTGGCGGCGTGTAGTCACGCGGACCGCCCTCGGGCGACCCGATGCTGGCACAGGCCACGAGCAGCAAGCCCACAACGACGGTCAGCAGCCAATATGTCCATCGACTCTTCATAACGTGACTGCAAAGATAGTGCAAGTTCGGGATAAAAAACAAAAACTTCCGTTTTTGTTTTGTTCTCCACTCGGCTTGCACTTCTGTTCCTTGCGGTGCTGCGCACCTCGGGCAAATTAGGCGGCGCCTCAACTATGCTCAAGAAAAAAAGTGTTTTTTCTTGGCATTGTATTCGGCTTGCACTACTGTTCCCTGCGGTGCTGCGCACCTCGGGCAAATTAGGCGGCGCCTCAACTATGCTCAAGAAAAAAAGTGTTTTTTCTTGGCATTGTATTCGGCTTGCACTAATTTTGTCACAGAGAATTAAACGATATGATTATGAAACGGTTATTCATAAGTTTGGCGATGGTGCTGGCCACCATCGGCATGGCGTGGAGCCAAAAGAGTTACGTGAACGTAGTGGCCGACCACATCTACTCGTCAATCTATCAGGAGATTTACTTGACGGGCGATGTGCCAGTGGGCATCAAGACGCACTACGACAGTTATGGCAGCGAAGCCATGACGGTGGGCAAGGTGCTCAACCTGCTGGCCGCTGAGGGCTTTGTGGTCGAGCAGATGAGTTGTTCGGCCGAATGCGAGGCCATCCTGCTGTCCAGGGTACAGGTCTTTCCTCCCGACAGCGATGCCATCCAGCGCGTCGATGCCGACGATCAGGATGTGCATGAGGTGGCCCGTTACAACCTGCAGGGACGGCCCGTCAGCGAAAGCGAGAAGGGCATCCAGATTGTGGTCTATTCCAACTACACAACCCGAACCGTCATTGTGGAATGAAATATTTTATTGTTGATGCGTTCACGCGCGAAGCCTTCGGCGGCAACCCTGCCGGAGTCGTATTGCTGGACCAGGATTTCCCTGACGAGCGGCTGATGACGCAGGTGGCCGCCGAGTTGCGCTACAGCGAAACGGCCTTTGTGCAGCACAACGGCCCCAAGGAATATACCGTGCGCTATTTCACCCCGACGGGCGAGGTGGACCTGTGCGGACACGCCACCATCTCGACCTTTGGTGTGCTGCGAGAACAGGGCCTCATCGCCGACGGCGACGTGTGCCTGAACCACACCCTTGCCGGCGACCTCGAGGTCGCCATCGGCGAGCAGGTGATGATGCAGATGGCGACGCCCACGGTTGTTGACCGGCAAGTGGATGCCGACAGGTTACACCGCATCATGGACCCGACAGCGGCCTTCCGCTGGCCCGACAGCCCGATAGAAATCGTCTCGACCGGCCTGCCCGACATCATCATGCCCATGGCCAGCGTGGAAGACCTTAACGGCATGCGCCCCGACATGGAGGCGCTGTCGGCTATCAGCCAGGAACTCAATGTGGTGGGTGCCCATGCCTTTGCCCTCACCGACGACGGCTACACGGCCCATGTGCGCAACTTCGGCCCGTTGTATGGCATCCCCGAGGAGTCGGCAACAGGTACCGCCAACGCCGCGCTGACGCACTACCTGCACCGCCGCGGCCTCATCGCTGCCGGCGACAAGTGCCGTTTCATGCAGGGCGAGGCCATGGGGCGTCCCTCGGTCGTCATGACCGTCCTGAAGCCCGACGGCAGCATCTGGGTAGGCGGTGAGAGCCGCATCATCGCAATCGGCGAATTCCTCGTCTGACACCCCTTCAAACTACGAATTTCACGAATTGAACAGATTTAGGCATCCGCGTTTTAATTAAAAAAACAACTGAGTAATCTGATTATTCTGAAAGCATCCGCACGCAGATGTAATCACTGCGTGCGGATGCTGTTAGTTCAATTCGCGTAATTCGTAGTTTTTAGAGTAATCGGCTTTTGGCGCGGTAGCGGCGCAGCCACAGGGCGAACCACAGCAGCGACAATGCAGCCACAGCGATGGCGATCCAGGGCGTGAGTGCAGTATGTCCCATGGCTATAGGCGACGCCGTGAGGAAGGTGGTGCACACTACGGTCATAAATACAGCGGGGATGAGCGTGAGGAAATAGGCCTTGTGGTTGCGTGCCAGATAGACGGTAATCATCCACAGGGTGAATACCGACAGCGCCTGGTTGGACCAGCCGAAGTATTGCCACAGCACATTAAAGCCATTAGGATTCTCCATTTGCCAAATGAGCAGCAGCAGCGATGCGACAAACAGGGGGATGCTGATCATCAGGCGGCGCACCATGCTCTTCTGCTCAAAGTGCAGGGACTCGGCTATGATGAGGCGCGCGCTGCGGAAGGCAGTGTCGCCGCTCGTGATGGGAGCAGCCACAACGCCCAGCACGGCCAGCGTGCCGCCGAAGATGCCCAGCCAACTGCTGCACACCAGATTGACCACCTGAGGCGCAGTGAAATACTGGATGAGGGTCTTGCCGTCGGCGGTCTGCACCTGAGCCATGAATTCATTGACTGCTTCGGGGCTGACAACCTCTTTCCAGCCGCCGTAGTAGAAGAAGTAGGACGAGACGGTGGCCCAGATAAGTGCCACAATACCCTCGGTAATCATCGCACCGTAGAAGACGGGACGTGCCAAGCGCTCACTCTTGAGGCAACGCGCCATCAAAGGGCTCTGCGTAGCATGGAAACCGCTGATGGCACCACAAGCGATGGTGATGAACAGACAGGGGAACAACGTATACTTCTGCATATGTCCGGCAACGCCCAGCGTATCTTTGCCGCCAACCATCGCGCCGGCCGTCCACTGCGACATATCGCCCATGTTCCACAACTCGGGCAACTGCGGCATCTTGATGAACAGGCCCACCAGCAGGCCGGCCGCCATCACCAGCAGGGCGATGGCGAACAGAGGATAGATGCGGCCAATAATCTTGTCGATAGGCAGCAGGGTGGCAACGATATAGTAGCCGAAGATGATGACAATCCACAACAGGGGTTCCGAGAGCAAGGGCGTCGTCTCGCTCGAGAACATGCCTTTGAGAATCTCGGCAGGGCTGTAGACAAACACGGCACCCACCATCATCAGCAACAGCACGGTGAACACGAGCATCACGCCACGGGCACCACGGCCCAGGTACTTGCCGATGAGCGTCGGCAGGTTGGCACCGTCATGCCGCAGCGACAACATACCGCTCATGAAATCGTGCACCGCACCGGCAAAAATGCAGCCTAGCACAATCCACAGGTAGGACGCCGGACCGAACCACATACCCATAATGGCACCGAAGATGGGCCCCGTGCCGGCAATGTTCAGGAACTGGATCATGAACACCTTCCACGTGGGCAGGACGACATAGTCCACCCCATCGGCAAGACGCACGGCGGGTGTTTCCCGGTCATCGGGACGCATCACGCGCTCCACGATGGCACCGTAGATGAAGTAGCCCAGTATCAAGGCCACAAGACTGATAATGAATGAAATCATCTGTATTTTATCTTATTATTGGTCAGTTAATGCGCAAAAGTACTATTTTTCACAATAATAGCGTGCCGAGCAGCAAAATTATTCTGTCAGCCCTGCTCGTTCAACGGTGTTTTCGGGCCCAGGATATGTACAAAGAAGTAGAGCGTCAGCGGGATGGCCAGCATGAAGGCCAGCACATCGCACACGGCCTGACAGATCTCCACGCCGAACAGTCCCAACAGGCGAGGCAGAATCAGAATCAAGGGAATGAAGAAAACACCGTTGCGCGCCGATGCCAGGAGGTTGGCCGACAGGCTCTTACCGCAGGTCTGCAGCGTCATGTTGCACACGGTGACCACGGCCGCCATGGGCAATGCCACCAGTTGCCAGCGCAGGGCCACGGCACCCACAGCAACGACATCAGGGTCATCACGCAGCAGGTCCACCAACCACTCGGCAAACACATAAGCGGGGCCGCACATCACCACCAGCACGGCCATGTCGAGCAGGATGGTGAAGTAGAAGCCACGGAGCAGCCGCTTATAGTTGCCCGCGCCATAGTTGAAGCCGCAGAAGGGCTGATAGCCCTGCCCCACCCCGATGATGATGGCAAAGATGATGAACGCCAACCTGGACACAATCGACATGCCCGCGATGGCAGCGTCGCCATACACGCCGGCTGCCACGTTCAGCATCAGCGTGGCAATGCTTGCCAGGGCCTGACGCGTGAGCGACGGCGTGCCGCCCTTGAGGATTTCGGCCTGGAAATGCCAACGGCGCGAGGACTGCTTGAGGTCGATGGGGATATTCTCGCCACGGCGCGACATCACCCAGAGGACGACGAAACCGAACAACTGGCTCAACACTGTGCCGATGGCGGTGCCCAGGATGCCCAACCCGAAGGTGAACATGAACAGCGGCACCAACAGCACATTGAGCACGGCACCCGAGATCATACCATACATCGCCTGGGTGGCGTTGCCCTGAAAGCGCATCTGGTTGTTGATGACCATCGAGGCCGTCATCAGCGGTGCGCCCAGCAGAATCACGCCCATGAACTGCATCGTGTAGGGCAGAATGGTGGGCGTTGAGCCCAGCGCAATGGACAACGGTTTCAAGAAAATAAGTCCCAACACCGTGATTACCAAGCCACAAATGATGCTGCCGACAAACGAGGTAGCGGCCATCTGACGTGCCTCGTCGAGACGGCGGGCGCCCAGATGACGCGACATGTAGGTGCCGGAGCCCTGACCGAACATGAATCCGATGGACTGGATAATAGCCATCACGGGAAAGACCACACCCACGGCTGCTGTCGCCTGGGTATTGATGAGTCCCACGAAATAGGTGTCTACCAAGTTGTAGATGCTCGTGACAAGCATACTGATGACTGTGGGCACCGCCATCGCAGGAATCACGCGACGGATGGGTGCCGTGGTCAGGAACGTATAGTTGTCTTGCTTGCGCATCGAGAATCTTGGCTTTTTTTTGAGCCTGCAAAGGTACAAAAAAACTCGCCTTGAACGCTGATTTCAAAGCAAGAAACACAAAAAAGACAACCATATTGATAAAAAACCGCCTCGCTGCCCCAAAAACAAGAAATGCACACACCAGATGACCTCCCGAAAGTCAAAATAGCAACTGGAAAATCTGAGAAGTCTGATAATCAGCACTTTCAGGATATTCAGTTGTCATTAAAAAAATGTAAGAGTTGTCCGAGTTGTCGTTAAATCCCGCCGGACAGCACAGTATTTGTTGTATTTCTTGTTTTCCTTTTCTAATCGTGGTTGTCATTGTGAAGGAGCCAGTGGATGCCCTTGACGACGCGCAGGGGAGGATTCTTGAAGTGGTTGCCGGGGTTGAGTTCAAACTTCGAGGGGATGCCGCGACTGGCCATCAGGTCGGCCACGGCCCGGGTGCGCTCGCCGACGGTCTGCAGCACGGCGTTGCGCGAGGTGCTTTCCTTGTCCCCCACCGAGAGGTAGATGCCCTGCAACGGCACGGCGGTCTGGTGTTCGCGGGCATACTCCAGCCAGCCGGGATACCACATCGACCCCGAGGCCGACAGGATGCGCGTGAACAGGTCGGTCTGATAGGCCGTCCACACGGCAAACAGACCCGCCATCGAGTAACCCGCCAGCAGGCGACACGTGGGCGGTGCATCGAGCAGCCTTTCGACCTGCGGCACCACCTCATCGGTCAGCACGGGCAGCCACAGCCCCGCACCGCCGCTGAAGTTGTCGTCCTTGGACACCACCGTCTCGACAGGCCACGGAGAGAGTTCCTGATTCCAGTGCAGTCCGCTGATGGTCACCAAGTTAAAGCCGCTGCAACCCACCTGTTTGCAGGCCTCCAGTAGCAGTAGCCCATTCTCGTGATAGTCAATCGAATAGACCAGCGGTGCAGCACCATCCAGCAATTTATACAAGCACACCCTGCGGTGCCCGAAATGCAATTCTTGTATCTCCATCACGACAAAGATACGACAAAATAAAGGGCATAAAGACAAAAGAGTTTGTTTTTTATGCAATAATCTGGTATTGGCCCATGAGAAACATCAATGCTAATTACGCGAATTATACAAACCCGCTATAAAACTTCGCGGCAATCGGTCTAATTTGTGCAATTGGTAGTTTGAATTTTTCGTCAAGGTCACAGAAAAACCGTATCTTTGCGGTAACTAACCAATTCTTATCGGCAATGGCAACGGCTCAAACAAACAAAAAACTCGTATGGTGGAAATGGATTCTGCTGTTCATCGCAGGGTTCTTCGTCGGCGCCATCGAGGATACGCTTTCGATTGCCGGCAATGATATGTCCCGGCTCATCGGTTGGCCCATCCTGACGATTGCGACATCAGCCATTGTGCTGATGTTTTATGCCCTGTTTGTCAAGTTGACCAACCGATGCTGGCCCACCGACCTGAAGTTGCGCAAACTCGTCCCCCACACCCTGCTGGGTATGCTCGTGGGTGCCGTCTATATGGTGCTTGTGGTGAGTACTATAGTCGCTTGGGGACACGGCAGTGTGTCATGGAGCGACTTCTCGGGCGAGGCCCAATTCAGCGCCTTCATGACGATGCTTGCCGTGGCAGTGGGTGAGGAAATCTTTTGCCGTGGCATCATCTTCCGCATGATCGACGAGCGGTGGAACACCCGGGCCGCCCTCATCGTGTCGGCCCTTTTCTTCGGGTTTGGCCACCTGTCCAACGACAATGCCACCTGGTGGTCGTCGCTCGCCATCGCCATCGAGGCGGGCTTGCTGCTCGCGGCCGCCTACAAGTGGTCGGGCACGCTGTGGGTGCCCATCGGCATCCATTGGGCGTGGAACTATGTGCAGGGCAACGTCTTCGGCCTGGCCGTCTCGGGCATCAACATCGGCGACGGGATGCTCGCCACCAGCGTCAACGGCCCTGACATCATCACGGGCGGCGCCTTTGGTCCCGAAGCCTCAATCATCACCGTCGTCCTGGGTGCCCTCTACACCCTCGTCTTCCTCGCCAACCGCTACAGCATCACCCGAAAACAATAAAGAGTCAACAATCACGTTTACAACAATAAATTAGTTAACCATGAACAAAAAAAATCTGATTAAAGTCGCAGCAATCATAATGCTGTGCGGCATGATGACGGGTTGCAAGGGCAATGCCCAGCGCCCTGTGAACGGAACAATGGAAGAGGCTGTCGCTCTTGCCCAAGCACCCCAAGCGGTGATGGACGTGATGAAACAGGTCACCATCGACGAGCGCTACGAGACGGTGATGGAGGACAAGAACACGGGCGTGGCCGTGTGGAGCCTGCTCAACTGCGGCGACACGGTGTCGAGCGAGGGCTACGGCATGGTCATCGGCAAGGGTGACGTGAAGACAGCCCTGCCCCAACTGCGCCACGGCCGCATGCCGCGAGCACGCTATGACGCCGCCTCGGGCGACCTGTGGATCATCGGCAGCGATACCGAGGGCACCGGCGTGAATGTCGAGCGTCCCTACCTGCTGCGCTTCGGCGACGACGGCTATGCGAGCATCGTGAAATCTATCGACCCCTACGAGATGCAACAGGCCTTGTGCAAAGCGCTGACCTACAGCATCGACGGTCAGGAGATCACCTTCTATGCCGATGGCAAGGAACTGGCCAAGGCAACCAACAAGATGGAGGACATGGGCGGCTTTATGGACGACGCCATCTACATCGGGGAGCAGATTGCCTACGGCATCGAGGGCCCGCTGACGGTCCAGGTGACCCCGGGCATTAACTTCGTGGTCGGCAAGGTGTTGCAGTATGATGACATGCCCACCATCACCGCCACGGTCACCCTCGGCGAGGACGGCAACATCACCCTGGGCGACTTCAAGGCCCAACAATAACGACCACAACGATCAAAGGAAGACAAGGCCATCCGGGGCAATACGGTTTTTAAAGACAACTCGGACAACTTGTACAACTTGTCAATGACAACTGAATATTCTGAAGGTGCTGATTTTCAGACTTATCAGAATATTCAGTTATTTTATTGACTTTCGCGGGCCATCCGGGGGTGTATTTCCTGTTGTTAAATCCACTAGGGCATAATTAAAGACAACTTGAACATCCGTGACAACTAAAAAAGTTGTTGGGTTGTTCAAGTTGCCTTTTTTAACCTTGCAGTGGCTGCGGGATTATTGTCCCATTGCAGTCTTCTCGGGGTTCAACTCGCCCAGCGGCAGGCCACTGGTAACCGACGAACTGCGGCGCATGATGTCCTCCATGCTGTCGATGACGTTGACGATGAAGTCGCCCAGTTTCTCGGCCTCGCACACGATGTCCATGTAGAAGATACCGGCCTTGTAGGGGTACTTCTTCTGGTTGACGTTCTCGATGTTCTCGGTGCGGCAGGCATTGCGGAAGTTGTTGATTTCTCGCTCCTTGTTGTAACTGCGCATGAGGTCCTCGGCGGTGACATTGTCGATGTCGCTGATTACGGCCAGCATATTGGTCATAGCCTCGCTGACGAGTTTGAGCATCTCGTCGATATTCTTGTAGTTGTACTCGTTGAAGTGGGCGTCGGCCTCCTCCTTGCGCACAAGGGCCTTGGCGATGTTGTTGCAACTGTCGCCGATGCTCTCGAGTTCGCTGATGATGCTCAGCAGGCTGGCCACGCGTGCCTTGGCCTGACTGCTCAAGCGGCCGTCGAGCACCTTGTTCAGGTAACTGCCGATTTCAAACTCCATGCGGTCGGTGATGTCCTCATACTTCTGGATACGCGACAGGATTTTGTTGAACTCGGGAGTACCGGTCTTGGTGTGCACGAGTTCCTTGACCATGCCGAGCATACGCTCAACACGTGTGGCAAACACGACAATCTCGCGCTGTGCCTGGTCGATGTTCAACTCGCTGGCGCTCATGAGACCACCCTGGATATACTTCAACTGGAACTCCTCGTCCTCCTTCTTCTTGCTCTTGATGATGACATTGAGCAACTTGACATAGAGTTTTGTGAACCATATCATAATCAGCAGGTTGCACAACTTGAAGATGGTATGGAACATCGTCATGCCGATAGACATCGCCACCTGTTCCTTGACCAGTGTGGCACTGTCGGCACCCGCTTTCACATTGTTATACAACGCCAAGGGGTCGCCCAGACCGAACACGTCGGTCGTCACCCAGGTCACCATCGACACGAAGGGTTTGAACACGGCCAGCAGCCACACGGCGCCGAAGAGGTTGAACAGGGCGTGGCCCAGTGCTGCCTTCTTGGCCTCGGCATTACCGCCCAACGACGCGAGCAGCGGCGTGATGCTGGTACCGATGCTGGCACCCAACACCATCGCACAGGCGATGTCGAACGAAATCCATCCCTTGGCCGCCATAATCAGCACGATGGCAAAGGTGGCCGCACTCGACTGGATGAGCATGGTCACGATCCAACCCACGAGGGTGAAAATCAGGATGGACCAGAACCCCATCGAGGTGTACTGCTGCAACGAGGAGAAGATCTCGGGTGACTGTGACAGGTCGGGCACATTGGCGCTGATGGCATCCAGTCCCATGAACAGGAAGGCAAAACCAATGAGCAACTCACCGATGTTCTTGTAGTTGTTACGTTTAATAAAGAGCATGGGAACGGCAAAAGCCAACAGCGGCAACAGGAAGGCCGACATTTTGACCTTGAAGCCGAAGATGGCAATAATCCACTCGGTGAATGTCGTACCCAATGCGGCGCCGAAACTCACAGCCAGCGACTGCTCCAGCGGCATCAGTCCGGCATTGACAAAACTGACTACCATCGACACCGATGCCGACGAACTCTGAATCAATGCGGTGATCACGACACCGGTGACAACAGCCAGGAAACGGTTCTTGGTCATCCAGGCCAAGATGGAACGCAAGCGGCTACCAGCGGTCTTCTGCAAGCCTTCACTCATGATCTTCATTCCGTAGAGGAATAGACACACTGAGCCCAACAAGGCCAGAAAATCAACTATGCTATAATCCATAGGTTAAACAATTAGGATGGTGAGTAATTTTTATAGGCTACAAAATTAACACAATTCCTGCAAATTCACTACCCTACAGGAACCGTTTTATCATTTTTTATATCTCTGCAACATCTGCCCCTGCAGCCAAAGACTTTGGCGAGGGGCAAAAAATTACCCCAGAGCCGAACGGCCCCGGGGTTTAGGGAATATATATTGTCGCGGGGATTACGCCCCGCGTAGCCAATGGCACATCAAGTGTCGATGGTGGCGTAGGTGGCGTTCTCCTCGATGAACTTGCGGCGTGGGTCAACGTCCTCGCCCATGAGCATCGAGAAGATGCGGTCGGCCTCGGCAGCGTCGCTGATGTTGACGCGCTTGAGCAGACGGTGCTCGGGATCCATGGTGGTCTCCCACAACTGCTCGGCATTCATCTCGCCCAGACCTTTGAAGCGCTGAACGGTGACACCGTCTTCCTTGCCGCCGGCATACTCGTCGATGAACTTGCGCAACTGTATCTCGTCCCAGCAATACTCCTCGCGGTTGCCCTTCTTGGTGCGGGCACGGTACAGGGGCGGCGTGGCGATATAGAGGTAGCCGTTCTCGATGATGGGTCGCATGCGGCGGAAGAAGAAGGTCATCAGCAACGTGTCGATGTGTGCACCATCGACATCGGCATCGGTCATGATGATGATGCGGTGGTAGCGCAGTTTGCTTAGGTTGGCCTCCTTGGGGTCTTCCTCGGTGCCGATGGTCACGCCCAGGGCACGGAAGATGGTGACAATCGAGTCGCTCTCAAACACCTTGTGGTCCATGGCCTTCTCGACGTTGAGAATCTTGCCTCGCAGCGGCAGGATGGCCTGGAACTTGCGGTCGCGGCCTTGCTTGGCGCTGCCACCTGCCGAGTCACCCTCGACGAGGAAGAGTTCGCTCTCGGCGGGATCCTTCGATGAACAGTCGGCCAGTTTGCCGGGCAGGCCACCGCCCGAGAGCGGCGACTTGCGCTGCACCTTGAGGCGGGCATTCTGGGCGGCATGGCGGGCCTGGGCAGCCAGGATGACCTTCTCGATGACGGTCTTGGCCTGGTTGGGATGCTCCTCGAGGTAGTTGTTCAGAGCATCGCGCACCGACGTCTCGACAGCACCGATGACCTCGGTGTTGCCCAACTTGGTCTTGGTCTGTCCCTCGAACTGGGGCTCGAGCACCTTGACCGAGATGATGGCGGTGAGGCCCTCGCGGAAGTCCTCGGGCTTGATTTCAACCTTGGCCTTCTCGAGCATCTTGTTGTCCTCGGCATACTTCTTCAGGGTCGAACCCAGACCGCGGCGGAATCCCGTCAGGTGGGTACCGCCCTCGATGGTGTTGATGTTGTTGACAAACGAGTAGATGTTCTCGTTGAACGACGTGTTATAGGTCATGGCGACCTCAACGGGGATGTCGCCCTTCTTGCTCTTGATATGGATGACGTCCTGGATGAGCGCCCCCTTGTTGCCGTCGATATAGCGTACAAACTCGTCAAGACCGGTCTCGCTGTAGTAGGTCTCGGTGCGTGCAACGCCGTTCTCGTCCTTGTCGCGCAAGTCGGTGATCGACAGCGTGACACCGGCGTTCAGATAGGCCAGGTCGCGCAGGCGCTTCGACAGGATATCAAATTCGTAGACCGTGGTCGAGAAGATGGCGCCATCGGGGTGGAAGATGATGGTTGTGCCATGGTCCTCCTCGCGGCAGTCGCCCACGATTTTCACCTCGCTGGTCGGCTTGCCCAGGCTGTATTCCTGCATGTAGACCTTGCCACCGCGGCGCACCTCGGCACGCAGGTAGTCGCTCAAGGCGTTCACGCAACTCACGCCCACACCGTGCAGACCGCCCGACACCTTGTAGGAACCCTTGTCGAACTTACCGCCAGCATGCAGCACGGTCATCACGACCTCGAGAGCCGACTTGTGCAGTTTCTCGTGCTCGTCGACGGGGATACCGCGGCCGTTATCCTTGACGGTGATGCTGTTGTCCTCGCCGATGAATACATCGATGCGGTCACAGAAACCGGCCAGTGCCTCGTCGATGGAGTTGTCCACGACCTCGCTCACCAGGTGGTGCAGACCCTTGATGTGGGTGTCACCAATGTACATAGCCGGACGCTTGCGCACGGCTTCCAGACCCTCCAGGACCTGGATGTTGGACGCTGAATAATTCTTCTCTTCCTGTTCTTCGATATATTTTTCTTCTTCTGACATAAAAATGTAGTTTATTTCGCATTTATACCCTCTGAAAATGGGGGTGTCTAAAAACGTACAAAATTACAAAAAATCGCACATCCGCCAAAGGTTTTAAACCTTAAAAAACTATAATTTCGACCTTACTGATTCCAGTTAATCATCGTCATGATAGGACAACACTTTTCTTGGGTAAAATGTGATGATTTTCGGCTTTTTTGTTACTTTTGTGGCGATGAATCTGTCACAGGCGTTCATAGAGCAGTTGCGCGGGCTGTTGCCCGGTGAATGGGAGGCGTTGGCCCAGGCCATCACGTCAACCGAACCCAGTGTCACCGTGCGCGTCAACGAAGCCCGTGGAGCAGCAGTGCCAGCCGACGCCTGCCGCGTGCCGTGGTGCGGCCCGGGATTCTATCTTCAGGACCGTCCCACCTTTACCTTCGACACCGACTGGCATGCCGGGCGCTACTATGTGCAGGACGCCTCGTCGATGTTCATCGCCCACGTCATCCGCAGCCTCGTCCATGAGCCCGTGCGCTACCTGGACCTGTGTGCCGCGCCCGGTGGCAAGACCACGGCAGCCCTCCAGGCCCTGCCGCCATACTCGATGGTGGTGGCCAACGAAATCGTGCCGCCGCGAGCCCGTGTGCTGGCCGACAATGTCATCCGCTGGGGCAACCCCCGCTGTGTGGTCACCAGCAACGCGCCCGCCCATTTTGGGAAAATGACGCATTTCTTTGACGTCATCGCCGCCGACGTGCCGTGCAGCGGCGAGGGCATGATGCGTAAGGATGACGAGGCCGTCGCCCAGTGGTCGCCCGCCCTGGTCGAGCAGTGCGCCCAGCGCCAGCGCGAAATCCTCACCGACGTGTGGCAGGCCCTGCGTCCCGGTGGCCTGCTCATCTACAGCACCTGCACCTATAACCGCCAGGAGAACGAGCAGATGGCCGATTTCATCGTCAGTGAGTTGGGTGCCATCTCGCTCGAGGTGCCCATCGAGTCAGACTGGAACATCTATCCCGCTATCGGCAGCGACTGCCATTGCTACCGCTTCATGCCCCATCGTGTGGACGGTGAGGGCTTGTTCATGGCAGCCTTCCGCAAGCAGGGCAGTGCCCCCCGCCAGGACATCCGAATCAAGGAAAAATCAGCAAAAAAAGCCGATGAAACCGGCCGTGACTGGCTCTCCTGCCCGGGCGACTACGCCATCGGTCAGCAGGGCGACCTGCTGATCGCCGTGCCACAGGACATCAGCCGTGAGGTGGCCGCCCTGCGCGCCTCGTTGAACGTGCTGCATGCCGGTGTAGAACTCGCCACCGCGATGGGCCGCAAGACCGTGCCCCACCATGCGCTGGCCATGTCAACGGCAAGGGCCGCAGAAGCCTTCCCCATCGGCGAAGTGGACTATCTGACCGCCCTGCGCTACCTGCGCGGCGAGAGCATCACCGCCGACGCCCCGCGCGGCCACATCCTCATCGCCCACGAGGGCGCCATCCTCGGCTTTGCCAACAACCTGGGCAACCGCGCCAACAACCTCTACCCCAAGTCACAGCGCATCCTCAGCACTCACCTGCCCGACACCCGCCCCTCCGTCCTCACCGCCTTCTGACCTCCACCCGCCCCCACCACGTGCTGACAACACGCTAAAAATCCACCTCATTACCAGTAATTTGTATCTTCGCGGTTTACCTTTTACCCGTTTTTGACATTAACGGATAAAAGTGTTTTATTAACGCCTAAAAGTTTATTAGTATGAGTAAGACCATTTATTATGAATACGATGAGTACTTTGACAGGTACACAGAGTATGAGGTAGACGATGAGGAGTATCCCGTGGATTTTGAATGCGAGTATGACAATAGCGACGTTTGGGACGCTGTAACCGACGGCATGTACGGTGATTACCCCGGCGGCGATATCGACCTCGACCAGTTCGGATTCTGAAAAAAATGCTAAATCTGGCCAAATCATCCACATTTGGCCGGATTTATCGCTATTTTTGCCAATGACTAAACAAACAATGATATGGCTATCCATCCATTTCCTACCGACAGCAGATTTCTGGAGGACCTCAGAAAGGGGCTGCTGCAATATGCCCGCAAGCATTATGGCTCCAGCGGCCTTGATCTTGAGGACCTTGTCCAGGATGCGTTGCTGACAGTGTACGAGAACATCCAGGGGGGCAAATTAACTGAACTCACGAGCAGCCTGAAGACCCACGTTATCGGCATCCTGAAAAACAAGGCCAATGAAGCCTTGCGAAAGCAGGCTGCCATAGCCACCGTTCCACAACAGGCGGGCCAGGACGATGACGATACGCTTGACCCCGTTGACACCGGCATCGCCCAGAGCGCGCTTGAGCGATGGGAAGAACAAGATGCCGAGGAAGAGCATGAGCAACTGCAGACGGCAGTTCGCGAGATTGTCGGCAACCTCAAAGAGCCCTGCAAGACCATCTTGTGGTCCTTCTACTGGGAAGATGAAAGCATGAAGCATATCGCCGAACTGATGAATTACAACACGACAGATGTGGCTAAATCCCAAAAGAGCAAATGTATGACCAAGGTGAAAGTCGCGTTTGAAGAAACCATTAAAAGAATGAGATCATGACACGAGAAGATAGATATATCGACTATGACGAGCGCATCGACCGCTACCTGCGGGGGCAGATGGACAACCGGGAGCGCGCTGCATTTGAACAGGAAGTGGACGGCGACAAGGAATTACGCCAGCGGCTGGTGGCCACCGCGCGCCTGGCCATGGGCATCACCCGGGAGGGCATGCGCAGCGAGGGCCAGGCCCAACTCGACACCATCAAGCAGATGAGCAAGGAGGAATTTATCGCCGCCACCCGGGGCACTACCCACAGGCGCTGGTCGATGCCGACATTGGCCAAATGGGGCACGGCGATAGCCGCTGTCGCCATCCTGGCCATCTGCATTCCCATATTCTGGCCCACGCCAAAACACCCCGCCAACAATAATACGACCCAGGTAGTCAAGCAGAAGCCGACCAAAGCCAAGACAACGAAGCAACAGGCCGCAGTCAACCTCGCGAGCCTGGCAAATGAATATAACAAGCCATTCGGCAACGAGCCAGATGCCTTTGTCGAAATCAGGCAGCAGATTCAACGTGAAGACTACCACAACATGATGGCCATCGTCTATGACATCGACAAGGTCGAGCCGCCCACAGCCAAACACGGCTCCAAAGGCGCCAGTGACGAAGATGTGACCAAGGAAACCGTCCAATCCTACACCGATTGCACCCATTGGTACAAAGCCTTGGCCTTCCTCAAGGCAGGTGACCGCGAGAGTGCCGTCAGGGAACTCACCTCGCTGAAGGAGCGCGGCAAAACCCCCGAACTGGTCAACCGCGCCACCGCCCTGCTCGAGAAACTTCGGCCCTGACAACAATTCTGTCTTTTCAGCCATCACAGACTGAAATAACACTCGCACCAAACCGCATCTTTTTAACGGCCTGCGAATTAAACGCATAGGCATCCGCATTCCTGATGTGACCCCAAAAAGTTCTGTGTCCAACTTTTTGGGGTCATTTCATTCCAGTCGTCATGAATGCGGATGCCATAGTCTTTATTGTACTTCTTGTTTTCCTCTTATCAAGGTGGCGGGGGTGATGGGAAAAAAAGGACGCGAAGGAAAAAAATTGTTTTTGTTGGTTTACCTTTTGATTGTTTTGGACATAAAGAGACAAAACAGTTATCAAAAAAACACGTTATGATTACGTTTATAGTCATCCTGATAGTTGTTGCGATTGTTATTTGCATGTACGCACTCAAACTTTCGCTGAACACCTCAAGACTCATAGCGGGCATCCTTGCGGGAATTAATATCATGTTCTATGCGTTTTACGCCTCGCTTTACACCAACTCGTGGCATGATCCACGCATCAGATGTGACAATCAAGGGCTTTTATTCCTGCTTCTCCTTTTGTTTTGGACTCCTTTTATCATAGCATTTGCGAGTAGCGCCGTCTGGTGGATTATCCGCGAGTTCAAAGAGGCCGACATCATGCATGCGATTCTCAAAGTCCTGGTTCCTTGTGTTCTTGTCGCCATGAGTGTGGGGGCTATCACACTGGCCACCTTTTGGAATCCAAATGCTTACTGTTATGTGATGGACAGGAAATATGAAGCCGGACTCCTCGACGACGAAGAAGAGGAATGGGACGATGGCGACAGAGTTGCCACTGAAGATTCAATCCATGCCGAAGGCGCTGAGGCCGTTCCTGACTCCATCATCAATCCATAAAAAATAAATAGGTGCAAATGCACTGGAATTGTTTATAAATCTTTTATTATCAATTATTTAAATCAGTTTTATTATGAAAAAGATAGTTTTTGCAATGTTAGCAGTTTTAGGTATGAGTTTGACTTCTTGCTTCGGTGACAAGCCCGCAACCAAAGAGACTGAAAAGGACTCGACAGTCTGTGCACTCCCTGACGCCGAGGGCGCAGCCGATGAGGGCGACACGGCAACTGATGTCAACGCAGAGGCTGGCAAAGCCGCTGTCAAGGAGGAGAAAAAAGAGGCTCCTGCCGACGACAAGGCTGCTCCCGCCGAGAATGCCGAGAACGCTGAGAAGAAATGACAATCGGCCAGATCTGAAAGAGACTTGAAAGTGTTATAAGTAGCGATACCGACGAATCGGTGGTTAGCGCGGTGATACCCGGTCACTCATCACTAACCACCGATTTTTTTTGCGGACATTCACGCCTGGATAGATGACGGCACCAAAACCCGAGAGTTCCGGTGCCGTCAATGACTTTGGGAGGAGGAGGCTTACAGGTTCAGGTAATCCTTGAGCGCCTCGACGTACTGTTCAAATGCTGCGCGTCCTTGGTCGGTAACCTGGCAGGTGGTGCGTGTCTTCTTGCCGACAAAGCCCTTGGTGACGGTAATGTAACCGGCGGCTGAGAGTTTGTCGAGTTGCACGCTCAGGTTGCCTGCGGTGGACTCGGTCTGCTCCTTGAGGTAGACAAAGTCGGCCTCGTCCACGTTCATCAGGATGGACATCACTGCCAGCCGCAACTGGGAGTGAAGGATGGGATCCAACTCTTTCATCGCTGCTGACGGGCTTTACGGTTAATCACGTGGCCGGGGATGATCATCATGCAGGCGAAGGCAACCATGAACAGCGGCAGAAACCAGTTGATGAGCAGGCGCACGTTGCCAACAATGCAGCAGAACGTGAATAGCCCGACGCACAGTCCGATGGCACCGCCAGCGACGAGAGACTTCTCTTGGGCCATTTCGGCCATCGGAACGATGAGGAGCGGAATGGCAAACATCATCCCCCAGGCGTTGAAACCCTTGAGGCCAAACCCGAAGCAAAACAGCGTCGCAACCACCGATGCCAAGCCGACAATGGTCCAGATTTGAGACGTGATCTTATCGGAGTAACTCTTGACGCCGCTCTTGCGGTCGCTCTTCCTTGCCATGATGGGGGTGGCGATACCGCCAACGATTCCTATTGCAAACCACAGCCAGTTCCAGGCCGGGTTGTGCGTCATTATCAGCATGATCCACACCAGTGCGGTTACAATCACCGTGAGGTAACCCCACATGAGCAAGATGTTGCCGTCACCGATGTAACGCTCACGGGTGCGCTGAATCATCGTGGTAATCAGTTCGAGGCTCTCGCGCTCGGTCATTTTCTTCTCTTCCATAACTTGAATTGTTTTAAATTTGGTTATAAAGCGGTTTAAAATATAAACTATAACTCTCCGAAAAAAGAACAGCACTCGCGATTACCGTTCTTGTTTCATGCCGCAAAGATAAAGCGGTTTATAATATAAACCAAATTTTAGCCCAATATTTAACCTTCTTTAACACATTTACCTCAATTTGTAACTATTCTGCCAAAACACCCGCCGCCAAATATCACGCTAAGTCGCAAAGACGCTAAGTGTTTTGATTTTCAGACAATTATCCTAGTCAAAACAGGGAAACTTTTGGATAGATTGAAGCATTTCATTTCGTCTGACATATCATAAACAAATTACGTAACATATTAAATATTAAACTCTTATCGGCTTAGCGCCTTGGCGTGAGGAAAATGGCTGAATAGTTACATCAATATGGCATTTTCCAACAAGCGAATCAATATATAATTATGTAGGGCCTACCGGTGCTTTTAGCATGCACCAATAATAAAAGTTAGTGGCCAGAGACGGATCTCTAACCACTGAACTTTTTGCTTTTAACTTCAAGCGGGCGTTGGCCGCATGAAAATTACCCTACTTGGCAGCCGGGCTTGACGGGGCCGGTCGGGCCGATGACCACAAGGCGTCCGTCGGCATCCTCGGCGCTCAGAATCATGCCCTGACTCTCGATACCCTTGAGTTTGCGCGGCGGGAAGTTGGCGATGAAGCACACCTGTTTGCCCACCAGTTCCTCGGGCTGGTACCACTTGGCGATGCCGCTGATGATGGTGCGGTCGGCCATACCGTCGTCGATGGTGAACTTCAACAGTTTGTCGGCCTTCTTCACCTTCTCACACTCGAGGACGGTGCCAACACGGATGTCGAGTTTGGCAAAGTCGTCGATGGTGCACGAGGTGGTGACGGGCTTGGGCTTGAAGTTGTTGACGATGTTCTCCTGCTTGATGCGCTCCAAACGGTCCTTCTGGGCCTGGATGGCATCATCCTCGATCTTCTCGAACAGGAGCACGGGCTGCTCCAAGGCGCGTCCGGCGGGCAGGATGTCGATGTCGCCCAGACGGTTCCAGTCGGCATGCTCCATACCGATCATGCGGCGCAGACGTTCGGCGCTGAAGGGCAGGAACGGCTCGAAGGCAATGGCCAGGTTGGCCGTGATCTGCTGGGCCAGGTTCATGATGGTCTGCACGCGCGGCATATCGGTCTTGGCGAGTTTCCAAGGCTCGTTGTCGGCGAGGTATTTGTTGCCGATGCGGGCCAGGTTCATCGCATCCTTCAAGGCTTCACGGAAGTGGAAATGTCCGATGTTGTCGTCGAGGTCAGCCTTCACGTTCTTGAATTCCTCGATGGCAGCGCGGTCCACATCGGTGAGTTCGCCGGCCTCGGGAACGATGCCGCCGCAGAACTTGTGCGTCAGCACCAGAGCGCGGTTTACGAAGTTGCCCAGGATGGCCACCAGTTCATTGTTGTTGCGGGCCTGGAAGTCGTCCCAGGTGAAGTCGTTGTCCTTGGTCTCGGGTGCGTTGGCGGTGAGCACATAGCGCAACACGTCCTGCTTGCCGGGGAAGTCCTTGAGGTACTCGTGCAGCCAGACGGCCCAGTTGCGGCTGGTCGAAATCTTGTCGCCCTCGAGGTTCAGGAACTCGTTGGACGGCACGTTGTCGGGCATCACATAGTCACCGTGGGCTTTCATCATCGTCGGGAAGATGATGCAGTGGAACACGATGTTGTCCTTGCCGATGAAGTGGATGAGACGCGTGTCCTGCTGCTGCCACCACTGCTGCCAGGTGCCCCAGCGCTCGGGCTGGCCCTCGCACAGTTCCTTGGTGTTGCTGATGTAGCCGATGGGCGCGTCAAACCACACGTAGAGCACCTTGCCCTCGGCACCCTCGACGGGAACGGGGATGCCCCAGTCCAGGTCACGCGTCATGGCGCGGGGCTGCAGACCGTTGTCGAGCCACGACTTGCACTGGCCGTAGACGTTGGTGCGCCACTCCTTGTGTCCCTCGAGAATCCACTCCTTCAACCAGCCCTCATACTCGTTGAGCGGCAGGAACCAGTTGGTGGTATCCTTGAGCACCAGTGGATGGTCGCTGTCCTTGGCGTGCGGGTTGATGAGTTCGGTGGGGTCCAGGTCGCGGCCGCAGCCGTCTTCACACTGGTTGCCCTTGGCTGCCGGATGGTGGCAGTAGGGGCACTCGCCCTCGACATCGCGGTCGGTGAGGAATTTGCCATCCTGCTCGTCATAGAACTGCTTGGTGGTCTTCTCGATGAGTTTGCCGTCGTCATAGAGTTTGCGGAAGAACTCAGCGGCGAACTGGTGATGCGTCTTGCTGGTCGTGCGGCTGTAGATGTCGTAGGAAATTCCCAACTCCTCAAACGACTCCTTGATGATCTTGTGGTAGCGGTCCACGACCTGCTGCGGGGTGATGCCCTCCTTGCGGGCGCGCTGGGTCACAGGCACACCGTGCTCGTCGCTGCCGCCCACAAACATCACGTTCTCGCCCTGCAGGCGCAGGTAGCGGACATAGATGTCGGCAGGCACATACACGCCGGCCAGGTGGCCGATGTGGACGGGTCCGTTAGCATAGGGCAATGCCGTGGTCACCAGCGTGCGGGCAAATTTCTTCTCGTTATCCATTGTCTCGATGTATTTATGTTTTATCGTTTGTTTCCTATTTGGGGTGCAAAGGTACAAAAAAGTTTCCAGTTTTTAGCCCCAAGTCCCAAGTTTATGGTTTTTGGCCGTCTGGTATATTGATTAACAGCGATTTATGGCCAAGTGTCATCTTATTTTCCACTTTTATAGAAATTCTATTATAGAAATCCTATAAAAGTTTAGGAAAAGTATTATCTTTGCGGTGGAAATTGTTTTTTAAAGGAGGTTCGAAATCATGAAGCGAGTGAAAAATCCATTTATCGTGTCGGGCAAGATTGAGCCTAAGTACTTTTGTGACCGTGTTGAGGAAAGCGCGCGACTCATCAAATCCCTTACAAACGGCAACAACCTGGTATTGATTTCGCCCCGACGCATGGGCAAGACGGGATTGGTACAATTCTGCTACGACAAGCCCGAAATCAGCGACAATTACTATACCGTCTTCATCGATTTGCTGCACACAACGAGCCTAAGGGAGTTCACTCTCCTGTTCGGCAAAAGCATCTTTGAGAGCATTATGCCGCTCGGTCAGAAAATGCTGACAACTTTTGTCCAGACCCTCAAGTCGTTGAGCGGCAAGTTCAGTGTCGACCTTGTGACTAATATGCCCACTTTTAACCTTGAATTGGGTGATATCACCCATCCGGCGCTCACCCTGGAGGAGATTTTTGCCTACCTTGAAAAAGCCGACAAGCCTTGTATCGTAGCCTTCGACGAATTCCAACAAATTGCCAATTATCCAGAGAAAAATATCGAGGCATTGCTAAGGGGCCACGTGCAGCAGGCATCCAATGCCAATTTCATCTTTGCCGGCAGCGAATACCATATCATGCAGGAAATGTTCATGTCATCGGCCAAACCATTCTATAACAGCGCCGATACCCTGGAACTCAAAGCCATAGACCTTGATGAGTATATCCGCTTTGTACAGCGGCTGATGGGTGAAGGCCAGCGTGAAGTGTCTTCAGTATTCATCAAAGCGGTTTACCGTCTGTACCGCGGCAACACCTATGCCATGCAGAAAACCTTTAACGAACTCTACTCGATGCTTGGCGAGGGTGAAGCGTGCACCCCAGAGTCTCTGGTAACAGCCATCAACAATGTCATTGACTCCAAAGAGGCCTTGTTCCGCGAAATGCTGTCGGGCATCAACGACAAGCACAAGCCGTTGCTCTATGCCATTGCCCAGGACGGGGAGGCTGAGCGCCTCACATCAGCACAGTTCGTCAAAAGCCACAAACTGGCGTCGGCAAGCGCGGTCCAGTACTCCGCCGCTCAACTGCTCTCCAAGGGCGTTCTCACTCGTCTAAATGGCAAGTATTCGGTCAATGATCCGTTCTTTGCCTTGTGGATTAATAGGATGTATGGCACCAAACAATTATCACAACTTATTGATTACCAAGAGTTATAATTTTTTATAGAAATCCTATTATAGAAATCCTATAAAAACCAACTGGGATACTCAAACAACCTCTCAAAGTTGTTCAAGTTGTCCCAGTTGTCGTTTATTACACGCTACAGGCCGGATGGCCTTGTATGTGTTGTAATTCTTGTTTTCCCCTAAATTGGGTTGTCGTGGAGGGTTACTTCACGAGAATCTTCTTGCCGTTGTGGATGTAGATGCCGCCAGTGGGATTCTCGATGGGCTGGCCCATGAGGTTGTAGTAGCGGTTGTCCTGCTGCTGGGCAGCGCTGACTTCCTCGACTGCGGTAGAGGGGGTCTTGGCGGGCATGAAGATAACGAGGCCCTTGCTGGGGTCATCGACCTGATGGTAGATTACCTGCTCGATATTCTCCTCGGTCTGCTCGGCGACGTTCCAGGTGTTGCCCTGTGCCCAGATGGTGGCAGTGCCGTTGTTGAACAGGTCATAGAGTTCGCCGCCATTGCCGTTGTTGACAAAGGTGTTGTTGCCAGGGTTGTAATCCTCGGCCTCGGGGTCCTCGACCTTACCCAGGTTGATGTTGGGAGCGCCGGTGGGCACGGTGATGCCCCACAGGCCGCCTTCCATCCAGTTGCCCTCCATGTAGATGTTGGCGCTACTGCTGCTGTCATAGATGCTGACGCAACTGCCGCCGTTGTTGGGGTTGGGATCGTAGCAGTTGTCAATCATCGTGTTGTTGCGGATGATGGCATCCACGCTGCCGATGGTGGTGATACCGTAGCGGTTGTCGGCAATGTAGTTGTTCTCGATGATGTTGATGCCGCTGTGGGCCAGGCCCATCATGTTGCTCAGGCCGATGCCGCCCGAGAGGGTGAACTGACCGCCAATCACTTGATTGTCGGCGATGAGGACATCGTAATCACCGCCCACGGTGAGGTTGATCTGGGGCTTGTTGCGGTTGTCGGTGGTGTTGTGCCAGAACAGGCAGTTGCGGATGATGATGCCCACGGGATTGGTGGCACCGTTGCCGATGGCGTTGAGCGTGTTCTCGATGAAGTAGCAGTTCTCAACGACGTTGCCGCCGCATGATGCGTTGAACGACAGGGCGCCCGAACTCGAGGACTTGCCGTTGTGCAGGGTGAAGGTGCAGTTGTTGGCCGTCAGGCTGGAGTTAGCACCGCCGAAGACCACGCCGACATACTCAAAGGTGACATTCTTGAGGGTGGCGTTGCCGTTCTCGCCCATCATCCAGAAACCCTTGGGTTTGCTGCCCTCGGCATCGCGGGTAACGACTGCGGTGTCGGCGGGGGCGAAGTCGGCATCACCGTCCAGGGTGATTCTCACACCGTCGGCCATCTTGATGACGTCGTTGTTCTGCAGTTGCAGCACGTCACCCTCGGCGATGGTGAAGTCGGCGCTCACGAGGTAAGAACCGTCCTCCTGCAGGGTCACGCCGGTGCCCTCGATTTGGCTCAAGGCGTTAAAGGTGTACACGTTGCCGGTGCCGTCGGTGACGAAGTCATCGGCCATTGCTCCGGCAGCCACTGCTGCCAGAACCAGGAAAGCGTAGAATTTCTTCATAATCAGTAGATATTAAAAACAATAATAAGGGTTTGGGATGCAAAGATAACAAAAAAAACGAGATACCACAACAAGGGGCAGAGGTAATCAATAATCATCCAAGCAAATAGCACGATGTTGTAATAATTGTTTAAATATCACATTTATCGGTCCTGACGTGTTGCAAAACTGATTTTTTGACTTATTTTTGCAAAAATAATTAACCCTAACGTACAACCCAATGAAAAAGAGCCTATTTATTTCATTACTATTTGTGTGCTGCGCTATTGCAGCCGTGGCCATGCCCGCCAAGCCGGGCTGGCAGACCGTGACCCAGAGCGACGGTACGACCTTGAAGGTACAGACCGTGGGCAACGCTTTCACCGGCACCATCCTCACCCAGGATGGCCTTGCCGTGGAACGTGGCAGCGATGGTGACTACTATTACTACTCGTCGCTGACGGGACTGTCGGCCGTTCGTGCCCACGAGGTGGGCCAGCGCACCTCGACCGAGACATCCTTTATCAACATGCAGCGCGGCAACCTGAAGAAGGTAGCCAAGCCTCATCGCCTCTCCAGGCAGCAGACCATGTTCGGCGTGGGTGGCAGCAATGAGGAGTCGGGCGTTCCCGCCTACGGCCAGCGCCACATCCCCATCATCCTGGTGGAATTCCAGGACAAGAGGTTCAACAACACGCGCGAGCAGATTATCGAAGCCATGCTCTCGGGCGATAAGAGCGTCGGCCAGTACTTCCGTGACCAGTCCAACGGCATCTATGAGCCTGAATTTGATGTCTTTGGCATCTACACGCTGTCACAGAACCGCGAGTACTACGGCGGCCACTCGGGCGGCGACAACGACCAGAGACTCGGCTCGTTTGTGACCGAGGCGTGCCAGATGGCTGCTGCCGACGGCGTGTCGTTCAAGCCCTTTGACACCAACAACGACGACTACTGCGATGTGGTCATCGTCATCTATGCCGGTGTGGGCGAGGCACAGGCCTCGACAACGCACCCCGAGGCCATCTGGCCCTGCAACTGGAACCTGTCGTCGGCCTCCTACTATGGCCAGGGCGGCAACGGTGCTTTCCGTCCCAAGAGTGGCGACCCGTACGTGGATACCTTTGCCGTGTTCAACGAGTTGCACGGCAACAACGACAACACCACCACCATCGACGGCATCGGCACGTTTGCCCACGAGTTCGGCCACTGCCTGGGTCTGCCCGACTTTTATGACACGGGTGGCGGCAGCCACTATGGCATGGGCTACTGGGACATCATGTGCAGCGGCTGCTACAACGACAACACCTACACGCCGGTGGGCTATTCGGCCTACGAGAAGGTGTTCATGGGCTGGGTAGAGTACATCACCCCGCAACCCGGCACCTACTACACCCTGCCGGTGTGGAACCAGAAGAATGCCAACACCGACAAGGCTGTGTGCATCGTCAGCGACCTGAATCCCAACGAGTACTTCATCTTTGAGAACCGCCGCAAGCAGGGCTGGGACCAGTATATCGACGGCCAGGGCATCCTGGTGACCCACATCACCTATGATGCCGAGCGCTGGTGGTATGACAACCCCAACAACGAGGACATCCAGTTGGTGACCTACCTGCCTGCCGACAACACGTTCTCCTACTTTGACGAGAGCACCGACCTATGGCCCCAAGGCAACAACAATGCGGTGACCGACAATTCCACCCCCTCGACCAAACTCTACATGAAGGCCGACGGCAGCATCACCGGCAATGCCGGCAACCTCGGCAAGCCCGTGACCGAAATCGTCATCAACAACGACGGCAGCGCCAGTTTCTGGTACATGAAGGGCGCCGCCACCAATCCCGTCATCTCGGTTTCCACCAATGATGTCGACTTTGGCAACGTGATGATGAACAACAGCGACAGCCGCACCTTCAAGGTCATCGGCCAGGCGCTGACGGGCAACGTGACGCTCACGCTGAATGACCCGAACGGCGTCTTCGCCATCAATCCCACCGTCATCAGCAGCACCGATGCCGCCAACGGCATGTTTGTTACCGCCACCTTCAATCCCACCGCCATCCAGGACTACCAGGCCACGGTGACCCTGAGCACACCCGGCGGCGCCGATGTGACGGTCAACCTTACGGGCCACGGCCTGATCGAGGGCTACACTCCCACGATGCTACCCGCCGACGAAATGTTCATCAACCTGACCAAGTTCCGCGCCGACTGGACCGACCAGACGCCCGCAGAGAACGTCGCCAGTTACACCCTGGAAGTAAGCGTCAAGCCTGAGGTGACCCTGCTGGAGTCCGTTGACTTCAGCGACGTGCCCGACGGATTGAGCGAGGACGGCCAGAGTCTTATCGACATCTCGGGTAATCCCGACGTTTACATGCCCGCCGGTTGGTCATGCACCTCCTACATGTTTGCCTACGGTGGCTATCTGATTGCCGGATACGGCGGTTCCCTCATCAGCCCGACCTATAACCTGAACGGTTACGACAAGGTGACCGTGGTGCTGAACACTGAGTCCTATTACTACAGTTACTACGGCCAGTCGACCTTCGAGGTAAGGACCAGCAAGGAAACGGTCACCGTCAATCCGCCCAGCGAATTTGATAACGTGGTGATAGTACTCGACTGTGATGTCAACGACCAAATCAGGATTGTAGCAGGCGACAGTTACACCGCCATCCGTGCCATCGATGTCTATGCCGGCGACCTCACCGCGGTGCAGTTGAACGCCACCGAGCAGGGCAACGCCACCTATCGCCTGATCAGCGGCATCACCGACAAGTTCTACACCGTGAACGACCTGGAGGCCGGCGGCACCTTCATCTACAAGGTGAAAGCCTTGTTTAACGACGGTACCGAGAGCCCCTGGAGCAATGTCGAGATGGTAACCCTGTTCGAGAACGGCCACGGCTATCAGCCCGGTGACGTGAACCATGACGACCACGTGGACATCAACGACGTGACCAGGCTCATCGCCCAGGTGCTGGGAAGCAACACCGAGCCGTGCTGCCCGATCTGTGCCGACGTCTACAGCAACGGCATTGTCGACATCAACGATGTGACTGCATTGATTGACAAGGTGCTGGGCAAGAATTGACCATAGCCCACCCTAACGATAAAAGAGGAAGTGACGGAGATATGCTCCGTCACTTCCTTTTGCTCTTGAACCGTGGGTTCTTGGGGTTAAGTGGGTGTCGCGGTTATTTCTTGAATACCATTTTCCACTTGCCGTCCTGCTTCACCATGTCCTGGGTGCTCTCCTCCTCGGTGCCGTCACCATAGACGAATTTCACCTTCAGGTTGGCCTCGTTGCCGTCCTCGCTGATGGTCTCCTCAAGAATCTGCACATCCTTCAGACCTTTCTTCTCCTCCATCATCTTTTTGGTCTTGTCGCCAATGAGGCCCTCAATCAGTTGGGCTTGCTGCTGTTGCTCTTCAGGAGATTTGGTCTCGTCAACGGCAAAGCCCTGGGCAAATCCATTGGCGTCGCCTTTCTTCATCAGTTCCATGTAGTCCTTGAAGGCATCACCGGGTGATGACTTGGTGCACGAAGTCATGAACAGAGCCATTGCTGACACAAAAAACAGGATTCCGAATAATTTTTTCATAATGTGTAAATGTTAAGAAGTTAATAAATTGCCAATTTCGGGGCAAAGATAGTTATTAACCAACTATTTTCCAAGAAAAATACCGCTAAAACGTAGCAATCTGCCGCAAGGAGCGGTTGGCGACGATGTCGCACGGGAAGACGAAGGTGCCGGGCATCAGGGCGGCGACAACACGAGTGTGGCGGTCCTCGGCGAGGTCGATGCCGGCATGCCGGTAGGCCCGTTGCACCATCTCGGTGCAGTAGAGTTCGGTGGAATCCTCCCAGTCGTAATTGTTGTCAAACACTTTCTTGGCGCCCACGGCCCACTGGGCATAGTCGGTAGCCTGGCGGCACACTGTGCTGTCGTCGGTCACCCGCATAATGCAGCCCAGTTTGGCGCGGTCACGACCGTAATAGACCTGTATCGGGTCCAGTTTGACGTATTCGGGCTCGCCGCGCTCATTCTCGCCGGGAACGGCATGGGCGACGTACCACTGCCCGTCGATCTGGACAACAATGCCGATGTGGGAATAAGGCCCGTTCTCACCGTTGACGCCGACAACGACGTGGCTCTCGAGGCTCGTGCCGCAGCGCAGCGCCAAGTCGCCGTTACGGAGCAGGTGGACGGGGACGTCGAGCGGTGTGGTGTCGGCATTACTGCTGCACGCCGCCAACAGTGATGCCAACAGGGCCATGAAACCGATGATATGTAGGCGGCAACGACGCGTCATGGCTCGGGAACGGATTTTTCAAGCACACCGCTGGCGAGGTAGCCGCGATAGAGCACGGTCTGGATGATGCCGCGCAGGGCCAGGAAACTCAAGTAGGCAATCCACAGGCGGTTGTTGCCCCACTCCACCGGCGTGAGCCAGTAGATGACGAAGAACAGGGTCCAGGCGATGAAGGCCGAGATGAGCATGCCCATCGAGCGGGTCAGGCTGATGAACACACCGTCCCACACAAAGGCCGCCATGCCGGCCGCGGGAATCAGTGCGCACCACACGCGGTAGTCCATCGCCGCGTCGATGACACTCTGCTGGTCGGTCAGCAGCCAGAAGGCTACCCGCGGGAACGAATAAATCAACGTGAACACGGCAGCGACAGCCAGTCCCCAGCCGAACAGCAGCCTCACGCAGCGGCGCATGCGCCCCATGTCGCCCATACCGTAATACTTACCCACAACAGCCTCTCCGGCAAAAGCGATGCCGTCCATGAAGTGGCTGTAGAGGGTGAACAGTTGCAGTATCAAGGCATTGACGGCCAAGATGAGGTCACCGCTGCGGGCTCCGATGGACACGAAAGCCAGGCTCACCGTCATCAGCAGGAAACTGCGCACAAAGATGTCGCGGCTCACCCTGAAATAGCGCCCTGCCCCCCTGAAACGCCACACGCGGCGCCAGTCGAGCAGACCGTTGAGCCGCGGGAACTTGTGCTGCACCGTCAGCGAGGCATACAGCAGTCCGAGCCATTCGCCCGCCAGCGTGCCCACGGCGATACCCACAAAGCCCATCTTGAAGAGGTAGACACAGATGAGGCTCGCCACGATGTTGAACACGTTGGTCATGATGGAAATCCACATCGCGCTCTGGGAATCCTGCATGCCCAGCAGCCACCCCTTGAACGCCATCATCACCAGCACGGGCGGCACGCCCCAGATGCAGATGGTGAAATAGGTGATGGCCAGCGAGGTTACCTCGGGCGACGGGCCGATAATCCACAGCAACAGCAGGCGGATGGGCCATTGCAGCACGATGATGACGGCCGACACGAGCACCGCCAGCGCAGTGGACTCGCCCAGCAGTTTGGCGCTCTCCTTGAAGTCTCCGCTGCCGCAGGTCTGCGCCGTCATGCCCGATGTGCTCATGCGCAGGAACCCGAAGTTCCAGTACACCAGATTGAACATCATCGCGCCCACCGCCACGGCACCGATAAACACCTTATCGCCCAGATGTCCGGCAATGGCGGTGTCCACCAGTCCCAACAGGGGGACGGTGATGTTGGCGATAATCGCCGGCAACGCTATCTTCAGGATTTCCCGATTCATGCCTGCTTTCATACCGCAAAGGTACGTATTTACACTCGATTTTACAGCAATAACAAAAGGAAAACAACAAACACAACAAATACAAATCATTGATAGTCAACAACTTGTGCTTAATTTTCTTTTTTTGCCGTGCGCAGATGCCAAATTAGTAAAATTCGCGCAATTTGTAGTTTTTATTTATCTTTGCCGTGTGATGAGACATTTGTTGGTAGTCATATTGCTGCTGATGGCGGGGCTCGTGGCGACGGTCACGGGGTGCCGTGGCACGCGTGTACCCGACGACGCGCGCCTGGTGGCGGCCGACAGCCTGTTGGCCAGCGCCCCCGACAGTACCCTCGCCCTCGTGACAGCGACATCAACCGCGCCCTGGGCTACTACCGTGCCCACAGCGGTGAGCAGGAGAAACTCACCCGCGCCTATATCTACAAGGGCGCCGTCATGGAGGAACTGGGCCACCCCGACAGCGCCATGCTCTACTATAAGCATGCCGAAGCCACCGCCGCCCCCGACGACTACTTCAACCTGGGCTACACAAAAATGAGAATGGGGTCACTTTATCGAGACCATCATGCTATAGATGGTAAACAAATTGCTAAGTACGAAGAAGCCCTGGATTGTTTCAATCACACGGACAAAGTTCAATATCAACTGATTTGCATGCTTAATTTGGGTGTATCACATTGTCTGAAGGCGCCCAATAAAGCGGATTCATTGTTAAATAGAGCTTTATCAATTGCTGAAAAGATTGGTGATACCGTCAACTATGTTTTTATAGTTCAGAATATTGTGAAGAAAGACATACATACGAAGCAATATGAAGAAGCTCATCTGTTAGTGAAAAAAGTACTATCTTTGAGAACACAAGAATTAGGAAGCTCTTTCTATATATATGCTGCTGATTTATATGCTTGTCTCCAGATGCCTGACTCAGCAATCATGTTATTATCTTTAGCTGATGTTGCGTCTGTTAATCAGGCAGTCGATAAATTAGCATATCTTGATGCAATGAGAGATATTGCATTTGCTCGGGGAGATATGGAGTCAGGTCACTATTATGATAAAAAAGGTTCTAATATTGAAGATTCTTTGTTTTCTACTGATGACTCATTTAGAATTGCAAAGATGGAGGCTTCTATAGAAGAGTATTCAAAGAATAAATTGGAGCAGCAGCATAAATCATTAGTGTGGATAGTTTTTCTTATTGTTATAATTACACTGATTTCCATCGGGCTATCTTTATACCTTTACCGTAGTAAATACCGCATACACCGCCTCATGAAGGAATTAAAGGACGAATATCAAAACCATATCAATGATTCTGATGTATTAAGACATAATATTGACCAACTTAGAATTCAGGACATACAACTTAAAGGTTTTATTACGTCACATCTGCAATTGTTGGGCGATGTTACAGAAGCATGCTATCACACTCCGAATAACACATTATCTAAAGAAATTAATCACATTATCCGATTCCAAAAAGAAAACAAAGATAAATGGACTAAATTGTATGCCTATTTAGATATTGAGTTTAATAATATAATATCTGATACAAAAAAGAATTATAAACAATTAAATGATCGTGACATATTGCTGTTGGCTCTCTCTTGTCTTGGATATTCGTGTGCTCAAATAGCAATTATAACAGGATACTCTAATGCGACGAGCATTAGCGGTAACCGACAAAGATTGATTAAAAAAATGGGATTAGATTGCTCTCTGAATGATTATATCGCCAAATATAAGAGTTGATAAAATTTCTTTGAAAAAACATCTAAGTCTAAACCATCAGTTTTTTACCAGTATTTACTTTGCTCATTATTTCTTTTCGATTTTTTCAGTGAATATATAGTATGCATAAAAACAATTTTCTTAATTAACTGTTAATCAGTTGATTAAAATTGATTTGCATAACGAAAAAATTTGCTCAGAATAAAGCCTTTTTGTATTTTTGTAAGGCTTTTATTCGTTTATTTTGTTTCTAAATTATTATGAAAAACGTAATCCTTATTTTTTCTTTTGTTGCATTCTGTTGTAATGTAATGAATGCAGATTTTAGGCCCATCGTCATCCAAAATGGCGGCACAGGCCATGATCACAATGAGTATTATGCCCCTGCAGATATGCCAGAGGTGTATTTTGATACTGATAATCAGGAGATTATCATTGTTGCCGATGGGTTTTCCGCTTATTATGATGTGGATATTATCTCACAGTCTTCGATGATTGCTGTTATTTCAACCCAAGTGGATGGCTATGGGGACAGTATCGACATCTCTTCGCTACCGGATGACAACTACACCATTGTCATCACCTCAGAGTTCAACAATGTCTATCAAGGACAATTCACCAATTACTAACCTTAAAAATCCGATTTTATTCGATGAAATCGTTGTTTTCACTAGGAATTCAAAACAGTTATTAACCATATTATCTTATTAAATTATGAAGAAATTACTCATTATTTCCGCCCTCCTGATGGCGGCGTTTCAAATCCAGGCGAGCAGTTATTTCACCATGGGTGTCAGGGACACAGTATACCTCAATCCTGCTTGTTTAAATGCTTTTTGTAACATACCAGTTATCGCTCATTTTGAGAGTCGATATGACTCCTGGACAATGGCAATGACATACCCTGATGGGCTTGGGGGTCCTTATGTGAACAACCATTCATCCGTTATAGCGTCAAGGGATGTCGGCATGGATATTCCATACGTGACAAGCGACGGCACCAGTGACATCTATGAAGCCGTGCTTACGGATAATGACACCACGTTTGTATGCTCTTCCACCGTCACAGAATATGGTTACTGGGACCCTGACAATGACGGCATCTATGAGACCTACGGCACCATAAAGTGGGAACCGGGTGATTATGATATCATGTTCTCGCTGTCACTCAGAGTAAAAAGCTATTTCAGAACGGGTTTTATTTCCATCAGTGGTGAAATGACGTCCACCTATGACGCGCGTGGTGGCACCAGCACGGGCATTGATGATTTCGAAAAGTATATTTTCGTCAAAGTCGGTTTCCGCAAAGGAGACGTCAATGGTGATGGAAACATTGATATCAATGACTTGTCAATAATATTGTCTATTGTGCTTGGAACCATTTCTCCAAACGAATTTCAAGCGGATGCGGCCGACTACAATTGCGACGGTATTGTTAACATCAACGACTATACTGCCCTTAATGCCAGAATATTGAGCGGACAATAAATAATACGGAATTAAATGCAGAACAGAAGATCTATTAACCGATTCAAAATCAGTGATATTATGAAAAATTCAAACATCAGAAAATTTTTGGTTTTCGCCTTGCTGGCGGTGCTGCCGTTGTGTGGCCTGTCGCGAACGGTACGCGGCGATGTGAACAGCGACGGCTGCTATGACATCAACGACGTGACCCTGCTTACCCAATACGTGCTCACCGGCGATGACTCTTCAGTCAATGTGGGCGCCTGCGATATGAATTATGACCATTATGTCGACATCAATGACATTATATATTTGATTGACAAGTTGCTTAAAGGCACCATGGGATATTGTCCACCCCCTGATTTGACGATTCCCGAGGGGAGCGTGACGTACACGGTGAACGGCGTGTCGTTCCAGATGGTGCCCGTTGAGGGCGGCACGTTCATGATGGGCGGCACCTCTACGCTAAACTCGCCCATCCACCAGGTGACCCTGTCGAGCTATTGGATCGGTCTGACCGAGGTGACCGTTGGCCTGTGGAAGGCGGTGATGGGCAGCTATTTTCTGGAGATGCACGATGATGACCAGCCTGCCGGTTGCTTGACTTGGTACATGTGCCAGGACTTCATCGCCAGGCTTAACGAACTGACGGGGCTGAACTTTCACCTGTCCACCGAGGCCCAGTGGGAGTTCGCCGCTCGAGGCGGCAACCTGAGCCACGGCTACACCTTCGCCGGCAGCAACCTGCTCAGCGAGGTGGGATGGTTCGGCCTCCATGACATGGACCTGACCCGTATGTACTCTGTAGGCTGGAAGACCCCCAACGAGCTTGGCCTGTATGATATGTCGGGCAGCCTGAGAGAGGTTTGTCTGGACGGTTTTGAGGGATATCCCAGTGAGCCGCAGGTTGACCCCGTGGCAGGGGTTGGCATTCAAGGGGGCAGTATCGTTGTCCGCGGAGGAAGTTTTCTCACCGACAGTGTCTATTGTGCTGTCAACAGCCGTTGGCCTTACGATAAAGGGTTGAATATGCCTGAAAACGGCATGCGCCTGGCCCTGGGACCTGAATGAGAACCATAACGGCCTTCGGCCGTGCATAATGGAGAATGTTTAATG
>ONRP01000057.1 GCA_900320245.1 uncultured Prevotellaceae bacterium
GAACAATCCCAACGAGCTGACCGTGACCGCCTACAGCAGCAGCAACACCGCTGTTGCCACGGTTGACGAGGACGGCGTTGTGACCATCAAGGGCATCGGCACCACGGTCATCACCGCCACGGGTGCCGCAACAGGCAACTACAACGGTGCCAACGCAAGCTACACGCTGACCGTTGCTCCGCCGCCCACAGTTGCCAAGCCGACCTTCTCGCTGGCCGACGGCACCTATGAGAGCGCTCAAGACGTGACCATCAGTGGTCCTGAGGGTGCTACTGTGATGTACAGTGTTGACGGTGGTCTGACCTGGACCACGGGCAACAGCCTGAACATTACCGAGACGACGATCCTTATGGCCAAGGCTGTTAACCACGGTGTTGAGAGCCCCGTTGCCACCGCTGCCTATGTCATCAAGCAGACCGTCGAGTTGCCCACGATGGATATCATCGATGGCTACTACAGCATCATGAACAATGGCAACGAGAAGTATGTCAACATCCAGGGCCGCAAGACCTTGACCTTCACCGGCGCTCCCGACGACCAGGCCGGTACCGTTATCTATGTGAAGACCAACGAGCACGGACAAGTACAGTCGCTGCGCTCACAGGGCGCTGACCTGCAGGGCTACGCCGACCGTGCTATGCGCTATGTTCCCAGCATCGTCGAGATGATTGTCAACAAGTTGCATGCCACCGGCGCTGGCGAGGTGCTTGGCGAGACTGGCTATGAGGCCATCATGGAGAAGTTTAACGAGTCGTTCGACCACCACTTGTATGTCGAGAAGAACGACGAACTGGGCTACCGCATCTATGGCAAGACGCCGAGCATGCAGCCCGTGGTTGACTTCTATGCTGAAAACAAGAGCAAGGTTGACGCCAAGTTGCCGATGCTCGAGGGCTTCATCAACGATGCCATCGACAAGGTGCTTAACAAGACCGGCGGCCATGGCGCCAGCATCCTGCAGCACTTCAGCGTCCATGAGACCTGGCAACGCATGGGTGAAACGCTCACCGAGCCCGTTGACTCGGCATCGACCATGGCATTCTACCAGCAGGTACTGTGCAACAAGGACAATGTCTGGAGTTTCGCCTATGAGACCGCGATGACCTACTGGGAGCGTGTGAAAGCACATGAAGATCAGTATGAATCACTTAAGGCTCAGTTGGGTGAGTTCGCCCAGTACATCGACGAGATTGAGCAGATCAATCCCGACTTCAAGTACTACATTGTTCAGAACAATGACAAGCCTGACTTCATCAGCGAGGGCAACGGCGACATCATCAACGGTGCCGCCCGCACCTACTGGACGCTCGTGCCGCGCACGACCTTTAAGGTAAACTTCCCTGAGGCTAATGCCTTTGGCGGCGATGACGACACGAAGTATGCCGTCACGCTGTACACCGACTTTGCCTATACAGTCCCCGAGGGCGTTGTTACCGCCAACAAGGTGACCGAAGTAGCCGAGGACGGCCTTGCCACCTATGAGGCCATCAGCGGCGTTATTCCCGCTCAGACTCCCGTGATGCTCATCTCGCAGAGCACGGGTGAGAAGGAACTGACGCTGAGCACTGCCTCGGCCGCTGCCGTGACCGAGAACCTGCTCAAGGGTCCGGACTACCTGGTTGACAACTATGACCTCGTGACGCCGCAGGTTCAGGCGCTGTTCGAGTTTGCAAAGAGCGTCCTGGGTGATGACTTGTACAATAACTACCTGAAGGAGTATGAGCACCTGATGATGCTCAATTCAGGCACAGTGAACAACAAGTACTTCTGGGGCTTGAACGAGGACGACACCTGGACTTGCCTCGAGAAGAATGCCGACGGCGTGCTCGACTGCGTGGTTCGCAGCCTGGGTGTTGACCAGAACGGCAACTTCGCCTTCAACACCAAGGAGGTTCGCACCAACGAGGCCTTCCTCGTAGACGCCACTCTCGATGCTATCAAGTTGTATCAAGAGGAAATTGCAACTCCCGAGTTCTCGCTCGTTCCCGGTTCTTACACCGGCAACCAGACGCTCGAGATTACCTGTGACACCGAGGGCGCTGAAATCAGTTACAGCCTTGACGGCGGCGACAGTTGGACCAACGCTAGCGAGGTTACCCTGACCAAGGACTGCACCGTGATGGCTAAGGCCACCAAGGACGGCGTCGAGAGCGCTGTGGCTACCGCCCAGTACATCATCGACCAGCCCACCGTGATCACGCCTATAGAGCCCATCGATGGCTACTTCAAGATTATGAACAACGGCAACAACAAGTATGCCAACGTTCAGGGCCGCAAGACCTTGACCTTCACCGACGCTCCCGACGACCAGGCCGGTACCGTCATCTATGTGAAGACCAACGACAAGGGACAAGTACAGTCGCTGCGCTCACAGGCCGCTGACCTCCAGGGTTATGCCGATCGCGCAATGAACTACGTGCCCCAGTTCGTGAATTTGGTTGTTGACAAACTCAATGCCGACGGCGAGGGCAACCTCCTGGGCGAGAACGGCCTCGGCGAAATCAAGGAGAAGTTTGATTCGTGCTTCGATCACCACTTGTATGTCGAGGAGGCCGAGGGCGGCTACCGCATCTACGGCAAGACCCCGAACATGCAAGACGTGGTTGATTTCTACCGCGCTCATACCGAACAGGTAGAGACCAAACTGCCGATGCTCGAGGACTTCATCAACACAGCGTTGACCAAACTTCGCGAAAAGATTGGCGGCTCTAGCATCTTCACCCCGTTCAGCCTGCACCAGATCTGGCTGAACATGGGTGGCACGCTGACCGAGCCCGTTGACGAGGCTTCGACCATGGCATTCTACCGTGAGGTGCTGAACAACAAGAACTATGTTTGGGACTTCGCTTATCAGACCGCTATGATCTACTGGACTAACGTGAAGAGTCACCCGCAGTATGAAGAAAAGCTCAAGCCGATGTTGGGCGAGTATGCCGACTACATCGAGAGAATCGAGGACATCCATCCCGACTTCAAGTACTACATCGTTCAGAACAATGACAAGCCTGACTTCATCAGCGAGGGCAACGGCGACATCATCAACGGTGCCGCACGCACCATCTGGACGCTGACTCCGCGCGACGAGTTCACCGTGAACATCCCCGAGGAGAACATGTTTGGCTGTCCGCTCCACCCGATGTACGGAAAGACGCTGTACACCGACTTCGCTTACACACTGCCCGAGGGCGTGAAGGCTTATGCCGTTGACTCGATCAGTCCTCGTGGAACAATCCAGACTGTGGAAATCACTGGCATCATTCCCGCACAGACTCCCGTTCTGCTCAAGGCCGAGACCTTCGGCGACAAGGTGATCACCATCAGCACCACCGACGGTGCCGCAGTGGCCGAGAACCTGCTGAAGGGCCCTGACTACCTCATTGACGAGTACAAGATTGTGACACCCATGGTTGCTGACATGTTCAACATGGCAAAGGATATCCTTGGTGTTGACTTCTACGACAGTTGCCTGAAGGATTATGAGTACCTGATGTACCGCAACTCCGGCACGGTGAACAACAAGTACTTCTGGGGCTTGAGCGAGGATGACACTTGGACTTGCCTCGAGGAGAATGCCGACGGCGTGCTCGACTGCGTGGTTCGCAGCCTGGGCATCGACGACAACGGCATCTTCGCCTTTAACAAGAAGGAGGTTCGTGTCAACGAGGCCTTCATGGTGACCACCGCCTTTGATGCTCTCAATCTGTATCAGAAGGGTGATGTGAACCACGATGGCTCCATCGATATCGACGACATTACTGCAACGATTGACCGTGTTCTGGGTAAGACTCCCGAGGGTTATTTCTGCACAGTATGTGCCGATGTTTTTGAGGACAACATCATTGACATCGATGATGTGACTGCTCTTATCGATATCGTCCTGGGTAAATAATGAAGTGACTCATATCAACCTCAATGGTTGATTGAGTGAAACTGATTCTATTCTTATCGTGAGCAATTGATGAGATTTCATGTGATTGACCTATATGAGCATGACTGATCATGAATTGCTCACGATTTTTTAAATCACCGCGTTATAATAACGAGAAAGAAGATACTATAACAATGAAGAAGACACTTAAAATGATAGGCATGACAGTGTTGCTGTCGCTTTCATGCCTCACGATGACAGCACAACTCGACGGTTCGGGCTTCTACCGCGTCAGGAACGCAGCCAACACTAATCACTACATCTCCCTTGCCAATGACCTGTTCAACTATCACGTCTGCATCTCCAATGCAGGTGGCGGATTAATGGCGGTGTATGGTTCAGAAGGAAGAGCACGCGCCATGACCTGTGCGGGACTATATCTGCAAACCGATATCCACATGGTTGATGATAGCGAATACATCAATCCCGGAGCGGTGATTTACGCCGACCAGAAGGTTGCTAACGGCCAGTACAACCTGATCGGGCAAGGTACAAGCCTGCTCACGCTCACCACGGGCACTTATGACGGCAGAGTAGATTTGGAATTTCAAAACCTGTATGTCAAAATCGCATCATCCAGCGGTAGCGGGGCGAACACCCAGTACACTGCCTCGATGGTCTTGAAAGCATCGAACAACAGTTTGGCCAATCTGGGCACCCGCTATTTTGTGGACAACGACGGCACCTTTGCCATTAGCGAGAGCAGTTCGGCCACCAACGCCAAGTGGTATATCGACCCAGTGGATCACTTCAATATCGTTCCCGATATGGCGTTTAACGGCAAGTACTACACAACACTCTATGTGCCCTATGCCTTCACCTTGTCAGGACAGGTGCTGAACGCCTATGTCATCAAGGCCGTGGGGAATGGCACACTCAACTATGAGCGTGTAGCCACCTCGGGCGGCACTGTTCCCGCGGGAACACCCGTTTTGCTGGAATGTGCTTCGTCCAACCCCGCTGACTGCCAGTTGAAACCCACTGGCATCCCCTTATACACAGATCCCGACCTGAGCGTGACCTCACAAGGCGCCCCCAGAGCCACAAGCGCCACGAACTACACCGGAACGAACATCCTGAAGGGAACCTACTTCTGCAACACCGACGGCTCGCTCGTCTATCAAACAAATGGTGGCACCAGTTCGTTCAATGCCAACAACAACATCGCGAACACAAACCCGCAGAAGTATGTCATCGGCGTCGACGAATCAGGCAAGTTGGGCTTTGTGAAAGCCACGACCACCCCAATGCCCGCCAACAAGGCATGGCTCGAGACGGGCGGCTTGTTCCCCACGGTAGCAACCCCGGTGATCGAACCCGCCAGCGGCACCTATAACGAAGCCAAGACCGTCACCATCACGGCCGAAGAGGGCGCCACCATCCATTACACCGTCGACGGCACCGTTCCCACGGCATCGAGCCCCGTCTACAGTGAGCCCTTCACCGTGAGCGAGACCACGACCGTCAATGCCATCGCCGTGAAGGAAGGCCTGTTCAACAACAGCGATGTGGCCACCGCCGAATACGTCATCGAGAGTTCCGTTACCCACTACAAGCCGGGCGATGTGAACCATGACAACAAGGTGGACATCGACGACGTGACGATGCTGATCGACAGCGTCCTGGGCAAGCCTTCGGGTATCTGTGAAGTGTGTGCCGATCTCGACGGCAACAGCAAGGTTGACATCGACGATGTAACCGCCGCCATCACGATTGTGTTGACCGGCTCTTACTAAACCGATTCATCACCCACACTCTCCGCCCAAGAAAACTCCATTTTGTGCTTGACGAGAAGCCTCTCGTTAGGCTCGGAGCCCTTGAGGAGAAAAAACTAAAAAAATCCCGATTGGGATGATTGATAACGCAGGGTGGAGATGCCGTTTCGGCGTCTCCACTCTGTGCGTTTTCATGTCTTGAAGATGAATGAGTTATCTGCCCGATAACGTTTTCTTATAAAAATAATGTGTTTTTTGGGCCATAGAGTGTGGTAATGTGGCTAAAAATCACTACCTTTGCACCGCAAAATCGAAATTTATAAATATTTTAAACATATTCCTAACAAAAAGTTAAGTAAATGAAAGCGATTTACACTTTTGGTAACGGTCAGGCAGAGGGCCGTGCCGACATGAAAGATCTGCTGGGTGGCAAGGGCGCGAACCTTGCTGAGATGAACTTGATTGGCGTTCCCGTTCCCCCGGGTTTCACCATTACTACCGAGGTGTGCACTCTCTATAACAAGGAGGGTCGCGACGCCGTTGTGGCAATGATTAAGGACGATGTGATGAAATCTATCCAGCACATCGAGAATCTGACTGGCAATAAGTTCAACGACCCCAGCAATCCCCAGTTGGTGTCGGTGCGCTCGGGTGCTCCCGTGTCGATGCCTGGTATGATGGACACCGTCCTCAACCTGGGTATCAACGACGCCGTTGCCGAGACGCTCGCCCAGAAGTCGGGTAACCCCCGCTTCGCTTGGGACAGTTACCGCCGCTTCGTGCAGATGTACGGCGACGTAGTGCTCGGCATGAAGCCGACCAACAAGACCGACATCGACCCGTTCGAGGCTATCATCGAAGAGGTGAAGGAGAAGAAGGGCGTGAAGTTTGACACCGAACTTGATGTCGAAGACCTCAAGGAACTCGTGGCACGCTTCAAGGCCGCTGTCAAGGAGAATACCGGTAAGGACTTCCCGACCGATGCCTATGACCAACTCTGGGGCGCTATCTACGCCGTGTTCGACAGTTGGAACAACGACCGCGCCATCCTGTACCGCCGCATGAACCAGATTCCCGAGGAGTATGGTACGGCTGTTAACGTGCAGGCTATGGTCTATGGTAACATGGGCAACAACAGTGCTACTGGTGTGTGCTTCTCGCGCGACGCCGGTACCGGTGAGAACCTGTTCAACGGTGAGTACCTCATCAATGCACAGGGCGAGGACGTTGTGGCTGGTGTACGCACCCCGCAACAGATCATGACCGAGGGCAGCCGTCGCTGGGCCGCTATGCAGGGCATCAGCGAGGAAGAGCGCGCCGCCAAGTATCCCTCGCTCGAGGAGTCGATGCCTGAGTGCGCTAAGCAACTCGTTGACATCCAGCAGAAACTCGAGGAGCACTACCGCGACATGCAGGATATGGAGTTCACCATCCAGGATGGCAAACTCTGGCTGCTCCAGACCCGTAATGGCAAGCGCACCGGTGCTGCCATGGTCAAGATTGCCATGGACCTGCTGCGTGAAGGCGCTATCGACGAGAAGACCGTCCTCAAGCGCATGGAGCCCGGCAAACTCGATGAGTTGCTGCACCCCGTGTTCGACAAGGCCGCTGTCAAGACTGCCAAGGTGATGGCCAAGGGTCTGCCCGCCAGCCCCGGTGCTGCCACCGGTCAAATCGTGTTCTTTGCCGATGACGCCGAGGAGTGGGCATCGCGCAAGAAGAAAGTCATCATGGTGCGCCTGGAGACCTCTCCCGAGGACCTGCGCGGCATGAGCGTGGCTCAGGGTATTCTCACCGCCCGTGGCGGTATGACCTCGCACGCTGCAGTTGTTGCCCGCGGTATGGGCAAGTGCTGCGTTTCGGGTGCCGGTGAAATCAAGGTGGACTACAAAGCCCGCACCGTCGAGATGGGTGGTAAGACCTATAACGAGGGTGACTGGATTTCGATTAACGGTAGCACCGGTGAGGTCTATGACGGCCTCGTGGCTACGGTTGACGCCGACCTGAGCGGTGACTTCGCTGCTGTGATGAACCTTGCTGAGAAATACAGCAAGATGGACGTTTACACCAATGCTGATTCGCCCCGCGATGCCAAGGTGGCCCGCAAGTTGGGTGCCCACGGTATCGGCCTGTGCCGCACCGAGCACATGTTCTTCGAGGGTGACCGCATCAAGGCTATGCGCGAGATGATCATCGCTCCCGATGAGGCTTCGCGTCGCATCGCTCTGGGCAAGTTGCTCCCGTTGCAGCGTGGCGACTTTGAGGGTATCTTCGAGGCCATGGACGGCTATGAGGTAACCATCCGTCTGCTCGATCCTCCCTTGCACGAGTTCGTTCCCCATCAGTTGGAAACCATGCGCGAACTGGCCGAAGAGACCGGTCGCAGCCTCGAAGAGGTGAAGTTGGTTTGCGACGGCCTTGAGGAGTTCAACCCCATGCTAGGTCACCGTGGCTGCCGTCTGGGCAACACCTATCCCGAGATTACCGAGATGCAGGCACGTGCCATCATCGAGGCCGCCCTCAACATGCAGGCTAAGGGCATCGTTGTGAAGCCCAAGATCATGGTGCCCCTCATCGGTGTGAAGAACGAGATCCAGATGCAGGCCGACATCATCAACCGCGTTGCTCAGGAAGTATTCGCTGAGCGTGGCGAGACCGTGGCCTACAAGGTAGGTACCATGATTGAGATCCCGCGTGCTGCTCTCGTAGCCGACCAGATCGCATCGGTTGTTGACTTCGTCTCGTTCGGTACCAACGACTTGACCCAGATGACCTTCGG
>ONRP01000012.1 GCA_900320245.1 uncultured Prevotellaceae bacterium
CACCGCCACCAGCGACAGCGACATCAACCGCGCCCTGGGCTACTACCGTGCCCACAGCGGTGAGCAGGAGAAACTCACCCGCGCCTATATCTACAAGGGAGCCGTCATGGAGGAACTGGGCCACCCCGACAGTGCCATGCTCTACTACAAGCACGCCGAAGCCACCGCCGCCCCCGACGACTACTTCAACCTCGGCTATGTCAAAATGAGGATAGGATCATTATACCGTGATAACTATGCGATGGACGGAATCCATATTAAACGCTTTGAAGATGCTCTTGAATATTTAAAGCAGGCTGGTGACACTAATTATATCTTGCGCTGTATGATTAACCTCGGTGCTTTATATTGTTTGAAAAAACCTCATTTAGCTGAAAAAACCTTATTGGAAGCAAAAGCCATTGCCATGACCTCAAAAGACGAAAGTAATTATATCAGTAGTATGATAAATCTACTTCAAACATATTATGTAGAACAGAAATACACAAATGCTATAGAGGTAATTCATGAGTTATTGGTGTTCCCTGATGATAAATTGGATTATTCTTTTTATGTCAATGCTGCTGATGTTTATGCCAAGTTAGGGCAGCCGGATTCAGCAGTACTGATGTTGAATCAGTGCGGCCAGAGCGAGCGGGAGAATGTGTTTAATGAAATGATGTATCTTGAAAGCCTGGGCGAAATTGCCTTGGCTCGTGGAGACACGAACACTTATAAGTTGATGGATGATAAGTGTAAATATATGGAAGATTCCCTTTTGGCACTTGAAACGCCCATTAATATTGTGAAAATTGAAGAACTCCAGGATAAAAATTTTCAACAATTAAAGACTGCTCATGATCACGCCATCTATTTTAGAGCGATAATCATCACGATTGCTTTAATTTCCTTTGTGTTGGTTTATGTAGTTTACAAGTATCATAAGCGTAATCGTCGTATAGATAATATTATCACAGACCTGAAAGAATCCTCCGCATCACAACTGAATGAGTTGAGCCAGATGGAACAAAGAATTAAACAGTTAAACATCCAAGATGCCAAACTAAAGGAGTTCTTTGATTCACACACTTCTCTAATTCGTGAGCTTGTCGAAGAGTGTTACCACGCACCTAACTCAAAGCTCCATTCAAAATTGAAAGAAATTCTACAGTATCAAGGGCAAAATAAAAGCAAATGGGTTAGATTGCAAGACTATATAAACACACGTTACAATAATATTTTATCCGATGCCCAAAAGAAATGCCCCAAACTTAATGATCGGGACTTGTTATTATTGACATTATCTACGCTGGATTTTTCTTGTGTGCAGATCGCACACATTATGGGTTACTCAAATGCTACCAGTGTAGGACCAATTAGGCAAAGGCTTGCACAGAAATTGGGATTAGAAGGGAATCTTATGCAGTATATTGACGAATACAGAAAATAATCAGTATCACCATTTGTAGGGTAAAAAGTATTATTTATAGAACCTTTAGATTTGCAACCAGTGAGTGCCCTTTAATCTGCCTATGAATCAATTTACTGAGCGGTAGCCAGTAGGATAACATACCGTGAGTTTTTCTCATGACAGCCCTTCGGGCATCAGAGCAGGCTTGTCTATAGTGGTCTGAAATCCTTGCCCATAATCCATCTAATCAATTTCGCCAACGTGTAATCACAAGGTTTTTGGGTCAAAAATACTTCCATTTGTAGTGATATATTTGGATGTATAATTTGATTTCTGTATCTTATTGTAAATCAAATTGTTACAATAGTTTTGTATAACGAATAAATTTGGAGCGAACACGGTGTTTACTGTAATTTTGTAACAACCATTTTTATTTAATTAACCATTGATTTAATACACTATTTTATGAGAAAAGTTTTCATTATTTTATTTCTATTTATTTTGGCAAGCGGTGTTGCAAATGCCAATCGTCGACCCATTGTGATACAAAATGGTGGCGGAGTTGGTAATCATTCAGAGCATTATGCTCCATTGGTCCACATATAATAAGTGACGGCGGGGTGTATGCGTGACACGCAGTTGGACCATTATCGGGCGTTGATGATGATACATGTCATCATTGGGCATGTCATGTACTGGCTGTATGCCGCGGGTGAGCCCTACCTGTCGTTTGTCCTGTTTGCGATGGCGGGCACTTTTTTCATCGCGGGTGCGTCGGTGGCGGTGAACACGCGACGGCGCAGCCTTTGGAGCACGGTGGTGAACCGCGTTGGGCGCGTGGTGATCCCGTTCTACATCTATGCCGTGGTGGTCATCGTCTTCACTGTTGCGGTGACTGCCCTCTTCGGCGACACGGCGCGGCTGGGGTTCAAGCCGTACGACTTCGGCACATATGGCTGGAAGGACATCGTACGGATTGTCCTGTGCGAGGATGTTCCTGGTGCACCCTTCGGAGCCCACATCTGGTTCCTGCAGCCCTACCTCATCCTGAGTTGCACCTTCCCGCTGCAGGTTTGGCTGACGGAGCGCTGCAACCGCCACATCTACATGGCGGCCTGCTTTGTGCTGTTCCTTGCAGTGCAGGCCGTGACGCGTCATGAGTTGCTGCGTGAGGTGGCTTGCTACAACGTGTTTATGGTGGCGGGATATCTGTATTACCGACGAATGGGCGTGAAAACCCGGGTCATAGTGGGCCTGTGCGCTGCAGCGGCGATTGTGGCGAATGAGGTGACGGGCGGGCATTTCTGCCCCATGCAGGGCCATAAGTTCCCGCCCGACTGGGTGTTTGCCACCTACGGCATCTTCGCCCTGTGCGTGGTGTCGCTGGTGCTCGGCCGCATCCGAATCCCCGAGAACCGCTTTCTGGCGATATGGAACACGCGGGGTTTCAGCATATACCTGTACCAGAGCCTGGTGTTCGTTGCCGTTTTCGCCATCCGCTGCCGCACCTACTTGAACGCCTCCAGCCCTCTCATCATGGTGCTGACCGACAGCGTGCTGGCCATCCTGCTGGCCACGGCATTGTCGTTCGTGACCTATCCGCTCGAGCAGGCAGTGATGAGATTATGGCACAGATTAACTGGTACTCAGGTCCCGTAAACGGCCTTTGGCCGTGCGGGCAATAACGGCTAATGCCGTGCATAAAGGTTAAAGGATAATGTTTAACGACGGCTTCCGCACCATCAACCGGGTGCGGATGTCGTTTGTTTGCCTCTTTTTCTTCTTTTCAGTCTCGAAGGAAATAAAAAACAGGTGAATGCTTTTGGTATCTCCCGGGATTGGGTTATTTTTGCATATCAATAACCGTAAAACCTCGAGATGATGAAAAGGAGTTTTTTCTTTGTTGTCGCTTGTGCGATTCTTTTTAGCCTGCAGGCGCGTGCCGACTTTGTTATCGACGGCACCACCTATGCTGCCGACACGCTGGTGCACCGCCAGGTGGGGCCAGGCATGGTCAATACCATCGTGAGGATTCCCGGCTATCCGCTCAACGTGTATGTGATGGAAGTGGACCTCAACAATCCCAACAACCGCATCGAGACTACCATCGGCTATAACACCGTGGGCCGCACCGAGGCCCTGGCCAATGCCTACACGCGCAACCGCACGGCGACCAAGCGCCCTGTGGCGGGCTGCAACGCCAACTTCTGGGTCGTGTCGGGCAACGGTGCTCCGTGGAGCAGTTTCCAGTTGGGCACTCCGCTGGGCGGTGTAGTACGTAACGACACCAGCCTGGTCAACGACAACACCACCTGGGACTGGTGGAACGGCGGTCCTGAGCGCTCGGCAGCAGCCGCCATCACCCACGACAAGACGTTGGTGCTGGGACGCATCCGTTGGGATGGCACCATCACCAGCGACAAACTCGCGCAACCGCTGGCCTACCACAACATCAACCGCCGCGCTGTGGCGGGCGACATCTGCCTGTATGGACCCAACTATACCCGCACCCGCGAGTTCGAGGACGATTGGTCGGGCTTCAACGAGCGGGGCAACAACCATACGGACAACTATTACCTCACCCTGGCCGAGGGTAGCGGCTGGGCCAACAACGCGCCCATGCGGTTCATCATCGCTGGCATCGTCCCCGATGCCGACCGCCAGACGCTGGGCGACTATGACGCCTGCCTGACCGTCACCGGCGATGCCAACAAGGCCGCGATGGCGGCGCTTGCTGTGGGCGACGAGATTGAGGTGACCTCGGGGTGGACCTGCCTGGATGACGACAAGTTGGGCCAGCGCCCCGACATCGAGAACATGGTGTGGGGCAATGCGCCCATCATGCACGGTGGCGAACTGCTGGGCCGCAACTATGACGAGACTTACAACAGCCAGGTGTATTCGCGCACCTGCTACGGCAGCAGTGCCGACGGCAAGCACCTCTATCTGCTGGTTATCGACAAGGCCACGAGTCCGCTCTACGGCCAGTCGGCAGGCTGCCCCACAGCGGTGGCATGCCAGATCTTGCAGCAGATGTGCCCCGACGTGACCGAAATCGTCAACATGGACGCCGGCGGCTCGGCCGAGATGATGCTCTTCGGCAAAATCATCAACACCACCACCGAGGGCAACCCACGGGCTGTGGCTTGCGGCTGGCTCGTCGAGGCTGTGGGCGAGAAGGATAACGAGGTGGCGAGCATTGCCTTCGACCTGCACCGCATCGACCTGCCGCAGTACTCCACCGCCACACCCCGCATCCTGGGCTATAACCGCATCGGCGAACTCGTCGACGAGGATGTGCAGGGCGTGACCCTGTCGTGTGACCCCTCGCTGGGCACCACCAGCGGCAATACGTTTAAGGCCGGTGGCGATGTGACTGGCGGCACACTCACGGCGACCTTGGGCGAGATGACGGCGACGGTGCCTGTGCGCATCATCGCGGCCCAGCCCGCCATCACGCTGCATCCCATCCTCATCGACGGCCGCGACTATCCCATCGAGGTGACCGCGACGGTCAATGCCAATACCTATTACTACGACCCCGCGACGCTCGACTGGAGCATCGGTGACGGCGAGGTGATTGCTGTGACCGATGGCGTGCTGCACGGCCTCAAGGCGGGCACAACGACCCTGGCGTGTGAGGTGGGGGAGTATAGTGACAATACCGAGGTGACGGTAGAAATCAGTTCCGCGCCATACCTGTATCAACCGTGGGACGGCTGGACCTTCAAGGGCGCCGGCGCCAAGAACATCACCATTGACGAGGCCACGGGCATCATCTCCTATACCTACAGCAGCAATCGTGCCCCTTACCTGCAGATGAGCAAGGACATCACGCTCTACAGCCTGCCCGACACCGTGGGCCTCGTGTTCAACTCCACCATGCCCATCGACTATGTGCAGATTGACGCGCGCAACCGTTACTACACCACGTCCAACTTCCTCAGGATTGACCCCGTGGAAGGCGACACCTTTGAGGCGGGCAAGGACTACCGCATCCTGCTCGACCTGGATGCGCTGGGCGGAGCCGACCATCTGGGCACCTATCCCGTGACCATCAAGAGCATCAAGTTCACCCTGAACAAGGGCGGCGAAGCCGGCGATCACACGCTGGCCCTGAAATCGTTCTATTGCCACTATCCCGACATCCCGCAGACCATCCCCGGTGACGTGAACAGCGACGGCGAGATCAACATCGCCGACGTGAACAGCGTCATCGACATCATATTGAAAGGCACCGGCGGCACCCCCGCTGACGACGTCAACGGCGACGGCGAAATCAACATCGCCGACGTCAATACCCTCATCGCCCTCATCCTATACGACTGACGCCCTGATGCCCAACCGCGGCATCCGCACCCGTTTACCTCACGCTAAGCCGTAAAGCCGCGAAGTTTTTTAGGGATTGCTCGCATCTGCTCGCAAGAAATCTAATAAAATTATATTGAGGACTATCTTGGATTTCTCGTGAGCATGGCGAGCGATCCTTTCTGCAGGCATCCGCACCCGTTTTACCTCACGCTAAGCCGCTAAGCCGCGAAGTTTTTTATGGATTGCTCGCATCTGTTCGCAAGAAATCTAATAATTATATTGATGATTTTGTTGGATTTATCGCCAGTAGAATGATTTAAATGCCAAAAGTTGTTCTTTGGCGCAGTCCTATTGGGGTTTTATTTGTACCTTTGCACCGCTTTTAGCAAGAGGTAACTAATTTGACCGATGAAAGAGAACGAAAAACCTGAAAAAGGGAATCAAATCATAGAGGAAGCGGCACAGGCTGAGTACAAGTACGGCTTTGTGACCGACATTGATACCGAGGTCATCCCCAAGGGATTGGACGAGGATGTGGTGCGCCGCATCTCGGCCCTGAAGGGTGAGCCCGAGTGGCTGCTGGAGTTCCGTCTGAAGGCGTACCGCCACTGGCTGACGCTGAAGGCTCCCACGTGGGGCCATGTGCACGTGCCGGAGATTGACTTCCAGGATATCAGTTACTATGCCGCTCCGCGGCAGAAGAAGCCGGGCGAGGGCCCGAAGGAGATTGACCCCGAGTTGAAGAAGACCTTCGACAAATTGGGCATTCCCCTGGAGGAGCAGTTGCGCCTGAGCGGCATGGCCGTCGACGCCGTGATGGACAGCGTGAGCGTGAAGACGACCTACCGTGAGCGCCTGGCCGAACTGGGCGTCATCTTCTGCTCGATGAGCGAGGCGGTGAAGGACTACCCCGACCTGGTGCGCAAGTACCTGGGCAAGGTGGTGCCTTATACCGACAACTTCTATGCCGCATTGAACTCGGCCGTGTTCAGCGACGGCTCGTTTGTGTATATCCCCAAGGGTGTGCGTTGTCCGATGGAATTGTCCACCTACTTCCGCATCAATGCCGCGCAGACGGGCCAGTTTGAGCGCACGCTCATCGTGGCCGACGACGATGCCTACGTCTCCTACCTGGAGGGTTGCACCGCGCCCATGCGTGACGAGAACCAGTTGCACGCCGCTATCGTCGAGATTATCGTCGAGGACCGTGCCGAGGTCAAGTACAGCACGGTGCAGAACTGGTATCCCGGCGACAAGGACGGCAAGGGCGGCATCTATAACCTGGTGACCAAGCGCGGCCTGTGCCGCGGTGACCACAGCAAGTTGTCGTGGACCCAGGTCGAGACCGGCAGCGCCATCACGTGGAAGTATCCCAGTTGCGTGCTCAAGGGCGACCACTCGGTGGGCGAGTTCTACAGCGTGGCGCTGACCAACAACTGGCAGGAGGCCGACACCGGCACCAAGATGATTCACCTGGGCAAGCACAGCACGAGCACCATCGTGAGCAAGGGCATCAGCGCCGGCCATAGCCAAAACAGTTACCGCGGTATGGTCAAAATCGCGCCCAAGGCGACCGGTTGCCGCAACTTCACCCAGTGTGACAGCCTGCTGCTGAGCGACACCAGCGGTGCCCACACCTTCCCCGTCATCGAGGTGGGTAACGACACGTCGGTGGTGGAGCACGAGGCGACAACGAGCAAAATCAACGAGGACCAGATCTTCTACTGCAACCAGCGCGGCATCCCCACCGAGGACGCCGTGGGCCTCATCGTCAACGGCTACGCCAAGGAGGTGATGTCCAAGTTGCCGATGGAGTTTGCCGTCGAGGCACAGAAACTGCTGAGCGTCTCGCTCGAGGGCGCCGTGGGGTAATTTTTAGATAAGAGATAAAAGATAAGAGATAATAGTTGGTGGTTTTGAGGCGATAGTAATCACACTAACAACTTAAAACTAAAAACTCACAACTTAAAAAGAATATGTTAGTAATTAAGGATTTACAGGCCTCGATTGAGGACAAGCAGATATTGAAGGGCGTGAACCTGACCGTCAAACCCGGTGAGGTGCATGCCATCATGGGCCCCAACGGCTCGGGCAAGAGTACCCTGAGCGCCGTGCTCACCGGCAACCCCGCCTATACCGTGACCGGCGGCAGCGTGGAGTTCTACGGCAAGGACCTGCTGGCCCTCTCCCCCGAGGACCGCGCCCACGAGGGCCTGTTCTTGAGTTTCCAGTATCCCGTGGAGATTCCCGGTGTGTCGATGGTCAACTTCATGCGCACCGCGCTGAACGAGAAGCGCAAATACTTCGGCCAGGAGCCGCTGAGTGCAGCCGACTTCCTGAAACTCATGCGTGAGAAGCGCAGCATCGTGCAACTCGACAACAAACTCGCCTCGCGTGCCGTGAACGAGGGCTTCTCGGGCGGCGAGAAGAAGCGCAACGAGATTTTCCAGATGGCGATGCTCGAACCCCGGTTGAGCATCCTTGACGAGACCGACAGCGGCCTGGACATCGATGCCCTGCGCATCGTCGCTAACGGCGTGAACACGCTCAAGAGCAAGGACAACGCCACCATCGTCATCACCCACTACCAGCGTCTGCTGGACTACATCAAGCCCGACTTTGTGCACGTGCTCTACAAGGGCCGCATCGTCATGAGCGCCGGTCCCGAACTGGCTCTCGAACTCGAGGAGAAGGGCTATGACTGGATTAAGGAACAAGTCGACGCACAGCAGTAAAGAGGAGATGAACGCACTCAAGCAATATATCGACCTGTTTGACGAGACCCGTGCCCTCATCGAGGCCCAGTCACCGGCTCTGCTGAACGCGGTGCGTGCCAATGCCCGCGAGCAGTTGGAAACGGCGCGGTTGCCGCGCAAGGGCAGCGAGGACTATGAGGCGACCGACCTTGAGGCGGTCTTCGCCCACGACTATGGCGTGAACGTGAACCGCCTGCCCTTTGATGCTGACCCCGGCGAGACCTTCCACTGCGACGTGCCCAACATGAGCACCTGCCTGTATTACAGCAGCAACGACGCGTTCCACAGCAGTGCCACCGCCGAGCGCAACATCGGCCAGGTCGTCGTCGAGCCTTTCAGCATGGCCGCCGTTGACCATCCCGAACTGATGAATGCCTATTACGGCAAGTTGGCCAAGATGAGTGACCCCACCGTGGCGCTCAACAGCCTGCTGGTGCAGGACGGCCTGTTCATCTATGTTCCCGACGGTGTCGTCGCCGAGCGTCCCATACAGTTGGTCAACATCTTCAATGCCGCGCTCGACATGATGGTGCAGCGCCGTCTGCTCATCATTGTGGGCAAGAACGCTGCCATCAGGATACTCGCCTGTGATCACACCCAGAGCCCCGACTACCGTTACCTGAACAACCAGGTCATCGAGATTGTCGCCATGCAGGGCAGCCGTGTGGACTACTACGACATGGAGGAGAGCACCCCCAAGACCAGCCGCGTGTCGTCGATCTATGTCGACCAGCACGAGGGCAGCAATGTGCTCATCGACGGCATCACGCTCATCAACGGCTTCACCCGCAACAACTACCATGTCGAGGTCAACGGTGAGCATGCCGAGACCCATCTGCTGGGCATGACCATCGCCAGCGGTGAGCAGCACGTGGACAGCCACACCTTCATCAGCCACAACGCACCCCGTTGCAACAGCAACGAGATGTTCAAGTATGTACTCAACGACAATGCTGTCGGCGCCTTTGCCGGCAAGATTCTGGTGAAGCCCAACTGTCCGCGTGTCGAGGCCTATCAGGGCAACCGCAACCTGTGCGGCGCCCCGACCGCCAAGATGTACACCAAGCCCCAACTCGAGATTTATACCGACGACGTGATGTGCTCCCATGGCTCAGCCGTCGGCCAACTCGACGAGGAGGCCCTGTTCTATATGCGTTCGCGCGGCATCGGCATCGAGGAGGCCCGTCGCCTGTTGATGCAGGCCTTTGTGGCCGACGTCATCGACGGGGTGCGTCTCGACGCCCTCAAGGACCGCCTGCACTACCTGGTGGAGAAGCGCTTTGCCGGCACGTTGAGCAACTGTGCCGGCTGTATGGCAGCATGCAAGAAGAGTTAGGAGTTAGAAGTTAGGAGTTAGGAGTTAGAAATGCTGGACATTAATAAGATACGCGAGGATTACCCGATTCTGCAACGCCAGATTGAGGGGCGGCCGCTCATCTATCTCGACAATGCTGCCACCTCCCAGACGCCGCGTCCCGTGGTGGAGGCCATCAACCAGATGTACTACCACTACAAGGCCAACGTGCACCGCGGTGTGCACACCCTGTCGCAGGAGGCGACCGACCTGGTAGAGCAGACGCGCGAGAAGGTACGGGCCTTTATCAACGCCGACAGCATCGAGGAGGTGATTTTCACCCGCGGCACCACCGAGGGCATCAACCTGGTGGCCTCGTCGTTCGGGCAGATGCTGGAAAACGGTGACGAAATCATTGTCACCGTGATGGAACACCACAGCAACATCGTGCCCTGGCAACTCATCGGCCAGCGCAAGCGCATCACCCTGCGCGTCGTGCCCATCAACGAGCGCGGCGAGGTGGACATGGAGGCCTATGAAGACCTGTTCAGCGACAATACCCGCTTTGTCGCCCTGGCTCATGTGTCCAATGTGCTGGGAACGGTGAATCCCGTCAAGGAGATGATTGCCGTGGCCCATCGTCATGGCGTGCCCGTGCTCATCGATGGAGCACAGGCCGCACCCCACGTCAAGGTGGACGTGAAGGACCTGGACTGCGACTTCTATGCCTTCTCGAGCCACAAGATGTACGGCCCCGCCGGTGTGGGCATCCTCTACGGCAAGCGCTACTGGCTGGACAAGATGCCGCCTTATCAGGGCGGTGGAGAGATGATCGGGCAGGTGACCTTTGAGCGCACCACCTTTGCCGAACTGCCGTTCAAGTTCGAGGCCGGCACGCCCGATTTTGTCGATATTGCCGCCTTTGGCGCCGCCATCGACTACATCCAGGGCTTGGGCATCGACAACATCGCTGCCCACGAGCGTGAACTGCTCACTGCAGCCGTCGACGGTCTGCGGGCGATTGACGGCATGCGCCTGTTCGGCACGGCACCCGACAAGAGCGGCGTGGTGTCGTTCCTGGTGGGCGATATCAGCAGTTACGACATGGGTCTGCTGCTCGACAAACTGGGCATCGCCGTGCGTACGGGTCATCATTGCGCCCAGCCGTTGATGGCACGCTATGGCGTCAGCGGCATGGTGAGGGCCTCGTTTGCCGTCTACAACACGCTCGACGAGGTGGCCGCCTTTGTCGCCGCCACCCGCCGTGTGGCCGACATGCTGCGGTAATCCCATCATCGACACGGGTCAAAAAACAGGAAAGACAGGGTTCACACCCTGCCTTTCTTCTTTTCGTGTTCTGAAGCCTAAAAAAACTTTTAACTAAACCCAAATGCTTATGGTATAGATTAAATAAAACAAGCCTAAAAACAATATTTTTGATTTTAGATGTAAAATGGATATTGCAAAAGAATAGAATCATTGGCAACTGACCAAATAAATTCTATCAATCGGCTGTTTTTATCAACGAAAAAACAATAGGGTTGTCGGTTTTAGGCTTTAGGCTCGTAGTTGCGTCCGATGATGTTGCACAGGGTGCCGCGTCCCAGCCATGAGGCCAGGATGCCCGCCTTGTTCTTGAGGCGCACCCGTGGGTCGAACAGGCAGTCGCCCCGCAGCCGCTTGATGCCTTGCCAGCAGCGGTCCTGCAACTGGCTGTGGTCGCCCTGCTTGTCCTGGTTGCTGAGCAGCAGGATGTTGAAATAGGCGCTCAGCAGGCGGCTGCGCACGGCTTTGAGATATTGCGGATCATCGGTCTGCATTTGCCGCTCCAGGTTCTCGCACACGTCGAGCACGGCGGAGCGGCGTGGCGAGAATACCCGCATGCTGTTGCTCTCGTGCTGGCGGTAGCCATAGAGCACCCGGCTGGTCGTGGCCACCCGCTTGCAGTGTTGCAGCAGGGGATAGATGATGGCCAAGTCCTCGTAGATGATACCCAGCGGGAAACGGATGCCGTCGAACAGCGACGCCTTGAACAGGCGTCCCCAGGGCGAGTGGGTGAGGCCGTGCTGGTAGAACACCGCGAGCAGGGCCTGCTGCTGGTCGAGCAGCCGCGTTTCGCCCTCCGACGAGAGTCGCCCGAAGTCGGGCGCTGCCCCTTCGAAGGCCACATATCCCCCCACGGCGATGTCGGCATCATGCCGTCGCATGAGGTCGAGCAACACGGTGACAAAGTCGGGATGGAGCACGTCGTCGCTGTCCACCATCATCATCAGTTCGCCGCTCATCGCTTCGAGGCCCGCATTGCGTGCCGCCGAATGGCCGCCGTTGGGCTGATGGATGACACGCACACGGCTGTCACGCTCGGCCCAACGGTCGCTGATGGCTGCAGTGCCGTCGGTGCTGCCATCGTCCACGATGATGATTTCGAGACGGGCATAATCCTGCACGACGATGCTTTCCAGGCACTGGTCCAGAAAAGCCTCGCCGTTGTAGACAGGCACGATGACCGAGATGAGCGGCTCCACTTTTTTCAGTGAACAGTTCATATTGAACAGTTGACAGTTAGCAGCGAACAACCATTCACCATTAACTGTCAACTGTTAACCGGTTTATTTTACTTTCCACTCAAAGCCGTCTTTGGTGTCCTTGACCTCAAAGCCGAACTCGCTGAGTTTGTCGCGGATAAGGTCGCTGGTGGCCCAGTCCTTGTTGGCCTTGGCGGTGCGGCGCATCTCCAGCAGCAGGTCTACGGCCAAGCGGTAAGGCTCCAGGTTTACGCTGTCGCCGCCGGCGGCATCGTCGCGGATGCCCAGCACGTCGAACAGGTAGGTCTGGAAGACGCTCTTCAGTTCGTCGATGTCGGCCTGCGAGAGCGTGGCGTGGCCGTCGTTGGCCTGGTTGATGACCTTGCAGGCATCAAACAGGGTGGCGATGACCGTGGGCGTGTTCAGGTCGTCGTTCATCGCGTCGGCGCAGCGCTGGCGGTAGTTGTCCAGCGGGCTGCTCGACTGCGGCGCGGCGTTGAGGGTATTGAGGCGGTGCCAGCCGTCGAGGATGCGCTCGAGGGCCTTCTCGGCAGCCTGCAGGGCCTCGTTGCTGAAGTCCACCGTGCCACGGTAGTGGGCCTGGAGGATGAAGAAGCGGATGGTCATCGGCGAGTAGGCCTGGGTCAGGGCGGGGTGGTCACCCGTGAAGAACTGCTCCAGGGTGATGAAGTTGCCCAACGACTTGCCCATCTTCTGGCCGTTGATGGTGATCATGTTGTTGTGCATCCAGTAGTGCACCATCTCGTCGCCCTGGCTGGCCACGGCCTGTGCAATCTCGCACTCGTGGTGCGGAAAGACGAGGTCCATGCCGCCGCCGTGGATGTCGAAGTGCTTGCCCAGGTACTTGCGTCCCATGGCCGTGCACTCGCAGTGCCAGCCGGGGAAGCCGTCGCTCCAGGGCGAGGGCCAGCGCATGATGTGCTCGGGCTGAGCCTTCTTCCACAGGGCAAAGTCGGCCTGGTTGTGCTTCTCGCCCACGCCGTCGAGTTCGCGGCTGGCGTTGAGGATGTCGTCGAGGTTGCGTCCCGAGAGCACGCCGTAGCGGTGGTCGCGGTTATAGGCCTCGATGTCAAAGTAGACGCTGCCGTTGCTCTCGTAGGCATAGCCGTTGGCCATGATCTGCTTGACCAGTTCCTCCTGTTCGATGATGTGTCCCGTGGCGTGGGGCTCGATGCTGGGAGGCAGCACGTTCAGGGCCTGCATGGCGGCATGGTAACGGTTGGTGTAGTACTGTGCCACTTCCATGGGCTCGAGTTGCTCGAGGCGCGCCTTCTTGGCAATCTTGTCCTCGCCCTCGTCGGCGTCATGCTCGAGGTGGCCGACGTCGGTGATGTTGCGCACGTAGCGCACCTTGTAGCCCAGTTGCTGCAGGTAGCGGAACAGCACGTCGAAGGTAATGGCCGGACGGGTATGACCCAGGTGCGGGTCGCCATAGACCGTGGGGCCGCAGACGTACATGCCCACCATCGGCTCGCTCAACGGCACGAAGTGCTCCTTGCGGCGGGTGAGGGTATTGTAGATGAAAAGGGGATGTTCCATTTTTCTAAGTTTTTAGTTTAAAATCTTTAAACTCTAAACTCTATGTTTCAAATGACCGAACTCGGTCATTGGAAATTATGCCTGGCCCTTGGGCAGGGGGAAATCCATGATGCCGCTCTGGTTGGGACGGTTGATCTTGATTTCGCCGAAGTTCTGCTCGTAGCGGCGGACGTTCTCCTGCAGGGCGAGCATGAGTTCCTTGGCATGCTGGGGAGCCATGATGATGCGGCTCTGCACGCGTGCCTGCGGCATGTTGGGACCGCGCAGGATCATATCAATGAAAAAATCGTTGGGACCGTGGGCAATCATTGCCATGTTAGCGTAACGTCCCTGCATTTCCTCCTTGGGAATCTCGATTTTGAGTTGGTTCTGGTTTTGATTTTGATTTTCGTTTGCCATAATTAGGTTATAAATGATTAAAAAAATGATTATTTGTTGAAGTCGTAATACTCGGTGCCTGGATAGGTCAAGTCGTTGAGGTGGACCCTCATGCACTTGACCGAAGGCCGTTTCCACAACGCGCCGATCGAGAACGAGGCATAGCAGTCGCGCCAGAAGGTGGGACGCTCGCCCCTGAGGTCGTGCACTAGGTAGCAGTGCACGGTGTCGCTGGCCAGGGTGTTCGCGTCGGCCACGAGCATGAACGTGCGGCTCTTGCCCGTGTACTCGACCTGGCAGCGCAGGTTCAGGTAGGGCCCCGTGCGCCATAGGCTGCGCAGTTTCACCTCGTGTCGGGGCAGGCTGTCGGGAACTTGTGTCTGCCGCAGCGAGTCGCTGATGATGGCGTTGCAGCCGTAGACGGTAATGTCGCGGTGGTCGCCGGCCTGCTGGTCGGCGAAGTCATAGCGCAGCAGCACGCGCTGGTGGGTCTTGACGTCGCTCAAGCCGACGCGTGACTGCAGCGTGACTGCCGTGGAGTCGCCGTGCCCCAGATACTCAAACACCGCGCCGGCATCGTTCTGTCCAAGATAGGTGACGATGTCGTAGCGGTAGTCGGTGTAGGCACGGTCGATGTCGTCCTGCTTGTCGCACGCGGCGAGGGCGAGCAGGGCGGCCAGCAGCAGTATGGGCAGATGTCGCAGGGTCGGTTTCATCGTTATGTTCATGATCGGCTGCGTGCGGTCTGTTCCACAATCAGGCCGTCGCGCATGTGCAGCGTGCGGTCGGCTTGGGCGGCAAGCCCCTCGTCGTGGGTCACAATGATAAAGGTCTGGCCCAACTCCTCGCGCAGTTCAAAGAACAGTTGGTGCAGTTCCTGCTTGTTCTGGGTGTCGAGGCTGCCCGAGGGCTCATCGGCCAGGATAACCTTGGGACTGTTGATGAGCGCCCTGGCCACGGCTACGCGCTGGCACTCGCCGCCGCTCAGTTGCGAGGGCTTGTGGTCCAGACGGTCCTGCAGGTGCATGCGCTCCAGCAGCCGCTTGGCGCGGGCAAAGGCGTCGGCCCGGTTGTCGCCGCCCAGCAGGGCGGGTATGGCGACGTTCTCGAGCATGGTGAATTCGGGCAACAACTGGTGGAACTGGAACACAAAACCAATGTTGCGGTTGCGGAAGTGGGCCAACTCCTTGTCCTTCAACGCGAGCACATTCTTGCCCTCGTAGCATACCTCGCCCTGCTGTGGCGCATCGAGTGTGCCGATAATCTGCAGCAGGGTCGTCTTGCCGGCACCGCTGGGTCCCACAATCGACACAATCTCGCCCTGGTCGATGTCGAGGTCCACACCCCGCAGCACCTCCAGGTCGCCGTATCTTTTCACTATATTTCGAGCCTCAATCATCATAGTAACCTGCAAAGATAGCAAAAAGATTTCAGTTTGGGGCCATCGTGGGAGTTTTTTGCAGGTCGGTAGCGCCAAAAATGAAGAAATGCTTTGTGATATGACTTGTTATTCCTACCTTTGCACTTGATGGAGTATGATATATTCATAAGTTATTCTAGGGATGACCAAGGCCAAGTCGATACCTTTGTCCAGCAGTTGGAGGCTGCAGGGTATAGGGTGTGGATTGACAAGACTGGCATCTATTCCGGAACAGGATTCAAGGCGGTTCTTGTTCAGGCTATTGAAAATTCAGAGATCTTCCTTTTCTTCTCTTCCAAGGCTGCCAATGCTTCGTCATGGACAGCCAAAGAGATTGCGATTGCCGTCGACCGGCAAAAGAAGATTATTCCCATCAAATTAGACTCTACTCGTTATAACCCTGATGTGGAATTCGACCTCATCAATTTGGACTATGTTGATTATACCAACAAATCTACTCGTGACCAAGAGTTAGACAAGTTAATGCGTTCTCTTGAGAGGTTATTGCCGCCCCGCCCTCCGAAACCGAAGGAACTTAAGGAACCAAAGGATCCTCAGAAACCGAAGGAGCCAAATGAACCAAAGGACCCTCAGAAACCGAAGGGGCCTACGAAGCCAAAGGAAGAAATAGAGGGAAACTGGTTTAGCGACTTTATAAAGAACCATCTTGGATGGGCCATCACCGTGGCGACAGTGGCATTGCTGCTGATTGTCGGTGTGCCCCTGTACTGTTCAAGAATTGACAGTAATTTATCTCCGGCAGAACGTCAATTAAGAATTGTGGAGCAATACACAAAAGCAGCCGAGCAAGGCGATGCCGAGGCACAATACAATTTGGGCGTTTGCTACGAAAAGGGCGAAGGAGTTCCCCAGAATTACGAAGAAGCCGCAAAGTGGTACATGAAAGCCGCTGAGCAGGGCCATGCAAATGCTCAGAACAATTTGGGCCGTTGTTACTATGTTGGTAATGGTGTTCGCCAGAATCACGAAGAAGCGGTGAAGTGGTACCGGAAAGCAGCAGAGCAAGGTCTTGCCGATGCCCAGGATAATTTAGGCCAATGTTACCAAAAAGGTGAAGGTGTGCCCGAGGATGACAAGGAAGCCGTGAAGTGGTACCGGAAAGCCGCTGAACAAGGTTATGCCAAGGCACAATATCATTTGGGCTACTGCTACTCTTGGAGGGAAGGGGTCCCCCGCGATGAAAAAGAAGCGGTGAAATGGTACAGGAAAGCCGCTGAGCAAGGCTATGCCTGGGCGCAATACCGTTTGGCCAACAGTTATTGTATTGGACTAGGAGTAACAAAAGATATAGAGGAGGGCGAGAAGTTGTACCGGAAAGCGGCTAAGCAAGGTCTTGCTGAGGCACAGTTTAGTTTGGGCTATGAATACTTTTGTGGTAAAGTATTCAAAAGTGATATCCATGGAGGACTGAAGTGGATGAGGAAGGCAGCTGAACAGGGTTATAGCCACGCACAATACGTTATAGGAAGAATCTATTATGATGGTGAAGGAGTCACAAGAGATATTAATGAGGGGCTGAAATGGTTGAACAAAGCAGCCGAGCAAAGCAATCTCGATGCACAGTACAAATTGGGCAAAAGTTACTATATGGGTGATGGTGTCACCCAGAATTATCAAGAAGCCATTAAGTGGTTCCGTAAAGGCGCTGAACAGGATGGTGGCATGTCGCAATACTATTTGGGCCGTTGCTATGAGTATGGCTATGGAGTAAACCAGGATTACAATAAGGCTGTAAGTTGGTACAAAAAAGCAGCCGAGCATTACTACTGTGATGAAGGGCAATACGCTTTGGGCCGTTGCTACGAGTATGGCTATGGAGTAGAAAAAGACAAGGATAAAGCCTTGGAATGGTACAAGAAAGCCGCCAAACGAGATAATAAGGACGCCGTGAATGCTGTCAAGCGCTTGTCTCCATCAGACGCTGTTAACGACGCAAAGGAGAGTGAAAAATAATTATTGTGATGAGGAGATTGTTTTTTGCCCTTATGGCCTGTGTGCTGGCGCTGATGCAGTCGGCATGCGTTGGAGATGCAAAATATGTGGTGCAGGATGGCTGTGTGGTCTATCGCTACTGGACGTTCAGTTTCGGGTGGCGCAACGATACGCTGCCAGGTGCCGACGCGGCTACGTTTGAGCAGGTGAAGGACTGGCTGGGCTATGACAGTGAGCGTGTCTACTATGAGGACAAACTGGTGTCTGGTGCTGATGTATCCTCGCTGGTGGCCATTCGCAAGCCGTTGTTCCGTGACAAACGGGATTACTACTATCAAGCGGTGCCGATGCACGTGAGCGACGTGGCCTCGTTCAAGGTGATGGCATGGTTTGAGGACGATTTCTGGGCGCATGATTCGCGGTGTGCCTATTATGACACGGTGCGCATCGACGGCGTCGACCTGGACTCGTTCAAGATCCTTGAGATGTCCAAGGCGAAGGATAAGCACCACGTTTACTACTTCGGCAGGGTGATTCCCGATGCCGATCCAGCGACTTACGAAATTCTGGGCTACTCGGCCTATTCGCGCGACAAGTCCCACATCTGGTGCGGTGATGACCTGCTCGAGGACGTGGACTACGCGACATTTACCGTCGACGATGTGTCCACGGCCCACGACAAGTACGGCTCCTTCCGTTGGGAGAAACGTGACACCATCGCCGAGTGAGACATGGCTGTTTTTTGGGAAACACGATTAAAAATTTGTTAATCCGGGCCAGTACTGAAAACTTTGTTGTACCTTTGCAGCCACATTTTTAAGTAACAGATACTAACAGTGGACAAATTTGGCTGCTTGCAACCACTTGAAAAAATGCTAAAACTGCGATAATCAACGACTTTATCGGTTTCTTTTAGCGTTCTTGTTCCACAAGGATTTTTTAATTTTTGGTACAATGAACAGTAAGAACAATTTTCTTTTCACGTCGGAGAGCGTGTCTGAAGGGCACCCCGACAAGGTCGCTGACCAGATCAGCGACGCTATCCTTGACAAGTTTCTCGCCTTTGACCCCCAGGCCCATGTAGCCTGTGAGACGATGGTGACCACCGGCCAGGTGATCATTGCTGGCGAGGTAACCACCGATGTCTACATCGACTTACAGCGCACGGCGCGCGAGATGATTGAGAAAATCGGCTACACCAAGAGCGAATACCAGTTTGACGCCAACTCGTGCGGCATCCTCAACAGCGTGCACGAGCAGAGTGGTGACATCAAGCAGGGTGTCGACAGGGCCGACGACAACGAGGCCGACCAGGGCGCCGGCGACCAGGGCATGATGTTTGGCTTTGCCTGCAACGAGACGCCCAACTATATGCCGTTGACGCTCGACCTGGCCCACGCCCTGATGCGTGAACTGGCCGACATCCGCCACAACCATTTGGAACTGATGCCCTACCTGCGCCCCGACAGCAAGGCCCAGGTGACCGTCGAGTATGACGGTGAGACCCGCCGTCCCGTGCATGTGGACACCATCGTGGTGAGCACCCAGCACGACGAGGATGTGGACCGCGAGCGCATCGAGCGTGATGTGAAGGAGATTCTTATTCCCCGCACGCTGAAGCACTTCAGCGAGGACATCCGTGCAATGGTCGACGACAAGACCAATTACAAGGTCAACCCGACGGGCAAGTTCGTCATCGGAGGCCCTCATGGCGACACCGGCCTCACCGGCCGCAAGATCATCGTGGACACCTACGGCGGACGCGGAGCCCACGGCGGTGGCGCCTTCAGCGGCAAGGACCCCAGCAAGGTGGACCGCAGCGCTGCCTATGCCTGCCGCCACATCGCCAAGAACGTGGTCGCTGCGGGCATCGCCGACGAGGTGCTGGTGCAGGTGGCCTACGCTATCGGTGTTGCTGAGCCGGTCAGTTTCAACATCAACACCTACGGCACGAGTCATGTGGACATGAGCGACGCCGAGATTGCCGAGATGCTCAAGGGCATGTTCGACATGCGTCCCAAGGCTATCATCGAGCGCCTGAAACTGCTGCAACCCATGTACACCGAGGCTGCTGCCTATGGCCACATGGGGCGCAAGTATGAGTTCAAGGTGAAAAAGTTTGAGTCGCTCTACAACGAAACCCGCGAGGTGGAGGTGGAACTCTTCACTTGGGAGAAACTGAACATGACCGAGACGCTGCGCAATGCGTTTGGGTTGAATTGAGGACAGAAGGAATAGGATAATCTGGACTGACTGGAGAGGCAGGATGTCCCAGATTATTTAAACTAACAATGGCGGGCCGCTCTCGTGTGAGGGCGGCCCGCCTTGTTGTCAGTGGCAAGCGCAGCGGATTACTTGGCCCGCATGGCTTCCTTGATTTTGGTCTCGAGTTCCTCGGCCAGTTCGGGGTTGTCGGCCACCATCTGCTTGGCGGCGTCGCGTCCCTGTCCCAGTTTGGTGCCCTCGTAGGAGAACCAGGCACCGCTCTTCTTGACGATGCCGAACTCCACACCCAGGTCGATGATTTCGCCGACCTTGCTGATGCCCTCGCCAAAGCGGATTTCAAACTCGGTCTTGCGGAAGGGAGGAGCCACCTTGTTTTTCACGACTTTTACCCTGGTGAGGCTGCCGGTCACCTGGTCACCGTCCTTGATCTGGCCGATGCGGCGGATGTCGAGGCGCACGCTGCTGTAGAACTTCAGGGCATTGCCGCCGGTGGTGGTCTCGGGGTTGCCGAACATCACGCCCAGTTTCTCGCGCAACTGGTTGATGAAGATGCAGCAGGTCTTGGTGCGGCTGATGGTGGCGGTGAGTTTGCGCAGCGCCTGGCTCATCAGGCGTGCCTGCAGGCCCATCTTGCTCTCGCCCATCTCGCCCTCGATTTCGGCCTTGGGCGTCAAGGCAGCGACACTGTCGATGACGATGATGTCGATGGCGCTGCTGCGGATGAGTTGGTCGGCAATCTCGAGCGCCTGCTCGCCGTTGTCGGGCTGGCTGATCCACAGGTTGTTCACGTCGACACCCAGCGACTCGGCATAGAAGCGGTCGAAGGCGTGCTCGGCGTCGATGATGGCGGCGATGCCGCCCATCTTTTGGGCCTCGGCGATGGCATGGATGGCCAGCGTGGTCTTACCTGACGACTCGGGACCGTAAATCTCGATGATGCGTCCGCGTGGATATCCGCCCACGCCGAGCGCGTTGTCCAGTCCGATGGAGCCGGTGGGGATGACCTCGATGTCCTCGATGTGGTCGTCGCCCAACTTCATGATGGAGCCGCTGCCGAAGGTTTTGTCTATCTTGTCCATGGCCACTTGCAGGGCCTTGAGTTTCTCGGGAGAGACCTCTTTGCGCTGAGGTTGGTTGTTTTCTTGTTGGTTGTTGTCTGCCATTGTGCTATCGTTATTATAGTTTAGTGTATTGCTGTTTAGTTAGGGGTGGTCACTCCCAGCAGGATGTTGATGAGCGCCACCACGTCGTTGATGTCGATGTTGTCGTTGCCGTCGATGTCACCGTACTCGATGGTGACTTGCTGCTGGCCCAGACAGTGGGAGATGAGCCGCACGACGTCGCTGATGTTGAACTCGCTGTCGCCGTTCACGTCGCCGTCCATGGCGGGGAAGCGCACAAAGATGTTGGCGTCGAGATAGGCCATGCGGCGCTCAAGCCAGATGGCGATGTTCTGCATCTCGGCGCTGATGTCGAGCGTCTTGCCGCTGATGTCGCTGTCGCCGCTCCATCGGTCCTCCTCACGTGCTGCGGCACCGCTGTTCTCGAGTTCATCGACGGCGGTCTGGAAGCGCGCAATCAGGTTGTCGGTGTCGAGCCAGGTCTTGCGCAGTTGCCAATAGCGCCTGATGATCTGGCGGCGGTGCTTGCCCGACTGGTGGAACATGTCGGTAAGCATCAGGTTGCCAATCCAGTTGAGGGGGCGTTCGGGCTTGACCATATCGTCGGTCAGTCCCGCAAGTGACTTGGCGCCGAGCGACACGTCCAGGTCCCATGCCGTGAGGGTGAGGCGCTTGTCGCCGGTTGCCTTGTCGTAGAGGCTATAGTAGATGTTCTTGGTCTCGTTGTCGAGGGCCTGGATGGTGGTGAGCAGGATGAAGTAATCCTCGAGCACCGGCGTGTCGAAGTAGTAGTCGAGCGAGTCCGATAGGGTCTGCCAGTTGTCGACGGCATCGTTGCGTCTGACAAATTCAAAGGCGTTGTACAGGGTGCTCCAGTCGGTGGGGCTGACGTCCTCCATCTCGGGGTAACTGACCTCGTTTTGGTTCCATGTCTCGCTGTTGTTGCTGTAGGCCGGCAGCACGTAGGTGCGGGCCCATTGTTTGGCTACCCACTGCTGGCCATGGAACACGTTCTCGACGGTGTCGTGCTTGATGAGTCCCAACTGCTTGCGGTCGACCGGCTCAATCAGGCCGTAGATGCCGTAGTACTCGCCATTGAGGAAGAGTTCGGTGACGCGGCCGTGTGAGCCGTTGACGATGGTCGAGTCGATGGACTTGAACCACGGGTCGCGCGCCATGTCGAGCCACAGGTCGCTGCACACGCGGTTGCGGATGCGCAACGGGTCGATCTGTCCGGCGTCGAGTTTCCAGTGGTTGTCTTTGCGCATACCGAGCAGGCGTCGGTTCTTCTTCTCGCCGATGCTGTCTACAAACTTGATGTGGTAGTTGCGCTTGTGGCGGTCGCCGTGGTTGGTGATGCCGCCGCGCCACTTGAGTTTGGCCAGCATGTCGCTCTTGCCGTCGCCGTCAGGGTCGTTGAGCGATACCGTGCCGGGGGCATACTCGTTGCTGAAGGTGCCGTTGAGTTCCAACACGGGCAGCCAGGTAAAGGTGACGTTGCCGGTGATGGCCGTGCCCCCGTTCATCGCCCTGAGGGGGAACAGGTGACCGCCGGTGACCCCGTCGAGCATGATCTGGTCACCGTTGAGCACCGCCATGCCGTCGATGGTGACGTTGGTCATGGTGGAGTCGAAGGTCACCACAGGCATCCATTCACCACCGAAGGCCTCGCGCGGCACACTGCACAACCACATGTCGGTGCGGCTGTCGTGCACGGCCTTGTGCCCGTCGAAGTAGATGGCCTGGCCCCATGAGACACAAGCAGTTACCATAGCGATTACCGCCATGATGAATCGTGAAACGTTATGAGACATTTGCTTGATGATATGGTTACTGATGGATATGTAAATTGATAAGTGCTGTCAACCTGCAAAGGTAATCAAAAATCTTGAAACCAAGGCTATTGTGGGGCCGGTTTTTTGGTTTTGGCCACGATTGTTTTTTTGTTGATAATTTTAACATGATAAAAGGTTGTCGGGTTAAAAAAAAGGCTTATCTTTGCCCAATTAAACTCGTAAGACTATAATCATTATTAACCATTAATAAATTTCATTGCAATGAGGAAAATCTTTACATTATTAACCCTGTGTCTGTTGGCAAGCACCGCATGGGCAACTGACATCACCTTTGTTGCCGGTACCGACAACGGCAACAGTGACGGCTCGGCTCATGAGTTCACCATTGTGAAAGACGGCATCACGATTGTCGTTTCCAATGGTTTGGCCAACTCAAGCCAGTATCGCATCTACAAGGGCCAGACGGCAACGTTCACTTCGGCTGTAGGCCCCATCACCCAGATCGTGTTTGAGTGCACTGCCGAGGGTACCAACCAGTATGGCCCCGGTTGCTTCACCGCTGCTCCTGGCGATTATGATTACTCCGGTAAGATCGGTACCTGGACTGGCCAGTCGGCCAACGTGGTGTTTACCGCCGCTACCAACCAGGTGCGTGCTACCAAGATTACCGTTACCGTTGGCGATGCCGGTCTTATGCCACCGAGCATCACTCCCGCCGCCGGTACTTACTACGCACCCATCCAGGTGGCTATCTCTTGCCCCACCTCAGGTGCCAAGATTTACTACACCACCAATGGCAGTGATCCCACCACCAGTTCGACCGAGTACACTGCTCCCTTCACTTTGAACAGCAACACTACCGTGAAGGCCATCTCGGCCAAGGACGGTGAAGTGAGCGAAGTGGTAAGTGCTGCTTATGAGTTCGGCACCGCTACCCAGGTTGACAACATCGCCGCCTATCAGAACGTTGCCGATGGCACCGTGGTGATGTTCAAGAACCCCGTGAACGTGCTGGCACAATCCCAGAGCAAGCGCTACCTCTATGTGAAGGACAACAGCGGCTACGCGCTGATTTACAGCGACTGCGGCCAGACCTATGTGAATGGTGACGTGATTCCCGCCGGCTTTGCAGGCACCAAGAAGACCTATAGCGGCGAGCCCGAATTGGCCGACCCCCTGTCAGGCTTCCAGCCCGCTTCGGGCAACAGCCCCATCGCTCCCACTTCCCCCTTCACGGCCAATCAGGTAAGCCACGCCACCTTCGCCAACTATGTGTCGATGGATGAGGTGACCTTTACCAAGGACGGTAACAATTACACCCTGACCGATGCCGGCGGCAATACTTGCGCTGTTTACTTCGGCTCGATGGGCGTGAGCGCTCCCAGCGACCTGAACGCTAAGTACGACGTGATTGGCGTAGTGGGTTCCTATGGCAGCGATAACACCGTTTACCAGTTGTTGCCCACCTATGTGAAGAAGCACACCAATCCTGGTGAGGGCTTCGGCTTCGGTTCGATGTTCGACACCCCCGATAACGAGATTGTCACGTTTGAGAATGACGCTACCGTCATCTGGCAGGGTGGTAATAACAACAACTACCTGTATGCCTTTGACTCAACCGGCTTCGGCTTGGTTTACGGCAATGTAAGCAATACCTATCACTTCGGTGACATCATCCCCGCTGGCTTTGGTGGCAAGAAGACCACCTACAAGGGCGAGCCCGAGTTGGCTGCTATTGAGAGCGGTCAGCCGCTGCCCGGTTTCCAGCCTGCAAGCGGTAAGGTAACCCCGACTCCCGAGGTAATCACTCCCGCTGAGGTGAACCACGAGCACTGGGCACACTATGTGCTGCTGAAGAATGTCATGATCAATCCCGAGGGTACCATCATCACCCAGAACGGTGTGACCTGCGAGATGTACAACAAGACCTTCAACATCCCGATGCCCGAGGATCTGAGTGTTCCCCACGATGTTTACGGTATTGTTGGCGTGTTCAACAACTATCAGGTACTGCCCATCTCCTTCGACCAGGCTCCTGGACCGTATGTTGAGCCCGATCCCGTTGATGTAGCCAACATCAATGAACTGTACGCCCTGAACGCCAACGAGAAGGGTCACTTCACCACTCCGCTGACCACCATCTACCAGTCTGGTCTCAACCTGTACGTGAAGGACGTTGACGGCAACTACAGCCTGGCTTACGGCTCTGTTGCCTATAACGAGTTTGTCAACGGTGACTTCATCAACGACGCCGTTGCCACCTGGACGACCTACCAGAACAACAAGCAGATGGTTCCCGTTGCCGACACCTTCGTGAAGGCCGGCCATGGCACTGCCGTTGAGCCCGAAATCATGCCCATCGAGGAGGTTTCGCAGGATATGGTACACTGGTACCTCGGCTTCGAGAACGCTTCGATTACCCGTGAGGGCGAAGACATGTTCGTGACCGACGAGACCGGCAGCATCAAACTGTTCGACAAGTTCAACATCATCACCGAGGACGTTGACCTCGATGCCGTAGAGTATGTTGAAGGTTTCCTGACCGTCTACAAGGGCGAACTCGAACTCTATCCCATCTCGTTCGGTAACGAAATTCCCGATTGCGGCAAGAAGGGTGACGTGAATAATGACGGTGAGGTGAACATCGCCGACATCAATGCCCTGATTGACATCATCCTGACCGGCAAGCCCGTTGACGACTGCACCTTCTGGCGCGCCGACGTTGCCGAGGACAATGAGTTGGGTATTGCCGACATCAACGCCCTGATTTCGGGTATCCTGAGCGGCACGATGTAATTGATGAGTTGACCTCAAGAGCATGGACTAACCGATGAAGCGGTCGCGCATTCACACGTCTGACAGGCATCCCGTCCCCGTTGGGGGCAGTGACCATCGCGCAGTGATGCCGCACGCCGTTACCATGCTTTAACCGATATGTCGGGGTCTGCACTGAGCAGGCCCCGATTTTTTTCAATAAACCATTATGCCAGTGTGATATGGCGGCACTGGTGTTACTGTATCAACTTTCAAATCCATCACGATGAAAAGAATCCTGTTTCTGCTTGCCTGGCTGCTGGCTGCCGGTACTGCGCTCGCCTGTGAGGTGACCTTCAGTCCCGCCGAGGGGGATGTGGGTAACAGTACCGGTGCTGCTGGTCCCGTTCAGATTTTCAAAGACGATATTTCCGTCGCAATCAGCAACGGCTTGGTCAACACTTCGCAATACCGCGTCTACAAGGGCCAGACCATCACCATCTGCTCCGAGGTGGGTGACCTGACCCGGATTGAGTTCACCTGCACCGCTGCGGGTGACGTGCAGTACGGCCCTGCCGGCTTTGTGGCCGACACTGGCGATTACTCCTGGGAGAACAACCTGGGCGTTTGGTCAGGTCGTGCGACGTGTGTAACCTTCACCGCTGTGAAGTACCAGGTGCGCATCACATCAATCAAGGTTACCTATGACTGCGAGGGCACGCTCCTGAATCCCGTCATCACTCCGCCCAGCGGCACCTACTACGAGCCCATCGAGGTGAGCATGTCCTGCCCGACCGATGGGGCCACCATCCATTATACCGTGAATGGCAGCACACCCACTGCCGAGTCGACCGAGTACACCGCTCCCTTCACCTTGGGCAGCGATGCCACGGTCAAGGCTGTCGCCGTCAAGGACGGCGAGACGAGCGATGTGGTCGTTGCCGAATATGCGTTCGGCCAGGCCGATGATGTGGGTTCTATCGCCGAGGCCGTGACCCAGTCCGACGAGCAGGCCGTTCGCTTCACCCATCCAGTGAAGGTGCTGGCCCAGCATGGGCGTCGCCTGTTCATTACTGATGATACGGGCTGCGCCCTGATTTACGGCGACTGCGGGCAGATCTATGTCAACGGCGACATCATCCCCGGCGGCTTTGTTGTCACTAAGACAACCTATAGCGGCGAGCCCGAGTTCTGTAATCCTCAGGGTATGCTCCCCGCCATCGGCAACGAGCCCGTCAGGCCCTTGGAAATCACTGCCGACCAGGTGGGGCACGACCTGTTTGCCCACTATGTGCATCTCGACAATGCGACCTTCAGCATGGACGGCAACAATTACACGCTCACCGACGAGCAAGGCAACACCTGCGCCGTCTACTTCGGGTCGATGGGCGTGTCGGCCCCCTACGACCTGGGTTCTTCCTATGAGGTATACGCTGTTGTGGGCTCTTATGGCCGGGAGAATACCATCTACCAGTTACTGCCCGTCGACCTAATCAGCATCGGCCCTGACCCTGATTTCGGCTTGTGCTCGCTGGGCAATATTCCCGATAACACGCCCATTGTCTTCAGCCACAGTGCGATTGTCGTCTTTCAGTATAACAATTACCTGTATCTGAAGGATGATTGCGGTTACGGCTTGGTTTACGGTCCCACGGGCCAGACCTACAACACCGGTGACGTCATCCCGCCAGGATGGGGTGGCATCAAGAAGACCTGGAGCGGCGAACCCGAACTCGGCAATCCCTCAGGCTTCCAACCCGCCGTCGACCATGTATTGCTGGAACCCGAAGTCATCAACTTGACCGATGTGGGGCATGACAGATGGGCCCATCTGGTGATGCTCAAGCATGTGCGCATCGACTATGACAACAGGTTGATTATTGACGATGAAGGCCACAGTATCCCCTATTATCCGCAGTTGCCCTATCCGGTGGATCCCGATGTGTATTTAGACTTGACAGGTGTCATCACCTCCTATGGTAGCACCAATACCGTCTACGAGTTGATGATTATCGACACGGGCGCTATCATTCCGCCTCCCCCCGGTGTGTGCTGCATCAGTGAACTGCAGGAGTATCCTCAAGGACAGGAGGCGCCGTTCATTTGCCCGTTGACGGTGGTTTACCAGCAGGGGAACAACCTCTATGTGAAGGACTCCTGCGGCGAGTATGGTTTGATGTACGGCCAGGCTGGCGGCCCCTTTGAGAACGGCGACCTCATCCAGGGTGACGTTAAATGGTCGATTTATCAGGGTAATGTCCAACTCATTCCCGCGGGAGAATGGGAGAAAGTCGGCGAGACCGATCCCGTTGAACCCGAGGAGGTGATCATCGAGGAGATCTGCCAGGATATGATATACCGCTATTTCTGTTTCATGAACGTGAAAATTGTCATCGGTGACGACGGCAATGCCTATATCGATGACGGGACAGGCTTAATCCGCTTGTTTGACAAGTTCAACTGCGGGATTGAAGGCGGGACGTATGACCCCTGTGATGTGAACCGCGACGGCGAGGTGAACATCGCCGATGTGAATGCTGAACTCGCCGAGATTCTGGGTGTCGCTGCGACTAGGCTGGGCACAGCATGGCTGGCCGAGGGCTTTGACCCAGATGCCACCTACGATGTATGGGGTTTCCTGAGTGTCTACAAGGGCGAAATGGAACTCTACCCCGTCAGGATTGTGCGTCACGGCTCGGATGAGGTGCCGGCCAATCCCTATGATGTGAACGGCGACGGCGAGGTGACCCTGGCCGATGTGAACTGCATCGTCGACCGCATCATCTCCCATTAACCGAATACTACACACGGTATAACCAACGCCCCGACACTCATCGCAGAATGCCGGGGCGTCGTTTTGTATATGTCTTTGCTTACTTGAAGAAGCGGCCGACGACGGGCAGTTTGGCCAGCGTCGGGCCCAGATGCTCCTTGCGGTAGATGAAGCCGGCGAACAGCAACAGCAGCACAGTGCGGTAGGCCAGCGCGAGCCACATGTTCTCAATCGGCAGCATCATGGCGGCGAACAGGATGCCGGCCACGACGGTGTAGAGCAGGATATCGCGCAGCGGATACTTGATGGGATAATACTTCTGGCCGATGAAGTAGGACAGGAGCATCGACACGCCGTAGGCAGCAAAGCCGGCCCAAGCGCATGCCATGTAACTGAAGCGCGGGATGAGCAGCACGTCGACGACGATGAGCACGACGGCACCGATGCCTGAGAAATAAGCACCCCAGATGGTGCGGTCGGTGAGTTTGTACCAGAACGAGAGGTTGAAGAACACACCGAACATGATTTCGGCGGCCATGACGATGGGCACGACGCGCAGGCCCTCCCAGTAGTCACGGCCCACGATGTAGCGCAGCATGTCGATCCACGCCATCACAGCCAGGAAGGCCAGCAACGTGAAGATGACGTAATACTTCATGGCCTTGGCATAGGTCTCGCGTTTGTCGGCATCCTTGTTGCTGAACACAAAGGGCTCGTAGGCGAAGCGGAAGGCCTGGGTGAGCATCACCATGATCATGGCAATCTTGATGCAGGCCCCGTAGATGCCCAGTTGGGCGCGCGCCTCGGCGATGTCGCCATCATAGAAATACGGGAAAATGATTTGTGACAAGGCCTGATTGAGTTGTCCCACCAAGCCCATGACGAGCAGGGGCCACGCATAGGTGAGCATCCGCTTGCAGGCCGCTCTGTCAAAGCCAAACGAGAAGCCGCGCAACTCCTTGTAGAGCAGCAACAGGGTGAAGACCGTGCAGATGAGGTTGATGTAGAAGACGAATGCCACGTTGAGCGTGAACTGGTCGTCGTAGATGCCAAAGAGATTGATTTTCAGTTCGGGCAACACCACCAGATAGAGCAGGTTGAGCAGGATGTTGAGCAGGATGTTGGCAATCTTGAGCGAGGCAAACTTGACGGGTTTGTGCTGTATCCTCAAGTAGGCAAACGGAATGGCCGAGAAGGCATCGATAGCCACGGTGGTAAACATCACTGCGATGAACTCGGGATGGTCGGGATAGCCGACGAGCGACGAGATGGGGGAGATGAAGACCAGCACCAGGGCGGTGGATATGAGCGAAGTGAAGCCGACCATTCGCAGTGTGGTGGAATAGATGCGCTTCGGGTCTTCGCCCTCCTTGGTCATGAAACGGAAGAAGGTGGTCTCCATGCCGTAGGTGAGCAGGATGATGAGCAGCGACACGTAGGCATAGACGTTGGTGATGATTCCGTATTCGCCACCCGACGCAGCGAAGCGTGCTGTCTGGATGGGGACGAGCAGGTAGTTGATAAATCGGGCAACGATGCTCGACAGGCCGTAGATAGCGGTGTCTTTTAACAGTGATTTCAGGTTGGCCATAGTTTTCAGTTGATAGTCTCAGTTGATAGTTTCAGTTGATAATTAACAGTTCACTAAAAAATGCTTCCCACTTCGCCGGGGCGTTCGCGCTTCAAGTGGTTGTAGGCCAGCATCGTGGCTTCGCGGCCGCGCGGGGTGCGGTTGATGAAGCCTTCCTTGATGAGGTAGGGCTCATAGACCTCCTCGATGGTGCCGGCATCCTCGTTCATTGCCGTGGCGATGGTATTCAGACCCACGGGACCGCCATTGAACTTGTCGATGATGGTCAGCAATATCTTGTTGTCAATCTCGTCGAGGCCGTATTTGTCGATGTTCAGCGCCTCGAGGGCATAGCGGGCGATGTCCAGGTCGATGCGTCCGCTGCCCTTGACCTGGGCGAAGTCGCGCACGCGGCGCAGCAGCGAGTTGGCGATACGGGGCGTGCCGCGACTGCGCAGGGCAATCTCGATGGCGGCCTTGTCGTCGATGGGCACGGCCAGCAGGCGCGCCGAGCGGCGGATGATGCCCTCGAGCACCTTGTGGTCATAGTACTCCAGATGACAGTTGATGCCGAAGCGGGCACGCAGCGGCGAGGTCAACAGACCGCTGCGGGTGGTGGCACCGATGAGGGTGAACGGGGCGAGCGTCAACTGCACCGAGCGCGCTCCGGGGCCCTTGTCAATCATGATGTCGATGCGGTAGTCCTCCATCGCGCTGTAGAGGTACTCCTCGACGATGGGGCTCAAGCGGTGTATCTCGTCGATGAACAGCACGTCGTTCTCGTCGAGCGACGTCAGCAGGCCCGCCAGGTCGCCCGGCTTGTCCAGCACGGGACCCGACGTCACCTTGAAGCCCACACCCAACTCGTTGGCGATGATGTTGCTCAACGTTGTCTTACCCAGGCCCGGAGGACCATGGAACAGCACGTGGTCGAGCGACTCGCCGCGCAACTTGGCGGCAGCGACAAACACGCGCAGGTTCTCGATAATCTTGTCCTGGCCCGCAAAGTCCTCAAAGCGCACAGGCCTCAACGCCCGCTCAAAATCCTGATCGGTCTTGAGCGACTCCCGTCTGATATCAAATTCTTCGTCCATATTAAACCACAAAGATAGTTATTTTAAAGGGAACGATATACTCTTTTCCCTGATAATAAATAGCATTAAACTTCTATAATAATGAAGAATGCAGTCAAAAAATGCTGTATTTTCCGTATTTACAAACTTAAATTCACCGAAATTCATCATAACTATTTTTTCTTTTCTTGATAGCAAAGGTACGAGTTTCCGGGAATTCCGGGAATTATATTAACTAAAAAATGTTATTATTCCGTTAAAAGATGCTATCTTGTGGTTTCGGGGACAAGAAGAATATCATTCCCATTTTAAAAGACAACTTGCACAACAATATTTTTTAAACAACGGGAAATGAAGGAAAGAGCACAGCAGCCAGCCCGCTTGTTAAACGGGCGCGGGGGCAGGTTAAACTGACTGGCGGAGGTGCGAGCCGGAGGCTCGCAATACACCGACGGGGCTGATGGGCGACAGAGGAGCGGGCGTGGCTTCTATTTCAGGTAGGGGGCGGTGATGCTGGCGGGGGCGGTGAGCATGGCGCGGGGAGTGCCCTGGTAGACGATGGTGCCGCCGAGGTCGCCGGCGCCGGGGCCGAGTTCGATGACGTGGTCGGCAGCCTTGATGACGTCGGTGTTGTGCTCGATGACGTAGACGGTGTTGCCCATGTCGACCATCTGTTCGAACAAGTCGATGAGGTGGCGCACGTCCTTGAGGTGGAGGCCGTCGGTGGGCTCGTCGATGACGAATACGCCACGTTGCCCGCCCTCGTCGAGGGAAGCAGTGTACTGTTGCAGGTAGGACGCCATCTTCAGGCGCTGCAACTCACCGCCCGAGAGGGTGCTGAGGGCCTGGTTGAGGTGGAGGTAGTGCAGGCCTACGTCCATCATGGGCCGCAACTTCTGCTCGATGCTGGTGCCCTTGAAGAACTCGCTGGCACGGCGCACCGAGAGGTCCATCACCTGGGCGATGTTCATGCCGTCGAGGGTGTACTGTAGTGCCTCGGGCGAGTAGCGCAGGCCATGGCAGGCCTCGCAGGTGGTCTCGATGTTGTCCATGAAGGCCATCTCGGCGATGACGACGCCCTTGCCGCCGCACACGGGGCAGCCGCCCTTGCCGTTGAAGGTGAAGTACTGCTCCTTGATTTTGTGGGCCCGGGCGAATCGCTTGCGGATGTCGGGGGCGACGTCCATATAGGTGGCGGGGGTGGAGCGCAGGCTCACGCCGATGTTCTTCTGGCTGATGTAGACCACGTTGCCGTGCTCACGGCGAAAACACTCCATGAGCGAACTCTTGCCCGAACCAGCCACGCCTGCCACAGCGGCAAAGATGCCCATGGGCAGGTCGATGGAGATGTCCTTGAGGTTGTGAAGCGACGCGTGGCGCAGGGGGAAGGTCGCGGCGGCCTGTCGCGGCTGTGCCTTGAAGTCGCCGCGCTGGCTGAGCATCTGTCCCGTGCTGGTGCCGCTATGGAGCAACTGCTGGTAGTTGCCCTCGAAGATGATGCGTCCGCCCTGGCTGCCCGGTCCGGGTCCCAGGTCGACGATGTGGTCGGCGATGCCGATCATCTCGCGATGGTGCTCGACGAGCAGGACGGTGTTGCCCGCATCGCGCAGGCGGCGCACGGAATGTTTCATCTTCTCGATGTCGTGGTCGTGGAGACCCGTGCTGGGTTCGTCGAGGATGTAGAGCACGTCGGCGAGCGACGAGTTGATGTACTTGGCAATCTTGCAGCGCTGTGCCTCACCTCCCGAGAGGGTGCCCACGCCGCGTTCCAGGCTGAGGTAGCCCAGGCCGATTTCCTCGAGCGCTGTGAGACGTGCGCTGATGGCCTGTTTGATGTCGACGGCCAGCGGCGAGGTGAGCGCCTTGACCCACTGGTTGAGGCGGGTGATGGACATGGCGCAGGCGTCGGCGATGTTGATGCCGTCGATTTTGCAGGAGAGCACGCGGGGGCTGAGGCGCGAGCCGCCGCAGTCGGGGCAGACGCCCATGTTGAGCATCGGGTTGAGGACGGCGGCATGGAGCAGTCCCTCCTCGCTGTTGATGATGCTGCGGTACATGCGCGGGATGATGCCCTCATACTTGGCCGACTTGGGCCAGTTGGCGGGTGGGTTCTTCAGGCGAATCTGCGGGCTGTTGAGGAAGAGGTCGAGTTCCTCGGGGCTGTAGTCCTTGATTTTCTTGTCCAGGTCGAACAGACCGCTGTGGGCGTAGCGAATCCATCGCCAGCCGCCCTTACCGAAGGCGATGTAGTGGATGGTGTCCTCGTCGTTGAGGCTCTTGTCGAAGTCGACGAGTTTGTGGATGTCCAACTCGCGGATCTCGCCTAGGCCCGAGCAGCGGAGGCAACTGCCCTCGGGGTGGTTGAAACTGAACGACTCGGCATAGCCCACGAAGGGCTGTCCCACCCTGGAGAACAGCAGGCGCAGCAGGGCGGCGATGTCGGTATAGGTGGCCACGGTCGAACGCGAGTTCTGGGCGGGCTTCTTCTGGTCGATGACGATGGCGATGGGCAGGTTCTCGATGGCATCAACGTGGGGACGGCCGTACTTGGGCAGGTACTGCTGCACGAACGAGGGGAAGGTGTCGTTCAACTCGCGGCGGGACTTCGCCGCGATGGTGTCGAGTACCAGCGAACTCTTGCCGGAGCCCGAAACGCCCGTGAAAACCGTGATCTGATGCTTGGGAATCTCGAGCGAGATGTCCTTGAGGTTGTTCTCTCTCGCTCCCTTGATGATAATCTTGTCGCCGTTCATGCCTGCAAAGATAATGCTTTTTAGATAATAGTTAAAAGATAAGAGATAATAGATGGGGGAGAGTGTTTATATCAAGAAGGCGGGCCCTTGGTGGGGCTCGCCTTCCTAATGGGATGTCAGCGACTTGTTACTTTTTGTATTTGTACTTGACGCCCAGGTTGTACATGATGAAGGACTGGATGTCGGTGTACTCGTCGATGATCTTGCTGATGGGCTTGCTGTGGCCGTGACCTGCCTTGCTGTCGATGCGGATGAGTTTGGGCTGGTCGCCGGTGTTGCAGTACTGCAGTTCGGCTGCATACTTGAAACTGTGGGCGGGCACTACGCGGTCGTCGTGGTCACCGGTGGTGACGAGGATGGCGGGGTAGTGGGTGCCGTCGTTCTTGATGTTGTGCAGGGGCGAGTAGTCACGCAGGTACCGGAACATCTCGGGGCTGTCGTCGCTGCGGCCGTAGTCGGGTGCCCAGTTCCAGCCGATGGTGAACTCGTGGTAGCGCAGCATGTCCATCACACCCACCTGGGGCACTGCTGCGGCGAACAGGTCGGGACGCTGGTTAACGACAGCGCCGACGAGCAGGCCACCGTTGCTGGCACCGTTGCAGGCGAGTTTCTTGGGGTTGGTGTAGTTGTTGTCGATGAGCCACTCGGCAGCGGCGATGAAGTCGTCAAAGACGTTCTGCTTGTTCATCTTGGTGCCGGCCTGGTGCCACTCCTCGCCGTACTCGCCACCGCCACGCAGGTTGACATAGGCGCAGATGCCGCCGCAGTCGAGCATGGCAAACAGGGTGCGGGTGTAGGTGAAGGCGGGGTTGAGGCTCACGTTGAAGCCGCCGTAGCCATAGAGGAAGGTGGGACGCTGGCCGTCACGCTTGAGGCCCTTCTTGTAGACGAGGAACATGGGAATGCGCGTGCCGTCCTTGCTGGGAAAGAAGACCTGCTCGGTGACGTAGTCATCGCTCTTGAGGTTGACCTTGGGCTGGAAGAAGAGTTCGCTCTTGCCAGTCTCGAGGTCATACTTGTAGATGGCACCGGGGAAGGTGTAACTGGTGAAACTGTAGAATACCTCCTTGGCGGTCTTCTTGCAGGAGAAGCCGACGGAGCCGTAGGTGGGCAACTGAATCTCGCGGATGAGACGACCGTTCAGGTCGTAGAGGTAGGGATGGCTCGACGCATCCTTGTCGTAGGTGAGGATGAACTTGTGGTCGGCCATGGCAGCCCCCGTCAGTACCGATTCCTGCTCGGGGATGAACTCGGCGCAACTGGCGGGAGACAAGGTCTCGGCATCATAGGTAATGATTTTGCCCTTGGGGGCATTCTCGTTGGTCATGACATAGAACTTGCCGTTGTCGATGCCGATGATGCTGCGTTCATACTTCATGCCGCCGATGAGTTGCACGTAGTGGGGGTTGCGGTCCTTGAGGTCCTTGACATAAATGTCGTTGCCCTCGGCGTCACTCTTCCACAGGATGACATAGCGCTCGTCCTCGCTGACGCTCACCTGGTGGAAGTGCAGCGGTTCGCTCTTGTCCTGATACTCGACATAGTCCTCGCTCTGGGGTGTGCCCAACTTGTGGTAATACACCTTCTGGAACTCGTTCTTGGACGACTTGGCATCCTCGGGGGCGTCATAGCCGCTGTAGAAGAAGCCGTCGCCGAGCCACTGGGCGTCGGTGAACTTGGCCCAGACGATGTGGTCGTCGAGCACGCGGTCCTCCTTGAGGTCCTTGACGAAAATCTCGTTCCAGTCACTGCCGCTGCGGGTGATGACGTAGGCCAGGTAGCGGCCGTCGTTGGAGAAGTCCAACTGCTGCAGGGCCACGGTGCCGTCGTCGCTCAGCGTGTTGGGGTCGAGCACCAGTTTGTGGTTGCCGTTCGGGTCATACTCGTAGAGGACGCTCTGGTTCTGCAGACCGTCGTTCTTGAAAAAGTAGAATTTGTCCTTGATTTTGAACGGTGCGCCCATCTTCTCGTAGTTGGCGAGTTCGGTGATGCGCTTTTTCACGTCCTTGCGGAACGGGATTTTGTTCAGGTAGTTCTGGGTGACCTTGTTCTGGGCTGCGACCCACGCCTCGGTCTCGGCGCTGCGGTCATCCTCGAGCCAGCGGTACGGGTCTTGCACCTCGGTGCCGAAGTAGGTGTCAACGGTATCCACACGGCGGGTGTCGGGATAGTTGATGCGAGCCTGTGTCGTCACAGCCGATGCCGTGATCAGTGCGCTCATAAGTAAAATCCTTTCTTTCTTCATTGGTTAGTAGGTTAGTTATGTTTCAAAAGTTAGATATCGTGAATGTCACTGTTGTACCTGGGCGATGACGTTGAGCAGGGTCTGTCCCACCTCACCGAGGGTGGCGGCGCTGATGCCGTCGATGGTGTCGCTCACCGTGTGCCATGCGGGGCAGAACCCGGAGTCGCCGCTGGTGCGCATGTCGATGATGTCGACACAGGGGATGCCGGCCTGGTTGACGAAGACGTGGTCGTCGGTCACGGCACCGCCATCGGCGTTGATGAAGTGGCTGCCGGCGGCGTTATTCCACACCAGGTCAACAAAACCGGCCGCATACTGTTGCGAGTAGTACTCGCGCGTGAAGGTAGCATCGCTGGCGCCCACCATGTCGAGCAGGATGCCGAACAGCGGCTTGTAGCCCTGCACATGGGGGTGTTGCGCCCAGTATTGTGCGCCCAGGGCCCACGACTCCTCGATGTCGGCGATGCCCATGTCCTCGGCATCCACCAGCACGATGTCGATGCCCAGGGTCGTGCCTTGGGCCTTGAGTTGGCTGGCCAGTTGCAGCAGCACGGCCACGCCGCTGGCGCCGTCGTTGGCACCCATGACGGGCTTGCTGTGGTTAGCGGGGTCGGGGTCGTTGTCGGCCCAGGGGCGGGTGTCCCAGTGGGCGAGCAGCAGCAGGCGTTCGCTGGCTTCGGGATTGATGATGCCGATGATGTTCTTGATGCCCACCATGCTGCCTTGGCCCGTCTTCACGTCGGCCTGCTGCACGATGACCGTGTCACAAGAGGCCTGCAGCGTGGTCTTGAGCCACTCGGCGCACTTGGCGTGCTGCGGCGTTCCGGGCACGCGGGGTCCGAACTCGCACTGCTGGCGGGCCAGTTCGAGGGCGCTGTTGCCGTCAAACTGTGCTACGGTGGCCTTGGCGACAGTTTCGTCGCTGGAGGCCGTGGCGGTCGAGTTGCCGGTGCTGCCGCATGCCATCATCACGGCTGCCAATATCATATATAATAATGTGACCTTCATAATCCGATGGTTTTGAAAAAACAAGGGATGCGGTATGTCTTGACCCGCTGTGATGCGGATACGACATACCGCATCCCTCTGTTGATGTTAAAGTGTTGAGATGCAGTGATTATTTTGCGGGTTCCTGTGCAGGAGCGGCAGGAGCAGCAGGAGCAGCAGCCTCGCTCTTAGCGGCAGGAGCAGCAGCCTCGCCCTGAGCAGCGGGAGCGGCTTGGCCCTGAGCAGCGGGAGCGTCCTGAGCGGCGGGAGTGCCGAACTCGGGAGCCTGGGTCTCGGTGCCGGGGAGTTTGTGTACCTGTGCGGAACCTTCAACAATCTTGGGAGCGAAGAACGATGAGATGATGCTCAGCGCGCAGATGAATGCTGCGAGGCCCCAGGTTGCTTTCTCAACGAAGTCGGTGGTCTTGCGCACGCCCATGAACTGGTTATAGTTGTTCACGTTGGCAGCGAGGCCGCCACCTTTAGATTTTTGAATGAGGATTACACCAACCAGCAGGATGGATGCAATCATGATCAGAATTGCTAAAATAGTGTACATTTTTTCTTATTTTTTGTCGTTTAGTGTCTCATTTAGGACCAATTTGGCCAAAAATCGAATTTGGTCTGCAAAGTAAATACTTTTTTCTGGAAATTTCAAACTTAATTCTTTAATTATTTCAAGAGCCTGTGAATATTTGTGTTGCGCGATGTACATTTTGGCCAGACTCTCGCTGAGCATCGACTCATCGGTTTTGGTAGGATTGTCGATGGTGTCCCCTGCAATTTCGGCCTTTTCCTGCTCGCCGACCGGGTTGACGACAGGCACCTGTGCAGCCTGCTTGCCGAGTTGCATCTGCTCGGCGATGAACTGGTTGATGAGTTCGTCCTGGGCATCACCGCCACCGGGCAGGATGTCGCCCTGTTCTTGCTCCTGTGCCGCCAGCACGTCGGCATAATCGGGTTGCGGGTTGAAGATGGCCTTGCTGATGGCATCGACTTCGGCCTGGCTGGCCTTGCCGTAGTTGTCGAGGAAACGGTCGATGGTGGTGACCGTGTCGGGGGTGTCCTGCAATGCCTCGGGCGGGTAGAAGTCGGCCATCACGGCGGCATCGTCGCCCAGCAACATGCTCAGCGCGCGGCGGTCGGGGAAGGCGATGGCCAGTCGTGCCAGCACGTCCTCGTTGTCCTTGACGCCCTGTTGCTTGAGGAAGAGCAGTGCGGGCATGACGCAGTAGGGGGCATGCTGCTCGGCACGCTCCAGCCACTCTCGCGTCACCTCGCCGCCACCGGCCGCAAGGCGCTTGATGTCCTCAATCCAGGTTGTCGCTGTCATGGACTGTTGGTCTGTTTTCATCTCATTTTGTCAAAAACCGTGCCAACGTCCCTGTTACCAGTCGCCGAGCGTGGCGTTGAAGATGAGGTCGGTCAGGTCCTTGCAGATCTGGTTGCACAATTCATCCTGCACGTCGACCAGCAGTTCGCTGCTCGAGAAGTCGCGGTAGGCGCTGAACGACAGGTCCTTGCTGAGGTTCTGGTTCTTGTTGTTGATGTACTTGACCTTGACGGTGATAGTCAGTCGGGTCTGGCTGGCGTAGGCATCCTCGCCGACGGCCTGGGGCGACAGTTGATAGTTGGTGATTTCGCCCTCCATGCGCAGGTCGGCATTGCCGCTGTCGATGACGCGCAGCCGCGTCTGTTGGGCAATCATGTCGGTCATGCGGTTCTCGAACATCGACTGCAGCGGCGGATAGACCAACGCAGCGCGGATGGGGAACTCGCCGAACGAAATCGTCTTGTAGACGTTATAGTCGATCGACGCGCCGTTGAGCGTGTAGCGCGGGATGCAAGCCTGCCATGCGGTGGTGGCCAGGACCAGTGTCAAGATGATGAAGAGCCGTTTCACTGCCGTTCCAGGTTATATTGCTTGATTTTGCGGTACAGGGTACGCTCAGAGATGTTGAGTTCCTGGGCGGTGAGTTTGCGCCGTCCGTTGTTGCGACGCAGGGCGTTCTCGATGGTCTCGCGCTCGGTCTCGTCGAGCGTCTTGACCGTCTCGCCCTCGACGTCCATGGCAGCCACCTCGTCGATGTGTCCCTGGTCCTGGGGGTGCTGCTGGTGCTGCATGTTGCGGTAGGGCGACTCCATCTCTCTGCTGCCTCCAATCTCGATCAACGGGCTGGAGTCGCGCTTGAGTTCATGCACGCTGGTGGCGACGTGGGTCGACGGCCCAGCCGAGTCGAGCCGCTTCTTGATGGACTCAATCTCGGCGCGCATCGACAGGATGAGTGCGAACAGTTGCTCGCGCTCGACGTTGTAGTCAAAGTTGGGCTGTGACTGCACGGTGAGTGCATTCTCGCGGTTGCTGGGCATGTACTGGCTCAGCGTTGCGGCGTCGACCGTGTTGCCCGACTCGAACAGGGCGACCTGCTCGATGACGCTCTTGAGTTGGCGCACGTTGCCGGGCCAGTGGTAGGCCTTGAGCAGGCGTTGTGCGTCGTCGGTCAGGGTGACCTCGCTGGTGCGGTTGGCCGTGATGAAGTTGCGCAGGAACAGGCGTGCCAGCAGCAGCACGTCGTCGCCGCGTTCACGCAGCGGCGGCACGTTGATTTGCACCGTCGAGAGGCGGTAATACAGGTCCTCGCGGAACTTGCCCTCCTTGACGGCCTGCAGCATGTCCTTGTTGGTGGCGGCGACGATGCGGATGTTGGTCTTGCGCACCGTGCTGTCGCCCACGCGCAGGTATTCGCCGTTCTCGAGCACGCGCAGCAGTCGCGCCTGGGTGCTCATGGGCATCTCGGCCACTTCGTCCAGGAAGATGACGCCTCCGTCGGCCTCCTCAAAGTATCCCTTGTGGTCGACGATGGCTCCGGTGAACGACCCCTTGACGTGGCCGAACAGTTCGCTGTCGATGGTGCCCTCGGGGATGGCGCCGCAGTTCACTGCGATGTACTTCTTGTGCTTGCGTGGGCTGCTCTCGTGTATGATTTTGGGAAACGACTCCTTGCCCGAGCCGCTCTCGCCAATGACGAGCACACTCAAGTCGATGGGCGCCACGAGCATGGCGCGGCGGATGGCGGCAATCAGCGCGGGCGACTCTCCCACGATGCCGAAGCGCAGTTTCAGTGCGCGTATGTCATTATCGGTTATTCGTGTTGCCATTTCTTCATTTTGTAGGTTTCGTTCTTCAGGAATACACCCAGTTCCTCGGGTGTCTTGTATTGTGCGTAGTCCTCGGGCATGATGGGGTCATGCACGCTGACGCGGAAGTTGTAGTTCTTGCGGCGGAACATCTCGGCGGGCAGTCTCAGCGTCCTGAGTTTCCAACTGATGGCGCCCATCACGAGCGAAATCCAACTGTTGTGCCCGTGGATGTAGATGGGGATGACGGGCACCTTGAGTTTTTGGATCAGGCGCATGATGACGGGTTGCCACTCGCGGTCCTCGACGCGCAGTTTCCACGTGAGTTTGCTCACGGCGCCGGCAGGGAAGAATCCCAGCGGATGGCCTGCCTTGACGTGCTTGAGCGACTCGCTGATGCCCTGCATCGACACGGCGCGCTTGGCGGGGTCGTCGCTGGCCAGGGCGTCGACAGTGATGAAGTTGGGCATCATGCCGCCGATTTTGCTCAGTATCATGTTGACCATGAACTTGTAGTCGGGCCTGTGGGTGCCGATGATATGGATCATCATCACGCCGTCGACGGCGCCAAACGGGTGGTTTGTCACCGTGATGAAGGGACCTTCGGGCAGGTTGTCGAGCACCTCGCCGTTATCGTAGGCGATGGTGGCATTCAGGTCCTTGAGCACTCCGGTGCAGAAGGGCACACCCGGTGTGTGGCAATTGTGGCCATGGATCCAGTTGGCGTCGTCCATGTCGAGCAAGTGGAACAGCCACTTGACCAGTTTGGGCTTTCCGTCAAAGAAAGGGGCCATCTTGCGGATGTCGTCATAGTCCAGGATGTCGGGCTTGATGGGCTGGGGTGCCTGCTCGGCTTGGGGCTGCTCGGTTTGACCTTGAAGTTCTTGTGGTTTGTCTTGTTCTATTATGTTTTCTTCCATTGTTTCTCTCATTAATCGGGCTGCAAAGATACAATGCTTTTTCGTTAACTGACACACAAGTAATGTTAAAATATGACATTTTGGCAGAAAAATTCATTTTGCTTCAGCAATGATATGGATGTTGACCGGCTATTCGGGAACATGGAGTTTTGCTGTTTCCTTAAATAATATTTGTTTATGTCCTTGATTGTGGTTAATTTTGCAGCGCAAAGAGAAATTCTCCTAAAAATGTTTATTCGTGTTTAAAAACCCATATTAATTTCAGAATTAAGTCATTATGAAGAAAATCTTTTCACTCATTTTTGTGGCTCTGCTGACGATGTCGGCATGGGCAGACACGACTGTCGTTGTTGACTTCAACGACCAGGGTTGGGAATCCAATACCTTGGTCACTGAACTCACAATCGATGATGTGTCGTTGACCTTTGACAAGGGAACTGGCGGCACCAAGCCGACCTATTACACCAACACCTCTGGCGGCGCACTGCGTCTGTATGGCGGTAACACGATGAAAATTAAGGCCCCTCAGAATCTCTTGAAGATTGACTTCACCTTCCTGTCGGGTGAGGGCAGCAATGACATCTTTGCCACCCCCGGCAACTACAACAAAGCCGGTAAGCAGTGGACCATTGGTTCTTCAGACCCCTCCACCGAAGTCCTGTTCACGATTGATGGCACCAGTGGCCATCGCCGCATCCAGAAGTTGGAGATCACCATGGAGGATGCTGAGCCCGTGACCGAGCTTGTTGCTCCCGTGTTCAACCCCGATGGCGGTGAGTTCACCGGCAGCCTCGAGGTGACCTTGAGCTGCGCCACCCAGAACGCATCCATCTTCTGGTTCTATGGCACCGAGGAAGATCAGGGCGTTCACAACTATTACAATGGCCCCATCTACCTCACCGAGACCGCAACGCTGACCGCCTACTCGACCAAGGGCAACGAAATTAGCGAGTATGTGACCGTTACCTTTACCAAGAAAATTGAAACCCTCGCACAGGCAAACGCTCTGACCGATGGCGAGGCCTTTACCTTTAACGGCGACGCCGTTGTAACCATCTGCTGGAAGGGTAGCGTGTATCTGCGCGACGAGACTGGCTACGGCCAGATTGTCGACAGCCTCGCCGTCTTTGAGAACGGTCAGGTGCTGAGCCAGGGCTGGAATGCCACCAAGACCAGCGTTAACGGTTGGGTGAAGTTCATCGATGCTTCAGACCTCAGCGCTAGTGGTGAGACCAATGCCGAACTGGCTGCTCCCCAGAAACTCACCGCTTTCCCCGAAGAGAGCATGCTCAACGCCTATGTTTGGGTTGAGAACGTGAGCAAGGGTTTCATGCCGATACGCTCAATTCCGTTGCCCGACGGCACGAACATTTCGTTGACCGGAACAGGAAATCAGCCCGCCACGGGCAGTTACAACATCTATGGTATCATTTGGAAGTCAGGCGACAATTTGGTGTTCGAACCCGTTAAATGGGAGAAATATGTTGCGCCTCCCGCTTACCTGCGCGGCGACGTGGACGATGACGGTGACGTGGACATCGACGACGTGACCCGCCTGATTGATGTTGTGCTGGGCAAGGACGTGACCTACAATGCCGATGCAGCCGACTGCAACACCGAGACGGGTGACGGCAGTGTTGACATCGATGATGTTACCGCACTGATCAACCGCGTACTCAAAGGCTCCTGGGATTGATTCTCTATCGCCGGGTTTAGTGTTTAGAGGGCGTCTGCGTTGCAGCCCCTCACCCTGATACACTAAGGATAAAACAGGCTGAATCGTTTGGCGATTCAGCCTGTTTGTTGTTTTTGCATGCGCTGTCGTCACTTGGCGGCAGGTTCTGCGGACTCCTGCTTGTAGGGGTTGGATTTGATCAGGTTGGAGTCGGGCTCGATTTTGGTGACGAGGATTTTGGTGTTGCCGCGCCACAGCACTTTGCCCTTGTACTCGTTGTAGGTGACAACGACACGCTTGCCGTCGGCGGCATAGCGCATGGCTTCGCGCGTGATGCTGTCGGCGGGGATGGAGAAGAGGAAGTTGCTCGTCATGGCCACGAGGGTGTCCTCGATGTAGGACTCGGTGATCATCTCTCCCTCATAGGTCTGGAAAACGGAGCCCTCGTTGCTCACTTTCATGATCCATCCTTTCTCCTGGCTGACACGGTAGGGGTGGAAGTAGTACTGCCACACCCACCATCCCAGGAACAGCACCATGGCGATGATGATCAGGGTGAGCAGCAACTTGACCGAGTTGCCGCGCCGCTCGATGGTCGCCTCCTTGATTTCGCGTTCTTCCCGTTCCTGTTCGGTCTCCTGGTGGTTGGCTTTGTTCTCCTCAGGGACGTGGTCGTCGGTGAAATAATCGTCAAAATTGTCGTCCATAGTTGTTTCGGGTTTATCGTTTAGAGTTTGATTTCGTCGTTGGTGGTGTCGACCACGGTCTTGCCGCTCTCGATGCGGCGGCGGTCAACGGCCATGCTGGCGAAGGCGTAGATGCCCAGCACGATGAGCAGCAGCGTCTGGAATCCCCACACGAGCATGGCAAACGTCTGTGCGCGCGGGTCGGGATTGTCGATGCTGAAGACGCCGACGCCGTAGAGCGACAGGCCGAAGATGATGCCCAGGTGCCAGGCTCCCAGTCCGCCGTTGGTGGGAACACCCATGCCGATGCTGCTGAAGACGAACATCGCCAGCACGGCGAGCAGGCTCAGCGGGCTGGTAAAGGAGAAGGCCTTGCAGGCGAGGTACAACTGCAGGAAGTAGCATCCCCAGATGAGGATAGTCAACAGCAGGAACCACCACTTGCCGTCCATGCGGGTGATGGCGGCGAAGCCCTCCCACAGGTTGCGGGCCATCAGTTGGATTTTCTTGATGATCTTGTTCTCGGTCTTCATCACCAGCAGCCAGCCGATGGCAACGATAACGATGGCCGTGCCGAACCAGATGCGCCCGTCGCTGGCCACTCTGAGGAAGTTCTCCTTCATCTGCGGATAGGCATCAAAGAACTTGGCAAAGTCGCCCTGTGCGAGCAGGAAGCAGACCAGCGTGAGCAGCAGCACGGTGAGCGTGTCGGTCAACCGGTCGGCCACCATCGAGCCCATGACCTGGGTCACCGAGGCCTTCTGTCGATTGGCGATGTAGCCGCAACGCCACACCTCGCCCAGGCGGGGGAAGGCCAGGTTGACGGCATAGGTGCCGAAGATGCTGTTGAGCACGGCGCTGAACGAGGGCTTCACGTCGATGGCCTTGAGTTGGAGGCGCCAGCGCATGGCCCTGAAGACGTGGCTCAGGATGCTCACCACGGCCACGGGAATGAACCACCAGTAGTTGACGTCGGTCTTGAGCGTAGCCATCATGGCGTCGATGTCCACGTTCTTGTACAGGAAGTACATCAGCCCCACACCGATGGCGAGGGGGATGCCGTATTTCACGAGATAGGATATGGTCTTTTTCACGTTTTTCTTCTCTTGATGCGTTAAAAACTTATGCTCGTAGCGGCAGGTCGGCAAAAAAATGCTATCTTTGCACATTACAAGAGCACGTCTCGAGCGTGCAAAGTTAACAATAAATGGCAAAATATGCGGAAAGTTAGAGCAAAAAAGTCATTGGGGCAGCATTTCCTGACGGATTTGTCGATTGCCGAGCGCATCGCCCACACGCTGGACGACTTCAAGCACTTGCCTGTGCTCGAGGTGGGTCCCGGCATGGGCGTGCTCACCCAATACCTGCTCGAGATGGGGCTGGACCTGACGGTCGTCGAACTCGACCAGGAGAGTGTGGACTACCTCGAGGCCGCTTTCCCGCAACTGCATGGCCGCATCATCGGCGAGGACTTCCTGAAAATGGACCTCAAGCGGCTCTATGGAGACCAGCCGTTCTGTGTCATAGGCAATTACCCCTACAACATCTCGACACAGATTTTCTTCAAGGTACTGGATTATCGCGACCAGGTCGCCTGCTGCAGCGGCATGCTGCAGCGCGAGGTGGCGCAGCGCATCGCCGAGCCGCCGGGCAGCAAGACCTACGGCATCTTGTCGGTGCTGCTGCAGGCGTGGTATGACATCGAGTACCTGTTCACCGTCGACGAGCATGTGTTCAACCCTCCGCCCAAGGTCAAGAGCGGCGTTATCCGCTTGACGCGCAATGCGGTGACCGACCTGGGCGTTGACGAGCGCCTGTTCAAGAACATCGTCAAACTCTCGTTTGGCCAGCGCCGCAAGATGCTGCGCAGTTCGTTGAAGCCGATTTTCGGTGCCAATCCGTCGCTGATGGAGGGCGATGTTTTCCGACAACGTCCCGAGCAACTGAGTGTTGACGATTTCGTCGCCCTGACGCGCCTCGCGTCATCGATGAGAGATTAGGTGTTAATATCACTAAGGACTAAAGATTGAAAACTGAACAATGAAGGAATTTACCGAGGAGTATCTGTCAAACCTCAACGAACTGATAGATAATAAGGACGAGGAGCAGGTCAAGAGCCAGATTCAGGACCTGCATCCCGCCGATATTGCCGAACTGGTGGGGGACCTCAATGACCAGGAGGCCCTGTTCATCATGTTGCTGCTTGATGACGAGACGGCCGCCGACGTGCTCGTGGAACTCGATGAGGATCAGCGTGCCGACCTGCTGGAACTGATGCCCAACGAGGAAATCGCCAAGCAGGTGGAGCAGATGGATGCCGATGACGCCGTCGACGTGATCCAGGAACTTGACGAGGAGGACCGCGAGGACGTCATCAGCCACATCGACGACGTGGAGCAGGCGGGCGACATCGTGGACCTGCTGAAGTATGATGAGGATACCGCGGGTGGTTACATGTCGACCGAGATGATTGTCGTCAACGAGAACATGTCGATGCCCGACTGCATCAAGGCGATGCGCCAGCAGGCCGAGGACCTTGACGAGATCTACAATATCTATGTCGTCGACGACGACAACAGGCTGAAAGGCCTTTTCCCCTTGAAGACCACCATTACCAACCCGTCGGCCAGCAAGATCAAGCACGTCATGGAGCCCGACCCCTTCAGCGTGCGCACCGATACCCATATCGAGGACGTGGCCCTCGACTTCGAGAAATATGACCTTGTGGCGATGCCCGTCGTGGACAGCATCGGGCGCCTGGTGGGAAGCATCTCGGTCGACGATATCATCGACCGTGTGCGCGAGCAGGGCGAAGACAATTACCAGTTGGCATCAGGTATCTGGGGCGACATCGAGACCGACGACAACGTCTTCCGTCAGGTGCGTGCCCGCTTGCCGTGGCTACTGATCGGCCTGGTGGGCGGTATCATCAACGCGATGATTCTGGACGGCGGCGAGGGCGATGCGACCCTGCTGCGCCTGTTGCCCGGCTTGGCGTTGTTCATTCCCTTGATTGGCGGTACCGGCGGTAACGTGGGCACCCAGTCGAGCGCTATCGTCGTGCAGGGTCTTGCCAACGGCAGCCTGGACATCAAGCATGTGGGCCGGCATTTGTTCAAGGAGTTCTGCACCGCGCTCATCAATGCGCTGGTGATGGGACTGCTCATCTTCCTGTACACCCGCTTCTTCCCGGTGGATAATGACCCTAAGATGTCCAACATCGCCGCCGCAGCCGTTACCGCGTCGCTGTTCCTGGTGGTGATGTTCGCCTCGCTGTTCGGCACGGTGGTGCCGCTGGTGCTGGAGCGATTGAAGATTGACCCTGCGATTGCGACCGGCCCGTTCGTGACGGTGACCAACGATATTGTGGGTATTACCATCTATATGGCCATCAGCGGCTGGCTCATGCGGCTCTTGACCGACCTGATGTAGCCTGAGATTTTAGGTATGGACCCCGTTCTTGTCAATCAGTAAAACCGATAAAAGATGATAGCGATGGATTATAAGAAAGTATTTGAGACGATGGTGAATGAGACGGCTAAGTATCTCATCAATAATCGATTGAAAACGATGGTGTTGGGCCTCTCGGGCGGGTTGGACTCCACGGTGACGGCAGCCATCTGCCGCGCGGTGGTGGAGTTGCACCCCGAGCAGCAGTTCAAGTTCATCGGTGTGAGTTTGCCCTGCACATCCAACAGCATCGAGGAGAACGACTCGGCTATGCAGGCCATGCAAGCCTTCTGCACCGAGTACTGGGTGGAGAACCTGCAAGCCCAGTATCTGCTGCTGAAGGCTACCTGTGAGCAGCGCTATGAGTCAACGCCCATCTCACAGGGCAACATCAAGGCCCGCCTGCGCATGATATACCTGTATAATCTCGCCTCGGTGACGGGTGGCCTGGTGATGGACACCGACAACCTGACTGAGCACAACCTGGGTTTCTGGACCATTCACGGCGACGTGGCCGACTACAACCCCATCGGCGGACTGTGGAAACATGAGGTCTACCAACTGTGCAAGTACCTCTTCACCGAAGTGTATACCGATGAGAACGACCCGCGCCATCGGGCCCTGCGTGCCGCCTACGACATCATGCCCACCGACGGCAACGGCGTGGCAGCCGGCGGCGACATGGCGCAGATTGCTCCCGGACACACCTACGAGGATGTGGACGACATCCTGAAAACCTATCTGGAGCAGGGCGACGACCCACAGGCGATGAAGCGCCTGAACGATGCCTACAGTGCCGAGACGGTGGAACGTGTGCTGGCCCGCCATCGCGGCTCGGAGTTCAAGCGCAAACGCATGCCGCTGGTCATCGAGCGTTCGCTCTATGACAACTGATGAAAGAACTTGACTGGAAAGAATCATTTGTCCGAGGAAAGCCCCGCTAGGGGCGTATAGGGTATAGGCAGGGGTGTAACGAGGCGAAGCCGAGTGAAACCCTTGCAGCCGTTGAGAACGCACGTTCAAACCCCATCGGGGCGGCAGTAAGTCATTGACACACAATCTGTCACCCCTAACGGGGTTTATTGATGATTGGGATGTCCATTTACAGGGGTTCCGCTGCGCTCCACCCCTGCCTAAACCCTGACCAGCCCTAACGGGCTTCAAAGTGGTCTTCCTGTTTTAACTGTGCTTTCCCTGTGCGGCTTTTGTTGCCGATGATGGGCGGGATGTGGTCGGCGACCGGGTAGCCCGCCACTCTCACCACGAAGCGTTTTCTCGTGTCACCCGGTGATTACTTGTTGTGGATGATGCTGTCGATGTGTTGGATGGTCGGGCGCAGGGTGTTGAGGCTGTTTACATCGAGCGGTTTCGTGCGGAAATCAGATTGCATGGGTTCGGTGCCATTGATTTCAACTTCCTTTAATCGTTCGTCGGCAAAGTCCTCAACCTCTTGATAATCAATGTCCATCATTCGGGCGCTCCGCTGGTTGAGGTAGCGATACTTTGCCGAGATGTATTTAAGCCATGACTGCCTGACATGGAAACTCTCGATCTTTTGCCTGAAAACGACATTGCGTAGCAACTTGGTGACCGTGCGCTCGCCAGGGTGCTCGTCGGGGTGTTCCAGCACATCGTTGACTGCCGCCTCAAATCCTTCGACCCATTCTTTCCAGTAATTCTCATCGGCGTTCATTTCCGAGAAACAAGAACCTACATTGTCAATGAACTGGAACTTCTGCATGTTCTTCCATGTCTCGATGTTGCTGCTGAAGATGCTCTCGGCGGTCTTGTCGTGGGTTAAGAATTCGATACCTGCTACCACTTCATTGATGAGGTCCACCATTTCGCTGGCGGGAATAAAGTCAAGCGAATCTTGAGGTAGACTCAGCATCCAGGTGGCGATGGAATCGCGGCGTGCCATGCTCTGGGCCATGTCGTCCACCTTGCGTGAGAATGTCTCGATATTGCCCATCACCATCATCGCCGACAACTTGCGGTCCTTCACCCGCTGGCAATGCTCGACCAGGCTTGTCGTTCCAAAGGTCAGGATAATCGATAGCGTGGTGGCCAGGAATTGTGACTCTCTGATCCAGTTGCGCAGTCTTTGGGAAATCCTGAATTTTGGGGTGGTTTTTTTCTGTGCTGTGCTGGTCGTTTCCTCCTTGACGGCATTTTTTTTCTTTTTTGCAGCAGGCTTTTTCATCACTTTGTATCATTTTGGTTAAATCGTATCGGTCTTGCGCAGTTCCCAGAAGGCGACGGCAGCCGCTGCGGCGACATTGAGCGAGTCGACGCCGTGCTTCATCGGGATGCGCACGACGTGGTCGGCAGCGGTGATGGCCTCGTGTGACAGGCCGTCGCCCTCGGTGCCCATAATCAGGGCCAGGCGCGGCTCGCGCTTGAGCACGGGGTCGTCGAGCGAGATGGAGTCGTCGCTCAGGGCCATGGCGGCGGTAGTGAAGCCGAGTTGATGCAGGGTGGGGGTGACGGGTTCGTCAATCCAGGTCCAGGGGACGAGGAAGACCGAGCCCATCGACACGCGCACGGCGCGCCGGTTCAGCGGGTCGCATGCCGTGGGGGTGAGCAGTACCGCATCGATGCCCAGAGCGGCCGCCGAGCGGAAGATGGCACCGATGTTGGTCGTGTCGGTCACGCCGTCGATGACTACCACGCGGCTGGCGTCACGGCACACGTCGCCGGCGGGGCGGGGCAGGGGGCGCCGCATGGCACACAGCACGCCGCGCGTCAGCGTGTAGCCTGTGAGGGCCGCCAGCAGGGCGCGCTCGCCTGTGTACACGGGAATGTCACCGCAGCGGTCGATGATGCCGGCGGCGTCGCCCGTGATGTGCCGCCGCTCGCACAGCAGCGACAGGGGCTCGTAGCCCGCATCCAGGGCCACGTGGATCACCTTGGGGCTCTCGGCGATGAAGATGCCCTTGTCAGGCTCCAGGCGGTTGCGCAGTTGGGCCTCGGTCAAGGTGCCATAGATTTCCACGCCGGGGTGGTCCAGTGATGTGATTTCAATGATGGGCATAAGGCTTCACCAGGTGTTATCAACGTCTTGAGCAATGGGAATGTCTGTCATAATTGCGACTCGGTAGCATAACCGTGCTATCGCAGGGCGGTTAGAGTTCCAGCCTTTGATTTATAACACATCCTCATGATGCGAACTCATTCAAGCATGCGCTCGTGGAGGTTTCAAGCCTCGTTGTTGGTCTTGTCGTCGGACTTCTTGTGGGATTCTGATTCGGCATTCTGTGCGGCGCGCACCTGGCGCTGGAACTCAAGCGGGCGCTTGATGAACCGCAGCACGATGGTGCCGGCGCCGGTACCCGAAACCTTGACGGTGCCGTAGTTGAAGATGCGTCCCCAGAAACTCTGCTCGACCAGGATGCTCTCGACCTTGCTGATGACAATCTCGTGGGCATGGCGGTTGATCCAGCCGTGGCTGTGGAAGAAGCGCTTGTCGCTCACAAAGATGGTCGTCGTCAGGTTGCGCACGAGCCGGCTCAGGTGCAGGTAGGCCCACTTGGAGAGTTTGGGCTTGTAGATGATGGTCTCGCCAGGGGCTATAATCTTGCTGATTCTCATAACAAATCCTAAATATTAGAGTGCAAACCGAAAACAAATGCAAATATATTTGATTTTTGTCGAGGTGTTGCCAATTTTATCTAAAAAACGTTTCTTATCGGGCAAAGTTACTGATTATTTCCGCATTATTTAGTAATTTCGCCCCGAAAAAAACAAATACAACCTATTATGGCAACTGACAAGAAGAACGCTTCGGCTCAAGAATTGACAGATAACCTCAAAAAGGAAGAGGAGGAATATGTAAGGCAAACCGGCTCGCTGGGCGAGCGCCTGAAACGTGTGAAGACGACCCGCTGGGTGCGCTTCGGCATCGTGGCACTCATCTACGTGCTGTGGACCCTGTGGATGGGCAACCCCTGGTTGCTGCTGGGTCTGCTGCTGTTGGGCGACATCTACCTGACGCAGTTCATCCCCTGGGGAGCCTGGAAAGGCATGAAGAAAGGCTGGAAACGCACGCTCATGAGTTGGGTTGATGCCATTGTCTATGCCCTGGTGCTGGTCTATTTCCTGTTCCTGTTCGTGGGGCAGAACTACCAGATTCCCTCGTCATCGCTCGAGAAATCGCTGCTGACGGGTGACTTCCTGTGGGTGAACAAGGTGACCTACGGTCCCCGCGTGCCGCAGACGCCGCTGCACTTCCCGCTGGCCCAGAACACCTTGCCCTTCCTGAACTGCAAGTCCTATATCGAGACGCCCCAGTTGTCCTATCACCGCCTGAAAGGCCTGCGCGACGTGGAGCGTATGGACATCGTGGTGTTCAACTTCCCCGCAGGCGATACCGTGGCGCTGAATTTGGGCAGCAGCGAGGATTACTACAGTCTGTGCCATCGCTTTGGCCGCAATGTGGTCAATAGCAACAAGGAGAAGTTCGGCGAGATTGTCTACCGCCCGGTTGACCGCCGCGACAACTTCGTGAAGCGCTGCTTGGGTCTGCCTGGCGAGCGTCTGGAAATCAAGGACGGCATCGTCTATGCCGACGGCAAGGCCGTGCCCCAGCCCGAGAATGTGCAGTATTGCTACTATGTCCGCTCCAACGGCTCCAACTCGTTCACCGAGAGCCTGTTCGAGGAACTCGGCATCAGCAAGGAGGACCAGAGCCGCGGCTACATCAGCAACATGGAATATGTGTTGCCGCTCACTGCCGAGATGAAGAAGACCTTGGAGGCCAAGCCGTGGGTGACCATGGTGTCGCGCATCGAAGCCTCTCCCGACGAGTCGATAATCACCTATCCCATCGGCACCGACTACGGCTGGACCCATGCCAACTACGGCCCCGTGTGGATTCCCAAGAAGGGCGCTACCCTGAATCTCACCTTGCAGAACCTGCCGCTGTATGAGCGCTGCATCAAGAACTATGAGGGCAATACCCTCGAGGTGAAAGACGGCCAGATTCTGATCAACGGCAAGCCCTCGACGACCTACACCTTCAAGATGAACTACTACTGGATGCAGGGCGACAACCGCGACAACTCGCTCGACTCGCGCTACTGGGGCTTCGTGCCCGAGGACCACATCGTGGGTACGCCGTCGATCATCCTCATCTCGTTCGACAAGGACCACCCGCTGATGAGCGGCGGCATCCGTTGGAACCGCATCTTCAAGATGCCCAACCCCGACAAGAAGTAATGCTTGACACATCGTCGGCCGTGATGATGGGCAGCATGTGTGCCGCCAGTGTGCGGTGCTATGCGGCAGCCCTCCAGGCTGGTGTGTTGCTTGTTGACCTTGACGAGCGTCACCTGCCCCTGCGTCACAGCCATCACCGCTACATCGTCGACGGCCCCAACGGCGTGCAGACGCTCACCGTGCCCCTTGTCGGCGCTACCAACAACATGATGACTCCCCTGCGCGACGTGCTCATCTCGGAGCACGGCGACTGGCGCCGCCTGCACTGGGGCGCGCTCTACTCGGCCTACGGGCGTTCGCCCTACTTCGACTATGTCGCCGACGACCTGTCGCGCGTCATTCACGGTTCGCAGCGCTACCTGCACGAGTTCAACCGCCAGTTGCACGAGGTCATCGTCGACTTTATGGACCTGCCATTGGCGACTCGCTACATGGATCAGGCGGGAAGGGAAGATGTGGATGACGGCGTGCTTGACTTGAGGGGACGCATCGGCATGAAGAAGGCCGACACGCTGCCCATTGCCGATGTGCCCTACTACCAGATGTGGCCGGGGCGTGACGGCTTCAAGGCCGGCATGAGCATCCTCGATTTGATGATGAACATGGGCCGCGAGGGCATCTTCACCTTGTTGGCCATGGTGCAAAAGGCCTCACGCTAAGCCGCTAAGTTTTTTTCTTGATTGCTCGCAAGAAATCTAATTGGCGGAATTAACGAATCTATTTTTTTGCCAGGCAAATGACACCCGTAGGGTGGCCTATGAATAACCCCCGATGAATCAGGCAACTGAGCAGAGCGAAAGTGGCTGATTCATCGGGGGTGTCATGAACCGTGACCCGTCGCTGAAGGCGACCCCCTTCATCTCGGACCAGCGCTAATGGGGTCGCTTCCAGCGACGGAGATTGTATTGTCCATCCGTGGGTGATGCAATTCACTTCGCTACCGCTCAGCGGATTGCATTACCCACGGTTATTCAAATGACCGCCCTTCGGGCGTTTGCGACAGCAACTTGTCGGCATTGAATGTTTTCACAGATTCTCTACTTGTTCAAGAAATTCTGCCAACGGGTAAAATTAATTTTGTTTGATTTCTCGCGCGTAGCGCGATTACCATTAAGAGACATAAGTTTTGCAACGCCCTCTTATTGTAGCGACATTCAGTTTTAGGGCCAGCATCTATATCGTTCCTAGAATTTGGTTAATTTCCCGTGCGAAGCACGGTTAAATGTTGCGTGGCTCTTTAGAATGGCCAACTTCTATATCAGTGCTTAAATTTTATTGATGATTGAGCATAGCGAGCGATACTTTCTGTGGTTCAGAGTCCGCAAAAAATAAAGGCCCAAGCATCACTGCTGAGACCCTCATAATTACTAATACTTGAAAACTATATTTACCCCATAAAAGCATTTCTCCAAATTGTCTGATGTGCATACATCAGGCTTTTTGCTTGACAGGTGCAAATTAACTAAATATTTCTTTAATGTGTACGCTTATGATGTTTAAAAAATGTGAAAATCCACGTTTTGTCGTAGTTTTGTAGCATATTATCTCGCGATGGTGCCCATTGGACATCGTTTTTCCAGCGTCGGCCTGCATTGGGCAGCAATTTGTAAATCTCACGGGCGCCTCATCGTATTCCAGAATTTTTCAAAAAACCTGTGTAATGGGGTTGCGGGTTCCCAAATGTTTTGTATCTTTGCAGTCGCTTTGGGCGCTACGTCCCCACAAGCCGGTCCTATAGCTCAGTTGGTTAGAGCACCTGACTCATAATCAGGGAGTCCTTGGTTCAAGCCCAAGTGGGACCACCAATAGAAAACCGTCGACACTGGTGTGCCGGCGGTTTTTGTTGATTTATAAGCCATTATGCCTTGGTCTTGTTTGGACGGCTGCGCTTAATGATATTAAAAATCAGGCAGGTAGATGTCGGCATCCACAGCGGGCATATTAAGGGTTTGAACCCCGCCAACAAGGATTACTTCGCCCATACAACTGTCTTTCGGTTTGAGGGTGATGACAAGACCTTCATTGCCTATTGTCGCTTTTACATCGAATTCTTGGGTTTCGTATCCCACATAGGAGATGACGAGTTGTCTGTCCTTGGGCACGCGAATGCCGAACCTTCCGTCGATGTCGGTCGCTGTGCCGAGGTTGGTCCCTTTGAGGATAACGGACGCGCCGATGGCTTCATTCTTGTCATCCTCGCAGATGACTTTGCCACGCACCACGACTGCCGTGGTGTCGCCCGGGGCGGCATCGAACAAGCGCGGAGTGTGCCGCTGGGTGGTGGCTTGGGGTGTTGTGGTTGCCACCTGTTGCGCATGCATGGGCATCAATGAGGCCGCCCCCAGGGCCAGCCCGGCTAGAGCCACTTTCTTGCCCGTTGCGGTGCGCCTGAGCAACTGTCGCTCGATGTATCGCAACTCGCTCTCACAAGCCGGACATGTGCCGGCACAGTCACCCTCATGGGTGCAGACATTGGGCGTGAAGTCGATGTCGTTGGCCTGGGCGATGCGGCAACGGATTTCACGCAAGGATTTGCATATCTTTTTCCCGTTCATAGTGATGTGATGATGATTAGATTATAAATAATTAGTCGAATAATAGTCGCGCAATGTCGGGATTGCACGCCAACAAAGTTAATACTTTATTGTAAAGAATTCAAATGGTTGAGCGCTTTTTTATGAATTGCCTCGTTGATTCTACATGATTCAATAGCAAGGGATGCCGTGTCATCAGCAAGTTGATGGCGCGGTATCCCTTGGTATGTTGGGTTGATCAGCGCCTATCAGTTGGCGTAGAGCATGTTGAGGATTTCGTTGAACTGGGTCTCGCTCTTGAGGCCGTCGTTCTTGAACATCATGATTTTGTCCATGACGCGGTCCAGGTAGTCGATGCTCTCGTTTTTCTCTTTCTTGTTGTAGACTTTCCAGTACTTGGTGCCCTTGACGCCTTTCTCGAATTTCTTGTACAGGTCGGTCGACGAGGAAACGTATTTCCAGCGGTTCTCGGCCAACTGCTTTTTCATCTTCTCCATGAACTCCCTGAGGTCCTTGGTGTACTCACCGTATTTCTCGACGAGTTCTTTCTTCTTGAGCACGTCCTTGGTCTCCATGCCCTCGAAACTCTCGAGTGCTTCCTCCACGTCGCTCTTGTTGTAGGGGTTGTAGAGGACGTCGACGATTTCCTGGTCATAGACGAGTTCGTCGCGCACGGTGAACTTGTCTTTGCGCATCTTGATTTCGTTCTTGACATCTTTCTCGAGGGCCTTCTTCTGGTTCTCGAGGTCCTTGAGTTGCGACTTGAGGTTGTCGATTCTCTCCTCGAGGTCCTTGATGGAGTCCTCTTTGTTCTTGATGTTCTTCTCGTGCTGCTCGATGTCCCTCTCGAGTTGCTGGACGTTCTGGGTGGCCTGTGCCGACGCTGTTGGCGCCCATGCTGCCGCCATGACGATGGCCGCAACGATGCCGATCAGGTTGATTCTTTTCATAGTTGTCATTGTTTAATAAGTTGAATGATGAGGGCAAAGTTAATAAAATGTTTTTGGATTTCCCATGCTATGGGTCTCTAAAAAAGCGAAAGTGCGCTTTTTCACAAAAGCACACCATCTTCATAACCAAAATTCAAGTATATATGTTCTAGTTGTTTGTTGCTTGTATCAATCTTTAAATGGTAGATCGAAATTGTTTTTATTTCGCATTGCAAAGATAAAAAGAATATTTGTTATGTACCAAATTATCTCGCAATAATTTGAATAATAATTCTTGATAATTTTTTGCTGAATTTTTTAAAATGTTGAATGCCAGTGATGTGCAATCACTGGCATTCTGTCACTAATATGTAACATATCTATTACTTCTCGCGGAAGAACAGGTTGATGATGGTGCCGTGCAGGTTCCAGTGCTCGCGTATCTTGTTCTCGAGGTAGCGCTTGTAGGGGTCCTTGATCCACTGCGGCAGGTTGCAGAAGAAGATGAATGTGGGCACGTGGGCTCCCTTGAGCATGGTGATGTACTTGATTTTGATGTACTTGCCCTTGACGGCAGGCGGCGGGAAGGCCTGGATGTCCTCTTGCAACAGGTTGTTGAGTTGCGAGGTGGGGATGGTGATGCGACGGTTGTTGTAGACTTCGATGGCCGTCTGCAGCACCTTGTGGATGCGCTGCTTGGTGAGTGCCGACCCGAAGATGATGGGGAAGTCGGTGAAGGGGGCGAAGCGCTCGCGGATGGTTGCCTCGAAGTGGCTGATGCTCTGCTGCGTCTTGTTCTCGGCGACGTCCCACTTGTTGACGAGCACGACGAGTCCCTTGCGGTTCTTCTGGATGATGGAGAAGATGTTGACGTCCTGTGCCTCGATGCCGCGTGTGGCGTCGATGAGCAGGATGCACACGTCGCTGTTCTCGATGGCGCGGATGGAGCGCAGCACCGAGTAGTACTCGATGTCCTCGTTGACCTTGTTCTTCTTACGGATGCCGGCGGTGTCGACGAGGTAGAAGTCAAAGCCGAACTTGTTGTAGCGTGAGTAGATGCTGTCGCGCGTGGTTCCGGCGATGTCGGTGACGATGTTGCGCTGCTCGTCCATCAGGGAGTTGACGAGCGACGACTTGCCGGCATTGGGACGGCCGACGATGGCGAAGCGTGGCAGTTCCTCGTCGATGGTCTCCTCGGCCTTCTCGGGCATCTGCTTGACGATCTCGTCGAGGAGGTCACCGGTGCCGTTGCCGTTGACAGCCGAGATGGAGAAGGGCTTGCCGAGGCCCAGGGCGTAGAACTCGGCTTCGGCATACATGCTCTGGTTGTTGTCGTCCTTGTTGGCCACGACGATGACGGGCTTGGAGGTGCGGCGCAGGATGTCGGCGACGTGGTCGTCGAGGTCGGTGATGCCGTTCTTGATGTCGACGACAAAGAGGATGACGTCGGCCTCGTCGATGGCCAGATGCACCTGCTTGTTGATTTCTTCCTCAAAGATGTCCTCGCTGTTGACGACCCATCCGCCGGTGTCGACCACCGACATCTCCATGCCGTTCCACTCCATCTTGCCGTACTGGCGGTCGCGCGTGGTGCCACTGGTGTCGTTGACGATGGCGGCGCGTGTCTGCGTCAAGCGGTTGAACAGCGTCGACTTGCCCACGTTGGGCCTTCCTACAATTGCTACTAATCGTCCCATATTCAGTTTTATTTTAGTTTCTAGTCCTTAGTTTCTAGTTTCTAGTCCCTGGTTTCTAGTTGTTAGTTTTCTGTTTTTTACTCGATGTATCCGAAGGCGCGCAGTTTGTTCTCCTGGTTGCGCCAGTCTTTCTCTACCTTGACGTAGAGTTCCAGGAAGACTTTCTTCTCGAAGAAGGTCTCGATGTCCTTGCGGGCCAGGGTGCCGACGCGCTTGAGCATCTTGCCTTGGTGGCCGATGATGATGCCCTTCTGCGTATCGCGCTCGACATAGATAACGGCCATGATGTGGATGGCGGTGTCGCTCTCGTCGAACTTCTCGACGATGACCTGTGTGGCATAGGGCACCTCCTTGTCGTAGGTCATGAGGATTTTCTCCCTGACGATTTCGGTGACAAAGAAGCGGCTGCTGCGGTCGGTCAACGCGTCCTTGCCGAAGTAGGGCGGGCTCTCGGGCAGCAACTCGACGATGCGCTTCATGATGTTGTCCACGTTGAAGTTCTCGAGTGCGCTGGTGGGGAAGACCTCGGCATTGGGCAGCAGTTGCTTCCACTGGTCGATGATGTGCAGCAGTTCGTCGTTGCCCTTCAAGAGGTCAATCTTGTTGATGACCAACAGGATGGGCACCTTCTCGCGGGCTACGCGGTCGAGGAAGTCCTGGTTCTTGGTGGGCGACTCGATGACGTCGGTGACATAGAGCAGCACGTCGGCATCGACCAGTGCTCCTGTCGAGTACTCGAGCATGCTCTGCTGCAGGCGGAACTTAGGCTTGAGCACACCGGGGGTGTCGCTGAACACGATCTGGTAGTCCTCGCCGTTGACGATGCCCATGATGCGGTGGCGCGTGGTCTGTGCCTTGCTGGTGATGATGGACAGGCGCTCGCCCACCAGGCGGTTGCTCAGTGTCGATTTCCCCACGTTGGGGTTGCCCACGATGTTGACAAATCCTGCTCGATGCATGGTGTTGTGTAGGGATTTGGTTGCTTGTGCTGTTATTATTATTCAAGAAGCATCGCTACTCGGTTGCATGTTGTTGATGAGTAGTGATGCTTCTTTGTTGTATTGTTCACTCTCAACGGGCTGTGAATGAGGGCGGGGCAACGTCACTGCATGGCGTGGCCCGCACGCTGCCATTACAGCGACCAGATGAGATAGAGAGCGCCCCAGGTGAATCCGGCGCCAAAGGCGGTGAGGACCATCTTGTCACCCTTCTTGAGCAGATGCTTGTTCTCGTCCAGGCACAAGGGGATGCTGGCAGCACTGGTGTTGCCGCGATGCTGGATGTTGACCATGATCTTCTCTTCGGGGAACTTCAGGCGCTCGCCCACAGCCTCGATGATGCGCAGGTTGGCCTGATGGGGAACGAACCACTGGATGTCGCTCTCGGTCAGGTTGTTGCGCTCCATGATGTCCCTGCTCGAGGTGAGCATGTCGATCACGGCGTGGCGGTAGACGGCACGGCCCTCCTGGTAGACGCAGTGATAGTTGGCGTCGACGGTGTCGTGGCTGGTGGGCAGAGCCGAGCCGCCGGCCTTGTAGACCAGGTGCTCCAGTCCTGAGCCATCCACATGGAAGATGCCGTCCATCACACCGATGGGCTCCTCGGTGGGTTCGAGCAGCATGCATGCTGCAGCGTCACCGAACAGCGGGCAGGTGGCGCGGTCGTTGTAGTCGACCATACTCGACATCTTCTCGGCCGATACCACGATGACCTTCTTGTAGATGCCTGCACGGATGTAGGCGGTTGCTTCGTAGAGTCCCACGAGGAATCCGGCGCAAGCAGCCTGGATGTCGTAGGCATAGCATTTCTTCTCGATACCCACGCCATGGGCGATGACCGAAGCCGTCGAGGGGAATCGGTAATCGGGGTTGGACGTCGGGCAGATAAGCAGGTCGATATCGTCACGATTGGTGCCTGTCTCTTCCAGCAGTTTGTTCACTGCCTGGATGCCCATATAGGACGAGCCGACGTCCTTCTTGAGGATGCGGCGCTCCTTAACACCCACACGGGTGGTGATCCACTCGTCGTTGGTGTCCACCATCTGCGAGAGCATCTCGTTGTCCAGCACGTCGTCGGGGATGAATGAAGCGATGCCGGTAATCTTTGCGTTCAGCATAAGCGTGAAAGCGTTATTTTGTTTTTTTGTTGTGAGGTGTTTTTATATTCAATATCCCAAATGAGAATGAATGATGTTAGTGATTCAGCCCATTCAGGATATCTTGTTTGCTTCAATCGCCGTAGCCGCGGCCTCCAAGGCCATGGCTGTCAGTCGATTTAGGCTTCCTCCTTGTTCATCACGTTCTTGCCGCGGTAGTAACCGCACTCGGGGCAAACGGTGTGATAAACATGCCATGCGCCGCAGTTAGAGCACTGAGCGATGGTCGGGGCCACAGCCACGTCGTGGGTGCGGCGCTTAGCGGTACGAGTCTTAGACTGTCTTCTTTTAGGATGTGCCATT
>ONRP01000037.1:0-66600 GCA_900320245.1 uncultured Prevotellaceae bacterium
TGGATCGAGGCTTTGCAGCCGGAGGAATACACCTTGTTTCACATCCTTTCTCCTTATGGATTCTCTCCATCGATGATTGAGGATGTCTTCAAGGCTTCCCGGAATGCCAGGACTGGGATGGTGTTCAGGTCTGACTCCCATGAACTCTTGTTTGACAGGGGGAAGATGATCATCCAGAGGATTCTCCCTGAATTCAAACCTTATAGAATTCCGGAAACGGGAACATACTGCTTGGCGAACAAATGCCGCCTGCGCATTGGACCTGTTGCTCTGGAGGAGGTGGTGTTCAGCAGGGAGAACCAAGACACTGTCTTTGTCGATGCGGCCAAGGTGTCTTTCCCGCTTGTCCTGCGGACCGCCAGACCTGGCGACAGAATCCATCCGCTGGGCATGCATGGCAGCCGTCTGGTCAGCGATATCCTCACAGACTTGAAGATGAACTTGTTTGACAAGCGCCGCCAACTGGTCGTCGAGGATGGCGTAACGAGTCACTTGGCTGCCGCTGGTGGCCAGCCATTCCTTGATTTCGCTGCCCTTGACTGCCGGCAACATCATATCCAGGTCAACACTCAGCAACATCTCGTCACTCGCGCTGTTGGGTGTGATGTCGATGATTTTACCCGGCAGCCCCCTATTGGCCCACATGCGCTGCATTGTTGAGAGTCCCCAGCACTTCCAGGAAGACGAGATGACGATATCGGCACCCGTCTGCTCCACTATCCTGGCCAGGTTAGCAACGGCTTCAGGGTCAAAGGCATAGCCAAATCCGTCAACAGGCGCGATGCCCCGCTCAACGCAATAGTCGTGTTGGCGCTCGGTATTCAAGACACCATCAATATCCAAGAACAGAATTTTACTCATATCATCATACGTTTCGAGTGATAAAGCCCTCTATTGTCACCTGTTACAGCGTGAGGTCGTCAAGGGTCGTGCCGTTCTCGAAGCGGTCGAGGTCGACATAGCCCCTGATGCCGTCGACCTTGCCTCGCTCGGTGTACTGCCAGATATTGTATTCTCCCCCACCCCGCAGCGCCGGTGCCGCCTTGCCATAACGGGCAATGAAGATGATGCAGTTGTTGAATTCGGGCGCCAGCAGGTCGTTGTAGAATTTGTACTGGCTGTACACCACGGGATACTCGCCGTAGTCGTCCTTGACCAGTTCCATAAACCTCCACAGCCGCTGCTGCAGCACCTCGCGCCTGGCATTCTTGTTGCCGGCCTCCTCGACGTCGACCATCGGCAGCAGGTCCTGCTCGCCCTTCTTGACCTGCCGCTTGAAGTTCTTGTATTGCTCCTCGGGGGTCTTGTAACTCGTGAAGAAGTGGTAACTGCCCACCTTAAGGCCGTTTTTCCGAGCCTCGTCGATGTTGCGTCGGTAAGTCTTGTCGACGAGCGAAGCGCCCTCGGTGGCCTTGATGTAGACAAACTGAATCTTGGGGTCGGCTGCAACGCGTTCCCAGTTGATTTTGCCGTTATGCTTCGACACGTCGATGCCGTTATACTTGGTCGACGCCACCGTGACGCGGCCCTTGCGGCCCAAGTCGAACTTATGGTACAGGAAGACGCCTGCCGCAACGACCAGCAGGGCTACCACCAGGGCGGGCACGTGGGCCTTGACACGACGCTTCAGGCGCCGCCACCATGATTTGAGTGGCGACACCCGTTTGCGCTGTTTGCGCCGCTTTGTCGTCGTCCGTCGTGCCTTGGCGCTCACAATCAATAATAGTTCTTGGTCATGTCATAGAGTTTGCGCAACAGGGCCGGATTGGACGAGAAGAAGTTGCGCGCATGGGCCGACTCCAGTCCCCAATAGTGTTCGCACTGGCTGCAAGGCTTGCCGGGCCGGCAATTGGGACACTCGTAGGAGCGCGAAATCCTGACGATACACACGATGCCCTTGGAGGGCTTGTCGGGCTGCAGGATACAGTTCTGATAGGTCGACTCCTTGGTCAACACAAAGCAGTACATACCGATGTCCATCTTCCTGACGCCACCGCCCAGCAGCGGAATGCCGATGGGAGGATTATAAGTGTCGGGGGTGCCGGTCTTGGAGAACACGACGAGGTTCTCGCCCAACCCTTCGACAGCCGTCTTCATGGGTGAGAGCAACGAGCCCATACCCTGGGCCTTCTGGAACTCGGTCAGGAACGAATTCCACGCCGTGTTAAAGTTCTGGCCGTCACGGAATGAGCGCAGCGAGTCGTTGACAAGCGACGGGAACTTGGTACCCTCGGGGTAGCGGATGAACGAAGCCCTCACGGCACGCTTGCTGATCATGCGCGCCCAGGCCTCGGCGAGTTTAACGCAGTTCCACATATTGTCGCCCTGACCGAGCGTCCAGGGCACGAGGAGCGCGCGGAAGTCCTCGCCGTCGTTAAAGCGGTCGAACCTCAACTGCGTGGGCTCGGGCGACACCTCGAGCAAGCCATACACCTTTTCGTCCCATCGCTCCATATCGGCTACCAGCGGCCTGAACAGGTTGATATCGGCCGTGCGGTTAAACTTCATGTCATCACCGCTCTCGATGTAGTTCACGCCATAGATATTGGTGAAGTTGGAGATGAAGGGCTGCAGGTTGGGCTGCAACTGTGACTCGTGCTTTGCCGCATTCTTGAATCTCAGGAATCCGTCACCGCCCATCGTGAAGTAGGACTTGCTGCCGTTGATGGGCAACAGCGTCGTGCTGCCCGAGGCCGTCTCGTCGCTCAGTGCCAACGCCACGAGTCCCACGGGATAGACGTCGTCGGAACGGCTGATGAAGTTGGCAAAGTCGCAGCCGGCCCAATGGCTCGCCGAGTTCTTGGCCCACGTGTGGGTGAGGCGACCGAAGAACGTTACCCGCTTGCTGTCAAAGTCGGGCACACCATACTTGCCCGACTGGGTATTCAGATCAATCAGTGACGGGATGCTCAGCACGGCCGGCAAGGCCTCCATCGGCTTGAAGGTCGAACCCACCGAACGGCGGTTCAGCGACGGGTTGCGTGTCGTGAGTTTCAGCATCTCGGGGAAGTCGTTGTTGTCGAACAGCGTGGTGTAGAACGGTGTGGCGAGCACCTCGCCCGTGGCCATGTCCATAACGGTGACCGACATGTCGAACTGATCCCTGACCTGTGACCTGGGCTTTGCCCGTCCGTGTTTGTCGGGGTTGATGAGCCCGGGCAAACGGGCCACATAGGCCTTGATTTCGTTCTCCAACTCGCGCGAGAGCAACGGGTCGATGGTGAGCCGCACGGTGTCCACGTTCTCGCGGTTGGACAAGTGCTGTGACAGGCCCTGCAGCAGTTGCTGCGTGAACAGGTCGGTCTGGTAGTCCGAGATGAAGAAGCGGTCCACACCGATGCTGGACTGGGTGAGATAGGACAGCATCGTCATGGGGTTGTCCTTGAACAGGGTAATCTCGCCCAATTTCATGCTCAAGTCATTGTCCTTGACAGTGTACATCAGGATTTTCATTCCATCCTCAAAATCCACATCGGTACGGTGGCCTCCCTGGCGGTGTTCCAGGAATTTCTGCGTCTTCTTGCTGCCCACAACCAGCAGGCCGCAATCGTGCGAGAGCCTCAACTTGCCGTTGGAATAGGAGATGGAGACATAAGCCCTCTCGGGCGACTGCCTGGTGTCCTGCAACTTGATGCACACGCCATGAGGCTTGTCGCCACTATCAAACGCCGACTTGTAATACTTGTAATAGTCGATGGATTCGGGTGCTTTCTCCCGCTCGCCCGAAGCCACCGGACGCGTCCACAACAGGATGCCCTCGTTCATGATGGCATTGAAGTTGATTTGGTCCTTCTGGTCGATGACACGGTCGTTGTGGATGGGCAGTACACTGTTGCCGTAACTCAAGTAGATGGTCCCCGGCTCGTCAAAGATACAACTCTTGGCACCCTCGATGACACCGGTCCACGGCGTCTTGGTCATCCTGACCTTGAACATCGACGGGATGAGTGAAATCGACTCAACCTCAATGGGCAGCACCGAGATGGAGTCACCCAATTTCACGGAGCGGCCAGAGGTCTTGCAGCGGATATTGAAGTAACTCTCGCCCAGGTGCTCGGCCTGGCGCTCCAGCAGTTGCGGCAACCGGCTGTTGTAATAGAAGCGCTTGAGGTTATCGTCCTTGATGTACTCGGGGTGGATACCGACCAGCCTGAGGTTGCTTGACTCGATATAGTCGTTGCCGGATTCACCATACGGCAGGGCAAACTCAAGGGCCTTGTAGCGCCGGTTCAACTCGTCGAGCGTGATGGCCACATGGGCCGAGTCGATGAACTCCGACGACAGCAGCAGGCTGAGTACCGAGTCGGCCTTGGTGACAAAGCCGGCCCCGTTCTCCTGCGGGTCATAGATGTCGGTGTCGGCCGCTCTGCCCAATGCCGTGCACTGCTTGAAAAACGACAGGCCGATGGCCAGCAGCAGCAAGGCCGGCGCAATGCCGACCACCAGCCGCCAACGCCACGGCCACTTGCCGCGTTTCCACTGTTGGGTGTCCCGGTTAGATAATAGCGGTTCCATAATCTCTTGTTTGCTGTGCCCCGCGGGCTACTAATACGGCAGATTGATGATTTTCTCGCTGGGCAGGTGTGAGTCGATGTAGTTGATGACTTTGAAGTAGTAGTCGGCCGACATCGCGGGCTGAGCGCCCATCAGCGAGTCGCTGGGCACGGCAATGGCCACTTTCTTGCCCAACACAAAGACGCTATCCACCTTGAAGGCCCGGCCGGCCATCATCTCCAGCAGCGAGAAGTCCTTGCTGATGACGGTGCGCATGTCGGCAGGCAACTCTTCGACATCAGACAGCGGCCTGACGCTGATGCGGGCCGAGTCCATCTTCTCGAGCGACTGCAGCGACAGTTTGTTCCACTCCTGCAGGTAATGCAGGTCCTTGCGCACGCTGTCCATCGACAAGGTGAGCGAGTCGAGGCGAACCTCACTGACGCTGTCGGGCAGCGAGGCCAGCAACAGCATCATGTTCTGCTTTTCACGCGGCATGAAGGTGACCACCGAGCGGTCCTGCTTGGCCAGAGCCTCGTCGGGCTCGGCGCCCTTGTTCATCATCTTGTAACCCATGAATCCCAGCACGCCCCCGAGCACGAGGCCCAACAGGGCTCCCAGCACGAGCATACGGGTGCCGCTTTTGCGGCGACTTGATAACTTCAACATATCTTCCAGTTCTTTTGCTTGTTCTTCTTTATTATGCTTGTATAAATAATCAATGAACACTTCAACCAGTTGGTTGGTTTCACGTCCGCCAGAGCCGTCATCGAGCGGCCCGTAATAGTTGGCGACCGTGCCTGCCAATCGGTCAATATTCTGGTCCGATACACCATCGAGCGTGTTCACAAGGGCCTCCTCGACAAGGCCGTACACCTTTGGCATCGACTGCTCCAGGACAGCGAGTTTGTCCCAGTTTTTCACATCGAACAGATAGGCAGGGTTCCACTTACCGTTCTTCCCGAACAGGAATTGGTTGACGGTGGACAGGACCATGTCCTTGAAACCGCTCCACGCCTTGGTAAGACCTTTACACTTGTCGAGCAGGGTCTCAATCTGGCTGGCTTTGACGTCACTCTTGAGCAATAAAGTCATCAGCGTCTGGCTATCCATGTGCTTGAGACCCTCGGTCTCAATGGTTTGGGCCACATCACCCGACTTGACCTTGGTCAACAGGTCATTTACCTCTTTCAGGCTGTTGAACGAGTGGCTCTTGGCCTCGTCGACAATCCATTTCTTGACGAGCGCTGCCTGGTCATCGGTCAGGTCACGGGTCGACGGCACCGCAGTGATGCCCGCAGGCTTACGGTAGGCCTCAGCGGGGACAAAGGGGTAGCGCACCATGAAGGGGACAATCTGCTTGAGGTCGGTCAGTTGGGCCGCATGGGACTTGAGCAAGCGGGTGAAGGCTTCGGTTACACCGGGTTCTTTCAGGCGTTTATGCTTCTTGTAAATGCCATACCACCGCTCTACCGACGCCAAACTGCCAAGGTCGAGATGCTCCAGATATTTGGCATTCAGGCCGTCGAGCATACCGTCGGGCACACCGTCGGCAAACAGGAACTTGTACTCGTCATTCTCGAGATAGGCCGGCAAGGCCTTGCGCTGTAAGGTCAACAGTTCCTGCTCACTATAGGCTTGGGCACCGTTCACGGCATCGAAGGATTCGCGCGTCAAGCCATCGATGTCCCAGGTGAGCGAGGGTGTATGCGCCAGCAGGGTAAACTGTTTCTTCACCCCTCCGGGCATCGTGCGGAAGTAACTGCTGAACTGCTTCCAGCCCTTGGGCATGGCCTCGGTCAGTTGATGGCCCAACTTCAGCCACATATCCCAATCGCCGCCCTGGAGCGCCGCAATGTCTTTGTTGAACACGCCATAGGCCCGCAGCAGTTCTTCGGCTGTCATCAACGGCTTATTCTCGCCGGGATATGGGAATACCTTGTCGAGGGCTTCCTGCTGGGGTGTGAGGGGCATCCTGCGCGAGGTGACCTCGAGCCAACTCATGTACAGGTCGTCCTGACGGCGCTGCACACCGCTTCCCGCACGACAGAAGACAACCGTCACGCCGTCAAGTACGGGTTCAAAGTTCTCGTCGACACAGAAGGCGAAGGTCGCATAGCGCCTCAACTTGATGTCCATGCTGTCGATAGCCGAGAGCACGGTATTCATCTCCAGGCAATCGAAGATGCCGTCTTCGCGCCAGGAGCGGTCGGCCTTCGGAGAAACCTCGACCAGCAGGCGCCGTCCGGAAACGATGGCCGCCTTGATGTTGTGGGCCAGCGTGACGGCATTGGAGGTGGGCACCGAGAGTTTCTTGCTCACCACGGTTTCCAGGTCCACGCGGCCATAGGTCATCGTCGAGATGCGGGGCAAGGCAGCAAACAGCGATGTGAGGTCGAAACCGATTTTGTTCATGTCGGTGCGTGTGACCTCATAACCGGCACGGAAGGGATAGTAACGTCCCATTGCCTCGCTGACGACTTGGGAGCCCTGAACGTGAATCAGGATGTAACGGTCCTGGCCGTGGTTATACCGCCACACCAGGCTGGCATAATCAGGCGACAACACGGGAGGATTGTCGATAAACAACCCGCTCAGCGACTTATTGAAGTCACTCACCTCGCCCGTATAGAACAGGGTGCCGTCGCCAATCTGGTCTTTCTGCGCGCCAGAGGCGCGTTTGGCTATGTTGATTGTCGTTTTCATTGCAGTGACAGATTATGTATTGTCGTTATCCCCGCCGGGCGACACAGTGTTCTGTGCCCCGACAGGTGAGGAATCTATAATTTTTGACACGCTGCGCGGCAGGCAGTTGTTTTGCGCCAGCAAGTCCTGCAGCAGTTGCAGGGAACCCCAGCAGCCGTGCCGTGCCATGTCGGCATTGACCTCACGCGCAAAGGACTTGACCTTCTGGCCGTCGTCGAACATGAAGCGTGTCACGTCGGTAGGATCGTTAATGTAGATATCCAGCGATGCGTCTATCGGCGTCGCGGTAAAGTATACGTGTGGCGGCAAGGACTTGTCGTCGGCATCAGGCGTCTGCTTGCCCGAGTGCCGTAGACTCATTGACAGCAACTCCCTGAAAGCGAATCCCAGGCTGCGGCCCACGCCGAGGTGGATATGCTCGGCGATGTCCTTGTCCAGACTCTCGCTTTCTGATTCCAAAGCCTCCAACAGACGGCTGATAAAGGTTGCATAGACCTGGTTGCGCCTGGCGATGTCATCCTGCCCCGTGACAGATGCAAAAGCACGCTTATAGTCATCAGTCCCATTGCGGAGCAGGCTGTCGGCATTGCGGAATGCCAGATACACATGGGGAGCGTGATCGTGGAGTTGCTCCAGATAATGTCCCACAGCCGTCGACAGGGCTGCGGAACTCTCACTGGCCAGCAGGTTGTCGCAGACGATGAGGTCGGTGGCATTCTGGCAGTAGGATAGCGTGTAGAAGTGCTTGAACACACGCTCCTCGTAATAGGTCAAGTCCTCGGGCAACCCCGTGAACATGCCCCACCCCGCCTGCAGGCACAGCAGCACCGAGTCGGTCATCACTTCGTGAAGGTTCTTCATGAGCCACTTGCCCGTAACACTGCGGCGCACGCCTTGCTCCACATAGCCGTCCTGCTTGATGACAGCATGGATATTCTCCCAGCGCATATACTCCGTATGGCGGGCACGGCCCGTGAGGGGTATGACGGGATAGTTGGCGAAGTTGAACTCGCGTGTTGGCAACACGAGCCTGAGCATCTGGCCCGAGGGGGTGTAATAGGTCGCCAACCAGAACATTCCCTGCTTGACACGGTCGATGCGCCGGCGTAACTCAAAATAGTTGTTGACGGCCTCCAGGTTGTTGAAAGCCTCGCCGGGGATGTTGAGGAAATTGACCCACAGACTGCTGCCGAATCCCCGACTGAAATGGGCACCATAATGATTGGCAGGACGGCAGGCATACACCTCGGTGCCGCGCATGCCGCCAGTGTCGGCATTGAAGGTGTCGTAGAAGAAGGAGCCGAAACTGCTGTAGGGATAGTCGAGCGGTAACTGCTGCGGCCTGTACCCCAACACATGGAAGGCATGTATCAGGTCATAGAGCAGGTAACTCTTGCCGCACGACGGGGCGCCGACGACAGCGATGCTCAGATGTTTAGACAGTGGATTCATTCTCTTCTCGGGATGGCACAGGGTGAATAGCAGTTAAACGACATCGATGATGCGCTGTAGCATGCCTCCAAAGCCGAAGGAACCTATGTTGTGCTTGTAGAAGATGTCCATGCACAACTGGAAACTGCCGAAACAGGCCCTTGAGCCCGTGTCGCTGAACTTGGTGGGCGAGCCGTCGCGGTAGAAGTCGAACTCATCCTGGTCGGCCTTGTCCTTGCGGCCGTTGCGATAGACCAGGTAGTCCTCGGTAATCGGGGTGCAAGTGAAGTAGACGTGCGGGACAAAGGTATCGTGATTGTCGGAGTACCAACCGGTCTGCGTCAGCAGCATCCTGAAAGCCTGCCCCTGACCGCCTACCCTGGAGGTAATGTGTTCCTCGAGGGTGCGGGCGTTGAAGACGTGGCCCTCGCTGCCCTGGATGTCGATGTAGCGCTGCTTGAGGCGCTCGATGGTCGATTCGTCGATGGCGGCATCAGGATCATGCCCTGCGCCATCGGCACCGGCTGTCGGCTCGTCGTCGAGCAACGGGAGTCGGCAATCATCTTCCAGGCCCAGAATATGGTTCATCGAGCCGCCCAGGTCGCGCATGTCATAACCGATGTGGTCAAACATCAGGTAGGAGAACAACGAGTAGATGGCATTGCGCCGCTGCTCCAGGGGCAGGTGCATCTTCTTCATGCGCTTATTGAGTTGGACATAGGCCTCCTCGACCTCAGGCTTCTGAATCAGGAAGTCGACGTTCCTGAAGGCCATATAGGTGTTGACATGCTCTGCCAGTTTCTGCTTGTCGAGAAACTGCGACAGTTTCACGGCCAGGTCGTTGAAACCGAGTTTCTCCTTCTGGAGTTCGGCATCCTTGTCGAGATGGGTATAGACCCTGTCACAGACGACGATGTCGGTCGCCAGGGTGCAGTAGTGGAAGAAGACAAAGGCCAGGTCATACTGCATACTGTCGAAGTCCTCGTGGTCGAAGTCCAAATTGGGGAAGATACGCCCCTTAATGAGGTTGTAGATGCTGAGCATCACCGAGTCGGTGTCATACTTGAAGAAGTCCATCATCAGGTCCTCGCCCCGGATGTTCTTAGGTTTGCCTGCCACGAAGCGCGCCGAACTGAGTTCGGCCATGATTACGGGCCAGGACTTGAAGCGCTGCAAATAGGCGTCCTTGGCCGCCGACAGGGTGTCGGAGCCCTCAACGTCGTCCTCAACACGGTACACGTCCTCGTTGGGCCTGACAATCAGGCGCTCGTCGCCGGCGGGATTGGTATAAGGGTAGACGGTGAACAGTTTTTTCTTGGTCATGAGCATGCGCTTCAACTCGTTGTAACTGTTCAACATCGCGTCTTGGAAAATTTCACCGGGGATATTCAGGAAACTCAGGTCAAACTCGAAATCGGGTCCGATGACGCGTTGGCCGTAGTGGTCCTCGTGGCGGCAGGCATAGAGCGGGGTACCGCCACCGCCACCCTTCTGGTTGGGCGCATAGTTGCTGAAGGGCTTGTACTGGAAACCGTCCCGCTTCTCGAGCGTGTCCGAGGCAAAGAAACTGCAGCCCATGCTGCGCAATGCATCGATGATGTCCTTGAGCAGGAAACTCTTGCCGCTGGAAGCGTTGCCCACGACAGCCAGTCGGATGGGTGTTGTCTTTTTGAAAAAACTCATTGATATAGTGTGATTAGTGATTATCGGTTAGACGTTTACGACCGGTGACCGTGGCCATGAAAGCCAGCAGGAACGCCGTCTCGAGGGCCTCACCCACGGCATCGACGCCGAAGCCGGGATTCAAGCGTCCGGTGAAGGGGAGCCAGTCGATGTAGGAGAAATAGATGTAAAGGCTCGTGCCCACCCACATGAACATGGCCAGCAGACGCCACTGCATCGTGTTGGTGAGCAGCGGCATGTAACGGTCGATGTGGAAGACCGTGTGGCGCATGACAATCCACATCAGCAGGGCCAACAGCGAGAAATAGACCAGATGGGTGAAGAAACGGTTGTAGGAGCCGAAGAAGGCAATGGGCACGCTCAGGTCGTTGAGCGCGACAGGCGACTGTCCCGAACTTACTGAGGGGTGCATGAAGTGGGCCTCGTTAGAGAGCGGGTCATGGTCTTTGCTGCCCAGGCTGTCGCCCTGCATATAATGGCTCATGATGACCATGAACTCGGCATCGCTCTCGCTGTAGCGGTAACCACTGCGCTGCAGGTCATCGAAGTTGGAGTACAGCATCACACGACGCGACAGACGGCTGTAGTCCACATTCTCGGGATTGAATAACTTGCTGCAGATGGTGGGCATGAGCCATACCATGATGCACACAGCGGCCAGCGTGATGTTGACCCAGCGGCGCTCCTGGCGCGTCTGGGTGGAAATCTCGCGGCTGACGTAGGCTTGAGGCCTCTTCACCATAAAGAAGAATGCCGTCATACACATCACGAAGCCCAGGAAGTTGGTCATGTATCCGTTGTCGCCGAACATCGCGCACGCGGTGTAGACGAGCACAATCAGCAGCATCTGAATCAAGATGGTGTAGCGCGGACGGGATTGCGTCGAGGAGAGTTCGGCAGCCGTCGACGACAAGGCCCTGCTCAAGCCGACAACCACGGCCAGCGTGATGAACGCGGTACCGAAGTTGCCCATTGATTCACCGGCGATGATAATCAGCAGCAACAACGCGAAGTGGCCGGGGAAAAGAGTCTTGAGCATACCCACACAGGCATCGCGGACAAAACCGCAGCACACATACAGGACGGCAAAAGCCAGCAGCATGAGCACCACGATGCCGGGGATTCCAGGCAACGGGCTAATCCAAGCCAGCAAACCATAGAGAATCAACACCGCTGCGGCAACCAGCATGGTCAGCAAACGCTTAGCGGCTGCATGATGACGCGATGGCGCCTTGTCGGCAACCTGCTGCAGACGTTGGTACAGGTGATGGGAACGCACCTTGCCGGCAACGACACCGACCAACTCGATGAGGCGCGATGACAGACCCTGCAACCAGGTCTTGGCGGCCTGAACCCATTTCACCAGCAAATCATAGCCAAGAATGACAATCAGCCACAATGCCAGCGTAACGGCCTCGATGAACAGCAGGGTATAAACCACCGAGCGGTGGGTGTCGTTCACACCGACCGACAGGGTGCTGGGCCAACGCCAAATCTGCCAGATGAAAGTCTCGGACCTGAAATAGGAACTGAGCATTCCTGCGCTCACGCCACGGTCCATCACGCCAAAGAACGCATAGGCCAGAATGGCGAAAATCAGGGCACAGCCGCCCCAAGCCATCAGCAAGCGGCTTTTGCGGTGATGGCGGCGTCCCCTGCGGTCCTTGTACTCGGCATTCATGTGCAGGAAGGGCGTGTTGAGCAGCATCGCCAGCGTGAACATCAGCAACATCATCGCCGCTGTAGCCACGGGCGTGATACCCGTCAATTTCTCAAAATAGGGGTATGTGTAACTCAGTTTCACGGCAATCATCGACTTGCACACGCAATAGAGCAGGCAGATGCCAAGCAACAGCGACAGGTAGCCGCGGTAGTTGCGCAACTGATCAGGATTGTAAGCGACCTGAAGGATGGGACGCGAAACCTTTAACGGGCTTATCGGCAGCCAGATGATCAGCATCAGCAGCACGAACACCAACAGCGGCAACCACAGGTATGACAGGAAAAAGCCATGGCTGATGTATCCCACCCGTGCATGCAGCAGGTCATTGCCTGAGTGCAGGGTGACAGGATTGAGGGCCGGCGTGACCGAGAACGGCAAAAACGCCGTCGTGGCATTCTCGACCAATATGGAGTCGTAGTTGTTGTCACGCACGAGCACCGATTCACCGCGGAACTCGATGTTGCACAAGTCGAAGTTGATGGCATTGGAGAATGCCGGCAGATACAGGTCGCTCTTGTTGGGGAACGAGTGGTTGTTCTGCTTGAGCGTGATGACTCCGCTCGACCGCTTGGACTTCGAGCGCAGCGAGTCGACGGTTCCCACATAGGTGATGGGCTTGGGGAACGATATCAGTATCGATTTGTCGTTCCGGCCTGGGGTAATCATCACATGGCCAGCGCCCCACTCGGTCAGTTTGACTGAAGCCTTCATCACATAGTTCACACCATCGACCTGGAAGGTGCCGGCCTCGGGCGATTTGTCGAGATAACAGTGGGTACCCACCGAGAAGAACTGAACCTTGCAGTGGCCAGCCTTCTCGCCTTCGTCGGCAGTCTGACCTTCACGGACATAGCCCTGAAGGGCCTCCTTGCCCTCGCTGTCTTTCTCTTGGATTTTGGTGAATCTGTCGAGGATGACCAGCACGAGAGCATCGTCGCCCTTCTGGAAGAACGAGCGCACGTCATGACGCTGCATCTGGTTCATGTACAACATCTTCAGGCTGTCACTGGCCGCTATGCTGTCGGTTGCCATGGCACAATTGGCCGCGAAGTGGCGCGCCATGACCTCCTTCTGGTTGGCAAAGCGCTTTTTCCAAGCCTTCCAGATTTCCTTGCCGGTGAGCGTCATTCTCAGGGTGTCACCCATGCTGGTGGGCAGGGTCAGGACAATGCGCTGCGACTCATCGTCGTGGATGATGTGCTTGTTGGGATTCTCGTTGTTGATTTTGAAGTACTGCAACGAGTCCTGATACTGGTCATTGACTTTCCACTTGTAGTGGTTGCCCTCTTTCCAGACGGTAAGATAGTCCATGGGGACGTTGTGGTAATAGATGTCACTGTTTTGCCCGATGGTGAGCGTGTCACGGTTGGTCAACTCAATCTGGTCAACCGTCAGGGCAACTTTCTGGGTTATCCTGCCCGTCATCAACAGGCACAACAGCAACAGCACTATTGCCGCTGCAATAGCAACCAGGTTGGTGATGTGCGTTTTGCTGTCCATATCTTCAGTTTCGAGTTTACTCTTTTTAGGTTTATAGGTCTATCGACCTCAAAGTATCCTTCATATCTCTCAAACGTTCGGTGAAAGATTCACTGCGGTCGATGCTCTCCTGCAGGAGATATTCAAAAAAGGCATCAATTTCATCTTTAAGAGCATCACGACGTTCCTTGATTTGGTCTTCCGTATCAGAAAGACCAATCGCATCACTGAAACGTGAGAAGGAATCGTAATTCTCATATTCTTCTTTCAGGTTGTCACACTGAACGCGCAGATAATCGGTGTAACTGCTGCAAGCCTGATAACCGGCACCGCTCAGCATGTCAGACAGATTGGCATCGTGGTCGAAGGGATATTTGCCACTCCACCGCTTGGCATCGTCGACAATGGAACGCACCCCGTCAAGCGAGGCACAGTTGTTGATGCGGCTGGCCAACGGCTTTATCGATTCACGATAGCACGATATATAGTCCTGGTAATTCCTGCAGTTGTCGGCAAGCGTAGCGTCCATGTTGCGGCTGTGCCTATTCAGTTCGGCCAATTGCCGGTTGGCCTTGCTCATAAAGGCCGAATCGGATGTCCAGTCACTGGAGTCAAAGAACTTCTTCATCTTGGAGTCCACGACGCGACCAAAGGTGTTGCACAGGCTAGCATCACAACGCTTGTAGGTCGAGTCGGGCAGAACGGCTCCCCCACCCTTCAAGCGCAGGCCGTGCTCGGTGTCCAAATCCTGGCGCAAGCGGGAATAAGCATTGCAGGCGGCATCAAAATCTGAAGCATTCTGCAGGTCCTGCTCCACTTCTTGCATGAAATAGGCGGCATAGTTAAAGGGGCGCAAGGCATTCGTGGGCGGTTTGTCCAGCGCTTTGAGCATCCAGAAGGCACCAAAGGCCAGGACTGCCACGGTCAGCAGCGACAGGCCGACGGCCATGCCCTTACTGCCCATCTTGAGCAGTTTGACCAGGCCCCAATGCCTATGCTCGCACTTGTGCAGGATGAAATCGTCACACAGCCGGCGGGCATAATCCTGACGAACCTTGGCATAGTCCTTCAGGACGAAATCACCCACGCTGCACACGATGGGCTGCTCATTATAGATATAGGTCTCCTTGCACTTGTTACGGATGAGGTGCCAGAAGTCCGATGCCAGCGATGTGGTCACCAACGTCTGGGCGGCATTATCGAGATAGGCCTCAGGGGCATTCATCAAGTCAGCCTTGGTCACCAGCACATACACGCCGTCGGCCTGCTGCAGGTAGCCGCCCCGCATCAGCAAATCGGTCACCCGCTGGTGGTCACGCACCTGCTCGTCGATGTCCTGGCGGCAATCAATCACGAACAGATGAATCTGGCGATAACATGACTTCAACATCCGGTCCATGTCCCACCATCCATCGAGACTGGCTTCGGCCAGCGAGATGTCGTAACTGCGCCAACCATTCCTGTAACGGGCATGATAGACCTCTACGGGCGACGAGGGCATCTCGGGTAAGCGCTGATAAGTGTCGCAATTACCAAATACACGCGTCAGCGATTCGATTCTTGAACGGATGGCCTGTGAATCGCTGTCGGCACCTTGCGGCGTGATGGCTGTCATGCCCTCGAGCGACAACAAGGAACCGATAATCGAGGTTTTGCCCGACGAGGGACGTCCCCACAGGACCACAAGGTTACTTTGGTCCGGCCCCGCATAGATGCCGCCGCGACTGAGCACTTCAGGCTGGGGAGCACGCGCCTCGGCAGTCACGCCATCGGCAACGTCCTTACCCAGCACAGCAGCCAGTTCGCCCGCCTCGATAGCCCCTTGGGTCAACATCTCCTTGACATCGGCTACCGAACATTGATTGCGGCTGAAGAGTATTTTCTGTATTTCGGCTTTCATCGCTTTTTCCTATAGTTCCAATAGCAAAACTAATGCCTAAAACCCTGATAACGGCTACGGGCACGCAGACTTTGTATATAATAAGTGAAAATCAACAGGCAACAGACGGCCATGGCAATATCACTCCACAGGAAGGGCTTCTGAGCCGTGGACAGTGCTGCATAGCGGCCTTTGATGTCACTCACCTCCATGGTGAAGGGCTCACAATCCTTTTCCCCCTCATAGATGACGCGTGATAATGCCGCATACTGTTTCACCCAGTCCTCACTGGCCGTGATGATGTAGTGCAGGTTCTTGGCCGTGGCGATGTTCCACACGTTCACCCGCTGCACGCCGTCCAGCCATTGTTTGCGCTCCTCGCGCACTGTAGCCACGCTATCGGGCAGCAAGCGCCGTTTCAGACTGGCGACACTCTGTTTGGTTTGGGACGTGGAGAGCCGCTTAGTCTTTTTCAGGTAGCGCTCGTAATTCGAGAGCCGCTTCTCGGCATACTCGACGTAGGCCGTGTCGATGCGGCAGGCTGCGTCACGAGCCTCCATGACCAGCGAGTCGATTTCCTGCTCATGGTTTACCACATACACGAACTGCGAGAACGGAGTCCTGGCAAAAAACAACAGCACGGCAATAGCCAGCAGCGAGAGGACCTCGATCACGCGGCCCTTGTTCTTCATCCTCGTCTCCTTGCCCCAACAGGCCAGTTTCAGGCAATACCCCACCAGAGTCATACCCGACAAGGTTATCAGCAGCGATATCACATGGTCCCCGCCAAGCAGATACTCCAAACCCATGAACGCGAAAAATGCGAACACCAGCAGCGAAACTATCGTCAATAGCATCGCGAGTCCCGAAGAGCCTGATCTATACATCATTATACGTCTTGATTGCTAATTACGGAGAACTGAAAACCAGTCTCGGATTTCAGACGGCAAATATACACATTCTTTTCCAAAATTCCTAAACTATTAGCCCCTTTATTCGCTATGGCACCCAATAGCCAACAACAGATTGAGGCCAGAGGGCTATGAGAAATCAACAAAATCTTCATCATCTTCATTTTTATTGTTGATTTGTTACCATTATATTCCAATTTTAATTATCTTTGCGGTTAGATACTATATTAACTTTTAATCTTTTACATTATGAATCTTTATTACTATCTTGATGCGCAACGGCAAAAGTGCGGCCCTGTCCAGGCACATGAACTGGCCTCGCTGGGGGTAACAGACACAACACTGGTATGGACTCATGGAATGGATAACTGGCAGCCTGCCAACCAAGTACCGGAACTCGCCCCATATCTGGCGCAGCCCCAACCCCCTGTACCTCCCACCTATGGGCCCAATTACCCGGAAGCCCCGGCCAGCAATCCCTATGGAGGTGCGCCCAGCGACCCTTACGGAGGTCAAGGAGGACAATACGGTGGACAGCAATACGGCGGACAGCAATACGGTGGACAGCAATATGGTGGACAATACGGAACTCCCGCCTTTGCCACTGGCCAAGGACAAATGCCTCCCATGCCCGAAAACAACCTGGTATGGGCTATTCTTGCTACAATTTTATGCTGCTGGCCCATCGGCATCTATGCTATTGTGCGTGCCGCCAAGGTCGGTTCATTGTATAATGCCGGCGATTATGACGGAGCCGTAGAGGCCTCCAAAGACGCCAAGACCTGGTCTATTATTTCGGCAGTTGCGGGTTTGATTGTAATAGTCATCTACGCTATTATATTGGCAAACTCATAGCAAATACGGTGCTTGCTCCGAGCCTGTCACCACATTTGGCAGGAAAGGTATTGGCAAGTAAATATTATTCTGAACCGTAACGAACTATTAGGGTTGGCTGTGCTGTTCACGGCCAATTCTTTTTTTCATTTCGATTTGTTGACATTTTATCCGATTTTAATTATCTTTGCGGATAATTACAATTATTGACTTTTAATCTTTTCCACTATGAATCTTTATTACTACCTTAATGAGCAGGGACAACAGTGCGGCCCTGTCCAGGCAGCAGAACTGTCCTCGCTTGGAGTAAAAGACTCGACATTGGTTTGGACTAACGGCATGAGCAACTGGATGCCGGCTAACCAAGTCCCGGAACTCGCCCCATATTTGGCACAGCCACAGCCGCCCGTACAACCTGAACCGCCTGTACAACCTGAACCGCCCGCACAACCCTCCTACGGCGCCGGCTACCCCAGTCAGGACGAAACCGCCATTAATCCTTACGGCAACCAAAACAGCAATCCCTACAACACCCCCTATGGCGGCCCCGCCTATGCTGGCGGACCAGGTTCACAACAACCGCCCATGCCTAATAATTACCTGGCATTGGCAATTCTCTCTACTATTTTCTGTTGCTTGCCTACTGGTATTTATGCTATAGTGCGTGCCAACAAGGTCGGTTCGTTGTACCGTGCCGGTGACTATGAGGGTGCAGAAAAAGCCTCGAAGGACGCCAAGACCTGGTCAATCATCTCGGCAGTCCTCGGACTGATTGCTACCATCATTCTTGTTGCAGCCAACATATTCTACCATAGTCAAAGCCACAAGGACTATAACGACGACTTCTATAGTGATGTTGACTCCTATTTCTCAGATGACCCAGCAACCACCGAAGAGACTTCTGATTACGACTATTCTGACTATAATTCCTCAAGCCAGGATGATGACAGCGATATGGCAGTGCTCCGAATCGCCGTCGAATCCGTCAAATCCGGATTGCCCGAATATGTTGGTGATGGCATCACGCTCACTGATTGCGTGTTGACAAAAGAAGGATTAATCTATATCGCCGAATGTGACGAAGACGAGATTGACATAGATCTTTTGAATCAAATGAAGAGCACGTTTCGCGACGTAATGAAAGAAGAACTCTTATCAGAAGCAGAGAGTGACCCTGACTACAGAGAAGTTATGGATATGTGCAAGAAACTCCACCTAGGCATTGGATACAAATATGTTGGTGCCTCGTCTGGCAAATCTTGTACTATAATGATTCCCTATACCCAACTGTAATACCGAACAGGCTACGGCTTCGCTATACATTATAATAAAATAATGAAGGGACGCAGGTTGTTGCGTCCCTTCATTATTATCATCGCACCGATACCATTGGGCGTCCAAGGGATTCATCTTCAAGAATCCTGTCTTTGCCCTGGGGTATTTACTGATGGAGCGTCTTGACAGGGAAGGTGAAATAAGTGTCGGGGAAAGGCTCGTTCTTGAGTGTGAAATGCCACCACTCATTGTCCAGCGGTTTGAAACCGTGGCGCATCATCGCCGCTCTCAAAATCATACGGTTATAGAACTGCTCAGAGGTGAAAGTGCTGTCGGCACCCGTGAACTCCAACGTCTCGGGGTTGCCGCCATAATCGGGATGGCTCTCGGGGCCGAACCAGTCAAAGGTGCCGCCCATGTCGACCTCCTTGCCGGTAGCCATATCAACGATTGTCAAGTCGATCGTTGAGCCGCGTGAATGGCCGCTGCGCTTGGCAACATACTGTTTTTCGAACACTTCCTCCTTGCTCAAGTAAGGATAGAAATAGGCCTTGGTCAACGTGTCGGTGGTATTCTGCGCCCAGCGCATGAAGTGATCCACAGCCATCTGGGGGCGGTAAGCGTCATAGATCTTGAGCGCATAGCCGTGGCGCTTGAGGTCGTCACTGACGGCACGCAGGCTGTCGGCAGCAACGCGTGTGAGCAGGGCCACCGGTTCCAGATAGCCGTCGATGCGTGCTCCCACAAAATTATAAGTGCTGAAGTACCTGATTTCCAAAAGCGCATCAGGCACCACATCGGTAATATTCACAAACTGGCTGGAATCGTCGGTGGGCGAGATCTGTACGGCCTGGGCGCTCTTGCAACCTGCCGACATGGCGACTAACAGGCAAAATGCGGTTATCGCCCAAAGATTACACTTTCTCATAACTGATGATATTACTTGTTTTGTTGGTAATTACTTGAGGTAGTCGTCAAAGTAGCGTGTGATGCGCTCATGCAGGTGTACGCTCTGGTGGCCCATCATGTTGTGACCCTGGCCGGGATAGACGTAGAAGTCGGGCTGGGTGCCGGCAGCAATGCACGCCTTGAGGAAACTGTAGGCATGCTGCGGCACCACAGTCGGATCGTTGAGGCCGATGATGATCTGCAGGCGGCCCTTGAGGTCGGCAGCCTTGCTGAGCAGGCTGGTCTTGGCATAGCCCTCGGGATTGGTCTGAGGCGTGTCCATATAGCGCTCGCCATACATCACCTCATACCATTTCCAGTCGATAACGGGACCACCGGCAACGCCCACCTTAAAGACGTCAGGATAGTTGGTCATCAGGCTGATGGTCATGAAACCGCCAAAACTCCAACCGTGCACGCCCAGGCGCGTGGTGTCCACATAACTGAGCGTCTTGAGGAAGTCCACGCCACACATCTGGTCCTGCATCTCAACCTGACCCAACTGGCGGAAAGTGGCCTGCTCGAAGTCACGGCCGCGGTTCTCGCTGCCACGATTGTCAAGGATGAACAGGACATAGCCACGCTGTGCCATATAGGTCTCCCAACTGCGGCTGCCCCAGTGCCAGCGGGCGTCCACGTTGTGGGCATGAGGACCACCATAGACATAGACCACGGTGGGGTATTTCTTGTTCTTATCAAAGTCGGGGGGCAGCACCAGGCGGTAGTACAGGTCGGTCGCGCCATCGGCGGCCTTGATGGTCCCGCAGCGGTACTCGGGCACGGCATAGCCCTCCCATGGATCGGGAGCAGTGAAGTAGCGCATATCCTCGCCCGTGCGCGTGTCAATAATGGAGATAAAGCGGGCGACTTCGGGTTCCTGATAACTGTCGATGAGGTAATGACCGCTGGCGCTCAAGCGACCGGTGTGCCACCCGTTGCAGCCCTCGTCAGCAAGGGTCATCTTGCCCGTGGCCACGTCCACACGGTAGAGGTTTTGCTGGATGGGGCTCTCGGCATTGGCGCTGATGATGACAGCCTTTTCCTGTTCATCAAAGCCCAGCAGGTCCATGACAACCCATTCGCCACGGGTGAGTTGGCACACCTCGTTGCCACTGGTGTCATACAGGTACAGGTGGTTGTAGCCGTCCTTCTCGCTCCACAGCAGGAACTGCTCCTTGTTCCACGGAAGGAACGTGATGGGATGCTGCGGCTCTACATATTTGGGATGACTCTCGTGGTAGAGCGTGTTGAGGCGGTTACCTGTCACGGCATCATAGGCCACCAGGTCGACCTCGTTCTGGTCACGGTTGCCTTCCATCATGTACACGATATTGCCGTCAGGGTTCCACGAGATGTTGGAGAAATAGCGGTCGGTGGGATCACCAGCCTTGAGATAGACGGTGTCGCCCGTGGCCACATCGAGCACGCCCACCCACACCAGATGAGACGTCTGGCCCGCCATGGGGTACTTCTCGGGAGCAGGTGTTGCGATGACATGGGTGCTGTCATCCAGTTCGGGAACGGTAATCAACGGATAGTCGGTCACCATGCTCTGGTCCATACGGTAGAAGGCCAGGCGTGTGCCCTGGGGATTCCAGGACAGGCCGCCCTCGATGCCGAACTCGTTGCGGTGCACGCTCTGGCCGTAGACCAGGTCGCGCGAGCCGTCACTGGTCACCTGGCGGGTGTTGCCGTCGCCATCGGTGACATAGAGGTTATCATCCTTGACATAGGCGTTGGCACGGCTCTGCTTGTTCCACTCGCTCGCTTGATAGCCGTTCAGGGGCTGGCGCCACACCACCTTGCCCTTCTTGAAATTGATGAGCATGCGTTCGTTCTGCGCATTATGGGCCAGTACCAGCGGCTGGTCAGGATACGGGAATGAGACCACCCTCAAAACACGTTCCGAGTCACCGGTCAAACCGGCTTTCTTATTGAGTTGTTGAAGGGTGAACAGCAGTTTCTCCTTTACCGTGACGGGGTCCACCGTCCAGCAGGTATCGCCCTTGCTCGACAAGTGGATCAACTGGTCGCCCCACCAGGTGAGCGAACGGTTCTGGGGAATCATGTTCCTGTAGTTCTTCCCGCCGAAGTTCAGGTCCTCGAGCGTGAATTGTTGCTGGGCGGCCGCGGGAAACACCAGCCAAGCCAACAGCAGCAGTATCAAGCCGTGTCGTTTAGTCATACTCATGTCAAAGAGGTCTATGTTAATAAAGAATTATGTTATTGTTTGTGTGGCAAAAGTAACTTATTTTTCTGACAAAGCCTAAGAATCGACCATATTTCAGGAACGACGGGACAAAAAATTTCCCCGCCGGCAGATGCCAACGGGGAAAACTTGTTGCGTTGATGAGAAACGCTGTTTCTCTTGCGAATAGTCAGGGATTAGTCCTTAACGATGATTTCGCAGATCGAAACGCGGTTCCAACTGAGTTCCTTGAACATGTCGGTCTCACCACAGCCCTGAGCCTTGATGCGGCTAGCATCAATCTTGTACTTGTTGATGAGCATGTTCTTAACAGCCTCGGCGCGGCCATTGGCCAGACGGATGTTGTTGTCGTGCGGGCCCTCGGGAGAAGCATAACCCTTGATCTCAACGGTAGCGCTGGGGTTATTCTTCAGGTACATGGCAACGCGCTCAACATTAGCCTGCTGGTCAGGAGTGATGTTGGTCTTGTTAACCTTGAAGTGAACGAGGATGTTCATGTACTTTGCATTGGGATCAACTGCCTTAGCGGGCTCGGGCTGTTTTGCCTTCTTGGCAGCATCCAGGTCGCGCTGGAGTTGAGCGTTGCGGGCATTAGCAGCATCGAGGTCACCCTGCAGGCCGTTGAGTTGGCTGCGAAGACCATTGATCTGACCATTCAGAGCATCGATGTCATCCTGGCTGTACTTGTAGGGGCAGAAAGTGATGTAACGCTCGCCGTTGCTACCCTTGAAGTGGTAGGTGATACCAGCCTCAAGTTCTACAAGCGCGGGCGGGCAGATTGTAACGATAAGGAATCATGATGTCGCCATTCATGTCCCAAACAACGCTGGGCTTCAGGCTGAAGGTCCAAGCGCGGCTCTCACCGAAGTTGAAGTTCAGGTTGGCACCAGCCTTGGTGTACCAACTGTTGTAGTCATTGCCATAGACATTGGCCGACTCCGTGCGGTGGAAAGCGTGCAGCCAACCAGCACCGATTACGCCCTCGAGTTCGAAAACACGGGGTTTGCCCTTGTAACCACCGAAGAGGTTGCTCAGGTTAACGGTACCAAACATACCGGCCAGAGTGTGGTCGATGATGTTCGGGCTCTTGGGTCCCCAATAGTTGGGCTCTTTCTCCCAGCTGGTGGTGTTGATGGTAGCCTCACCCTCAACGCCCAAACCGATCACCGGAGTGAGTTGCTTGCGGATCTCCATACCGAAGATGCCACGAGCGCTGGGCCAGAAAGCATAACCCTGGAACGGCATGATAGCGCCACCCTTCAGGGTTACCGACCAGTTGTCAAAGAACTTGTTCTGCTCCAGAGACTGAGCCTGGACAGCAAATACGCCCATCAAAAGGGCTAAAGTCAAGATAATCTTTTTCATGTTAATAAAATTTAAAAACTATATTCGACAAATTTGTTGCAAAAGTAATACAAATTTCTAATTCGGCCAAAATTTAACATTCATTAAGAAAGAAAGCCCTCAATAAATCGCCATTTTCTCACAATTTATCGGCATTTTCGGTCAAAAATCACATAAATTTCGACTCACGCGATAATAAATCAAGCAAAAGTAAGAACAAAAACTGAACAAACCAAATTTTTGCTCTATTATTTGCTTATGAAGCCCCGTAAACATGCGTTTTTCATGTTTCGGGGCCGTTCTACAGACTATTTTGGGAAGGTCGGGCCGTATCTCAATTCAAGATGAGATCGATGACGCGGTTCACGTCGGCTATGCCCACCTCGCCATCACGGTTCACATCGGCCCGCCCGCTCAAGTCGGCGCCGGTGTCACCGCCCAGTATCACCGACATAATGGCATTGATATCGGCCAAACTGACCTCGCCATCCAGGTTGACGTCGCCCGGCAACCACGATGCGGTAAGGATTTGCCTGATAGCACCGTTGCTGTTCACATCGGCTTTCCACGAGGCAAAGCGCAGACGGGCATGGCCCATCGACCGAGGCACGTCCAGGGACATTTTCACATGGTTGGTCTTGCTGATTGTGGCGAAATCATAGGTCACCGAGTCCACCGCCATGCCGTCATCCCCGATGAGCGCTGCTGTCAATGCCACTTTGCTCTTGTCAAACGCTTCGTCCTGCCACTGGGTGGTCACCCATGTGACCTGCAAATCGATTACCTGTCCGGCCCCACAGGCAAAAACGGGCGAGATGAGGGTGAGGTCCTGTCCAGTGCTCGTGGTGTAAAGCACAATGCGGTTGGCCAAGATATTATCCTCATTGAGGTAGATGACAGGATTGTTGTAAATCCAGCCAGCATAATCGGCCGAAGTGAATTGGGGCACCTGGGCACGCATCAGCGACACCGCCGTTAGCACGAACACAAATAACAGAAGTCTTTTCATAACATAACAAGCCATTGATTGGCACAAAGATAACACATCCCCGCCAAACAGCAAAATGAGCGGCACCATAAAAATGCGGTTGTACCATAACGAATTATGGCACAACCGCTTAAATTGTATATTATTGAGATAGAATTACTTGAGCAATCCCACCGAGCGCTTCAGGAAACGGTCCAAGCCCTCGCCCTTGAGCATACCGTTGCTCAGCAGGGCGATGTCGATGAGTTGGTGCACGCGGCTCTCGCCGGCGGCATAGGCAGTGATGATGTTCGCCTTCTGCTTGCGCAACTCGTCGAGGTGCTTCTCGTTGTCCTCGAGGTCCTTCTTCTTGTCCTCAGGCAGTTCCTTGTTGTCCTTCTTGAGGTCGCGCAGGGCATTGACCACATTCTGGGTGGCGGTAATGTCCTCGGCCACGGGTTTCAGTTCGGTTTCAAGCGCCTGCTCGGCCTGCTCGACGACCTTCTGGATGAGCGGATGCTTGGTGTTGAGCACCAGTCCGTACATGTCGGGCATCTCGCCATAGAAACTCATGCCGGGCTGGAAACGTGCCATATCCTTCATGCGGCGCATATACTCGGCCTGGGTGATGACGACAGGCTGGTCGTCGGGGCCCATGGCAGCGAAACTGACCATGAATTCGGCCTTGTCGACGGGCGGAATCTGGGAGTGGAACAGCGTCTGGGCCATCTCCTGCTGCTCAGGGGTGAACTGCGGTCCCTCCTCGTCCTGCTTGCGGATGAGGTTGTCGAGCACATCGCTGTCTACGCGCACAAAGCGCATCTTGTCCTTGTCAAGTTTCTGCTCCAGCATGCTCACGAAGGGCACGTCAAGTTCGCCGTTCATCATCAGCACGTCATAACCCTTGTCGGTAGCCGCCTTGATGTAGGCATATTGTGACTCCTTGTCGGTGGCATACAGGCAAATCAGGTTGCCGTCCTTGTCCTTCTGCTCGGCCTCGATGAGTTTGCGGTAATCCTCAATCTTGAAGTACTTGCCGTCGGTGTTCTCGAGCAGGGCGAACTTGAGGCCCGACTCACAGAACTTCTCGTCGCTCAGCATGCCGTACTCGATGAAGATCTTGATGTCGTTCCACTTCTTCTCGAACTCGTCGGGCTGGTTCTTGGCGATTTCCTCAAGACGTGCGGCCACCTTCTTGGTGATATAGGTCGAAATCTTCTTCACGGCACGGTCGCTCTGCAGGTAACTGCGCGACACGTTCAGCGGGATGTCGGGGCTGTCGATGACACCCTGCAGCAGCATCAGCCAGTCGGGCACCACGCCCTCGACGCTGTCGGTGACATAGACCTGGTTGCAATACAGTTTGATGCGGTCCTTGCGGATGTCCAGGTTGTTCTTGATTTTGGGGAAGTAGAGGATACCCGTCAACGTGAAGGGATAGTCCACGTTGAGGTGGATCCAGAACAGCGGGTCGTCCTGCATCGGCTCGATGGCGTGGTAGAACTTCAGGTAGTCCTCGTCCTTGAGGTCGGCAGGCATACGCGACCACAGCGGCTCCACATCGTTGATGACCTTGTCCTTGTCGGTGTCCTGGTACTTGCCGTCTTTCCACTCCTGCTGCTTGCCGAAGATGATGGGCACGGGCAGGAAGCGGCAATACTTCTTCAGCAGGCCCTCGATGCGGGCGGGCTCCAGGAATTCCTTCTCGTCGTCATCCAGGGTGAGGATGATGTCGGTGCCGCGCTCGGCCTTGTCACACTCTTCCATCTCAAACTCGGGAGAGCCGTCGCAGGACCAATGCATGGCTTTGGCGCCGTCCTGCCAACTCAGCGTGCGGATTTCCACCTTCTTGGCGACCATGAAGGCCGAGTAGAAACCCAGGCCGAAGTGGCCGATGATAGCATTGGCGTTGTCCTTGTACTTCTCGAGGAATTCCTCGGCCCCCGAGAAGGCAATCTGGTTGATGTACTTGTCGATTTCCTTGGCGGTCATGCCAATGCCGCTGTCGCTCACGGTGAGCGTTCCGGCCTCTTTGTCCACGGCGACGGTCACCCGCAGGTCCTCGGTCGAGCCCTTAAACTCACCGGCACCTTGCAGGGTCTTCAGTTTCTGCGTGGCGTCAACGGCGTTACTCACCAGTTCACGCAGGAAAATCTCGTGGTCACTGTACAAAAATTTCTTGATAACGGGGAAGATGTTGTTAGTCGTTACCCCAATAGTTCCTTTTGGCATAATATGATATTGTTTAGTTTTATATTGTCAGTATAATAAAGTTGAGTGGAGGGAGGTCTCTGCCCCACTCCACTTCAAATAATATGCCATTGTTATTCAACTATCGCCAAAGTGACAAATCGTCACCCCAGCCTGCCAACCCTTCACCTCCGTCACTCGGCCAGTAGGCGCACGTAGCCGTAGAAGCCCACCTCGCGATTGATGAGGCTATAGTGGTCGGGGGCATCAATCACCTCGCAGCCGTCGGGGTCGATGGCATGCTCGAGGCTGTCTTTCAACTCGGCGAACTTGTCCATTGCCGACTGCTCGTCGCGGCAGTTATAGACGTCGCTCATCGCGCCGTCCTCGGTCTGATATTCAAAAACCACCCGGTACTTCATATCCTTATTTTGATTCAACTAATAATTCTCATCAATATTTTTTTCTAAGTCCTCAATTTGAGGCAATGATGAAGCGACATCAGCAAAAAGTTTACGGGTTTCATATTCAGCAATGCCCAATGGCTGCGTCACTCCCCGCAAGGCAAAACTTGCTTTTGTATCACTCTTGGAACGGCAAAGAAGCAAACCGATTGTCGGTTTATCTTCCGGAGTTTTTACATACTCATCAACGGCAGATATATAGAAATTCAGTTTGCTGACAAATTCAGGAATGAACTCAACTGCTTTCAGTTCAACAACCACATAACAATGCAATTGGAGGTGATACATAAGTATATCAATGTAGTAGTCATCACCATCAACATTGACATGATATTGCCTTCCGATAAAAGCAAAACCTTTGCCCATTTCGAGAAGAAAATCAGTGACTCTCTTAGCCAATTCCTTTTCTATGCTCAGTTCATTCTGTAGGGCAACAGTTCCTAAAAAACTGAAATTATAGGGATCTTTGAATGTATACTTTGCCAAGTCAGACTGATGAGATGGTAATGTCACGTCAAAGTTGTTGATGATGTTCCCCTTTGCTGCAATATAGTTGTTGGCTACTTGCATGAGCATTACGTCCCGGCTCCAGCCCTCTTGCGCAGTTGCCAGGATGTATAGTGCCCGTTCAGTCTTATCTTTAACCTTTGAAAGCAACGATATGTGATGATACCACGTGACTTGTGCAAGCGGCACTTGCACAAAATCTTTATCTTCTCCCTGAAGGTTGGCGAGTGGTACTTGCCAAATTGGGTATTTTTGTAATTGTGCAAGTGGGACTTGCACAATTGGGAAATCGGGGTATGCCTCAGCAAAGGCCCTCATATACTTTAAGTTGCGGACAGAGTAACCCCTGTCTTCAGGGAAAGCGAGAGACAAGTCTTGTGATAATTTATCAATGACCTGTGCGCCCCAGCCCAATGTCTGCTGTTTCTCCAAGATGTCGGACCCGATAGACCAATACAGTGACAACAGATCTGCATTCACATGAAAAGATACCTGGAGTTTCGCGTTCTGGATGCGAGAAACTATTGACTTCTGCCAATATTCGTATCCTTCAGGCAGCATGCTGTTTGTCGTTGGTTTTATCATATCCGACATCTCAACTAATTTAACAATTCTATTTAGCGACCGACATGTTATCGGTTGCCGTACATCTCGTCGTAGTAGCGCTGGTAGTCGCCACTGGTGACGCTGCGCACCCAGGGCTGGTGGTCGAGGTTCCAACGGATGGTTTTCTCGATGCCCTCGGTGAAGGGGGTCTCGGGATACCAGCCGAGTTCACGGGCAATCTTGCTGGGGTCGATGGCATAGCGCATGTCGTGGCCGGGACGGTCGGTGACAAACTGGATGAGGTCGTCGTTGATGACCTCCAGGTCGCACTGCAGCAACTGCTGGTACTCGGGCTCCTCACGCATGATGCGGGCGATGATGGCGATGACCTGCTTGACGATGTTGATGTTGCTCTCCTCGTTGAAGCCGCCGATGTTGTACACCTCGCCGACGTTGCCCTGCCGCAGCACCAGGTCGATGCCCTTGCAGTGGTCCTCAACATAGAGCCAGTCGCGCACGTTCTCGCCCTTGCCGTAGACGGGCAACGGCTTGCCCTCAAGGATATTCTTGATGATGAGCGGGATGAGTTTCTCGGGGAAATGGTAGGGACCGTAGTTGTTGCTGCAGCGGGTGATGTTGACGGGCAGGCCGTAGGTCTCGTGATAGGCCATCGTGATGAGGTCGGCGCTGGTCTTGCTGGCCGAATAGGGCGAACGTGGCGCCAACGGGGTTTCCTCGGTGAAGAAACGGCGGCCGTAGGTCTTGAGGTCGGTGCGGCCCTCGATGACCTCGCGCACGTCATCGCTCACCTCCAGCGGCTGCGGCTCATCAAAGTCCTTGGTCAGGGAGCCATATACCTCGTCGGTCGAAATCTGCAGGTATTTCTTGCCGGGAGCATAGGTGTTGTGCCCCGAGGCATCCTTACCGGTGAGCCACGCCTCGCGGGCGCAATCGAGCATGTTCTGTGTGCCCAGGATATTGGTCTCGAGGAACAGGCGCGGATTGGTGATGCTGCGGTCCACATGGCTCTCGGCCGCGAAGTTGACGATATAGTCCACGTCGTAGTCACGCAGGATGTCCTGCACCAGTTCTCGGTCGCCCACATCGCCGCGGACGAAGGTGACATTGGAGCGTTCTATCTCCTCCTTGATGGAAGCCAGGTTGCCGGCATAGGTCAATGCGTCGAGGATGATGACCTCGATGTTGTCGCCATACTTGTTGAGAATGTATTTTACAAAGTTAGAGCCGATAAAACCTGCGGCTCCCGTGACGAGATAAGTCTTCATAATATAGTAACGGTTTTAAATAATGTACAAAGGTAGCACTATTCATTAAAAAAACACGTAACTTTGCAAAAAAAACACTCACCCTTTCGACATACAATGAAACGACTGATATCATCTCTTATCCTAATGCTGTCGGTAATCGGCATGCTTGCACAAACGGTCTCGAGCGAACCCGAGGAACAGCACAAACGCAAAAAAGTCGCCGTCGTGCTGTGTGGCGGTGGTGCCATGGGAACCATCCACATCGGTGCCCTCAAGGTACTTGAAGAAGCCGGCATCCCCATCGATATGGTCACCGGCACCTCGATGGGCAGCATCATCGGCGGCATGTATGCTGTGGGCTATGACGCGGCCGACATCGAGGAAATCGTCAACAGCATGGATTGGGGCGACATCCTGCGCGACCGCTTGTCGATGAGAAACCAGACGCTCGACGAACGCGAGCGCCAGAACATCTACCTGTTCGACTACCGCCTGTTCCTGGACAAGAGCCAGGACACGCTGGCGGGCGGCTTCATCCGCGGCATCAACGTCGAGAAGACCCTGCGCCACTACCTGCGCCAGCCCGAGGACATCGACTTCACCAAGTTGCCCCGCCCGTTCGGCTGCATCGCCACCGACCTGGTGACCGACAGCGAGGTGGTGCTCGACCACGGCTCGCTGGCCCAGTCGATCCGCGCCAGCATGGCTGTGCCGGGCGTCTTCGCTCCCGTGAGGATGGACCCCTATATCCTGGTTGACGGCGGCACCAAGAACAACTTTCCTGCCGACCTGGCCCGCAAGATGGGCGCCGACATCGTCATCGGTGTCAGGACCGACCTGGGGCTGAACGACAAGTACTACTCCACCAGCGACATTCTGGAACGCTCGGTAGGCGCCGACATCCACAACCGCAGCGACGAGAACGACAAGTATTGCGACCTCATCATCCGTGTGCCCGTCAGAGGCTACTCGGCCGCCCACTTCTACCGCTCGGCCATCAAGGAACTGATTAAGCGGGGCGAAGAAGCCACAAGGGCCCAGATGGATTCCATCATGATTCTCAAGAGGATGGCCGGCGTACCCGATGACTACAGGCCCGACTACAGCATCATCAGCCTGAACGACATCGACAACACCACAGCCCATAAACTCGTCAATGAGGAAAATGCCAAGAACTCCATCAAGGTGAGCGTAGGCCTGCGATATGACAACGAGGAACTGGTGGCGGCACAGATTGGCGGCACCTATTACTTCGGCAACAAACTCGACAAGACCCTGGACCTTACGCTCCGACTGGGCAAGCGCACCATGGGGCGCCTGGCCTGGAACATGATTCCCAAGCCGCACCGCCGCATCGGCTTGTCCTATGAAATCTGGCATGAGGACATCGACCTGTATCAGGGGAAGCACCGCTCCGAAAACCTGAAGTTCATCTATCAGAAGGCCAATGCCACACTGTTCTCGTTCGACGCCCTCAACTTCAATGTCGACCTGGGCATTGCCTGGCAGCATTACCACCACTATGATGTCCTGAACAGCGCCTACAGCATCAGCCAGTTCCAGAAGAACGAGCACTATTTCGATTACCATGCCCGCTTACAGTATAACACCGAGGATCACTGGTACTTCACCCGCCGAGGCATGCGCGCCGAGGCCCGCTATGCCTACTACACCGATAATTTTGCCCAATGGAAAGGCCATGCTGGTTTCAGCGAGGTGACCGCCCGCTGGCGCATGACGCTGCCGCTGGCAAGCAGCACCCACCTGCAACCTATGGTCTATGGCCGACTGATGTTTGGCAAAGACGATATGCCCGCGACCCTTTACAACATGATGGGCGGTAACCGCGGCGGCATCTACTATGCACAGCAACTGCCCTTCTCGGGTTTCGGCCACTGCCATGTCATGGACACCAAGTTGCTGGTCGCCGGCCTCAAACTTCAACAGCGCCTGTACAAGGAGCACTATATCATGGTCAAGGGGCACGTCGCCGAACAGAACCGCAAATTGGGACACATCTTTGACCGCAAGCCCATCTGGGGTGTCCAGGTAGCCTACAGTTACAACAGCATCTTGGGTCCCCTGGGCGGCTCCCTGAGTTGGAGCAACTTCACCCACCAGGTCTACCCCTACATCAGCCTCGGCTTCGAATTCTAATGATGCTCGCTGCGCTCGCAGGTTAGAGGTTAAAGGTTAAAGGTTAAAGAAGGCTGCCGCATTCCAGTGCTGGAATGCGGCAGCCTTTCAGTTTTATCCGTTAAATCCGCCGGCAGTTCAAGAGCGCGGATGCCTCTCTAACCATTAACCTTTAACCTTTAGCATTTAGAACCGGATGCCGGTCAGGATGGAGAATTCGAGCAGCGAATTGACCAGACGGCTGTTCCTGGACTTGTAACGGTGGTGGTCGGCATTGCCCTGGATGCCCATGAAGAACTGCTTGTGGTTGTACACGGCCGCAGTGCGTGCACGCAGGTTGAGCGAGATGTTAGTAGCCCTGTCATCGGCATTGGGAAAGTGGTTGTAGCGGTAGCCGATGTAGGGGGTGATAGTAAAGTTCAACAGCCACTTGGGGCTCAACACCCAGTTGTGTCCGTAGCCGAAGAGCAGGCAGTAGTCGTTGTACAGGACGCGGGGGGCGTCGGCCTGCGTCGGGAAGTAAGGACGCACATCTTCAGACAACTTTTCCACATCCAGTTTCACGTCGTAGTGCTGGAGGCTGAAGCCTGCCAACCACGAGCCGGCGCTGCGCTTCTGGTACTTGGAGAAGCAATAGGCGGCTGCCTGGGCGTAGCGCTTATTGTTGAAGAAATAGTAGGCCGTCAAGCCCATCGCCTTACGGCTGACGCCCGACTGCCTGACCTTGTGCGTGACGTTATCCAGACTCTTGATTCTATAGGTCGCATTGATATCGTTGTTGTTCTCCCAATAGTAGGCGTCGGCGGTAAAGCGGGCACAAGTGAATGAGAAGTCGACCTTATTGGAGACGTTGTCGCCGTGTATCAGGTTGCTCACACCCAGCGAATAGCCCACACTGACGGCCATGAACGACAGCGTGACACCGATGTTGGACACCAGATTGCTGTTGATGATCTGGGTCACGCCCTTGACGGGACGGCCGATGTAAGAGTCCACCCAGTTGTTGCTCTTCAAGAAGAGTTTCCAGTTCTTACCGGTGCCCACAACATAGGTGCTGTCGTAACTGTTGAATGTGCGGTCGCCCCACATGTAGGTCCTATAGCAGAACATCACAAACTTGGGATAGCCCATCGTGCTGTCGTTGAAGTCCACATGGCCATGCTTGAGCGCCCGCCACCAGTAGCCGCTGTTGCGCGTGGTGTCGTAAGGCTCATTTAGTTTGTCATCGATGCGCTGCTTGAAGCGTTCCTTAGCCTGCTGAAGTCGGCTGGATTTCTCCTGGACTGTGTCTTGGAGCGACTGGGTAGGAACCACCGGTTCCTGTCCCCAGGACAGCAACGAGACAGCGAACAGAAGCGACAATATCAGAATACAACGTCTCAACATCAGGCTGCAAAGATAATGAGAAAAAACGAATCTCTGCTTAGAAGTCGCTGAAGAAATTGGGTCGGATCAACAAACCGATGCGCAGGCGGCAGTGATACTTGTTGTAGTCGAGCAGGTTCTCGCCGTAGCCGTCATAGAAGTGCAGCATCAGGTACTGGTTATCCCTCTTGCTGAAGCGGAATCCCACATTCAGAATTGTGTTGAAATTGAGGTTCCATCCCTGGCGTTTCACAAAGGTGACATCGGCCACCCAACGCCTGTCGGCCGAGATAAACTGTGTACCCGTCTGGAAGATACCGCAGTACTTGAGGATGTCCTTGTTCTGCTGGCCGTCGATGATGGGAATCCAAGTCTTGAAATACACTTCCAGCCGAGGGTCGATAACCGCAGCATAAGCGACTGAAACCTTGTTCCAACTGCGCGAGGCCTCGCCGTCGCGCCCGTTGGACTCATGTTCAAGCATGATCGTGCCATTACCCACAAGTTTACCGTTATACACAACCAGATTCTGAATACCGATGCCGGGATTGAAGTTCAGGTCGTGGAAGGGCAACGACTCCTCAAACACGTTCCAAATCGCCTTCTGAGAGTATTGCAGGAACAGGTGACTGTGCAAGGGCAGGATGGACTTGGTGAGCCTGTGGCGGAAACTGATTTGGAACTTCACATCGCTGTTGAACTCGGTCGGCTTATGGTTCAATGCCGTACCCCCCACGAAGTAGGTGTCCTTGTAGATGCCAAAGGCCGGTCGGCTGTCAAAGTCATTGATAATGCTATCCACATCAATTTTGTGCTCCACGCCTTGTCTTGATGTAACAATCTGGCCCATCAACGGTAGGCTAACCAGTGCCATCAACGTCAGATATAATGCTCTCGTGTAGTTCATATTTTTTAGTTTTTTGTTTCTGGTTGATTATAGTACTGTAAAACCTGTTACTTGGATGTTATCATAGGTCTTGACGAGTTGGCCATTCATCCACAAGTGAACCCGCAACTCGTCAGTCTCATTGTTATATTCTGATGTGATCATATACACATCATCACCATAGGAGTAGATTTCGATGGCCTGTGAATTGGAGTATTCCCACCCTGACACATAATGTGTGGGGACGCCATCGGTCCACATCGTGGCGATCATCGTCTTGTTGTAGTCATATTCAAAGCCTGCCGCATAGATGTGGCCGTTACACTTTGTCACCGACTCCACGCGTCCAATCAAGTACTCGTTGTCACCGAGTGTTTCCCTGGGATAGGTGACAGGATAAACCTCATATTGCTTATCTACCCAGACGGCAGGCATGGCGTCGATCATGCCGCCGATGATGGTATGGTCGCGGTCATAGGCATAAATGGCATGACATTCTCCGGTTATGGCACCCTCGGGCATGGGCAGGTACTCTTTCTTGTAATTGGTGTAGAGCACCGGCTGATAATGTCCATCTGGATTTTCTTCACTAAAGCCGTAACCAATTACATAACACTTGCCCTCACTCACTGAGAGCGCATGACTGGCAGGTACGAAGTTTTGGTTGTTCTCGAGGGGGAAAATTCCGCTGTTTTTCAATACGTTAGGAATATCAAGCAGGTAGATGTAATAATCCCACTTGCCGATGCCATAGGTCCAGTGATCCACATCATCAATAAAATCCACATGCAGTGTGTTCCACTTGCCGTTCTTCCAATAGCCCACGCGCCCCTTGGACTGGACACCCGACACGAAGTAGTCGTCACCGTCCGAGATGATCTCGGCGGCAAAAGTGCAGTTGGGCAATTGCTGGACCAATTCACCGTTCTGGTCATAGATCTCGCCGCTGGAGGTCAACAACAGCACCGTGCGCTCTTCAAGCGGCTTGATGGGGTTGACAGGCTCATCGTGCTCACATGACGAGAGCAACGTCACGGCACAAATCGCCAATAAGGCATGTACAAAGAATCTCATTTTATCGTCTTTTTAGTCTTTTAGTCCCTAATCCTCAGAAGTCACTCCTAACTCCTAACTTCTAACTCCTAACTGTTATCTACCGTGTCGCGCCACCCAGGGCGATGTAAAGGGCGATGATGCCCTGAGCACCGTTATACATGTTCACGGCCTCGTTGAGTTGGGCATTCAGGAGGGTCTCCTGGGCCGTCAGCACTTCCAGGTAACTCGCCTTGCCGTTGTCCATGAGTTCATGCGTTCCCTTATAAGCGTCCTTCAGCACCTCCACCTGGCGATGATAATAGCCATGTTTCTCGACGGCCGCCTGGCAATCAGCCAAGGCTTCATTGACCTCGCTGCCTGCATCGATGACGGTCTGCACATACTGGTTCATCAGGTCCTGCTGCTCCAACTGGTTGATTTTCAGGTTGGCTTTCAACTTTCCTTGGGCATAGATGGGCTGGGTCAGCGACGCCACGGCATTAAGCAAAATCTTGCCGGGATTCAGGATAGCGCCGCCAGCGCTATTGGTCCATCCGGCCAGTCCCTGCAGACTGATGGAAGGATAAAAGGCGGCACGGGCAATCTGTGTGTCATAGAACGCCTCTTCCATGGCCAGGTCGGCCAACTTGATGTCGGGACGGTTGCGCAGCAGCGATGCCGGCACACCCGTCTCGAAGCGCCTGGGCAACGCATAGGGGCCCAAACGGCTGCGCGGAATCGACTGAGGCGTTATGGCCAGCAGACGGCACAGGGCGTTCTCCACCTGGCGGATATTGCGCCTGGTATCCACAATCGACGTTTTCACGCTCAGGTAGGATGACTCCATCTGGTTGACGGCAGTGGAATAGGACTTGCCGTTCTCCCATAGTATCTTCTGCGTTTCAAGCGAGATGTTCCACAGGCTGTCGGTAGAGATCAGGATTTCCAACTGCTGGTCGAGCAGGAGCAACATGCTGTACTGCTGGGCCACAGCCGATATGATATTGGCCCTGACGGCTTGCTCTGCGACCTGAGCCTGCAGGAGCACCGTCTCGGACTTGCGCTTTTGATTCCTTATAGAGCCGAAAGCGTCAACATCCCAATTGATCTGAAGCGGCAGGTTGTAGGTCTTGGCCGGTGAACTGCCGCCGAAGGAAGAGATGGAAGCCGAGGGCGAGAAGTACACCGTCGGGAAAAATCCCTGTTTGGCCGCTGCCAATGCGGCTTCGGACTGTTGTATCGCAATGCGGGCCGAGTTGATATCGGTGTTACGCACAAGGGCCGTGTCGATGAGTTGTTGCAGCAGCGGGTCGGTGAAGAATTCACGCCATGACCAGTCCGCCATTGATGTGCTGTCGGCCGCGAGGCCGGTTCCCGTGCCGAATAAGTCGGCTGGCACTGTCGCTTGGGACTGGTAATCACTGCGCAGACTCTTGAGCGTGCCACAGCCCGTGAAAGTCATGGCTGCCAGACAGAGGACTAAAATATAGGATGATGTCTTCATACGCTTTTTGGATGTTCAACCGATAATTGGTCATTGGTTTCAGGTTCGACAGCAGGCACTGGTGCCCCGCCTTGGAATTTCTCATGCAACCGCTGGAAGACCATGAAGAACACAGGCACCACATAGAGCAGAGCAAGCGTTCCCACCGCCATACCAGCCGTCACACCGAGGGCGAGCACGCGGTTACCGTTAGCACCGGCACCGCCGGCGATAATCAGCGGAATCATACCCGCAATCATCGTGACGACAGTCATCAGGATGGGGCGCAGACGCTCTTCACAGGCGGCAAATGCCGCATCACGGATGCTCATGCCCTGGGCACGCCGCTCCGAGGCAAACTCGGTGATGAGGATGGCCGTCTTGGCCAGCAGACCGATGAGCATGATGACACCCGTCTGCAGGTAGATGTTATTCTCCATGCCCGGCAGGTGGAGCAGCGACACCAGCCACACGGCACCGAACGAGCCCATCAGTCCGAAGGGCACGCTGAGCAGCACGGCCAATGGGGTGAACCACGAGTTATACAGTGAAGCCAGGATGAGGTAGATGAGGATGACGCAGATGACGTAGATCAGAGCCGTGGCGTTAGAGCCTGCAGCCTCCTCCACCTCACGCGACATGCCGCCGTACTCGTAACTGTATCCGTTGGGCATCTCCTGCTTGAAGACCTCGGCAATGGCCTTGTGGGCATCGCCCTCCGAGAATCCGCTCGCGGTCATCACACCGCAGGTGATGCTCTGGAACAGGTTGAAGTGATCAACCGATGCCGAGCCCACGACTTCTTTCAACGTGACAAACTCTGAGATCGGTGCCATCTTGCCGCCTTGCACGCGGACAAAGATGTTATTGAGCGATGAGGGGTCAAGACGATAGTCGGGAGCGGCATTGGCCATGATGCGATACACCTTGCCGAACTGGTTGAAGTTGCCCACATAGGTGCCGCCACAATAGGCGCCCATCGTGCGGAGAACGGCAGCGGGCGTCACACCGGCGCGGTCGCATTGAGTAGCATCAACATCGACCTGATATTTGGGGAAACGCTCCGAGTAGGTGGACATCGCCATCATGATTTCGGGCCGTTCATTCAGTTTCGCCAGGAATTTGTTGGCATCGACGTTGAACTCCGACATGGGGCGGTCCTGCATATCCTGCAGCACGAGGTTCACGCTGCTGTTTGAACCGTAGCCAGGCACCTGAGGCATCTGGAAGGGAATGACGATCGCATTCTTGATGTCCTTGCAATCCATGGCGAATCGTCCGTAGACCAACATGATATTGTGATTCATGCCGGGGCGGTCGTCCCAATTCTTCAGGCGGATGATGAGCGTGGCGTAGCAACTGCCTGAACGCCCTGCCATGATACCGTAGCCACTGATCACCGCGTAACTCTCCAACTCGGGAATCTTCTTCACCTTCTCTTCCACTTTCTTCACAATCTCCTGGGTCTCATGCAGGGTGCAGCCCTCGGGGGCACGCACCTCGGCGAAGAACACGCCCTGGTCCTCCTGAGGAACAAGACCTGACGGCAGTCCTCGCATGAAGATGACAAGCAACACGGCAGCGATGGCAAGCAGCAGCCAAGCCAGTTTCGGGCGTTTGATAAAGCCTCCAACGCTCTTTTTGTACTTCTTGAGAATGGCGTTATAACTGGCGGAATAGGCCTTGGTGACGTAATAGTTCAGGTTCTTCTTCTCCGTGTTGTCCTTGGAGTACCGCATCATGATAGCACAAAGCGCAGGACACAACGTCAGCGCCGACACGCACGACAGGCCCACTGCCGAGGCCAGCGTGACACCGAACTGAGTGAAGAACGAGCCCGAAGTGCCAGGCATGAAGGCCACGGGAATGAATACGGCCATGAATACCAGTGTACACGAGATGACGGCTATCGACACGTCGCTCAGGGCCTCGCGGGTGGCGCGGCGGGCATCGGTGATGCCGCCCTCCATCTTCGCCATCACCGCCTCGACCACCACAATGGCATCGTCGACTACCGTACCGATGGCCAGCACCAGCGCAAATAGCGTTAGGATATTCAGTGAGAATCCCGCAAGCGACACGATGGCAAACGTTCCCAACAGCGACACGATAATCGACAGCGAGGGAATGACCGTTGCCTTGAAACTCTGCAGGAAGAAATAGACCACGAGGATGACCAGGATGATAGCGATAATCAGGGTCTCCACCACATTGTGGATGGCTGCAAAGAGGAAGTCATCGCTCGTCTCCAGAATCTCGAATTCCAGTCCGGCGGGCATCGTCGGCTTCAGTTCCTCATAGAGTTTGTTGATGCGGGCGTTCACTTCGGTAGCATTGGCGCCCGGGGCTTGGAACACCATGTAGATGGTACCCGGCTGGCCGTCGATGTTGGATGTGAAGTTGTAACTCACGGCACCGATCTCGACCTGTGCCACATCACCCAGGTGCAACAGGTGGCCTCCGTCGGTGGTGCGCAACACAATCTCGTTGAACTCCTCGACGGTCTTCAGCGTACCCTTGTACTCCATCGAGTACTGGTAGGCGTTCTCGGACTGCTCACCCAGCGAACCCGTGGCAGCGACAAAACTCTGGCCACCGATGGCGGCGAACACGTCGTTAGGCTCGAGGCCGTACTGTGCCATCACATCGGGTTTCAGCCAGATGCGCAGGGCATAGGTGTTACCCAGCGATATCACATCACCCACACCGGTGATACGCATCAGTCGGGGACGGACATTGATATCGATGTAGTTGGCAATGAAATCGGTGTCATACTTGCCGTCCACGCTTTTCAAGGCACCGATGTGCAGGATGTTACTCTGTTGCTTCATCACTTGCACACCCACCTTGGTCACCTCCGACGGCAACAGGGCCGTGGCACGGCTGACACGGTTCTGCACGTTCACGGCAGCCAGGTCGGGGTCGGTACCCTGCTCAAAGAAGACCTGGATGGAAACATCGCCCGAGGCCGAAGCCGAACTGGTGATGTAGGTCATGCCCGGCACACCGTTGATGTTCTCTTCCAGCGGCTGAATCACCGCCTTCATGATGGTGTTGGCATCGGCACCCGTGTAGGAGGTGGAAACGCGCACCGTCGGCGGCGCGATGTTCGGGTATTGCTCGATGGGCAGCGTGCTCATGCAGATGACGCCCACCAGCATGATGACAATCGCTATCGCGCATGCCATCACATATCGGTTGATGAAGATGTTATTCTTCATAGTGTTCAGTCTTTCTTTTTCGGTTCAGCCGGGTACAGGACACGCAGGCCTTCCTGCACATTGTTGGCACCGACCGTGACGATGCGGTCTCCGACATTCAGGCCCTCGGTCACGATGACGTCCTTGCCGTTGCCGACATCGGTCGTCACCACGGTGACTGCCGTCGCCGTACTGTCAGCCTTCACTTTATACACCAGGGACTTGTCTTGCAGTCGCACAACGGCCGTCTGGGGAATCACCATCACATCATGGTGGCTATAGGGCAGCACGACCGTGCCCTGAATACCAGAGTACAGGAAACCATCGGGGTTGGGGAAAGTGGCTTTGCATGCCAGCGAACCGGTTGTGGCATTCACCACACCCGTCAAGGTCGAGATGCGTCCCTTGAGGGGATATTCGGTACCATTCTTCATGACGAACGTCACATCGGGCAGGTTGGCAATGTTTTTGGCCTTGTCGGTCTGGGTGTATCCCGACGACACACCTGCCTCAAGGACAGACTCGGAAAGCGAGAACTCCGCCTCCATCTTCTGGTTGCCGCTGACGACGGTCAACTGGGTCATCGGAGTCACCTGGTCGCCGGCATACACAAGAATCTCACCGATGATGCCTGACACAGGAGACTTGATTGTGCAGAAACCGAGGTTCACCTTGGCGCGGTTGACAGCAGCCTGGGCCTGGCTGACCGAGGCACGCGCCTGGCTGACGGTAGCCTGAGCCTGCTTATAGGTGTTGAGGGAACTCTCCAGCATGTAGTTGCTCACAATCTGTTTTTCATACAGGTTCTTGTTGCTCTCATACTCCAGTTTGGCACTGTTGGCCTGTGACTGGGCGGCCTGCAGATTGGCATTGGCGGCCTGCAGGTTGGCCTTTGCCGACTCCAACTCGTGCTGGGCATTGCGAGAGTCGATGACAAAAAGCGTCTGGCCCTTGCTCACCTGCTGACCCTCGGTCACATAAATCTTCATTAACTGGCCGCTCACCTGTGGCATGATTGTCACATCTGCCTGACCCTTCATCTTGGCGCTGAACTTCACCGGCACTTCGATGTCCGACTTGGCCACTATCATCGTTTCGAACGAGGACGGCTTCTCCTTAGGCATATCAACTCCACAAGAACTCATGACAGCCAATACCATCATCAGGCTTATCCATAGCCAATTTTGGATACTTTTCATAATTATTTCTTATTAATCTCGGTTATATATCGTAAATAGATGCGCAAAGTTAAACCAAAAAAATTATAATAAATACAAAGTTAAACCCCAAAAAACATAATTACATATACTTTCCTCATAATAAACACAACCCAAACACTTCAAATCCAACAAAAAACATCTGTGCTCACTGCGCTCGCAGGTTAAAGGTCAAAGGTTAAAGAGGCATCTGCACTCCTGCAATAACTGCCTGAGAATTAATCGAATTGGCTACCGCACGCCAACAATGACTGCCGGCGGATTAATAGGATTAAAATGATTGGCTGACGCATTCCTGCAATAACTGCCGGCGGATTAATAGGATTAAAATGATTGGCTACCGCAATCCTGTCGTAAGGAATGCGGCAGCCTCTTTAACCTTTAATCTTTAAACTCTAAACTGCGAGCGCAGCGAGCATAAACGCGTCAGCCTCTTTAACCTTTAATCTCTAAACTCTAAACTGCAAGCGCAGCGAGCCTCATTGCCATGCGCCAGAGAGGACGCGGGCGATGAGCGCCGTCACGTCGTTGATGTCGACGCTACCGTCACCGGTTGTCACGTTGCAGTCGGCAGCAGGGACGACATATTCGACATTGCTTCCCAGCACCACTTCAATCAGGCGGGTCACGTCGTTGATGTCAATGTTGCCGTCACCGTTCACGTCGCCGAGCATCCACTCATAGGTAAAGCCGATCTCGGTAACGGGGAGTTCGACATTGGTGCCGCAGCCCAGTGTGGCGGCAGCATTGGGGAAGTCGGGGCCCTGTGCATAGTCAACAAAACTGGTCCAGTTGTTGGTATAGGTCATTGCCTTGCCACGAATGCCCGAGGTATAGAAGGGGGCATAGTCACTGCCCATGGTGCAGTTGTCGTCGTCCTCGGCATCAAAAACGAGGGTCACGAGCAGGGTCTTGCCATAGGTGAACGAGAAAGGTTCTTGGATTTCGATGGCCAGGGCCTGGTCCTCGCCATAGACCTCAAGCAGGTCGATGTCGTACCGACCCTCGGCGACCAGTTCGCCCAGGTCGAAGAATTGCTTCACGCCATTGTCATTGACGGCAAACTCAGTCGCATCGATTTCCTGGAGATATACCTTCGCATTCCGGACAATCTCCTCATAGGATTCACTATTGAACTTGAAGTTCAGGTACTTGATTTGCACGCCGCCCTTGTATTCCATGTCGGTCATCAGGTCGCTCGTGTAGAGCATCTGGGCGCCGGTATGGGCCAGGTAGAAGTTGGTCGGTGCCATATCAAAATAAGAGCCGTTGTAGAACTGGGTGGGATTGTAGTAATCGCCCACCTCGCTCCAGCCGAGGAACTGAGCCTGGGCCGTCATTGCCACTGCAGCAAGGGCTGCAAGAATCATGTAAAACTTTTTCATCGATTTATTATAATTAAGGGTTAACACGAGTTGATACAATATGCTTGACGGGCATTGGATGCCCGATGCCAATCGGCCATGAAGACGCAAAAACGCGCGAAGAAATCCAAATCCCGGTAAAGCAACCGCTTTATCCCGCGAAGGCAAAATTATAAAACTTTTTTCAATAAATAGTCCTGTCGGCACGATTTTCTTGAGAATGGCACACCCACGGCACGGCAACCCGCGTCATCAAACAAACCGCTCCCCCGACATGCATCGTCCAGCATATCGGGGGAGCCACTTATTTTCCTGATACTGATGTGTGTATCTAAAAAATACAGTTTCTTAACACTACATCAGTCTTATTCTATCGGATTGTTCTCGGCAAAGATGGCCATGCGCTCGTCGAGGATCTCGTACTGGTGATCCTGGATGAACGAGGTGCACACGCGCAGGCCCTCCTGCCACGAGCCGGTGGTGGCCAGGCAGATGGCACTCACGCCGTAGTACATCAATTCGCGGGCCAACTGACCGCTGGTCATGTTGCCGTAACCGATGGTAAAGTAGAAACCGTCGGCGATGGGCTTGTCACCGTCCATACCATAGACGATGCGGAAGCCGTGGCGTGTGAAGATCTCCTTCAACTTGTGGGCACGCTCACCATAGACGATGACATCGTCGCGGAAGTGGTACTCACCGTTGCTGGCAGCATCCATGATGGCGGCAAGCGCATACTGGGCGCTGTGGCTCGTGCCCGATGACAGGGCATAGAGCGTGCGGGTGATGAACACCTTGCCGAAGGGCAGTCCGTCGTAGCGGGCCGACAGGTCGGGATAGTGACGATGAAATATCGTCGGGCTGATGCACGTCATCGCGATACGTTCGCCGGCATAGGAGAAAGCCTTGCTGCCACTGATGTGCATGATGTAGTTGTCGGTATACTTGGCCACGCTGGGCTGGAAGGGCGGCTCAAAGGGCTTGCTGATGTCCAGACGGAAGTCCATGGCGAAATAGGCCAGGTCCTCAAGCACGATGACGTCATACTTGGTGGCCAACTCGCCGATGTCACGCAACTCTTCATCAGTCAGGCAAATCCAGGCAGGGTTGTTGGGGTTGCTGTATATGAGGCAGCAGACGTCGCCCTTGGCCATATATTCCTCGAGTTTGGCACGCAGTTTGGGACCGCGAAACTCGTAGATGTCGAAGGTCTCATAGGGGACATCCTGGATCTCCAACTGCAACTTCTGCACGGGGAAACCGGGGTCGATGAACAGGGCCTTGTTCTTCTTCTTGTTGCTCTGGGTGATGGTAAGCAACGAGGCAAAGGTACCCTGCATCGAGCCGACGGTGGGGATGCAGCACTCGGCGGGGATGTCGATGTCGATAAACGCCTTGATGAAGCGTGAGGTGGCATCCTTGATCATGGGCTCACCGGGCAAGGCGGGATAGAGGCGGGCGCAGCCGTTCTGCAGCGCCTTGATCTGTGCCTCGACACCGATCTTGGCAGCGGGCAGACCGGGAATACCCATCTCCATCTTGATGAACTCCTGTCCCGACTCGCGCTCAGCACGCTCGGCGATGGCCTTCACCTCGCGGATGGTGGCGTTGGCATAGTCGATGATGCCGTACTCGTCAATCGCGCGGTCGATAATCTCGCGGTTAATGGGGGTGGGTCTCATCGCTGAGCCTCCTTTCCGATGGCAAGCGCCTTGAGGTTGGCATCGACTACGGCGTCGCCCTTGCGGCCGAAGACGCGGCGGATGGCATTCTCCAGTTTCTCATACTCGATGCCGAGGGCCTTCTGGGCAGCACCCAGCAGGATGACATTGGCCGAGCGGGGAATCTCGTTGTCCTTGGCCAACTGCTCGATGTCGAGGGTGATGACGTTCTTCACCTTGGCCAGGTCGGCCATCACGGTGTCCACCTCGGGATAGTTGGGGATGTTGACAAACGGTTTGCTCGAGGTGATGATCCAGCCCTCCTTGCTCAGGAAAGGCAGATAGCGCAGGGCCTCCATCGGCTCCATCGAGATGATCACGTCGGCCGAACCCTTGGCGATCAGGTCACTGTGGATGGGATTGCTGCTGATGCGCAGGTTGGACTGCACGTCACCGCCGCGCTGCGACATGCCGTGCACCTCGGCCTGCTTGATATATAGGTTCTCGTGCATGGCTGCTTCGCCAATCACGGTAGCGATCGAGAGGATACCTTGTCCTCCCACGCCGCACAAAATGATATCGGTTTTCATTGCTTTGCCTCCTGTGCTTTCTTTTGTTTGAGATGACGTTGTAAAGTTTGCATGCACTCGCGGCGCGGGATAATCACGCTGGTGCCGCGGTAGTTGATCTCGTCACGCATCACTTGCGTGATCTCGGGCATGTTCTTGGGCAGGGGAACAACCACCTTGAGGTGCTCGTCGGTCATACCCAGGCCACGGCAGATGTCTTCGAACTTGCCGGTACCTGCCGAGTCCTGACCACCCGTCATACCGGTGGTGAGGTTGTCGCTGATGATGACGGTGATGTTGGCATTCTCGTTGATGGCATCGAGCAGACCCGGCAGCACCCTTGGCCATGGTGATGCTGGCACCCATGTCAACACACGAGTGGATGGCCTTGAAGGGCGGCATGAAGCCCAGGGTGTAGCAACCGATATCGCCAAACACGCGGGCATTGGGATAGTCTTTCAGTACCTCGTTCAGGGCCGTGTAAACGTCGCGGTGACCGCAGCCCTGACACAGTGCGGGGGGACGCGGAGCCACATCCTCGCAACTGGCATAACCCTCGCTCACAGGCAGACCCAGGGCCTTCTTCAGGGCATCGGGGTTCAACTCGCCCGTGCGGGGCAGTTCACCGGTGAGGCGGCCCTTGATGACGGCATTGCCGGGCATCACGCCACGCACCAGGTCCTCGACGAAGGGCTGGCCTTCCTCGGCGATGAGCACGGCATAGCACTCGGCCGTCATGCGGCGGATGAGTTCCTTGGGCATGGGATACTGGCTGATCTTGAGCACGGGATAGGGGCAACCGTCGGGATAGCATTCCATCAGGTAGTTGTAGGCAATACCTGTGGCAATGACACCCATCGAGTGGTCGGCACCGTCGATGTACTTGTTGTACTCGCTGTTAACGGCGCGCTGCTCGAGTTCGGCCTGCTGGCCCGTGACCGTGATGTTGCGCTTGATGGCGTTGCCGGGGAGCAATACCCAATGGCTGGCCTTGGCGTCATAATTCAGTTCGTTCTCGGCACGGGGCGTCTCCTTCACCTCAACCACGGCACGGCTGTGGGCCATGCGGGTGGTCACGCGCATGAGCACGGGGAGGCAAACCTCCTCGCTCAACTCATAGGCCTTCTCCATCATGTCGTAGGCCTCCTGCTGCGTGCTGGGCTCCAGTGTGGGAATCATCGCGAACTTGCCGTAGAAGCGGCTGTCCTGCTCGTCCTGCGAGGAGTGCATCGAGGGGTCGTCGGCCACGAGGACCACCAGACCGCCGTTCACACCCGTCATTCCCGAGTTAACGAACGGGTCGGCGCACACGTTCAGGCCCACATGCTTCATGCAGACGAGCGCACGCTTGCCCATGAAGGACATACCCAGGGCAGCCTCCATAGCCGTCTTTTCGTTGGTACACCAGCGGCGATGAACATTGCGCTCCACCGCTAACTTGGAATTCTGAATGTACTCCGTGATCTCGGTCGAGGGAGTACCTGGATAGGCATACACACCACTCAGGCCCGCGTCGAGCGCGCCCTGGGCGATAGCCTCATCACCTAAGAGTAACTTTCTCATTATTATAAGGTTTAACTAGTATTATCTCAAATAGTTAGATGTATTAGAAGTATATTTCAACTCACAAAGTTACACATTAATCTGCATCCCACAAAATTTTTAAGTATTTTTGACCAATAACACAAGAAAAGGAGGCAAGCACGGCTGCCCCCCTTCCGTTTATAACCGATTTCAATGAATGGGTTATTTCAGTGCCTTGACGGCGGCTTCGAGTTGGTGCATGGCCTGCTCGAGGCGCGCGCGCGGAGTTCCCACATTCAGTCGCATGTGGCAATAGCCCGGAACGCCATATATCTCGCCATTATTGAGAGCAAGATGTGCTTCTTCGGCAAAGAAACGCACCAGTTCGGCATGGTCAAGTCCCAATCGCCTGCAGTCGAGCCACATCAAGAACGACGCTTGCGGCTTGATAGCATAAATGTCGGGAATGTGTTCTTTGCAGAATTGAGCGACATAGAGCACATTCTGCTCAATATATTGCTTGCAGGCCTCGAGCCAAGGCTCACAACGGCGATAACCCACCTCGGTGGCGAGCAGTGCCGTGATATTGGCATTGCACAACTCGTTCACCTCTACCCAACGATAGAATTCCTGTCGCAATTCCGGGTTCTTGATGACCAGCCAAGTGCTTTTTACTCCTGGAATATTGAATGTCTTGCCAGGCGACCCACAGGTGATGGTCACCGCTGCCGCATCTTCGCTCACTGTCGCCAGTGGGATGTGTTTGTGTCCAAAGAGCGTCATGTCGCCGAACACCTCGTCACTGAAGATAATCACATTATACTTGCGAGCCAGTGCGGCGACTTGTTGCAGTTCTTCTTTTTTCCACACGATGCCAATCGGATTCTGAGGGTTGCACACTATCATGAGTCGCGGTTTCTGCTCAATGAAAACACGCTCCAGGTCGTCAAGGTCCATTCGATAGAAATGGTCACCAGTGGGCACAAGGTTGTTACGCACCGCTAATCGACGGTTCCCTTCAATAACATCCTTAAAGTCGTAATACACAGGCTCCTGTAGCACCACACGGTCACCGGGATTGGTGTAGAAGTTGAGGATCATGCCCAGGGCAGGCATTCCACCAGGCATGAATGTCATCTCTTCTCGGCTGATTTCGAAACCGTTGCGACGACGTTGCCAGTCGATAATCGATTGCCAATACTCGTCATACGGAAGTGTGTATCCGTAAATGGGATGGTCGCCGAACCGCGATACCAGTGCATCACTGATTTCGGGACACACAGGGAAGTCCATATCCGCTATCCACAATGGGAGCAAATCGTGACGCCCAAAGAGGTCATCCAACATGTCAACTTTTTTACAATGGGTGCCACGTCGATCAATGTATTGGTCAAAATTGTACTTCGGCATTAGAGTCTGAAGGATTTAAGGTGAATAGTGTTGATAAATCTGGCCGCAAAATTAGAGTATTTTTCTTAATTATGATTACTTTTGCAAACCTTAAATACATACGCAATGAATAAATCAATCCAATTCATCAAGATGCACGGCGCGGGAAACGACTACATCTTTGTTGACACCACCCGTTTTCCGATTGAGGATCCCGAGGCGCTCTCTATCGCTTGGAGCCGTTACCACACGGGCATCGGCAGCGACGGCTTGGTGCTGATCGGCCGCCCGTCAACCCCTGATGCCGACTTCACGATGCGCATCTTCAACGCCGACGGCTCCGAGGGGCTCATGTGCGGCAACGCTTGCCGCTGCATCGGCAAGTATGTCTACGAGCGCGGCATGACCGACCAGCGCCACATCCGACTGTTGACGGCATCGGGCATCAAGACTCTGGACCTCAAGGTCAACAGCCAGGGCATCGTCGAGAGCGTGACAGTGGACATGATGGCTCCCGTATTTGCTGACCATCAACTGTTCCTGCCCGCAGGCGAGGAATTGCCCGAGGGTGTCTTTGTGTCGATGGGGAACCCGCACTATGTCATCTTTGTGGACGATATCGATGACGTGGATGTGGCACACGTGGGAGCACGGCTGGAACACCACACCCGCTTCCCTGAACGCAGCAACATCGAGTTTGCCCAAGTCCGGCAGGAAGGCATACGCATGCGCGTGTGGGAACGTGGCAGCGGCATCACCATGGCGTGCGGCACAGGAGCCTGCGCTACAGCAGTGGCGGCGGCCGCCACGGGACGTAGTCCCCGCCGCTCCCGGGTCATCATGGACGGCGGCGAACTCGGGATTGAGTGGCGCGAAGACGACAACCACGTTTACCTGAGCGGACCAGCCACCATCGCCTTTGAAGGCACAGTGGAATTGCCATCACTGTAATTGGCTGTTTTTCAGCGAACCGCTTGCCCGGGTCCGTTATTTTTCCGATATTTGCACAGTAATCCTGCACAACACCTAGCCATTGCATGGTTACAGTTTACTTAAACTATATAATTATGAGAATTCGTGTTATTTTGATATTATTCCTTGTCCTTGCCATGGTACAAGGAAAAGCCGCTGTGATAGATGTCAATGTCGACACCCTGGCATTCGGTGCCGTCGAGGTGGGCTATCCCGTGAATGCCACGTTCACGGTCAACGGCACGGACATTCAAGACGACATCAACCTGTCGATTGAAGGTGGCAACAACTCCTACTACCAAGTGACCCCTGAAACCATCACGCCACAGGATGCCGCCAACGGCGTTGTGGTCACGGTGATGTGCAAACCGTTCTCAGTGTATTTCTGGCAAGCCAACATCCTGCTGTCCAGCACCGGTGCCGATGATGTCGACATTCCCATCACGGTAGACCCTTATTTCCCGGCCGAGATGTTCTATAACAACCACACAGAGCAATTCGAAGCCTACGTCGGACAAATCGTCACCCACACCGGCACCATCAGGTTTGCCGATGCAGAAGTTCCCCACGACCCCACCACACCGGTGGACAGGGGTAACGGCGGTTTAACGATGGATGTTGACGGCACCGGACTCATCGACAACGCTTATTCACTCTCGATAGAAGGCGCCGAACCCATCAATTTCTCAGCCAGATTAGTGAAAACAAGCACGATTACCAACATCTGCACCGTAGCCATCAGTTACGCGCCACACTCCCTCGGCTCACATCAAGCGACCCTCAAGGTCAACTGCAGCCGTGCCGGAGTGCCCACTGTCACCATCCCTTTGAGAGGCGAGTCCACTGGGGTGCTGGGAGACATGGACAACGACGGACTGCTCGATATTGTTGATGTCACCAAGATGATTGACGGACTGCTGAACGGACACGAGGTTGACGGCCGTGCCGACCTCGATTGCGACGGCACTTTCAACATCTGTGATGTGACCCTGCTCATCAACCGCTTGCTCTCTTCCTATTGATGGCTCACATCACCCCTTGCCAAGCCTCAAAGTATTAATGAAATAACGTAATCTGATTTAATAATCGGCAAATGGATGTTTGTCGATTATTTTTTGTACCTTTGCAGCCGATTTGAGAATTATCATAAACCGATAACTAAGACTAACAACTATAACAAAAAAATGATTAACCAACAATTACTGAATCCACAGAGCATTGTCGTCATTGGCGGCAGCAACGACGAGCACAAGCCCGGCGGCGCTATCTTGCGCAACCTGAAGCAGGGCGGTTTCAAGGGTGACATCCACGTCCTCAACCCCAAGGAGGATGTGGTGCAAGGCATCAAGGCCTATCATGACATGAAGGACCTGCCCAATACCGACCTAGCCATTCTGGTGGTGGCAGCCAAGTACTGCCCCGACTATGTTGACTTCCTGACCGAGCACAAGGGTGTGCGCGCGTTCATTATCATCAGTGCCGGCTTCGGCGAGGAGACCCACGAGGGCGCCCTGCTCGAGCAGCACATCCTGGACACCTGCGAGAAGTATGGCGCAGCCCTGATCGGCCCCAACTGCATCGGCCTGTTGACCACCAACCACCACAGCGTGTTCACGCGCCCCATTCCCGCACTGAACCCCAAGGGTGCCGACTTCATCAGCGGCTCAGGTGCCACTGCCGTGTTCATCATCGACTCGGCCGTGAGCAAGGGTCTGCAGTTCAATTCGGTGTGGTCCATCGGTAACGGCAAGCAAATCGGCATCGAGGACGTGCTCGAGTACATGGACGAACACTTCGACCCCGAGCATGACTCTAAAGTCAAACTGCTCTATATCGAGAATATTTCAGAGCCCGACCGCCTGTTGAAGCATGCCCGCTCGCTCATCAGGAAGGGTTGCCGCATTGCCGCCATCAAGTCAGGTTCCAGCGAGAGTGGCAGCCGCGCCGCATCGAGCCACACCGGCGCCATCGCATCGAGCGACACCTCGGTCCACGCCCTGTTCAACAAGGCCGGCATCGTGCGTTGCTACTCGCGTGACGAACTGACCACCGTCGGCTGCGTGCTCTCATTGCCCGAGATGACCGGCCGCAACGTTGCCATCGTCACCCACGCCGGTGGCCCTGGCGTGATGCTGACCGACGCCCTGTCCAAGGGTGGACTGAACGTGCCCAAACTCGACTCCGCCATCGGCGAGGAACTGAAGGCACTGCTCTACCCCGGCTCATCGGTAGCCAATCCCATCGACTTCCTGGCAACAGGCACACCCGAACACCTGGGCACCTGCATCGACTTCTGCGAGAAGCGCTTCGATAACGTGGATGCCATCGTGGTCATCTTCGGTACGCCCGGCTTGGTGCCCTGTGACGAGGCCTATGCCGTGCTGCACGAGAAGATGCTCACCTGCAAGAAGCCCATCTTCCCCGTGCTGCCCTGCGTGAACGCAGCCAACCGCGAAGTGCAGGAATTCCTGGCCAAGGGCCATGTGAACTTCGCCGACGAGGTGGAACTGGCCGAGGCCCTCACCCGTGTCATCAGCACGCCCAAGCCCGCCACCACCGATAACCTGTGCCCCGAGGTCGACCTGAAGGAAGTGCGCCGCATCATCGACAGCATCCAGGAGGACGGCTACATCGCCCCCGACCAGGTGCGCGCCCTGCTGCAGGCAGCCGCTATCCCCGTCGTGCCCGAGAAGGTGTCCAGCAACCGTGACGAACTCGTTGCCGCAGCCCGCGAGATGGGTTACCCCATCGTTGTCAAGGTCGTTGGCCCCGTCCACAAGAGCGACGTGGGCGGTGTGAAACTCAACGTAATGGACGACCACCAGTTGGAGGCTGAGTTCGACCGCATGATGCAGATTCCCGACGCCACCGCCGTGATGATCCAGAAGATGATCAGCGGTACCGAGTTGTTCATCGGCGCCAAGTATGAGCCCACCTTCGGCCACAACGTGCTGTGCGGTCTGGGCGGCATCTTTGTCGAGGTGCTCAAGGACGTGCAGTTCAGCCTGGCTCCCCTGTCACAGCCCGAGGCCCAGCACATGGTGCGCGCCCTCAAGAGTTACAAGATCATCCAGGGCATGCGCGGACAAAAGGGCCTGAACGAGGAACTGTATGTCAGGATCATCATGCGCCTCTCGACCATGCTGCGCTATGCCACCGAAGTCAAGGAGATGGACATCAACCCCTTGCTGGCCGACAGCGAACACGTGACCGCCGTCGATGCCCGCATCCGCGTCGAGAAGAAAAAATAAGACACTTATCTCCGAGGAAAAGTCCCGGGCCACAAGGCGATGCTCATGTAAGCGTGCCTTGTGGTCCGGGGCTACTTTTTCAGTGATGAAAACGACCACCTTTTTGACATGAAAAAGACCGAGAATCAACCTTTTCGGCCGATTCGCAATGTTAATCTTTGTTAAATCTCACCGAATCACAACCATTTTGGATGGTTTTGGAGGGCAAAAGGGGGAAAAGTTTTGGTCAGGAAAATGAAAAGCAGTACCTTTGCGCGCCGATTATTACCAAAGTAATAGCCCTTTAGGGCAATGCCATGTGGGATTTGGCCGTTCCGCACGGTGTTGCTTGGGTAATTAACTAACTATTAATTAGGAATTTAAAAGTGGATACTTTAAGTTACAAAACCATTTCGGCAAATGCCGAAACCGTTCAAAAGGAATGGGTGGTAGTTGATGCTACCGACCAGATCCTGGGTCGCTTGTGCTCCAAGGTGGCTAAGTTGCTCCGCGGCAAGTACAAACCCAACTACACTCCCCACGTTGATTGTGGCGACAATGTGATCATCATCAATGCCGACAAGTGCAAGATGACCGGCAAGAAGTGGACCGAGCACCAGTACGTGCGTTACACGGGCTATCCCGGCGGTCAGCGCTTCACTACCCCTGCTGCTCTGCAAGCCAAGAGTGAGAAGAAGAAAGACCTTCGCAAAGGTATGCACCCGCTGTACATGCAGGTGATCAAGGGCATGCTGCCCAAGAATCGCCTGGGCGCACAGTTGTTGAAGAACGTACACGTTTACAACGGTCCGGAGCATCCGCACGAGGCTCAGCAACCCAAAGTTATTGACATTAACAAACTCAAATAAGAAGCATGGAACAGATTAATGCAGTAGGTCGCCGCAAAGCCGCTATCGCTCGCGTATACGTGAAGGAAGGCAATGGCGAAATCACAGTGAACAAACGCCCGTTGGCAGACTACTTCCCCAACCCCATCCTGCAATACATCGTTAAGCAGCCGCTTAGCACCCTGGATGCTGCCGAGAAGTATGACATCAAGGTGAACCTCGTTGGTGGCGGTTACAAGGGACAGGCCGAGGCCCTGCGCCTGGCTATCGCCCGCGCCCTGGTGAAGATCAACCCCGAGGACAAGAGCGCATTGCGCAAGGAGGGTTTCATGACCCGCGACCCGCGTGCTGTAGAGCGCAAGAAACCCGGTCAGCCCAAGGCCCGCAAGAGATTCCAGTTCAGCAAGCGTTAATCGCCGCATGACGATGGCCCACGCTCCGGCGTGGCCGATGCTTGCTCTACATTATATAATAATGCAGCCCTCACGAGTTGGGGAACGCTTATTAGAAGAGTTTAGTATCCAAATCGCATAGACTCACACTGGGAACTGCGGTGGCTACTATGCGATTGATTTAGTCGAACGTAAACAATTTTAAAAAACAAAAAACAATGCAGACACCTAATTTTGACCAACTGCTGGAGGCTACTTGCCACTTTGGTCACCTGAAACGCAAATGGAACCCCGCTATGGCGCCCTACATCTTCATGGAGCGTAACGGTATCCACATCATCGACTTATACAAGAAGAGGCAGCAAATGCTCTGAAGAACATTGCCAAAAGCGGCAAGCGCATTCTGTTTGTTGCCACCAAGAAGCAGGCCAAGGACGTGACCCGCGAGCGTGCCACTAGCGTTGATATGCCCTACGTGATCGAGCGTTGGCCCGGCGGTATGCTGACCAACTTCGCCACCATCCGCAAGGCTGTGAAGAAGATGGACTCCATCGACAAGATGGAAACCGACGGCACCATGGACAACATGTCCAAGCGTGAGAAACTGCAGTTGAGCCGTCAGCGTGCAAAGTTGGAGAAGAACCTGGGTTCGATCAAGAACCTGAACCGTCTGCCCAGCGCACTGTTCGTGATCGACGTGCTCAAGGAGCATATCGCTGTTGCCGAGGCTAACCGCCTGGGTATCCCCGTGTTCGGTATCGTTGATACCAACAGCGACCCCAGCAACGTTGACTTCGTCATCCCCGCCAACGACGACGCCAGCAAGTCAATCGACATCATCCTGGCTACCGTTTGCGAGGCCATCAAGGAAGGTCTCGAGGAGCGCAAGGTTGAGCAGATCGACAACAAGGATGCCGAGGCCGATGCCGAGGAGGTAAAAGAGGCTCCCAAGCGCAGGCGCATCCGTCGTCCCGCTGCTGCCGACGAGGCCCCCAAGGCTGACGAGGCTCCCGCTGCCGACGAGGCTCCCAAAGCAGAGGAATAATTCCCAACAATAACAACTAACCAAGTTTACAAAACAGAATTATGGCTGTAACCATCAATGACATCAAGAAACTGCGCGACATGACCGGCGCAGGCTTGAGCGACTGCAAGAAGGCGCTCATCGAGAGCGACAACGACATCACCAAGGCTATGGAACTGATCCGCAAGCGCGGCCAGGCTATCGCCGCCAAGCGTGAAGACCGTCAGGCAGCACAGGGTATCGCTATCGGTAAGACCGACGGCAAGTTCGCTGCTATCATCGCCCTCAAGTGTGAGACCGACTTCGTTGCCAAGAACGAGAAGTTTGTCAACCTCGCCAAGGCTATCCTGGACCTCGCTATGGCCCAGAAGCCCGCTAACCTCGACGCCCTCAATGCCCTCCAGATGGACGGCAAGGCTGTGAGCGAGCAGATCACCGCCCTGAGCGGTATCACCGGTGAGAAGATGGAGTTGGGCGCCTATGAGTGCCTGGATGCCCCCTCGACCGTTGTCTACAACCACTTCAATGGTATGCTGTCGGCTGCTGTTGCCTTCAACCAGGAGAACGTGGCCGAGGATGTTGCTAAGGCTATCGCCATGCAGGTTGCTTCGATGAACCCCATCAAGGCCACCCGCGAGCAGATTCCCCAGGAGACCATCGACGAGGAGTTGCGCATGGCTGTCGACAAGACCCGTGCCGAGCAGGTAAGCAAGGCTGTTGAGAACGCCCTGAAGAAGGCCGGTTACAACCCCTACTACTGCGCTACCGAGGAGCACCGCGACGAGGCTATCCGCAAGGGTTACATGACCGAGGAGCAGGTTGCTGCCGCCCTGAAACTCATGGACGAGACCGCCAAGCAGAAGGAGGCCAACATGCCCGAGCAGATGATTCAGAACATCGCCCAGGGTCGCCTGAACAAGTTCTATCAGGAGAACGTGCTGATGGAGCAGGTTTACGAGGCTGGTGAGAACAAGGAGACTGTTGCACAGTTCCTGGCTGCCGCCGACAAGGACCTGAAGGCCATCGACCTGAAGCGCGTCAACCTCAATGTAGACTAATTTCTCATTCGAGATACATTCTGCATGAGTGCCAGCGGCCCAGCCGTTGGCACTCATTTTTTCTCTCACATTTTCAGGCAATTCCGCTTTTTCTTGTCGAAAAAGTGTTGTCCATTGGAAAAAAAGCAGTATCTTTGCCGCGCTTTTTTGAAGTTTCCAGTGTGATGGGAAATTAAAGGAAGCGTTTTTTTACGTAACAATCACTTTAATTTTGAGTAACACAAACAATTAAACAATGAAGACTTTTCAATTGAACGCAGAGGCTCGTACCGACCTCGGCAAGAAGGCCGCTAAGGCCCTCCGCAAGGAGAACAAGATTCCCGTTGTCCTGAATGGTGGCAAACTCGTCGAACTCGACAAGGACGGTAACTACAGCGGCAAGTTGCTCGCTGGTGAGAAGGTCGTGCCCATTGGCCGTGATGGCAAGGGTATCATCACCACCGACCTGGTAGTAAACTTCGCCGACGTGCGCAAACTCATCTACAGCACCGACGTGTATGTAATCGACCTGACCTACGACGGCCAGACCCGCAAGGCTGTCCTGAAGGACCTTCAGTTCCACCCCGTTAGCGACGCTGTTCTTCACATGGACCTGCTTGAGGTCAGCGAGGACAAGCCCGTCGTTGTTGAGATTCCTGTTCACCTCGAGGGTCACGCTGTCGGTGTAAAGGCCGGTGGTAAACTGTACCTGAGCATGAAGAAGGTGAAGGTTAAAGGTCTGTACAAGGACATTCCCGAGACCATCATCCTCAACGTTGACACTCTGGAGATCGGCAAGGCCATCAAGGTTCGTGACTGCCACTTCGACAACTACGAGTTGGTTAACGCCAAGGATCTCGTTATCTGTGGTGTTCGCACTACCCGTGCTGCTGCCAACGCTGTTGCTGAGGGCGAAGAGGGCGACGAGGCTGCTGAAGGCGAGGCTAACGCTGCCGAGTAATCTTGACGCTGATAACGGCCTGTGCCGTTGTCTATCAATCCCAAAAACCTATGAAATATCTTATTGTCGGTTTGGGGAACATTGGTGCCGAGTACCAGGGGACCCGCCACAACATAGGCTTCACAATATTGGATGCTCTCGCCGAGGCATCCAATATTGTTTATAGCACGCAACGCTATGGTGCTGTGGCCGAGATGCGGCTCAAGAACCAGCAACTCGTGCTCCTGAAGCCGTCGACCTATATGAACCTGAGCGGCGAGGCTGTGCGCTACTGGATGATCAAGGAGAAAATCGACCTCGACCATCTGCTGGTCATCGTCGACGACATCGCGCTGCCCTTTGGCCAGATACGCATCCGTCCCAAGGGTGCCGATGGCGGCCACAACGGGCTGAAGAGCATCAACGACCTGCTGGGCAGCCAGCAGTGGGCGCGGCTGCGTTTCGGCATCGGCAACGATTTCCCGCCGGGTGCACAGGTCGACTACGTGCTGGGCTACCCCACCCCCGAGGAACTCGCTATCCTGCCCGAGCGCGCCAAAGTGGCTATCGATGCCATCAAGGCCTTCTGTCTGTCGGGCGTGACGTTCGCGATGAACAACTACAATAACAAGTGATGCGGGCGAGCCCGCAGTTTAGGGTTGAGGGTTTAGAGTTTAGAGAATGGTATGAAGGAAGTAAGAATCGACAAGTGGCTCTGGGCCACCCGCGTGTTCAAGACGCGCACCATCGCCACCACGGCGTGCAAACTGGGACGCGTCACCATCGGCGGTATGCCCGTCAAGCCGTCACACGGCATCAAGGTGGGCGACCGCATCGACGTGCGCAAGCCGCCGGTGACCTACTCGTTTGAGGTCATCGCGTTGCTGAACAACCGCGTCGGCGCCAAACTGGTGCCTCAATACCTCAAGAATGTCACCAGCGCCGACCAGTTGAGGCTGCTCGAGATGGTGAAAATCGACGGGTTTGTCAACCGCCAGAGGGGCCTGGGCCGTCCGACCAAGAAGGAAGGCCGCGAGTTGCAGGAGTTCACCGACGACGCCTTCTTCGGCTTTGACGAGCCGACGGGCATTGCATCGCCTGCGCTGGACGACGCCTTTGACTGGGACGAGGAGGAGAATCCCCTGTGGACCCAAGAGGATGAGGACCGCCTGAACAAGGATATCGAACGCCAGCGGCGCGAGAAGGAAGGCGGAGAATAAACCGTTAAGCCTCAGAGTAATAACATAACATCCCGGCAATCCGTGTGGACTGTCGGGATGTTGTTTTTGTGTTGGATAGGCGCCTTAATAATAGGACTCCTTGACCGAACGGCGGCAGAAGTCGATGAACCGGCAGTAGTTGCAATGCTTGGAGCCCTCGTGAGCCTGCCCGTAACCGTCCTCAAAGATGGCACGGATGACGTCGCCGATGATGGTCGAGAACTGCTTCACCACCTCGTTATCCATTGAGAATACAAACTGCTCCTTGCCCATCTTCACCCCGCTGGAGTCCATCGAGGTGATTTTATAGATTACCGGGATGACTTTGTCAACCTTAGGATGCTTGAGCAGATAAGCGTAACAGTACAGGAACAACTGCAGGATGGCCTTGCAACGCGGATTGCTGGTGTCGTCCTTGTGCGGGTTGAACAGGTCGTCGATTTTGGTGAAGGACGTGGGGTCCTTGCCGGTCTTGTAGTCCACGATGCGCACGGTGCCGTCGGCAAGGCGGTCGATGCGGTCGGGCATATAGGTGAAGTTGAAGGTGTGCCCGCCGATTTCCATGTCGGGCAATTCATGCCGCGTCTCGCATTCAAGCACCGTGAAGGGCGACTGGTTGCTGTCACCGATGAGCCTCAGGTCATAATCCAGGACAAAACCCACATAACTCATGATGGTCTCGACCAGCATCAGGGCCTCGCCCGTGAGCGGCCGGGTGTCGGTCTTCAGTTTATCTTCGCTGATGTGGAGGTAGTGCTTCTTGATGTAGTACTCGACGGTGGACTGCAACTTTTTATTCTTGAAATACCTGATTTCGTCGGCCGTGAAGGTGTGGCCATCCTTCTCTTCGGGCTTGACCTGGTAGCAGGTCTTGAGCACGTCATGGATGATGGTGCCAAAGGTGCCGTAGTCCATAAAATCGCTCACTTCGTTGTCGTCATTCAAGCCCTGCACATAGCGCAGATAGAACGACAACGGGCAGTTGATGTACTTGTTGATGGCACTGGCCGAGAGGAACCACTTGTCGGCCCACTCGTGGTGCCGCAGATACATGGCGGTGACCTCCTCGCGGCCCGGATTGGGCGCCGTGATGTCGATGGGTGATGAGGTCTGGATGCCTACATTCATCTCGACATGCTCGGGACGCCAGCCATAGATCTTCTCCAGTTGGTCAATATAGCGGGAGGGCTCGTTGGCATTGCCGTTGCGCATACCGGAATCATAGACCAGCGTCACGTGGCTGGCACGGTTGAGCAGGCGATAGAAGTTGAACGCCATGATGGCCTCCTGCTGCTCGGTGGTAGACATACCGAAAGCCCGTCTCATGTAGTTGGGAATGAACGAGTTGATGCCGCGCCGACGGGGCAACACCCGCTCGTTGACCGACAGCATCACCACTTTGTCAAAGTCCAGGTTGCGCGTCTCGAGCAAGCCCATGACCTGCATACCCTGCAACGGTTCGCCGGTGAACGGCACGACGGCCGAGGAGCACAGGCGGTCGATCAGGTAGAACGTCGTGGTCGGTGAGATGACCCGCTGGCACTGGGCCAGTGATTCCTTGATTTGTCCCAGCACATCCATATACATGACCAGGAACGCGTGCTGCAAGGGTAGCGTCACGCCATCGGCGGCTTCTTGGGGCACATCGCCTTCGTCCTCATCTTCATCGGCGGGTTTCATCTTGTCCAGCAACTTGTTGCAGAAAGCCATCAGTTGGTCGATATAACCCGCTCGAGCGTCTTGCTCATTGCCGGATTGGTGGCTGTCCATCGCCGGCGTGAACAAGTCGCCGAATTCCAGGCCTGTCAACTCGTCGGCCGGAACCCTGAAGCGGTTGGTCCGGGCCAGTTCTACGCTCTTAGCCAGCGCCTCGTCGGTGAAGTAGGTCTTGATTAACGGGTGGGACAGGATGTTATTGACGTCTTCCCGGTAATAGGTCCATTTTTCGTGTTCAGTGCCGGCCTGATGGTGCAAGCGCGCCACGATGTGCATGAGCGAAACGATGCCCGAACTGCGCAGGGGGTAGCCGAGCGTGATGTTCAATCGCGTCACGTCGCTCACCGAGTGCAGCAGCGGCACCAGCAGGTTCTCGTCGGGCAAAACAATGGCCGTATCGATGCCCGGAGACATGTTGCCTCCGGTCATCCTTGCCACCTCGTCAAAGGCCAGTTTGGCCTGCCCCACAGCCGAGGGCACCGATACCACGCGCAATTCGGGAGCACCGTCGCCGAGGGGTTCCAACGGCATAGCGCCAAATCGCTTGCAGTAGCCGCTAATGAGCAGTGCACCAGGGTCTTGCGGCGCCTTCTCGAGCAATGCCGGCAAGCCCGCATTGTCCCACCAGAAGTCGGCCAGCCCCACCCTCTTGAAGTGGTCAAAAAGCCGCACCTCGGCAGCCGACAGGACACCGAATCCGACGAACACCAGGCGGCTGTAGGGCACCTGCTCGGGCGGATTCTCGGCCACAGACTTCAGTTGCATACCCGAAGACGCGATTCCCTTGTCATTCAACAATTTATGGTATAGTTCATAGATGTGCGGCAGGGCATTCCACAAACTCACGAATTCTCTCTTCACCGCATCGTCACGGCCTGGATCGGGCTTGCCGGAGCCCCGTTCGTTGGCCTTATCGAGGCGTTGCTGCCACAGGTTGGCCTCGACGCTGGTGTCAAAGAAGGCAGTGAACAGGCTGTTGCCGAAGATGCGCTCCACCTTGTCCTTGACATCGGCCGACAGGTAGTTGCTGCTCAGGCTGTGCAGGTCGTCCAGATTGGTATAGATGGCTTGGGCATCGGCCAGCGACTTGTCGATGTCGTTGAAGTCGCTGATGATGAGTTGGGCCCAATAGATGAACCTGTCGAACTCCTGCGCATTGTCGCCCATGGCCTGGCAATAGGCCTCATACAGGGTGAATATCAGTTCGATATCGGTCGCAGCAACCATTGCAGTCAACCGGGTGACCAGGTCGTTGATAGTCGTGACACACGGCAACAGGTGGGGACGGCAGTGCCTGCTGTGCACGTCGGCAGCGACAAGTTCTTTCTTCAGATAGTCGGTGAAAAACTGCCCGCTGCGGCGGTTGGGAAAGACAAAACAGTAGTCCTCAAGGCCTTCGACATCAAGATAATGCCGTGTAACTTGTTTCAGGAATGGGGTCATAGTATAGCGTTTATTGTAGTTCTGACGTGTGGGTGGGATGGCTACCTACGGATGAGGATTGACAGGCGGATGGTGAGGTCGAACAGGATGAGTTTGCCGTTGCCGTTGCCGGCAATGTCGGCGCTCGCACGCTCCAGTTCGGCGACGATACCCTCCACGTTGCGCTCGTTGATAAACGGCGAGAAACGCGTCGAGAAAGCCTCCTCCTCGCGCGTGAGGTAGTTGAGTGCCGGGTTGTGCAGGTTGTAGATGAAGTTCTCGCGCACCTGGCGCACGGCATAGTCCAGAAAACGGCGCTCCTTCTCTCGCTTCATGTCGGCGATGACCTCGCTCCACGCCTTGAGTTTGCCCAGGTCGTGCTGGTAGGACAGGCGCATCAACTCGATGAAACGCTCGCGGAACTCATGGAATTCGCTCCCCGTCTGCACCATGCGCTCGGCCATCGTGACGTTGCCGTCGGCCGGGGCGGCCAGGGCCAGGGCGTCCTGCATGTCCATGCCATAGCGGTCGGCCAGATACTGTGCAATCATCGGTGTCGAGGGCTTGCGCAACTCGATGCGCTGGCAGCGCGACAGTATGGTGCCCAGGATGCCCTTCTCGTTGTCGCTCACGAGGATGAACTTGCAGTCGTCATAGGGCTCCTCGATGAGTTTGAGCAACTTGTTGGCGGCCTCGTCCTTGAGTTTCTCGGGCAGCCACATGATCAGGACCTTGTATTTGGCCGTGTAGGCGCTCAGCGTCATCTTGCGCATGATGCTGTCGGCCTCGCGCACAAAAATCTGCGGCTGTGCATTGTCGTTCTTGAGCAGCGTGAGCCAAGCCTGATAGTCCTCGACCGGATACTGCGACACAAACTCCCGCCACTCGTCGATATAATCGCCGGCTTCACAGGAGTTGTTGCTGTTGCTGTCGCTCTTACGGTTGGTGAACGGATAGGAAAAATGGGTGTCGACCTGGTTGAAGGTCTGATGCTGACGGCACATCGGGCACACACCGCACGAGTCGCCGTCCACATGGTTGCGGCAGTGCAGATACTGGGCCGCCGCCATCGCCAGTCCCAACTTGGGCACACCGGGCTCGCCATAGAGCAGCAGGGCATGCGGCAAGCGGTCGGCATCAATCATCTGCCGGATTTGCGCAATGGCCTGCTCGTTGCCTAAAACTTCGCTGAATTTCATGTTTTTCTCGTTTTTCGGAGTGTAAAGATACAACTTTTTCGCCACACTACCTAACATCGGCACAAAAAAGAGTTTTTCAAGATGAGATTGCTTTTAATCCCAACAATTTTCATTACTTTTGCCTTGTTAACCTCTTCTCATGTGAGAGAATATGTTAATTCAACCTTTGAACCTTATGTAGTATGATCAATATCAGGAAACTTGAAGCGGAATTGTGGGAATCGGCCGACCTGCTGCGTCAGGGCAGTAAGTTGACCAGCAGTCAGTACTGTATGCCGGTGTTGGCGCTGCTGTTCCTGCGCTATGCCTATAGCCGCTATAAGATGGTCGAGGCCGAGATTCTCCAGGGCCGTCCCATGCGCGGCGGGCGCGTGATGCCTGTCGAGCCAAGTGACTTTGCTGCCAAGAGCGCGCTCTACCTGCCCCGCGAGGCTCAGTTCGACTATCTGGTCAACCTGCCCGATAACATCTTGGATGCCCACCTCAAGGGCAAGGACGGTCACGACATCAACTCGCTGGGCGAGGCGGTCAACAACGCCATGCAACTTGTCGAGGACCAGAGCGAGCAGTTGACGGGTGTGCTGCCCAAGACCTACACCATGTTTGCCGACGACCTGTTGCGGGAGTTGCTGCGTATCTTCAACAACAAGACCATCGACGAGGTGGGCGGTGACATCATCGGGCGCATCTACGAGTACTTCCTCTCCAAGTTTGCCAAGGCGGTCGCCAGCGACGACGGCGTCTTCTTCACGCCCAAGTCATTGGTAAAAATGCTCGTCAACGTGCTGGAGCCCAAGCAGGGCGTTATGCTTGACCCAGCCTGCGGCAGCGGCGGCATGTTTGTCCAGACGGGCGACTTCGTCAACGCTGCCGGCATGAACGCCAACAGCCAGATGACCTTCTACGGTCAGGAGAAGGTGGAGTACAATGCCCAGTTGTGCTTGATGAACATGGCGGTGCATGGTCTGAACGGCCGCATCATCTCGGGTGACGAGGCCAACACCTTCTACCACGATGCCCACAACCTGGCGGGCAAGTGCGACTATGTGATGGCCAATCCGCCCTTCAATGTCGATAAGGTGAAGGCCGAGTCCACCTTCGCTGCCGGGCGTCTGCCTTTCGGCCTGCCGGGCGTCAACGCCAAGAAGAAAGAGGTGAGCAATGCCAATTACCTGTGGATAAGTTATTTCTATGCCTACCTTAACGACCACGGCCGTGCCGGTTTTGTGATGGCCAGTTCAGCGACCGACAGCGCCAACAAAGACCGTGACATCCGCGAGCAACTTGTAAGCACGGGCGATGTGGACGTGATGATGAGTGTGGGCAACAACTTCTTTTATACGCTCTCGCTGCCGTGTTCGCTGTGGTTCTTTGACCGCGCCAAGCGTCCCGAAAACCGTGACAAGGTGCTCTTTATCGACGCCCGCAACTACTACACCGTCGTGGACCGCACCCTCAACGAGTGGAGCGAATGGCAACTGCGCAACCTCCAGGCCATCGTCCACCTCTACCGTGGCGAGACCGAAAAATACAGCCAGTTGCTGCGGGATTACAAGGCATCATTAGGAGACACGACCGTCTCCACCGCCCAGGAAGCCATCGATCGCCATAAGGCCGAAGCCAAACAACTGATTGCCGACGCGCCCCGCAAGGACAAAAAGCGCATCGAGGCCGAGATGAATACCCAGTTAGCCGCACTCGAGGACACCCTTGAAACCGCCCGCCAGCATGAGTGGCTCGTCGAGAAATTCGGCGATGGCGAGTATCAGGACGTGCTGGGCCTCTGCAAGGTCGCCACCATCCAGGAAATCGAGGAGAAGAACTACTCGCTCACCCCTGGCGCCTACGTCGGCGTCGCCGAACAGGAAGACGACGGCGTGGATTTCCACGAGCGCATGACCGAGATCCACGACGAACTCGCCCGCCTCAACACCGAGGCCAATGCCCTCATGACCGACATCCTTAAAGCATGGGAGGACCTGAAATGAGGAAAATCTCGATACGCTTCTATAATGACCGCGAGGTGCGGGCCGTGTGGGACGACCAACAGAGCAAGTGGTGGTTCTCGGTGCTCGACGTTGTCGGGGCCATCAACGGGCAGGACGACTACACGCGCACGCGCAACTACTGGAAGTACCTCAAGACCAAGTTGCGCAAGCAGGGTAGTGAAGTGGTTAGTGTCACTAACCAGTTGAAACTCCTTGCACCTGACGGCAAGCATCGATTGACCGATGTGCTCGACTACGACGGCGTGCTCCTGCTGGCCAAGAACATTCCCAACACCAATGCCGCCCACTTTGTGCACTGGTTTGCCAGCGACAGCGATTCCATCGACGGCAAGAGCCGCGACAAGGCCTACACCCTATGGGAGAGCGGCCTCATGGACAGCATCGAGGTGGGCACCACGCGGGGCCTTCAGCAGATTCACGGCTACCTGTTCGGCGGCCTGTATGACTTCGCCGGGCAAATCCGCAATGTGACGATCTCTAAGGGCGGTTTCACCTTTTGCCGCGCTCAGTACCTGCCTCAGTCACTTCGCGAGATTGACCGCATGCCCGATGACACCTTCGACGAGATTGTGGCCAAATATGTCGAGATGAACGTGGCACACCCCTTTATGGAAGGCAACGGACGCAGCACCCGCTTGTGGCTCGACCTGCTGCTCAAGCACCGCATCGGCCGTTGTGTGGACTGGAGTCAAATCCCCAAGCGTGACTATCTGGCTGCCATGGTGCTGAGCGCTACCGATCCCGCCATGCTGCACAACCTGTTGCAAGGTGCCCTCACCGACAAGGTGAACGACCGCGAGACCTTTATGAAGGGCATCGACTACTCCTACTACTACGAGCAAGAAGACGCCCCAGAGCCCAACAGAAAGGAGGACAACGCATGACCGAAGTTCTGTTAAGTGATATATGTGAACTGATTGTCGATTGCCCACATTCTACAGCGGTAGATGAGGGTAAGGGCTATCCGCTGGTACGCACTCCTAATATTGGGAAAGGGCGGCTCATTTATCAAGGAATGCATCGTGTTTCAGAAGATGTTTATCTTCAGCGAAACAAGCGTGCTACGCCACAGGAAGATGACCTGATTTTTGCGCGCGAGGCTACAGCTGGAAATGTCGCTCTCATCCAGGAAGGAGAAAAAGTGTGTCTTGGTCAAAGGACAGTGCTCATTAGACCGAACAAGGCTCTGGTTAATCCAGCATTTCTGACTTACTTTTTATTGGCGCCCAAGCAGCAATACAATTTGTTAAGTACGGCTAATGGCGCAACCGTGGCGCATGTTAATCTGCCAACTATCAGAAATCTGAAACTTGAGTTACCTAATCTTGATGTTCAGCGACGCATCGCGGACGTGCTCTCCCGCTACGACGCCCTGATAGAAAACTACCAGCGCCAAATCAAGTTGCTCGAAGAAGCCGCACAACGACTCTACAAAGAATGGTTCGTTGACCTGCGCTTCCCCGGACACCAATCTACCCCCATCATCAACAACCTCCCCCAATCCTGGCAAAAGAAAAAACTCGGTGAATTATTTACATTCATCCGAGGAAAATCTTATACATCCAAAGAGCTTTCTGATGAAGGCACCTTGATGGTCAATCTAAAGAATATACAAACATTTGGAGGGTATAAACGAGATGCAGAGAAACGATTCACAGGGGATTATAAAATAGAGCAATCTCTCTATAAGGGAGACTTAATAATGGGTGTAACTGATATGACTCAAGAGCGTCGTTTGGTTGGCCATGTGGCTTTGGTTCCTGACTTTAATGAGCCCGCAACCTTCTCCATGGATTTAATTAAGATTCTTCCATTTGAGTTACCAAATGTGTTCTTGTATTGTGCAATGCGTTTTGGTGGTATCAGCACAATAATATCGCCACTAGCAAATGGTGTGAATGTACTGCACCTGAAACCCGATGCAATGATGAACATTGAAATGACGATACCTAGCAATGACTTAATCATGAGGTTCACAACCTATGCAACATCATGCATCGAGGAAATAAATAAGTTAGAGAACCAAATCCGCAACCTCAGCGAGGCCCGAGACCGCCTCCTGCCAAAACTGATGAGCGGGGAGGCATAGATGCTATAGACATTATAGACTATCATAGATGATCATAGATGCTATAGATATTATAGACGATCATAGATGCTATAGATATTATAGACTATTATAGATGCTATAGACAATCATAGACAATGATGGATAATGATAGACAAACATAACATTATAGAACATGGCAATGAATCGCGACAACAACAGTAATCATAATGGCAGGAAGGGGGAATTCCAAAGTATCTTCCGGCGGGTACCCAAGTGGCAGGACTTGTGGTTCTACCAGAAGTCGGAGGTGCTCTACCAGATGACGTTTGTCTTTTGTGAGCGGTTCTTGCCCAAGTATGGCGACCGCACCGTAGATCAGATGGTGCAGGCTGCCCGTTCGGGCAAACAGAATATTGTCGAGGGCAGTGAAGATGGCAAGACGTCAACTGAAATGGAATTGAGGCTACTGAATACCGCCCGCGCCAGCGTCGGTGAACTGCGCCAAGACTTCGAAGACTACCTCAAGTCAAGGAACTTGCACGTCTGGACTCGTGAAGATGCCCGCTTCCAGCCCATGCAGGACTTTACCAAGCCCCACAACACGCTTGCCGATTATGAGCCATATTTCCAGAAATGGACTGCCGAGGAGATGGCGAACGTGGGCCTTACCCTCTGCTATCAGGTGGACACGATGATGAACAAGTACATGGAGGGCCTTGAACGCACTTTCGTCACCGAGGGCGGCATCAAGGAGCGTATGCACCAGGCTCGCACGGGTTACCGCCAACAACAGGACGAACGTTTCGCCGAACTGGAACAACTCGTGCCGCAACTGCAACAACAACTCGCCGAGTCCCAAGCCGCATACCAAGACTTGAAGCAGCGTGCCCTCAAAGCCTATCACGAGCAGCAAGCCGAAATCGAGCGATTAAAAAAACTGCTGGAAGCAAGAAAATAGAGGCTATAGATGTTATAGAAACTATAGTTGCTATAGAAATTATAGAACAAGAAAAAAGCAATCATTATGTCGAAGGAATTCAGTGAAGATAAGTTGATACAGGAAAGTGCCGCCGAACTGCTGGAGAAGGAGTTGGGGTGGACGGCGGTGTATGCCATGGATGAGGTGCTGGGGCTGGACGGCACCCTAGGGCGCACGAGTTACAAACAGGTGCTGCTGCCGGGGCGGTTTGCCCAAGCCCTGAAGTCGCTGAATCCCTGGATGACCGGCCAGCAGGTCACCGAGGCCATCGAGCGCATGACGGAGTACATGAGCAGCCAGACGCTGATGCAGATCAACGAGCAGAAGTACCAGTACATCCGTGACGGCGTGCCCGTGACGCGTGTCAAGCCCAGCGGCGAGACCGAGGAAGTGCGTGCCAAGGTCATCGACTTCGCCTCGCCCGGGAGGAACGACTTCCTGTGCGTGCGGGAACTGTGGGTGCAGGGCGCGGTGTATACGCGCCGTGCCGACATCGTGGGCTTTGTCAACGGTCTGCCGCTGCTGTTCGTCGAACTGAAGAACCACAACGTGGCCGTCGAGGACGCCTTCAATAAGAACTACCGCGACTACCTGGACACCATCCCGCAACTGTTCTTCCACAACGCCATGGTGATGTTCAGCAACGGGGAGGAAGCGCGTGTGGGCACCATCGACTCCAAGTGGGAATTCTTCCACGAGTGGAAACGCCTCACCGAGGAGGATGCGGGCAACATTGAACTGCCCACCATGCTGCGCGGCATCTGCAAAAAAGATAATTTCCTCGACCTGCTCGAGAATTTCATCCTCTATGACCACAGTGGCGGCTCGACCGTCAAAATCCTCGCCCGCAACCACCAGTACCTGGGCGTGAACCA
>ONRP01000037.1:66629-71074 GCA_900320245.1 uncultured Prevotellaceae bacterium
CCACAGTGGCGGCTCGACCGTCAAAATCCTCGCCCGCAACCACCAGTACCTGGGCGTGAACCAGGCCGTGGAGAAATACCGCAACCGCGAAATCACCCAAGGCAAGTTGGGCGTGTTCTGGCACACGCAGGGCTCAGGCAAGAGTTACTCGATGCTGTTCCTGGCGCAGAAGATCAGGCGCAAGTTTGAAGGCTCGCCCACCATCGTCGTGCTCACCGACCGTGACGAACTGAACAAGCAGATTAGCGAGACTTTTGAGAACTGCGGCCTGCTGGGTAAGTCCAAATCCAAGGAATTCATGGCGCAGAGTGCCGAGGACCTCATCAATAAACTGAAGGGCAACCCGTCATTCGTCTTCTCGCTGATCCAGAAGTTCAACGACACCGCCGCCAAGGCTGAGCCCATCTACCCCGACCACGACATCATCGTAATGAGCGACGAGGCCCACAGGACCCAGAACGGCGTCTTTGCCGAAAACCTGATGCACCTGTTGCCAACGGCCAGCCGCATCGGCTTCACGGGCACACCCCTGTTGAAGAATGACAACATCACGGCAAGAACCTTCGGCGGCTATGTGAGCATCTATGACTTCAAGCGTGCTGTCGAGGACAAGGCTACCGTGCCCCTGTACTACGAGAACCGCGGCAAACGCCTGCAGGAACTCAAGAATCCCGAGATCAACGAGGAAGTCGCCGCTGCGCTCGAGGAGGCTGGTGATATGGACTCGTCGCAATTGGCCAAACTGGAACAGGAGTTTGCCAAGGAGGTGCACCTGCTCACCGCCAATAAGCGACTGCGCATCGTAGCCGAGGACTTCGTGAAGCACTACAGCGACCTGTGGACCAGCGGCAAGGCGATGATGGTGTGCTACAACAAGGTGACCTGCGTGCGCATGTACGACTATGTGCAGGAGTACTGGCAGCAGGAAATCAAGGCCGTGGAGAAACAGTTAGGCAAGTGCACGTCTCAGCAGGAGTACCAGGAGTTGAAGCGCAAACTGGAGTGGATGCAGGAGACCGAGATGGCGGTGGTCGTCTCGCAAGAACAGAACGAGATGCAGACTTTCCACAAGTGGGGCCTCGACATCGTGCCGCACCGCGAGAAGATGATGAAGCGCGAGTTGGACAAGGAATTCAAGGATCCCGACTCACGGCTGAGAGTGGTGTTCGTGTGCGCCATGTGGCTCACGGGATTTGACGTGAAGACGCTGTCGTGCCTGTATATCGACAAGCCCATGAAGGCCCACACCCTGATGCAGACCATCGCCCGTGCCAACCGCGTCGCCGAGGGCAAGACCAACGGCCTGGTGGTAGACTACATCGGCATCGTGAAAGCCTTGAAACAGGCACTGGCCGAATACACCGCCAATGCCAAGGGGGGCGATGGCAACGACCCGACCATCGACAAGGAAAAACTCATCAAGAACGTGGACGAGACCATCGCTGCCACCCGTGAGTTCCTGAAAGAGCACGGCATCGACCTGCAAGAACTGATCGAGGCCGAGAGTTTCATGAAACTATCCAAACTCAAGACGGCAGCCGATGCCATGTGCGCCACAGTGGAAATCAGGAAATCCTACTGCACGCTGGCCACTACGCTGCTCAACCGATGGAAATACCTCGACCGCGACGACATCACACCCGAGCGCAAGCAGGCCAAGGACGCCATCGAGGCCATCTACAAGGAATTGCAGAAGAAGCGCAAACATGCTGACATCACCGACCTGAGCGTCGCCATCAACAACATCATCGATGAGCACCTGGAGGTCGAGCCTGGTCATGGAGTGGTGGGCGAACGGCGTCAATTTGACATCAGTAGCATCGACTTTGACCTGCTGCAGCGGGAGTTTGCCAAGGCCAAGCAGAAGAACTTGCTGCTCAAGGACATCCAGGAACTGCTGCAGGAGCGGCTGGCCGAGATGCTAGCCCAGAACCCGTCACGCATCAACTTCTACGAGCGCTACCAGGAAATCATCGAGTCCTATAACCAGGAGCAGGACCGTGCGTCCATCGAAAAGATATTTGAGGAACTGATGGACCTGTCCAAGAAGTTGAGCGAAGAGGAACGGCGCTACGTGCGCGAGGGTTTCGAGAACGACGAGCAGTTGTCGATGTATGACCTGCTGATGAAGGACGACCTCACCAAGGCCGAAATCAAGAAAATCAAAGAAGTCGCCGTCGAACTGCTCGAGAAGATCAAGACCCAACTGGCCACGATGGACCACCCGTTTGAGAAGCGTGAGACCAAGGCCGCCATCATCATCACCATCCGCGACACCCTGTGGGAGATGCTGCCCGAGAGTTACAGCGACGAGAGCATCGATGCCTACAAAGATGCCGTGTTCGAGTACGTCCAGCAACGCTACGGCGGTGTGGCATAAGAATCAAATAGATGTTATAGAGATTATAGAAACTATAGATGTTATAGTAGTTATAGATGGCAGACAAGATGACACCGGAGCAGCGGCATCGCTGCATGAGCCGCATCCGCGGCCGCGACACCAAGCCCGAACTGGTGGTGCGTCGCTGGTTGTGGCACCAGGGATTCCGCTACCGGCTCTATGTCAAGGCGTTGCCCGGCCGTCCCGACATCGTGATGAGGAAGTGGCGCACGGCGATTTTTGTCAACGGCTGTTTCTGGCACGGCCACGATTGCCAGAAGCACCGCCCGGTGACCAATGCCGAGTTCTGGCAGGAGAAAATCACGCGCAACCGCGAGCGCGATGCCCGCAACCAGTCACTGCTGCGGACGGCGGGATGGAACGTGATTGTCATCTGGGAGTGCCAACTGACCCGCCAGCGACGTCAGCAGACCCTGCGCGACCTGGACTTGGCCTTGAGCGGCATCGTGCTGCAACAGTCCCTGCCAGCCGCCAAGCCCTATCGGGATTTCACTCCCGACGAGGCCCCGTCAATCGCCGCCGAGCCGATGGAGGGCTGACGCTTAATAATTGTTGAACCCATAACCGTGAGAGATATCGATATGAAAACCGACAAGGCCTATCTGCAGCCATTGGGCTCATTGCAACTGTTAGCCATCATCATGGTGGTGATTGGCCACTTCTGGGTCAAGGAAAACGAGTTCATGAACAGCGTGGGCGTGAGTTTCTGCTTCGTCTACAGCGGTTTCTTCACCGCGATGCGTCACCCCTTCGGCCGTGAGTACGGCTGGCGCGACCATTGCCGCTTCATGTGGAACAAGTTGGCGCGGCTCTATCCGCTGCACGTCCTTGCCGTCATGCTCAATGTGGCGGTGATGCTGCTCACGGGAATGGGCACCGGCGTGAGCCCCAAGGTGCTGGCGGTCCACTTCACGCTGCTCAGCCCGTGGATTCCCAGCAAGGACTTCTACTTCGGCTACAATCCGGTGGCATGGTTCATCTGCGTGCTTTTCTTCCTGTACCTGGTAGCGCCTCTGGTTGTCAGGGGATTGCGCAAACTGAGTATCGCCCTGCAGGTCATCCTCGTCATCGCCCTGCTGGTGCTTGAGTACTATTGCGGCTACACCCAGCAGGAGGGCACCGGTTCGGCCCTGCTCAGCACCTATCATCTGTACCAGTTCCCACCCATCAGGCTGCTGGATTTCGGTGCCGGCATTGTCCTGTTCAACCTCACCCGGACCTCGTGGTGGCAAGGACTCAAGGACGGCCTCAACGGCCTGTCCTCGACGCTTATCGAGGTAGGCGCCCTCGTGGCGTTTGCCGCCCTGTTCTACGTGGGCCAGCATTGGCTGCATCCCCACTGTTTCAGGGCCTTCTGTGCCTCGGCACCCGCCATTGCGGTGCTGTTCGGCGCCTTTGTGCTGACCAGCGAGTGCGGAGGGGCTATATCCCGCCTGTTGAGCATCCAGCCGCTCGCCTGGCTGTCGCGCCTGGGGGCCGAAATCTACCTGCTGCAGTTCTGCGTTTACTTTGCCTGGCTCCCCCTGTGCAAATCGATTGGAATCACCGACAAACTCTATCTGCAGGTACCGCTTATCCTGGGCTCCCTGTTCATCGTCGCGTGGCTTGTCCACCAGGTGTGGGTGCTCCCGCTGAAACGCCTGCTGCAACGGCAGTAAAAAGGCGCCATAAAAGCCGATAAGAAGCAAAACGAATAAAAATAACAAAATGAAAGGGAATCAGAGCAAAAACCGCTGATTTTCGTCTTTCCCCACCCTAAAACTAAGGTTTTTGAACCGCCTAAAAATTAGCCCTTTTTGCCCTGCTGAGAGGTGTTCAAAAAAGTGCCGAAAATATTTTGTCAGTAATAAAATAATACCTAATTTTGAGCGCTTTTTAAGCAGCCCTTTTAACCTGCGACATTAACTTAACTATTTATTAATATTTTAAAAATCGTTTATCACTTAAACATGGAGATCAAAACGGCAATGGCCGGAACGCTTGAATCCGGCGACATTTTCATCCAGATTGCGCCCAACGACAACGCTGGACTGCACATTGATCT
>ONRP01000004.1 GCA_900320245.1 uncultured Prevotellaceae bacterium
GACCACCAAAAATCTTCACGCCGAGGCGTTTGCTTTCGCTCTCGCGGCCGTTCTTTGAACTGCCGACACCTTTTTTATGTGCCATAATCTAAAGAGTTTGGATTTTTAAATGGTTAATTAAGCAATGACTTCTTTAATCTCAAGTTGGGTAAACTGCTGGCGATGACCGTTCAGACGGCGATAGCCTTTGCGACGCTTCTTCTTGAAGACAATCACGTGTTCACCTTTCACGAGGGGAGCCTTTACCTCGCAAACAACCTTTGCACCTTCGACGGTAGGTGCGCCAACCTTAACGGCACCGTCGGCATCCACGAGAAGGACGCGGTCAAACTCTACAGAGTCGCCTTCCTTGCGCTCGTCGCCGAGGTAGTGGACATACAACTTCTTGCCGGTCTCGACACGGAACTGCTGTCCCTGAATCTCTACAATTGCGTACATTTGTTAATCTTGTAGTTTAAATAACTGTCCCTGAGGCGGCTAGAATCATCTGTCCAGCACTTTCCTGAGCCCCGCGGGCACTAATGCGGGTGCAAAGGTAATGCTTTTCTCCGAACTGACAAGCACTTAGGCTGAATTTTTTTTTGATGAGGATGCCCAAAATGGCCGGATTCGGCCTCGTGGCTAAAGGATAGGGTAGGGATAGGTAATGTCCCACAGGAACAGGGCGTTGCCGGGCATCGACGTGCCGGCGGCGCAGCGGTCCTTGCGCTCGATGACCTGGCAGAACTCCTCCACGGTCATCTTGTGGCGCCCCACCTCGACCAGGGTGCCGACGATGGCACGCACCATGTTGCGCAGGAAGCGGTCGGCAGTGATCGTGAATACCCACTGGTCGCCCTCTCGCGTCCACTGGGCATGGGTGACACGGCAGTTGTTGGTCTTGACGTCGGTGTGCAGTTTGGAGAACGAGGTGAAGTCGGTGTAATCCAGCAGACGCGCAGCCGCCTCGTTCATCAGGTCGAAGTCGAGGTCGGGAGGACATTTCCAACTCAGCGGGTAGCGGAACGGGTCCTTACGGGTGACGGCAAAGTACTTGTAGGTGCGGCTCGTGGCGTCAAACCGGGCGTGGGCGTCGTCGTGGACTGCCGCTATGCTGTAGACAGCGATGTCGGCAGGCAGTAGGGCATTGAGGCTGTGCACCAGCCGATTGACGTCAGCGATAGGCTGCTCGGTGTCGAAGTGGGCCACCATCAGGTGGGCGTTCACGCCGGCATCGGTGCGTCCTGCTCCCGTCACGGGCGTGGGCACGCGCAGGAGCGTGGCCATCGCCTCCTCGACGGTCTGCTGTACCGAGGTGTCGTGGGGTTGCACCTGCCATCCATGGAAGTCCGCCCCCCTAAAGCCCAATCTCATGAAATACCGCATTTTTTTAGTCCCTAGTTCTTAGTCCCTAGTTCTTAGTCCCTAGTCCCTAGTTTTTAGTCTACCGTTTTAAGTTATTGGTTTCTAGTCATGTATTGAGTTGGAGAGAGCATTTAACATCTTGGCTATTTCTTTAATTAGAAGATGAATTGTCATTGTTTGTGAAGTCTCTAAATAATTCAATCTTTCACATAATTCAATTTGGGTTGATAATTCTCCCAGAGAACCCCGAGCCATCGAAAGAAATCTAATAAACTCTTTAGATGTGATGCGTCCTTGACCCTCTGCTATATTGGATGGAACAGAGATAACAGCCCTGCGAATTTGATCTGATAAAGCATAGGTTTCTTCTTTGGGCAAGAACTTGACTATCGCATATACTTCAACAGCCAAATCCATTGCTTTTTGCCAAACTATCAAATCTCGGAATTCACTCGACCTCATATATTGTGAGAATGATTATAATCTAACAACTAGAAACTAGAAACTAGGGACTAGGGACTAGAAACTATTTCTCCAGATAGGTGTAGCCGTAGAGGCCGCTGCGGAAGTTGCGCACGAACTCGTTTCCCTCGTCACCGGTGATCTTGCCCGAGCGGATGGACTCGCTCACCCAGGTCTCCACGTTGCGCACCAGTTGCTTGGGATTGAACTCCACGTAGTCGAGCACCTCGGCAACCGTCTCACCGTCAATCACCTGGTCAATCTCGTAGTGGTCCTTAAAGACGTTGATGTGCACCGCGTTGGTGTCGCCGAACAGGTTGTGCATGTCGCCCAGGATTTCCTGGTAGGCACCCACCAGGAAGATGCCCAGATAATAGTGCTGGCCGGCTTTGAGTTTGTGCACGGGCAGCGAGTGGGCGATGCCTTGCGACGAGATGAAGTTGTTCAACTTGCCGTCACTGTCACAGGTCATGTCCTGCAGGGTGGCAAAGCGGGTGGGACGCTCGGCCAGCCGGTCGATGGGCATCACGGGGAACACCTGGTCGATGGCCCAGGCATCGGGCAGCGACTGGACAAGCGCGAAGTTGCAGAAGTACTTGTCGGGCAGCATGCGGCTCACCGAGCGCAGTTCGTCGGGCGCATGCTTCATGTTGCGCACGATGTTGTCCACGTCGCGGGCAATGGACCAGAACAGTTTCTCGACCATCGCACGCGTGCGCAGGTCAATCAGGCCCAGCGAGAAGCGGTCCAGCGCTTCGTCGCGTATCTGCAACGCATCGTGCCAGTCCTCGAGCAGGCGCGCCTGGTTGATCTTGTCCCAGATTTCATACATGTCGCGCACCAGTTCGTTGTCGTCGTCGCTGACGGTGTCTACCTTGTCGTCCCACTCGGGCAGCGACGTGGTCTCGAGCACGTCGACAACGAGCACCGAATGGTGGGCGGTGAGTGAACGGCCGCTCTCGGTGATGATGTTGGGGTGCTTCAGTCCGTTTTTGTTGCTGGCGTCGACCAGGGTGTAGACAGCATCGTTGACATACTCCTGGATGCTGTAGTTCATCGAGTGGCTGCTCGCGCTCGAGCGTGTGCCGTCATAGTCCACGCCGAGTCCGCCGCCGATGTCGACATATTCCACCTCAAAGCCCAGTTTGGCCAACTGCACATAGAACTGTGCCGCCTCGCGCAGGGCGTTCTTGATGCGGCGGATTTTGGTGATCTGGCTGCCGATGTGGAAGTGGATCAACTTGAGGCAGTCCTCGAGTTTGTGCTCGTGCATATAGTCGATGGCGCTGAACAACTCACTGGTGTTCAAGCCGAACTTGCTGCTGTCGCCGCCGCTCTCTTCCCACTTGCCGCTGCCGCTGCTCGAGAGTTTGATGCGGAAACCGATGTTGGGGCGGATGTGCAGGCGTTGGGCCACCTTGTCGATGAGTTCCAACTCACTGAGTTTCTCCACGACGACAAAGATGCGGCGCCCCATCTTCTGGGCCAGCAGGGCCAGTTCCACATAGCCCTCGTCCTTGTAGCCGTTGCAGATGATGACGGGGTTGGCGTTCAGGTCGGTCATGTTGCTGGCGAGCACGGCATGCAGTTCGGGCTTGCTGCCGGCTTCCAGACCGATGTTGAACTTCTTGCCGTGTCCGATGATTTCCTCCACCACCTGGCGCATCTGGTTCACCTTGATGGGATAGACGATGAAGTTGGCACCCTGGTATTCATATTCCTTGGCGGCCTTCTTGAAGCAACTGGATATCTTGTCGATGCGGTTGTCGAGGATGTCGGGGAAGCGCAACAGCACGGGGGCTGTCACCTTGCGGGAGTGCAGTTCGTCCATGACATCGGCCAGGTCGACCGACACGCAACTGCTCTTGGGCGTCACGCTGACGTGGCCGTCCTCGTTGATGGAGAAGTACTTGAGGCCCCAGCCTCCGATGTTGTAGAGTTCGGCGCTATCCTCGATGCGCCACTTGTTGATTGCTGACACGGCTCAGTAAGTTGTTTAGTCGGTTGTACAATGCGGTTAAATGTGAGCGCAAAGTTAGTGCTTTTTATTGGTAACGGCAATAACAATGACACATTTTGCTGATTATCCCCCTTCGGCTCGGGGAACAAAAAACGGGCGGAGAACCCGCTGTCCGGGTCCTCCGCCGTGAGTTTTCTTGTGGCTTGTGGCACAAGCCGTCGGGAATTACCAGGCGCCGGTGAGCACGAAGTTAATCAGTGCAGTCACGTCGTTGATGTCGACATTGCCGCTGCCACCCTCGACATTGCAGTCCGAATTAACAAAGTGATACTCAACGTCCTTGCCCAGCACGACGTCGATGAGACGCGTCACGTCGTTGATGTCGACAACGCTGTTGCCATCCACGTCGCCACGCTTGCCTGCGGGAATAACCTTCTCGATGATGAGGGTCATGTCGTCCACGCTCAAGGTCAGGTTCCACTGGCCGGCGGGAATCTTGAAGGCATGAGGATCACCATTCATCTCGAGGCTCAGTTCCTTGTTCAGTTGCTCATTGGTTACCAGGAAGTCGCCGCCTTCGGTGACAGCACCGAAGCGGTAGGGAGCGATAGTGTTCCAGTCATTCTCGTACTCCGACAGCATCTTGGTGAAACTGAAGTAGTTGTAGCCGATGCCGTCATTGGGGTCGATGTTCTTGCCCTCGGTGGTGATGGTGGCGGTGTAGATGTTGTTCTCTTCGTCGCGGGTCATCTGCAGGCCGACGTTGGTTTGCCAGCCGTTGCTGTTCACCTCACCCATGATGTAAACATCACCGGTGTAGTGGATGTCACCGGTCTTAGTGGCAACGAGGCTGACATTGCCGGTCTCGAGGTCGAAGGTGAACACGAGGGTGTAGTAACCTGCTTCGTTGATGACATACTGGGCATTGAAGTCTGCGGGCCACCAGGTGCCGTCAGAGGTCACTTTGTACTCGATTGTGTAGTTGGCGGGAATCTCCACGTCTTTCACAGTGAGGGTGTACAGGCCATCCTCGCCCAGCGTCATGTTGTTGGCAGGATCGATAGTCCAGTTGCCGAGAATGTTGCTGGCAACGGTGTAATCCGGAGTTTTGGTCATGCGGTAAACCGAGATGTGGGCTCCGGGAGCGTCGTTGGTGCTGGGATAGTACTGATAGATGGTCACGCCATCGGCATCAACTTCGGCCCACAGCCAGTTGATGGCAAGGCCTGCGGCGAGTGTCGTGGTGACGCTGGGAAGCACCGAAACGATGGGTTGGCTGGCACCGGCCTCAGCAACGCAAACACCGTCAAGATAGTCTCCGTATCCTGTGGGCTTGTAATTGTAGAGGAATAACTCCTTGCCGTCCCAAACGAAGGGGAACACACTCATGGTTGAGCCTCTCGAGGGCAGACCGAAAGCCGATCCCGCATAATTGTCTCCATCGGGGAGCAACTTCACTGGATTTGTTGTGCGGGTATAGTACAACAAGGCGTCATTACCCTCCAGGTCGGTATAGGCATAAATCGGAGTCGTGGTCGATGTCGTGACATTGCCACAATCAGGATTATAACTTTCATCGGTATTAACCTTGCCATCAGTAATCACCAGTTTGGCGATAGCGGTTCCGCTAGTGTTGGAGGTAATGTAGAGTTCGCCATCTTCCATCATGTTTCCCTTGGCGGTGCCCAGCACATCGCAACGGCCTAATGCTCCGCATTCTTCCGGAATCTGATAAGTCTTCGTCTCTTCAGTCAAGGGATTGACGACAGTAATTGTCGCACCCAAGCCCCAGTTGCCGGGGAAGGCTACGTTGCTGTAGATGATATTGCCGGCCTCGTCACGGGTGATGGTCATGTTGGGACTACCCGTCATAGTGCCTTTCAGGCCGGTCTGGTCATAGATGTAAATCGTGGATTCAGTCCTTTCGTTGATGTAGAACTTGCCGTTCATGCCCAAGCCCTGGCGGGCATTGCTCGCATTGATGCTTGAGATGTCGTAACTCCACAACTTCTCGATTGTGTAGCCGGCGCTTGCGCCCAGTGCTACGGCTGCCATGGCAGCAAACAATAGTAATTTCTTCATAAACCTGTAGTCTTTTTTTAGATGTTAATATATGCGGTTAAACAGTAGTCTTTTTATCCATCCGGCAGCACCAAAATGTCACCTGAACAATCGATGGCAAATATAGAAAAAATATGTCAAATCATCAATCATTTATTGGCAATTTTCACTTTTTCTTCGCATTTTACACATTTCGGTAGTGTGTGGCATGGGATACAGGGGACGTTGCTACAGGCCCTGCGGTTGAATGTTGAAAAAATAATGCTTATGTGCTTTGCAAGCCCGCAAAAAACACCTATCTTTGCAGCAAATAAGATAAATGTTTTATCCAAACAGTATTTTTTAAAGCATTATGGTAAATTACAAGGATTTAGGTCTCGTGAACACCCGCGAGATGTTTGCTAAGGCAGTCGATGGCGGCTATGCCATCCCCGCATTCAACTTCAACAACATGGAGCAGTTACAGGCTATCATCAAGGCTTGCGCCGAGACGAAGTCGCCTGTCATCCTGCAGGTTTCCAGCGGTGCTCGCAAGTATGCCAACCAGACGCTGCTGCGTTACATGGCCGAGGGCGCTGTAGAGTATGCCAAGGAGTTGGGCTGGGAGCATCCCCAGATTTGCCTCCATCTGGACCATGGCGACACCTTTGAACTGTGCAAGTCCTGCGTGGACTTCGGTTTCTCGTCGGTAATGATCGACGGCTCATCGCTCCCCTACGAGGAGAACATCGCCCTGACCAAGAGGGTTGTGGAGTATGCCCACCAGTTCGACGTGACTGTTGAGGCCGAACTCGGCGTGCTCGCCGGCGTGGAAGATGACGTAGTGGCCGAGGAATCACACTACACCAAGCCCGAGGAGGTAATCGACTTCGCTACCCGCAGCGGTTGCGACTCGCTGGCCATCAGCATCGGCACCAGCCACGGCGCCTACAAGTTCAAACCCGAGCAGTGCACCCGTGACCCGCAGACCGGCAAACTCGTGCCTCCTCCCCTGGCATTTGATGTGCTCGAGGAGATTGAGAAGAAGTTGCCCGGCTTCCCCATCGTGTTGCACGGCTCGTCGAGCGTTCCCCAGGAGTATGTTGACATCATCAACAGCCACGGCGGCAACCTGCCCGATGCCGTAGGTATCCCCGAGGAGCAGTTGCGCAAGGCTGCCAAGAGCGCCGTTTGCAAGATCAACATCGACAGCGACAGCCGTCTGGCCTTCACCGCAGCCGTTCGCAAGGTCTTCGTTGAGAAGCCCGGTGAGTTTGACCCCCGCAAGTACTGCGGTCCCGCTCGTGACGAGATGGTTAAACTCTACAAGCACAAAATCATTGAGGTGCTGGGTAGCGACGGCAAGGCCGAGTAACCAACAACTCGCGTGAACCGAATCCTGCAAGGTCACTTGCTTCCCCAACCGGGGCGGCGAGTGGCCTTGCTTGCCTCCATCCCTCACTGTCAATTATTGCAAGTCACAGCCTTGCACCCGCCCTCCCGCTTCTCCCGTCCTTCCCGTCCCGTCCTTCCCGCTCCGCTCCGTCTCGTCAAGTTCCTGCAATCCCGTCCAGTATGTGGCGTTGTCAACGCCTCCCTCCAGTCAGTCCCGTTCCTCCAGTCAGTCCCGTTCCTCCAGTCCGTCCAGCCCGTCCCGTCTATCTCTCCCGTCTTTCCTGTCTATTTGCTTGATTCCCAGCCGTTAATCCCCGTTTCTCAAAAAATCAACCAAAAAAAATCGTTAAAAAATTTGGTGGGTATGTAAATCGGTATTACCTTTGCACCGCTTTACGAAACAATTCCGTTTCGGTAAGTGCGATCGGGGTGTAGCTCAGTCCGGTTAGAGTACGCGTCTGGGGGGCGTGGGGTCGCTAGTTCGAATCTAGTCACCCCGACATCGCAAAAGGTGCTGATAGTCATTGATTATCGGCACCTTTTTTCATAGTATCAACCAAGCGTGGCATGGGGCGCTCCCTGTGTCGCGGTAATTCAAGCCAACAGTGATGAGAAGCATAGTAACCGCGTTTTTGATGGTGATGGTAGTGGCCATGACCGCTTCTGGACAGTCGTGGCTGGGTGGTGACATCTCGATGATGACATCCAACGCCCGCCATGGGGTGATTTACAAGGACTCGTGCGGCGTGACCGTCGACCCCTATGACCTGTTCAGGCAGCAGGGGTGGAACATGATGCGCGTGCGCCTGTTCGTCGATCCGCAAAATGCCCCTGGAAGCCATCACGACCAAGGGGTCTGCCAGGACCTGGATTATGTCATCGGCCTGTGCAAGACCATCAGGGCAAGAGGCTTTGAGGTGATGCTAGATTTCCACTACAGCGACACCTGGGCCGACCCGGCCAAGCAGTTCACGCCTAAGCGCTGGGAGGGGCTGGACAGCAAGACGCTGGCCGACAGCATCTACCGTTACACCCGCCATTGCCTCACTGCCTTGAAGAATGCAGGTGTGGAGCCCGCCATGATTCAGGTGGGTAACGAGATAACCTTCGGTATGGACTGGCCCGTGGGCCGCGTCGACCCGTTGAAACCGGACAACTGGGACGTGTTTACCCGTCTGCTCAAGGCGGGCTGCAAGGCCTGCCGCGAGGTGTGCCCCGCAGCAGGTATCATCATCCACACCGAGAAGGCCGGCGACTGGGAGATGACACGCAACTACTACGACCGCTTGGCAGCGGCAAGCCTGGACTATGACATCATCGGGCTGAGTTATTACCCCATGTGGCACGGCACGATTCCCAACCTGGGCCTGACGCTCGACCGGATTGCCGAGCGCTATCCCGATAAACCCGTGATGATGGTCGAGGCGGCCTATTACTACCTCCATGACGGCAAGTCGTGGGACGGCAGCGAGGACTTTTCGCAATGCCCGCCGGGCACCATCGAGGGCCAGCGCGAGTTCACCGAGCAGTTGGTCAACGAGTTGAACCGTCACGACAACGTGAAGGGCCTGTTCTGGTGGTTCCCCGAGGAGAACAGTTACGGCACACCCTACCAGGGCCGGGGAGGCCTCAACCGCGGCCTGTTCAACAATGCCGACGGCTGCGCTCTGCCTGCCCTCTACGAGATGGCCCGCTTCAAGCGTTAGTCTTTATTTACCTGGGACTTTAAATCGTGATACACATGAAACTCGCCAACAACAAGAATCACTTGATAGGTATTGTGTGTGCCGTCCTGTCGGCGGTGTGCTACGGCACCAACCCGTTTGGCGCATTACCGCTCTATCAGGAGGGGGTGAACACGGCTACCGTGTTGGCACATCGCTTTGGCCTGGCAGTTATCCTGCTGGCTGTTGTCATGCTCGCCAGGCGTGAGTCATTCAAGGTGACCCGGCAGGAGTTCAAGGTCTTGTTCTCACTGGGTATCCTGTTTGCGGCATCGAGCATTACCTACTATCAGAGTTTCCACTTTATGGATGCGGGCATCGCCTCGACCATCCTCTTTGTCTATCCCGTGATGGTGGCTGTGATTATGGCGGTGTTTTTCAAGGAGCGCGTTACGGTGGTCACGGTCATAGCGATAGTGATGTCGCTGGTGGGTATTGTCCTGCTCTATAAGGGCGGGCCGGGAGCCTCAATCAGCGTGGTGGGCATCATCCTGTGTGTGCTCTCGTCGTTAGCCTATGCCGTCTACATCGTCGTGGTCAACCAGTCCAGCATCAAGATGTCATCGTTCAAGGTCACCTTCTATGCCATGCTGGTGTGCGAGATTTCGCTGGTCCTGTATTCGTTCACGGCACCCGAATTGTATCTGCATTTCTTGCCTTCGCGGCGCGCTTGGTTCTATGCGTGCTGGTTGAGCGTTGTTCCCACGATTCTCTCGCTGGTGTTCATGACCATTGCTGTGCACTCGGTGGGAGCCACACCCACGGCCATCTTGGGAGCACTTGAGCCGCTCACGGCGGTCACAATAGGTGTGCTGGTGTTTGGCGAGATGCTGACACCGCGACTCGTGGTCGGAATCCTATTCATCTTGTTTGCGGTGATGATGGTCGTCCTGGGCAAGGACCTGCACCTGCGCACCATCACCCATGCCGTCTCCAGGTTGTGGCACTGGAAGTGAAAGCAAAAAACTTCATCTATCCCTTTGCCAAGCCCACAGTTTTCATTAAATTTGCACTTTGAATTCTAAATCAGAAAGTTGCAATGAAATTCATCTCGTGGAATGTGAACGGCCTGCGTGCAGTGGCCGGCAAGGGCTTTGCCGACATCTTCAAGGAACTGGACGCTGATTTCTTCTGCCTGCAGGAGACCAAGATGCAGCAGGGACAGTTGGACCTGGAGTTTGACGGTTACCGCTCCTATTGGAACTATGCCGAGAAGAAGGGGTACTCGGGCACGGCCATCTACAGCCGGCACGAACCTGTGGGCGTGACCTATGGCATCGGCATCGAGGAGCATGACCATGAGGGCCGTGTCATCACCCTCGAGATGCCCGGTTTCTACCTCGTGACCTGTTACACACCCAACAGCCAGGACGGCCTCAAGCGTCTAGACTACCGCATGACGTGGGAAGACGCCTTCCGTGGCTATCTGATGGAACTCGACAAGAAGAAACCCGTCATCGTGTGCGGCGACCTCAATGTGGCCCATCAGGAGATTGACCTCAAGAATCCCAAGACCAACCGCAAGAATGCCGGCTTCACCGACGAGGAGCGCGACAAGATGACCGTGCTGCTGGCGGCAGGTTTCACCGACACCTGGCGTTTCTTTAACCCCGATGTAGCCGATGTCTACTCCTGGTGGAGTTACCGTTTCAAGGCCCGTGAGAAGAACGCGGGCTGGCGCATCGACTACTTCCTGGTGAGCAACCGCTTGCAGCAGCAGTTGAGCGACGCCAAGATCCACACTGCCATCTATGGCAGCGACCACTGCCCCGTCGAGGTTGATATCGATTTATAGACCTCTTCCAGTATATCCAGATTATCCAGACACTCCAGATTCTCCATCTATGGCACAAACAGTACAACCCAAGAAATATGACTTTGACCGCGTCGTGAGGATGGTGCTGACCCTCATCAGCGTGGCCGTCGGCGTCTGGCTCGTCAATTACCTGAGCCCGGTGCTCATGCCCTTTGTCGTGGGCTTCATTTTGGCCTATATCATCGAGCCGCTGGTCGAGTGGCTGCAACGCAAGGCGCGCATCAGTTCGCGAGGCGTTGCGGTTACCCTTGCGCTCATCATTGTCCTCGGGACGATAGTGGGTTTGTGCTGGCTCATCATCCCTTACCTTATCGACGAGTTTAGCGTGATGTCAAAGCAACTGGCGGCCTATGCCAGGTCGTCGCTGCACATCCCCTATGTGCCGGCCGAAATCAACGAATTCATCCAGCGCTATATCGACCTGGATAAGTTCAACGAAATCTTCAGCAAGCAGCAATGGATGGAGATCGTCAACAAGGCCGTCTCGGGTGCCTGGTCGGTTGTGGGTGGCACGATGAGCGTGATTTTCAGTATCATCTCGTGGTTCATCGTGCTGTTGTACATGTTCTTCATCCTGCTGGACTACAATAAGTTGTCAAGGGCTTTCAAGGCCGCTATCCCGCCCAAGTACCGCCGCATGTCGCTGCGTGTCTTCGGCGACGTGGCCGACACGATGAGCCGATACTTCCGCGGCCAGGCAGCGGTGTCGTTCTTTGTGGGCGTGATTTTCGCCATCGAGTTCTACATCATCGGTCTGCCCATGGCCATCGCCTTCGGCATGTTTGTGGGCCTGCTCAACATGGTACCCTATCTGCAACTCATCTCGATTCCTATTGCCGCCTTCCTGTGTCTGGTGGCGACAGCGGCCACCGGCGGCAGTTTCTGGGTGATGTTCGGATGGGTCATCTTGGCCTACCTCATCTGCCAGGTCATCCAGGACATGGTGCTCATCCCCACCATCATGAAGTCGCAGATGGGCCTCAACCCTGCCATCATCTTCCTGTCGTTGTCGTTGTGGGTCTATGTGCTGGGTTTCATCGGCCTGATTATCGGCTTGCCGCTGACGACGCTCATCATCTCCTATTACTGCGAGTTTGTGCTCCACCAGCCCAACCCGTTGCACAAGAGCAATAAGAAGAAAAACGAATCCAAGAAGGCTCCCTTGGCCCTCACGTCATCGTTCATCAGCACCTATCGCAACGAGAACGGCAGCGACAAGGCTTGATGTTGCGGCGATGGACAAGACCCTGATTGTCATCACTGGACCCACAGGAGTGGGCAAGACGGCGGCGGCCATCAACCTGGCCCGTCACCTGCATTGCGACATCGTCAACGCCGATTCCCGTCAGATCTATCGCGGCATCCCCATCTGTACGGCCGCACCCACGCCCGACCAGTTGGCGGCGGTGAGGCATCACTTTGTGGCTTTCAAGGAATTGGAAGAGAGTTACAGCGCGGCTCAGTTCGAGAGCGACGTCATGGCCCTGCTGCCCGCCTTGTGGCAGCAAGGCGACCATGTCGTGATGTGTGGCGGCTCGATGCTCTATGTCGACGCGGTGTGCAACGGCATCGACCAGTTGCCCGACATCAGTCCCGAGGTGCGCGCCGCCGTCAAGGAGAAACTGCGCCTCGAGGGGTTGGAAAGCCTGGTCAGGGAATTGGAAGGGCTGGACCCGCAGTATGCCGCGACGGTCGACCGCCGCAATACCAGCCGCGTGTGCCATGCCGTGGAAATCTGTCGGCAGGCCGGAGTGCCCTATTCGTCGTTGCGCACCGGCACCGCCAAGCAACGTGATTTCAGAATCGTCAAACTCGTCCTCAACATCGAGCGGGAGCGCCTGTTTGACCTCATCAACCGCCGTGTGGACCAGATGATTGAAGCAGGCTTGGAAGAAGAGGCCCGCTCGGTCTACCACCTGCGCCATCTCAACTCGCTCAACACTGTGGGCATGAAAGAGCTGTTCGCCATGTTCGACGGCACGATGGACCGCCACACGGCCATCGAGCGCATGAAGAAAAACACACGCCTTTATGCCAAGAAACAACTCACGTGGTACAAAAGAGACCAGGCCGTCACCTGGGTTTCCCCCGATGACGACCTGATGAACCTTCTTTCAGGTTTTGACTCCTAACTCCTAACTTCTAACTCCTAACTCCTAACTATTAAATCCCCTGAATGATGTTGATGACAGCATTGACGTCGGCAAGATTGACTTCGCCGTCGCCGTTGACGTCAGCATCAGTATTTCCGGTGCTGCCGAGGATGATATCGATGACGGCATTCACGTCAGCGATGTTGACCTCGCCGTCGAGATTGACATCTCCGGCAATCTGTAAATCCTTGTAGTGCAGGGTGAAGTCATCGACATAGGTCGATGCCGTGCCGCCGCCGGTCATGGCCACGCGGAACAGAGCGCCGTCACGGGCGTTCAGGTTAAGTTGCCAGATGACAAGTTCAGTACTACTGCCGGGGACGATGGCGGCGAGTTCACCTTCGATAGTGGGAACCTTGACCCAATTTGCGCCATTGTCCACCGAGTATTCCAGAGTGTACTTGGCATCGGCCGACGCGTTGTTGAAGAAGGTGGCCGTAGCCATCAGGAAATGGTGGGCAACCGGCTCGACGCTATAGAAAGTGCTCGGTTTCTTCATCACCACCGAGTGGCTGCCGTTGCACTTGCCTTCGCCGGGAGCGCGCACGCCGCTCTTGTTGAAGTTCCACTTGGTGAACACGCCCTGGACATTGGTCTGGCTGGTCGATGAGTTGGCCTCCATGGCCTCGAAGTCCTCGACAATTTTATCACTCTTGGGGAGGATGACAAGATTGTAGGTGCCGTCGGGCTCTTCCAGGTCATACCATCCCCCGCGGGGGGTGAACGGCTGGCCGCTGTCATCCACGAGCAGAAGTTGGTAACGTCCCCATTCTGCCGGGGCCATCATCTGCAGTGTGTAGGACTCGGTGCTGTTGAAGGCAACCGATACGGGAACAGGGTCGCTGACAGCCACCTCGGTTCCGTTGGAACGCAACGACAGGTGCATGTTGCCAATGGTTTGGTTGACAGGTCCTTGCGGCCCGTATCCGTAACCCGTGTAGGACAGCGTGACATTGACATCAAAGGGCTCGTTCACATAGATGTCGAGGTTTGCCGGAGCGAAGGCATCAAGGTCATAGGTCTCGGCCAGCGCGCAATCCGACAGCGACACCATGTCACCGTCCAGGCGCATCTTGCAGAAGACGGGTTGCCCTAACTGATTACTGATCCAGGAATCGTAGTTGCCGTCTTTCAGAGGCGAATAGGCCATTTTGATGATATACTCGCCATCCTCCAGCGATGCGTCGGGGGTGAAGACGATATCCTCGTTATTGGCCCACCAACTTGAGGGGAACACCTTATAACTCAACTTGTGGGACTGCTGTTTCACGCCGTTCTGGTCATAGACTGCCAGTTCCATAGGAATGGTGTCATAGGGTATCGACCAGTTTCCCACGCTCTCGTAGCCGACGGTCTCGAGCAAGTTGCCTTGGACAATCAGGTCCGAGAAACCGATGCTCACCTCGCTGTCGCGGGGTGCACTCTGCATGTTGGGATGCATCACGCCGCGCAGGTAGAGCACGTCGGCCACCTCATTGCCGCGAGGAGCGGGAATGATACCGAACATGGCGTCCTGGCCATACTTGAAGTCGTTGCCTGCCGAGGGGGCCAGCACCGATACCAGGAAGTAGTTGTCATAGGCTCCGCCCCAACCCCAGTTGACGTGGAAATAACCGTCGGTGTCATAGCCGTCGAACACGAAGGCATGGCCGCCCAACGAGCCCTGCGAATAGGCAAATCCGCAATACAGGATGGGACGGCCGGCGCTGAGTTCGTCCATGAGCACCAGGTCCCACTCCTCGCCACCGAACAGGTCGCGCTGCAGCAGGTAAGCCTTGTCGCTGTATCCGAAATATGTAATCAGGGCTTCGAGAGCATCGGTCTCCTGGGCACCGCTCGAAGCACCGTAATTCATGTCTACCGAGATGCCGACATCGCTCATCAGTTTGGCCACGGCATAGCAGGACTCGGGGCTGCTGCTGGAGTCGTAAGTGTCCAGCATGAGGTCCCACTCATAAACCGATTGGCTGAAATCGGCGTAGAGTGTGGTAGGATCGGTATTGTTGACATTGCAATTGTAGGAATGGCTGCCGGTGCCTCGCTCAGGCCACTCGTGGTAGTTCATGATTTGGGCCATCGCTGTGGCTACACATCCCGTCACGGCACGTACCGCTCCTCCGCTATAGGTGGGGCACAGGTTGTTGTAGGGGGCCTCCTGGTTCCATCGGGTGGTCACCAAGGGCGCGACGGCGGTGCTCCGCTTGACGGGGTGGTGGACTACCGCTTTGCTATGCGCCTTCAGGTAGGCAATCTCGCGGTTCATCTCCGTCATCCAGTCCTGCATGGGCAGGGGAATGTCGCTCGACGTGAACGCTCCGGTGTTGCCATAGCCCAGCACCTGCGGCAACCGTTCGTCACCGGCGACGATGACAAATCCGTCCTGCTCGCCGCGGTTGAAGATGTAGAAGTGGCTGTCCTGGGCAGTGTAGGCAAGCCGCAGCGACAACGAGCCCGGTGCCGAGGACCGGGAAGACTTCTCGGCAAAAAACTGTGCAGCCGTCTGGCGGGCTGCCGATTCGCTCACCCGTTGGGCCTGCACAGTGCAGACCGTGGCCAGGGTGATGGCTAACAGAAGTATTCGTTTCATAATCGGGTTTAGAAGAAAATTCAGTAGAATAATATGATTATGCAAAAGTAGTCATTCTCGCTATTGTGTGCAAGAATGTCGCCTGGTTTTGTTGAATTTCGGCCGGGGTGGCTAAAAGGTGTATGTGCCGATATCGGCACATACTACAATGTCAATCAATCAGTTGTGCAATCGTTGCGGCAACACGGCGTGCCGTGGTGTAGTCCAGGCTGGCCTCGTTGGCGCCGGGACGCCCCATGTACAGGTTGGGGTTGACATATTGCATTGCGCTGGGCTGGGGCTCGCGGCCCGAGAAGTGGAACTCGTGCAGCCCTGTCTTCGCGCGCAGTTCAGCGATGTTGTCCTCGGTCACGCCGCTGCCGGCCATCAGGATGATGCGCCCCGCAGCCTGCCGGTTGAGACGGGCGAGCAAGTCAGCGCCCTGGATGGCTTTGGGCTGCTGGCCCGAGGTGAGGATGCGGTCAAAGCCGAGGCCGATGATGTCCTCCAGCACCTGTTCCGGGTCGGCTGCGCGGTCAAAGGCGCGGTGCATCGTCACGCTCATCCCCTTGGCGCAGTCCATCAGGTAACGGTTCTTCTCGACATCGATGGTGCCGTCGGCCCGCAGGCAGCCGAACACCACGCCGTCAACGCCCAGTTCGCGGCACACGGCGATGTCGGCAGCCATGCGCTCCACCTCCAGGTCGCTGTACAGGAAGTCCCCGCCGCGCGGACGGATAATCACGTGCAGCCGTGTTGTCGTGAGCACGCGCCGTGCTACCTTGATTTCGCCATAACTGGGTGTCGTTCCACCCTCGGGGATGCCGGCGCACAGTTCCACGCGGTCGGCTCCGCCCTCTTGTGCCGCCAGACAGGATTCCACGCCGTTGGCACACACTTCTACCATGAATTCGTCTCGTCTCATCGTTTCAACCTATTGATGCACAAAATTACCGATGATGGTTGACTTACACAACTGTTTCGGTCATTTTTCGGTCACCGGTGGCGGATTCCGCTTTCGGTGTCGGCACAAAAAAGCCCACCTGGCGGGTGGGCTGATTCGTTTTAGTTGTGTGGGTTAGAGTGTGAACCGTTTTCCGTTCCACTTCAGCGTCTTTACTTTCTTGCCGCTGTCATACCACAAGGTGACCGTGATGTCCTTACCCTTGCGCGGCAAGGTATAGGAATGCCTTACGTCGTATTTATACACGGCCTCGGTGCCCCTCCTGTCCTCGCAGTAGGTCATGATCTTCTTAGCATTGTCGTAGCGGTAGAAATCGAGGCCGTCATACTGGCCGGCTTCACACCGCCCATCGATGAAAGATGCCACATTGTAGGCAAACAGTTTGTGTTTTCCGTCGGCCTCGTTCCAGTAGCACATCTCAACCCTCAACAAGTGCTCTATAGATTCATACTCCGATCTGCTTTCATAGAGCACATAACCGTTTTTCTCATCGATGGTGAGAGTCACGCCTTCTTCCATCGGGAGGCCTTTTTCATGCCTGTCCCATGCATAGGCGACGGCGTTGAGCACTTCGTTGCAGCACTCTTCTTCGTCAACATTCTCGGTAGTGGCAACAAAGGCCGTTACAAAGTCGCGGATGTTGGGTCTTGCGCCTTTATATTTCACACGGATGGCATCCTGCGCAGTCAGCGCCAAGGCGCAGCAGGCAATCAAGAGGGTCAATGACAATCGTTTCATGATCTTGATATTATTAGGATGTTACTGAATAGTGTCAATTAACTCAAAATAATGTCAATCAGTGCGTTGACATCGGCGATGTTCACCTCGCCGTCAGCGTTCACGTCACCCACACTCAGCACGTTGCCCGACAGGATCATGTCGATGACCGCGTTGATGTCGGCGATGTTGACCTCGCCGTCCAGGTTCACGTCACCTGTGGCGGGGTGTTCATTGGGCGGCATATTGGCATATACAAGTTCCATGCCAGGAATTTTCAGGCTGTATTGTTCGCCCGTGGTGACGCTGTTGTAGGTGATGTAGTAGTAGACCAGGTGCAGCGGGAAGTTGCCCAGGTCGGCGGCATCACAGATATCGGTGGCCGGCACATCCAGGACGATGGGGCCGTCGGCAACCGTGCTGATGGGGTATTCTACCGTGACACGTTCGCCATAGCCGTTCTCGAGCAGGATTTTTACCGACTTGAGTTGCAGCGCCCCCGGCTCGAGCCGCAGTCGCAGCGTGTCGGGGATACCCCACATCCTCACTGACTTGGAAATCTTGATGTAGGGGTTGCGCGACGAGGCTCCTGTGAAGTCAATCTGCATGCCGTTCTCCAGGGCCGTCACGATGCGGTCCTTGCCGCCGCTTTGGGCAATGTCCCATGTGGCGGGGTCGATGGGCGCGTTCTCGACAGTGGTCACACGGGCCTTGGGATTCTCTACCTGGACGAGCAGCGAGTCGGCAAGCAGGGGATGGCTGGAGCCGACGAAGGTGCGCCCGTCGGCCACGGCCGTGATGATGCCCTGACCGTCAACGGCGCAGACCTGCTCATCGGCCGATGTCCACGCCACTACCGAAGGGTCCACCTTGTCCAGCCCGTAGCCGCTCACGCCGTTGATGTTGATGGCATAGGGGTGATACTCGTCGATGACCACGCTGTCGCTCACCAGCATCCATTGCGCCTCCATGATGGTGACAGCCTGGCTGGCGGTGATGCCGTTGTAGTGGACATACAGGTTGCCCGAGGCGGGGGTCGACGTGGCATGGAAATAGCCCTGCTCGTCAAAGGTACCCACCTGCGGGTCGCACGAGAAGGTGCAGCCTTGCAGGTCGCGCGTCTTGAGCACGCCATACTGGTTATAGCCCCACACGCCGAACGTGGTGGTCGCCGAAATCGACAGGTTATAGCATCGTGGCTCAAAACTGATGATGCCGATGGCATCGTCCTCGGGGGCGGTCGAGACGAACAGACAGCCGTTGCCCACGGCACGCACCGAACCGTCGCTGGGGTGATTCATCACCTCGTCATTGACCAGGATGCATGAGGAGCCGCCGCCGTCAAGGTTGACTGCTGTGACGGCACCCAAGGCATCAAAGATGCCCTTCATCTCCTGCAGGGTCACGCCCACCGAGGTCAGGTGGCGGCCGTCAACGACAACGAAGTACAGGCGGGTGCTGTCGGCGTTAAAGCCGATGGCGGTGCGGGGATGGCGTTCGGCCCAGTCCTCCATAAACTCGCCGTTCTGCATGATGATGTGGTTGCTGCCACCGATGAGTTGGTGGATGTTCACGTCGTGCGGGCCGTTGTTGAGCGTGAGGCCGAAACTGATGTCCAGCGCGTCGCCCACGGCCATCTGCTCGGCCTTGTTGGCATAGGAGCCCTTGAGCCACAGGATGGCTTTGCCGTCGGGAATCGTGGTCGAGCCCTGGGCATCGATGATATCCTCGATGATGCAGTGCTCCAGGCCGTTGGCGAGCCAACGGAACGGCTCACCGGCAGGGCGCAGCACCACCATCTTGCCCGTGTTGGAGGCGTCATAGGTCACGGGGCCGTAACTGCGGGTGAACAGGATGGTCTGGTTGGTGGCGATGTTCTCGTAGGCATAGCGCATACGGTTCACCAGGTTCAGGGCAAAGGAGGTTTCGCCACAGGTTACCGTCCCCGTGAAGGTCAGTCGGTCAACGTAGGGGTGCCCGCCGTCGTCCAGCACCAGGCAGGCACGGTTGTGGCTGCTCAGCACCAGTTCGTCGTTGCGCACCTGTCCGCTCAGGGGCAGACCCACTTCGTTGGTCGGTGAGGTCATGAAGAAGTCGCCGTTGACGGCCCCGACAACCTCGTGCCCGGGACGGTTGTTGCGAATCGCCATGTTGACGGGCGTCTCACTGCCCACCGATTTCTCGGCTCCCAGGCAGGTCTCCATCGTGATGTAGGGGTTGGTCAGGTCCATCTCGACGACACTCACCTTGAGTGGCAGCGCCGGGATGTCATATTTTGCCGCCGTCACGCCGGGACCGGCCAGATGGGGGAAGATGAGCGTGTCCACATCATAGGCCTTGCCGCCAATCACCCACTGGTCGCGGGCAAATCCCGTGACGCAGGCCAGCGACAGGACGGCAAGGCATATGAGATGTCGATAGGTGCGTGTCATGACTTCAGAATCATGTCAATGACGGCATTGACGTCGGCGATATTCACCTCGCCGTCGCGGTTGACGTCACCCGCAGGTGCTGTCAGACCCGACAAAATCATGTCAATCAGGGCGTTGACGTCGGCAATGTTGACCTCGCCGTCACCGTTCACGTCACCGGGATTGCCGGGTTGAGGATCTCCGCCGGCATCCACGTTGCGGCCGATTTTGTAGACGGCCATACCGTTGTAGGCCTTGAAGGTGAGCAGTGTCACCTCTTCAAAGCCCTCGTTGTCAACACCGTATTCCACGGCGAAGCAGTGCACGCGCAGACCGCTGTCGTTCACCTTGCCCAGACTGTCGGCGGGAATCGTCCAGTACTTGGTCATGCCGCCCAGCGACTGTCCCTCGCCCAACTCGCAGATGTTGGCTTGGCAGCCGTGGCCGTTGCCGTTCATGTCGGCATTTACATACACGAGGAAGTCGCGACCGTCAAGTTTGAACTCCATGCAGCCGTTGGGAGTGGACTGGGGCCACAGCGCGGGGTCGGTGTCTTCAAACGAGTCGATGACCGAGCCCGAGAAGTCGTAGATGACGGGTGCGGTGTCAAAGCAGTCGATATAGAACATCTCACCGCTGTAGCGCGACTCCTCGTCGGGACCCTCAATCATCTTGATGACAGGTGCCAACGAGAAGCCCGTCTTGGTCTCGGGATAGAAGTTGATGACGTCCATGTAGGGGTCGCCTTCAAAGCCGCCCTCCCATTCACCGTTCTGGTCGGCATGCATGCGGTACAGGGTGGGGAAACCGGGGTCGGCGGTCGCGCCCGACACGGTCATGATGTTACACTCGGCCTGTTCGAGGGTGATGTCGCCGATGACGTCCAGGTAGTCGGTGCGCTGCGGCGCATCGCCCTTGTCCATCTCGACAACGAGGGTGAGTTCACCCGTCTCGGTATTGACGAGATACACGGGGACATACTGCTGCACCGTGCTGGTCATCGGAGCCACCCAGATGTGGTGGAAACTGTCCTTGCCGATGCTGGCGATACCCAGGAAACGGTCGTAGGGGGCGCCATCGAGCGTCAGGGGCAGGTCGGGCAGCGGGCTGCCGTCAACGGCCGAGAAACGGTGGATAATCGACTGTGCAATCGTGTCGTTGCCGATGATGACGGGCTCCTCGCTGCGGGCCACGTAGATGATGCCCTGGTCCATCGTTGCCGTGCGGGCACGCTGGTTGCAGATGGCGTTGTCGGTGTAGTTGGTGCCGCTGTGGACGCGGTCAAAGATCCATTTGTTCACGATTTTGATGCCGTTCACCTCTTGATAGGTCTGGCCGTCGGTAATGGCCCATGCGCTGAGCGATGCAGCAATCATGGCGATGAGGAGTAGTAGAGATTTTTTCATTTTATATCAAATATTTGAGTTTAGAAAATAAAAATTTCACGCTAAACTGCCAGACCGCTAAGCGATTCTCATTGCTTGCAGAAGGCTCGCAATAACTAATCTTAGCGCCTTAGCGGCTTAGCGTGAAATCCTATGCTGATAAATTAGTTGTTCAGAATGATGTCGATGAGGGTGTTGACGTCGGCAATGTTCACCTCGCCGTCACCGTTCACGTCGGCTGCTGCTGTCGAGTTGCCGCTCAGGATCATGTCGATGGCGGTGTTGACGTCGGCGATGTTCACCTCGCCGTCACCGTTCACGTCACCCTTCACAACGGGCTGAGGATCGTCGCCGCCCACGTTGGTGCCGATTTTGTAGACGGCCATACCGTTATAGCACTTGTAGATGAACAGCGTCACTACCTCGTTGCCCTGGTCATCGGTGCTGTATTCCACGTTCATGCTCTCGACGCGCGTGCCTCCGTCACTCACGGCGCCCAACTCGTCGGGAACCATCCAGTAGCGCTGCATGCCGCCCAGCGACATACCCTCGCCCAACTCGCAGATGTACACCTGGCAGGCTTTGTTGATCATCGTGGCCTCGTCCACACCGGTATACTGGGCTGCGACAAACACGATGAAGTTGCGGCCTTCGAGCGTGAACTCGCACACACCGTTGGCACCCACGTCCATGGGCCAGAAGGCGGGATCCACTTCCTCGAAGTTGTCGACCATGGTACCCGTGGCGTCATACAGGATGGGTGATGACGAGAAGCCGTCGACATAGAACAGTTCGCCGCTGTAGCGCGTGTCCTCATCTTCGCCCAGTACCATCTTCACGACGGGAGCATAACCCCACTGGGTCACCGTCTCGGGATAGAAATCAAGGATGGCCAGATAGGGGTCGCCCTCAAAGCCGCCCTCAAAGTCTTCGCCCTGTTCGGCATGCCAGCGGTAGAGCAATTCTGAACTGGCGCCCACGGTCATGATGTTGCACTCGGCCTCTTCGCGGGTGAGGTCGCCCATCACGTCGATATAGTCACAGCGTGCCAGCGCGTCGCCCTTCTCAAGACGGGCTACCAGCGTCAGTTCGCCGGTCTCGCCGTCGAGCAGATAGACGGGTTGCTCAGTAGCCAGTTCGCTGGTGTAGGGGGAGATGTAGAGATGTCCGAAATTGTCCACTCCGACGGTGTTGGCGTTCAACACCGAGTTGCCATAGATGGCGCCATCGAGCGTCAGCGGCAGTTCCTTGACCATCTCGCCGGTGGCTGCATTGAGTTTGTAGACCACGCTCTGCGACAGGGTGTCGGTACCCTGGATAACGGTGTTGGCGTTGGTGCGGGAGATGTAGATGTAGCCGTCGGTCATGACCGCCGTGCGCGCACTGGTGTTGCAGTAGGGTTTACTGGACCATTGCTCGCCAGTGTGGGCACGATCCTGGATCCACAGGTTCTGGATGCGGATGCCGTTCACGGCTTCATAGGTCACACCGTCGGTGATGGCCCACATACTGGCTGCCCAACTGGCCGCCATAACAAGGAAAAGCAGTAAAGATTTTTTCATAATCCGTTGGTTTTAAAGTTGTTATATCTCGTTTAATGGTTTAACTATTCATTAACTTAGCAAAGATAGTGAAAGCCGAGAGGAATGGCAAGCAAAAAAGCAATTTTTTTGCTTGAACAATCCCGAGGCGCCTCCTATCTTGCCCGCGCTGCCAAGCGCCTGGGAACGATAGTGAAAGCCGAGAGGAATGGCAAGCAAAAAAGCAATTTTTTTGCTTGAACAATCCCGAGGCGCCTCCTATCTTGCCCGCGCAGCCAAGCGCCTGGGAACGATAGTGAAAGCCGAGAGGAATGGCAAGCAAAAAAGCAATTTTTTTGCTTGGGTTCTACCCTTGCAGAATCAGGTCGATAAGCGCTGCAACATCGGCGATGTTGACCTCGCCGTCACCGTTCACATCGGCCGAGCGTGACGAGGCGTCGTTCAGTATCATGTCAATCAGCGCACCCACATCAGCAATGGTCAACTCATCGTCATCGTTCACGTCACCGATGACAAGAACGTCGGTACCGTCAAATCCCAACTGCTCATCCATCCACTTGATACGGTGCCGCAGCCAGCGCTTCAGGTAGGCTATCTCGTCGGCATAATTGGCCGCAATGTAATAGTTGGGCCACACGTAGGTTCCCCACCTGGGATAGGCCATGCTATTGCGACGCTCTGCTCCGCCCACGGTGAGCACTGTCACGAGCGAGTCGATGGTGTGGTTCAACCGTTCCATCGTGAGGTTGCTGCTCCGGTATTGCGCCCACCGCGCCCGCAGTTGTGCCGTGTAGGTCGGGTCGTTGTTGAGCATGTACCACCAGAAGGGCACCATATTGGTCGAACCGCTGGCGTTCAGGAGGTCATTCATCTGGTAAATCCACGTGTCGGTGCGCCAGCCGTCGTGATAGTCGGCGTTGCCGTAGGCCAGGTTCATGTCCCACACCACGCACTTGAAACGCGGGTCTTGGCTGTCGCGGCGCTTGAAGAACTTGCCGCTCAGGCGGTAGCCGTCCACGTTGTGCCCGATTTCCATCGCCAGTTGATAGTCGATGAACGACATCTCGTCGATGTAGATGCACTCGCCGTTCTCGGGGTCGCGGTACTGATTGCGGGACAGTGCCGTTTCCATCTGGTTGATGCGGTCCTGAATGTATTCAGTCTGAGCCTCGGTGAGGTCTTCGTAGTCGGGAATCCTGTAGCAGAAGTAGATGTGCCGTGAGGGGATAAAGGAACCGTCATTCAGCACGGGACAGTAGTTCGACATGAACACCGGCTGCTTGCCGTCGTCACGTTCCACCTCCATCAGGTAGCCGCCGCTGAGTTCATCGCCTTCCTCGCCCGGGTCATCGAGATGGAGACGGTACCGGCCTTTGGAAACGACCTCTGACAGGATATAGACGCCATAGTAGATGCCGTTGTAGATGACCTCGCAGTAGCGGCCTTGAGGCGTGTATTCCATCCAGGGCCGCGAAATTTCAAAGGCCAGCAGGTCGCGCAGCATGCTCTTGTCGGCATACGGGCCCAGCAGTGCCCAGTTGTTGTCCTTGCCCATGCCCAGCAGCGACACTTTCACCCACGAGCCGCCCTCTTCCAGCGGGCGGTTCAGCGGCCTGAAGGAGTAGGGCTTTTTGGAACTGTAGGTATAGGAACTCTTGCCGCGGTAGCGAATGCCGACGTAGCCGTCATACTCGATGTGCTGTCCGAGATGTGCTACAGTGTCGGCATAGTTGGTGATGCCGTCTCCGTTGTGCAGGATTTTCATGCGGGCGGTGATTCTCTCATCCTGCTGCATGGTGCCGTCGACGGTGAGCCACACGATGGGCAGATTGGTCGAGGTAAGCCTCACATACTTGTTGGTGGGCGCACCGACGACCTGGGCGAGGGTTTGAAGTGTCCCCGCTACCAGTACTGCTATCAGAATGACTCGTTTCATCGCTCTTTTTGGTTATTCAGTCTCTCCAGTTCGTCCAGACCCGCTATTGCAAGATGATGTCAATAGCGGCATTGACATCGCTGATGCTGATTTCGCCGTCACCGTTCACGTCGGCGGGTCGTGTGCCGCCACCGTTGAGGATAAAGTCAATCAGGGCGTTGATGTCGGCGATGTTCACCTCACCGTCACCGTTCACGTCGCCACGGATTATCTCATGATACACAAAGGTGCGCACGTTGCAGTAGTCAGTATACTGGAGGGTAGTGCCTGTGGCCAGGGTGCGGTATCCGTAGCGGGCACGAACGTAGTAGGTGTCGCCGTCAACGAGTTTGCCGGCGCCCTTGATGTCGCCCAGCAGGGGCGTTTCAAAGGTTCTTTCCAGCGTGCCGTTATAGGATGTGCGGGTGGGGAAGGACTCAGAATCGCTGATCTGCACTTTCAGCACCGCCGCGCCCTCGAAGGGTTCAAAGGCCACCTTGTCGATGTTGTACAGCACTGTGTCGCCCTCGGCGGGACACAGATAGGCGGGCACGGGCGGAATCACCTCGACGGTGGTGAACGGCGAGACGGGAGTCGTCACCGTGGCGCTGCCGTAGGTGGCTGTGACGCGCACATAGTAGGTCGTGGCGCCCGCCAGGCGGTATTGCGGCACTTGCCATTGCGGCTCGTGAAGCACGATGGTGTCGGCATTGTTCATCGTCCGTGACGAGGACAATTCCAGCAGATAGGCCGTGCCCTGTGCTCCAGGCGTCCACGTGATAAGGGGCTTGAGGGGAACAGCCGTGGCATCGCTGTCGGGCGAGGTGATGCGCATCTGGCCGATGGTGAACTGCCGCAGGGCGCTGGCGTGGTCCCACTGGTTGAGTCCGCGTGCCACAACGCGCCACCAGTAGGTGCCGGTGCTCAGGCAGGGGATGTAGGGCAGGGGGCAACTCAACGAGTCGACCTCGACCTGTGATACCAGGGAATCCATCTCGCTGTCGGCAAACACCTGCACGACATAGAGCGCCGACTCGCCTTGCCACTGCAACGACGAGAGTTCGGGCACCTCGGCGCCGTCCTCGGGATAGAGCAGTACGGGTTCGGGGGCCTGGGTGGCCACGGCTCCCGGAGTGACGGGGGCATACTCGTTCTCCCAGCGGTCAAGGATGGTCACCGCATAGTGGTAGCCCTCGCGCTTGGCGGCGGGAACGGTATAGTTGGCACAGTAACTGATGCCCTCGATATAGGAAGCCTGGCAACTGAAGTCGCTGTCATCCACATTGTCGGGGATGGCATAAACGACATAGCGCACATTGGGGATGCTGTCCCAAGTGAGGTTACCGTTGCTGTACTCCAGGTTGGTCACCGTGGCGTAGGTTTGGTCGGGCTTGACCCATGCCGGGGCAGGGTTCAGGGCGATGGTGGAGTAGAGGCTGTCCTTGAGCCAGATGCGCAGTTGGCGCACCTTGCCGTCGATGATCTCCTTCTTGTTGCGCCACGTGTTGTAGCGGAAGTACACCATGCCGGGGTTGCCGCCGGCCGCCATGGCCTCGCGCATGACACGTCCCTGCTTGACGAACTCGGCGAGCGTCCAGCCTTCCTCGTCGGGTACCCATTGGCTGATGAAGATGTGGCGGTTGAAGCGTGCGGCCATCTTACCCCACCACGTGGTGACGCCGGTAAAGGTGCCTGTCGTCTTCCAGTAGACCTGTGGCGCCAGGAAGTCGATGGTGCCGCGTGTCACCCAGGCCATCGGGTCGCTATAGATCTGGTTATACTGCCAGTCGCTGCCCACGGGGCATGGCTCCACGCCATACTTGTCGGCGACGGCTTGGGCGGTGCAGGCAACACCGGCAGGGCCGATACCGAAGCGCACCCACGGCTTCACCCGCTTGACCATGTCGTTGACGTCCTTGACCATCTGGTTCACGTTCTCGCGGCGCCAGTCGCCCTGCGACATCGTGCCTCCTGCGGCCTTATAGGCGTTGTAGAGGTCGGCGTCGAGCGTGAACGACGGGTTGTCCTGGTTGTAGAAATAGTCGTCGAACACCAGTCCGTCGACGTCATATTTCTCCAGAATGTCCTGGCACACGTCCACGACGCGCTGGCGCACCTCGGGGATGCCGGGATTGAGCACCGTCTCGTAATCAGTCGTCAGCAGCCACTCGGGGTGCGTGTGGATGTAGTCCAATTCGCTCTGGCCCCACTTGTTGTCGCCGTGGCCGTAGCGGTAGGGGTTAACCCAGGCATACACCTCGATGCCGCGCTTGTGGGCCTCGGTGACAAGGTACTCAAAGGGGTCGAACGCCGGAGCCACGCCACGCGTGCCCGACACGTAACTCGACCACGGCTCATAGGCTGAGTTGTACATCGCGTCGCACATTGCGCGAACGTGGTAATAAATCGTGTTGATGTGGTTCACCTGCAGCGTGTCGAGCATCTTGCGGCAGGCATTCTGCATGACGGGGGTGTTGCTCGTCGTGATGGCGCCGCTGGGCCAATCGCTCAAGTAGGCGGTAATCCACATGCCGCGTTGCTCCCGTTTGGGCGCCGTGTCGGCAGCAGCCGTGACAAAACTGGCGGCAAACGCCGCCAGTAATGCTATCAGGATGAATCTCTTCTTCATTGATGTCAGTCTTTAACCTCTAACCTTTAACCTCTAACCTCTAACCTAGAACAGATTGGTCAGGCGCGGATTGATGCACAAGCCCAGAATCTTGTCCTTGTTGCCGTTGAAGTTGTATACCTTGCCGTCGTTGGGATTGAAGTAGTACAAGCCCGTGGTGTAGGTCTTCTCGGTCGTAGCGGCGCGGAAGCCGAAGTAGACGTAGTGGGTCTGGGCATCAACAGCGAACTGCGTGGTGTAAACACCCTCGGCGTCGGTCGTGTTGATCGGGTCGGCCTCCATCGTGATGAAGTTGATGTACTTGTCATAGGTCACCGTGGCGTTCTCGGCTGGGATGGCATATTGGGTGAAGCCCACACCGGGCGTGGTGCCCTTGGTCATCCACACATACAGGTAGCCCAGGTCCTCGTCCAGCGTGAAGGCGCGGGGCTGAGTGGTCTCGAGCACGATGGGATGGGGGATGGGCACGCCGGTACCGGTCTTGCCGATGTCACTCGGCCGGAAGCGGTAGATACCGTTGCCCGAGTAGTTCTTGCCCCACCAGAACATGCCGGTGCGGTCAAGATACAGGCCCGTGTGGATGGCACCGTAGGCGATGCCCTGGCCATAGTAACTCAACTGATTGTTGACTACGTAGTAGCCGGCGGTGCTGTTGAAGTTGGTCTGCTCGGTCTCACCTCGTGCACTGAGCGGCATGGTGCGTATACCCGTGTTGCGGTCGGTGTAGTAGAGCGTGGTGCCGTCGGTGCAGCCCTGGAACGGGTCGTTGAAGGCGGGACCGCCCACGTTGGTGACCATCACGTTGGTGGTCAAGCCGTCGGCGCTCATCACGGTAATCTTGCCGTCGCCCAGGTTGCCGGCCTCGTCATTGATGTAGTAGTACTGCTTGCCGCAGTCCAGGATATAGACGTTGTCCTGTTCGATGGTGGCGCTGTCGGTCACCGTCTTCTCGGTGGCGAACACCAGCGTGGTGGGCATGTTACCCGAACTTACGCCCATGTCGAACGGCAGGTTCTTGGTGCCGGCGGGCAGTTGTGCGAGGTCTACCAGTTTCACGGCCATGATGTTGCCGCCCTGGGTTGCGTAGTAGAGCGTGGGAGCGGGAATCGACGAACCCACCTGCACGTTGACGTAACTATCCTCCAGGCGGCGGTTCTCGCCGTTGATGTCAAACCACGTCTGCAGCGTGATGCGCTGCGAACCGATGTTGCTGAAGGTCAACTTGCCGGGGTTGTCAATCGTGCCGTCAGCGTGGCTGTAGCCCTCAAAGGTCGAGATGATGTTGCCCTGGCTGTCACGCGTGCCGTCGGGGAACGTCCACACATATTTGCAGGTCAGGTTCTCGGGGTTGGGCAACTCGATGTCGAGGCTCACGTTCACGTCGTTGATGACCACGGGCGTCGCGCTCTGCTCGGCAACGCTCAGCAGCGGGGCGATGTCATAGATGAGCAGCGGATAGGTGCGGCTGCCCACACCGTCGACGGTCAGCGTCACCTGATAGATGCCCGCTGTGGCATACTTGTGCGAGGGATTCATCTCGGTCGATGTGGTGCCGTCGCCGAAGTCCCACATCACGCTTCCCGACTTGGACGAGGTGTTGGTGAACTCGATGGTCGACACCACATAGAAGTCGAGACCATAGCGGTCGTCATCCACCCGATAGGTGAAATCCACATCCTTGGTGGGGAAGTTGTCATAGTCGGGCGTCTTATCGATACACGACACCACCATCATCACCATCACAAGAATGAATGCTATTTTATTGAATGTCTTCATCTTTTTTCAATTTTCAGCGTTAACTATTAACTGTCAACTATTAACTGTTAACTGTTAACTGTTAACTAGTTAAGCGTTACTTCTTTGTTATCGGTAGTCACGCCCACCTTGCCGTCGGTGTCATACACCCGGAATTGGGGCTCCAGGAAATAGGTGCGGTTGAAGTTCACCGTGTAGGCCTTGTCTGCCGTGTTATAGATCCACGACGTGAAGGGGATGGTCTCGAGCATGCTCTTGAAGTAGGGCATGTACTGGCGACGCACCGTGGTGATCTTGCCACCCGTGTCATCGCTGTAGCGGCTGAACAGCCAGAAGGCCGACTTGTAGACCGGCTGCACGTTCACGCCCGACGGAGCCTCGCTCTCGCTGGCAATCTCGTGGTAGTTAGCCTTGCCGTCATCACCCACCGTGATGTAGTAGTAATGGTCCACTTCATCGGTGGTGTACCAGGCGTTGGACTTGTCGTCGGTCGTCGTGTCGGTCGGGAAGTCGATGCCGTATTGGGCATTCAACTGCTCAAACAGTTCGATAGGGAAGTTGTACTTGATGTAGACGTTGCGCAGGTCGTTGTAGTAGGTACTGTCCTTGGTCAACGCGTTGACCATGTAGGCCATGAACTCGTCCTTGAACGTCGAGGGATAGTAACTGTCAAACTTCTCCTGGTCCCACTCCTCGGGATTCACCCAAGACACGGGTGCCAGGGTGCGCGAGGTGGGGAAACTGTCGGTCAGCACATACTCGTAACCGTCCCACTCGGCTTTGCTGTGGGGGTAGGAGGCTACCATCTGGCTGGAGCGCACCGTGTCGGTCAGCGAGTAGTTCTTGGTATAGGCCAGCGACGTGGTCAGTTTGCTGGTCGCCGTGGCGGTCTGTTCGCGCTTGATCAGGCACCACACCTCGCTGTGGTCTATCGCTTTCTCGCTGGTGGTGTAGTACTTGCCCTTGAAGGTGGCATAGCGGCCCGCCTTGACCACCGTGGAACCTTGTTCCCAGTCTACCGTGGGCAACACCTGGCCGAGTTCACCGTTGTCGGCAAACGGGTCATGTATCGCACACGAGGCAGTGAGCAATGCCATCAGAGCCAAGAGTCCATATATTTTGTATCGTTTCATAGTTGTCAACTATTATCTGTTATCTATTAACTGTTAACTATTAACTACTCTTGCGTCAGTGAGGAAACTTCGCCATAGTTGTGGGCCCAGTTCATGGGTTCCTGCAACCACTTGTAGTTCTTGTAGGCGCCCAGGCGCTCAAGTTCCTGACGGTTGTACTTCTCCTCGGTCTCCGGGTCGTAGTTGATGCGCTGGATCCAGGTGTTCTCCTTCTGCTCCTCGGTCAAGCCGTCGATCCAGTAGGCTGCATACAGGTTGTAGGGCCTGCGCAGCGTCGGATAGACGATTTCCTGGTTGTCGCCGATGCCGTAGTGGTTGCGGTTGTTACTGTAGTGGTAACGGCGCATGTCGGTCCACTGCTCGGGCTGCAGGTACATGGCGATGTACTTCTGCTGCATCAGGTCGCTCAGCGAGAATTCGCTGGGGTTGAAGAACCAGTGCTTGTTGCCGCGGTCGGTCACCTTGTGCACGGCGACGTTCTTGCCCTTGTAGTAGTCCTCGTTGTCGAGGAAGGCTGCAATCTGGGCATCCCAGTACTCGGCAGGCTGGAAACCGGGCTTGCCGCCGGCGACAGAGTTGCCGGGATACTTGTTGTCGGTGCTGGCATTGTAGTTCTCGTTGGGATAGTTGCGCAGGAAGGCGTCGAGGTGGCGCTGGATGTTCCACTGGGTGGCCTCCTTGGCCAGGGCACACGCCTCGGTCTTCTTGCCCATCCAGTACAGGGCCTCGGCCTTGATGAAGTACAATTCCTCCATCGTGAAGATGGGATTGTAGGCGTCGGCGGCACCGGCATAGGCGCCCATGTACAGGTTGGGATAGTTGGCAATCTTGTAGGACGTACCCATACCGATGTTGTTCTCCAGGTAACGCATCTTGATGCGCTCGCTGGTCACCGACGGGCTGGCGGGTCCCGTGCGGGCAATCATCAGCAGGCCGCAGCGCGGGTCGTTGGCAAAGCCGTCGTGGGCGCCCTCGGCATTGAACATGCCGCAGGTCATCTCATTGTCAGGCTTGCTGATACCCATCAGGTCCACCATGAAGAACTTGCTCGGGATGGCGCTGCCCAGCAGGTTGCCGCGCGACTCCCATGAGTTGATGACGGGCTGGGCCACGCTCCATACGGCGTTCTGGGTGCCCGTGCCGCCGTCCCAGTAGTAACGGGGCTCGTTGCCGAACCACGGCTCGCGGCTGCCCTGATAGTCAAACACGTCGCCCTTGCGCCACTGGTTGATGGCAGCGTCGGCAGCGTCGATGATCTTCTGGCACATCGCGGGGCTGCGGTCCACATTGGGGATGTTGCGCAGCAGCAGGCGGGCCTTGACGGCCAGCACCAGGCCTTTCCACTTCTCGAGGTCACCGCCGTAGACGCGGTCCTCGTTGACAGTGAGTTCCTGATTATCGGGATTGTTGACGATGGCGGGATCCTCGTACATGGCAATCAGGTCGTCGCACTCCTGCATCATCCAGGCATATACCGAGGCCTGGGTGTCATACTTGGGCGCGATGCTCTGATAGGATTCGCTCTGGGGGATGTCGCCAAAGGCGTCGGTGGTCAATTGGGTGGACATCAATTTGATGGTGCGCCCGATGAGTTCATAGTTGGGCGAGTTGATGGCCCTGGAGTTGTTCACCAGGTTCAGTGTGTTCTTGCCGATGTCATAGAAATGGCGGCGCCACATCGGGTGGCGGTTCATCGTCAGCATCTCCCACTCGCACTTGTAACTGTAGGCTCCCACCGAACTCTTGCCGCCAGTGGTGAGCATCTGCGAGAAATAGGCGTAATATTCACTGTGGTCATACACAATCTGTTGGGCATAATAGATGATGACGGGCAGGCCGTCCTTGGCATCAATCTCGTGGGCCCTATCGGGGTTGACGTTATCGTCGAGGATATCGTTGCAACTCACCGATACCAGGCCAACCAGCATTAACAATGCAAATAATTTAATCTTTTTCATAATCAGTCGGCCTTTTTAGAATGTTGCTTTAAGTGTGAAATTGAAACTCCGCGTGCTGGGCACGTTGTAGTTGTCGATACCGGCACCACCGGTACCACCTGCCGTCGAGGCCAGCACGGCGGGGTCGTTGCCGCGGTACTTGGTCAGCATCAGCAGGTTGCGCGCTGTGGCGGTGAGCGTCAAGCCCTTGATGGGCCAAGTGTGCTTGAAGTGGCTGCCGATGTCGTAACTCAGCGTCACATAACTCAAGCGGATATAGGAACCGTCCTCGATGAAGTTGGACGATACAGTCGAGTAGTAGGTGTTGATGAAGTAGGAGTCAAGCACGATGGGTGTGGTGTTCTTGACATAGGTCGTCGTCCCGTCAGGGCCAGGCACGGCCTGCACACCGTTGATGATGTACTCGCGGTTGCGGTAGCGGTCATACAGACTGCTCATGCCGTTGGTAATCTGGCTGCGGCCCGTGACGTTGACCACGTCACCGCCCTTGCGGCCGTCGAACAGGAACGACAGCGTCGCGTTCTTGTAGCGCAGCGTGCTGCCGATACCCAGCAGCCAGTCGGGCTCGCGGTTACCGATGTAGAGGCCCTTGGCGGCGTTGATGATGGGATAGCCGTTCACGTCACACACGATGTTGCCGTCCGGGTCACGCACGTAGTCCTTACCCGAGATACCGGTCGAGGACTCGCCCAGGCGGGCAACGGGGAAGATGTCGCCATACTGGGTACCCTGGATTTCGGTGATGTCGTTAGGCAGATATTTCACCTTGCTGCGGTTGAACGAGAAGTTGGCGAAGCCCGACCAGTTGAAGTCGGCAGTCTTGATGAGGTCCTGGTTCAGCGAGATTTCCATACCGTGGTTCTCCAGGCTACCCTCGTTGCGCGTCTGCAGAATGGTACCCGAGGCGGGCGACACGCGCACACTCACAATCTGGTTGTCGACCGTGGTCGAGTAGTAGGCGATGTCCAGACGCGTCCAGTTGTGGAAGAAACGCAGGTCGGCGCCAATCTCCCACGACTTAGTCATCTCGGGCTCCAGGTCGATGGCGCGCGATGTGGTGGGATCCACACCGTAGCCGCCGTCGGGGAACAGAGTCCATTGCTTGTAGGTGTCGGTGAACAGGTAGCGGGGACTGTCCTTACCCACCTTGGCCCAGTTGCCGCGCAACTTGCCGTAACTGAACCAGTCGTTGGACAGGTGGAACAGTTCGCTGAAGATGACACCCGCCGTGACCGAGGGATAGAAGTAGTTGGTCTTGGACGCCTGCTTGAAGGCCGACGAACCGTCCATACGGCCTGTTACCGACAACTGCGCCATGCCCTTGTAGTCAAAGCGCAACTCGCCGAAGTGGCCATACTTGTTGTACTTGCTGTGGTACAGCGTCGGGTGGTTGGCGATGAGCAGGTCGCCGTTGGTGAAGTCGGTGTTGTTGAAACTGTAGAACTCACCGCCCAACTGGAAGTGCTCGTTATAGATCGAGGACTCCAGGCCCTTGGTCTCCTTGAACTCAAGACCATACAGGGCACTCACGGTGTAGTCCTCGGCAAAGGTGTGCTGATAGGTGGCGAGGAACTGCATGTTCAGCAGCGCGCCGCGCGAGGGCTGGAAACTGTAGGAACCGTAGCGGTCCTGCATATCCGACAGTTTGTTCTTCACGTCCTCGGCATTGGGGTCCACCAGGTCGCCGTCATAGATGCGGGGCACAGTGTAGGAATCATACATCGAGTAACTCTTGTCGTAGCCCATTTTGCCGGTGAACACCAGGTTCTTGATGGGCTCGTAACTGATTTGCCCGTTGATGACGAAGCGGTTGCCCTCGGTCTGGCTCCAGTCCATGAAGCGGCCGAAGTAGGGCGACACGGCGCCGTTGATGCGCTCGGTGTCCAGCAGGTTCTCCCAGTGGTCGTAGTAGGCCCACCAGTTCACATGGCCCTCCAGCGTGCGGTAGTCGCTCATGTCCTTGTTGATACCCCAGTTGTAGATGCTGGACATCGAGTTGCCGAAACCGCGCGAGGTGCGGTTCATGAAGTTGGCACTCAGGCTGATGGTTACCTTGTCGCTGGGCTTATAGGAGCCCTTGAGCAGCACGTTGATCTGCTTGCGGTAGTCCTTGGGCACGATACCCTTGTTGTCGGTATACGATACCGAGGCGTAGGACGAGAATTTCTCCGTTCCGCCGCTCACGCTCACGTCATACTTCTGCAGGATACCTGTCTGCAGGAACTCCTTCAGGTTGTTGTAGTAGGTGTCGTTCTCGCTCAGATAGGGACCCCAGCCGCCGCTGCCCATGTTCTCCTTGTACATGCCCTTGGCACCGGGAATGAAGGTGGACTGGATTTTGGGCAGGCGGGCAGGCACGTTCAACTCCAGCGAGGCCGAAGCGGTGACGGTGATTTCACCGTTCTTGCCGCCGCTCTTGGTGGTAATCATGATGACACCGTTGGCGCCTTCCTGACCGTACAGGGCCGAGGCGGCAGCACCCTTCAACACGGTGATGTTCTCAATGTCGTTGGGGTTGAGGTCGGCCAGCGTCGAGGCTCCACCGCGGATGGCCATACCGTCGACAATCATCAGCGGCTCGTTGCTCTGTGAGTTGTTCATCGACGAGATGGCACGGATGATGACCTGTGTCGACGAGTTGGGCGAACTACCGCCGGTACTCACCTGCAGACCGGCGATTTTGCCCTGCAGCGAGTTGGCGAAGTTGGTGGAACTGCCAGCGGTCACCTGTTCCTCGTCAAGGGACTGAACGGCGAAGTTCAGTTTCTTCTTCTCTTGGGTCTGGCCCATGGCGGTCACCACGACCTCGCCCAGCACTTGGGAATTCTCGTCAAGGACGATGTTGACCACGGTCTGCCCCGGGCCAATCTTCACGCTCCTGGGATTCATGCCCACGTAACTCACGTCGAGCACGTCCCCGTCCCCGGCCTCAATCGAGAAACGGCCGTCAATGTCGGTCGCCGTGCCGCGCGTTGTGCCGTGCACCTTGACCGTCGCGCCGATAATTGGCTCGCCGTCGCTCGACTGCGTCACCACGCCTGTCACAACGCGGGCCAGGCCCGGGAGCGACAAGAGGCTTAGGCAGAATAGCAAAAGTAACTGTTTTCTCATTCTTTAGTAGGTTTTATTGATTAGGTAATATTTGTTTATCTGAGTTGGTTATAGATTGAACTACAAACATACACATTATTTTTCTATTACTAAAACAGATACCCGTTTTTAACATAGAAACACCATGATTTTTTGATTTAGTAACAGTTTTTCAAGAAATTTTACCATTGTTCACCGCCCAACACAACAACAAGGAGAGGCCGGATTCACAAGCAATCCAGCCCCTCCAATAAGTCTAATAAGTCTAATAAGTCTGATAAGTCTGATAAGTCCAGTCCGTCCAGCCTCTCCAGTATGTCCAGTCCGTCCAGCCCGTCCGGTTACTTGAACAGGTAGGTGGTCACGCTCTCGTGACCCAAGTAGAATGCCTTGGCCTTAACGACCTGGGGTTGCGTTTTGACGGGCACGGGCGCTGTCCAGCGCGGTGAGTCGATGGTGGGTTCGCTGCCGTCGAGGGTATAGGTAACCATCTCGTCGGGGTACTGCGTGTTGATGAGCAGCATGCCGTCGGCCACCTTGATGCCCGGAGGACCAACACGGAAGTTGAAGCCCATACTGTTCAGCAGGGGCAACTCGCGCGTGCCGATTTTCAGGTTATACTGGTGACGGGCCTCGTTGTAGGCCTCGTTATCGGCAAGATTCTGGCTCCACTCGGGAGCGGCGGTCCATGCGCGCTCACTCACGCCCATCATCTTGGGCAGCATCATGTACTGCACCTGGTCAAAGTTGCGCAATGTCTCGCCCCACAACTGGGCCTGGATGCCGATGATGTTGTTGGGACGCTCAAGTTTCGCTTTGCCATCGCTTGCCGTGGTGATGTCGATGGGGGTGCCGTCAACAGCCGTGCGGGCGCTGGCATAGAGGTTGGTGGGCAGGGCGCTCCAGGCGTCAAACTCGTCGACCTTGCCGCCCCAGTGCAGTCCTTGCTCGTTCTGGTGCCAACTGTAGCCCATATCCAGGTAGAAGTTGGTCACGTTGGACAGAATCACGGGATAGCCGTCGTTGGCCAGGCGATAGGGCACGTCGCTGCGCGAGCCCACGGTGCTCCAGGCGTTCACGCCGGCCACGCGCGGAATCATCAGCGCATTGTACTCGGGGGTGTTGTCCAGGCCGATTTCCTGCCAGCCCTCGATGCGGATTTTGCGGGCCTCGAGCAGGGTGCTGATGCGTTTCAGGAAATAGGCATGCACGTCGTGCTGGTCCTTGAGGCCTTCGCGCTGCATGAGCGCCTGCACGTCGGGGCTCTGGTCCCATGCGCCGCGGGCCACCTCGTCGCCGCCCAGGTGGACGACCTCGAGTTTCAGGCCGGCTTCCTTGTACATCTGCTGCAACTCACCGACCACATAGTCGATGAACAGGTAGACGTCGTCGCTGGCCACGTTGAGCACATTGTCGTGATAACTCTGGGCCGAGGTGTAGACCGAGGTGTTCTTCTCGTCCCACAGGCGGTACTGCTTGGCAGTGGGGTTGCTCGCTGCACGGTTCTTCATCGCCACGATAGCGGCGCGGGCGTGGCCCGGCGTCTCAATCTCGGGGATGATGTTCACGCCGTGTTTCCAGGCGTAGCGCAGCAGGTCGATGAACTCGCTGCGGGTGAGATAGCCGTTGGCGCACTGCGACAGGTCGTCGGGGTTGCCGTTGCCGTCAAATATCTGTGCCAGATAGCCCTTCTCGTCGAGCGTGGCGCCGCGGCGTGCGGCCACCTGGGTCAACTCGGGAAGGCCGGGAATCTCCAGACGCCAGGCCTCGTCGTCGGTGAAGTGGAACTGCAGCGTGTTGATCTTGTAGTATGACAGCAGGTCAATCAGCCGTTTCATCTCGGCAGGACCGGCCACATAGTTGCGGGCAACGTCAAAGTGCATACCGCGGTAGCCGAAGTCGGGCCAGTCAATCACGAAGCAGTTCTGCAGGCGGTGGCCCTTGCTGTGGTCCAGCGCGGCGATGAGGGTCTTCACGCCGTTCATCAGGCCGGCACTCGTCGCTCCGTGGATGGTGATGCGTCCGTCATGCACGCGCAGGCTGTAGTACTCGCGGTTGGTGCTCATCTTCTTGTCGAGCAGCAACTCGATGACGGTGTTCTGGCCGCTGGACACATAGATGCCGCGTTTCTTCAGTTCGTCGGTGAGCAGGTTCTTGACACGGCGGTAGCCGCCCCACTGGAAGAACTTGCCGTACTTGATGGTCACGATGCTGCCCACCTGGGTGAAGCCGTCCTCGATGTCGACCTCCTTGGGGGTGGGGAAGATGTCATAGTCGTTGCCCGTATAGCCGTCGCCGAAACTGTTGATGGCCGCGTTGTAGGCATACATGTAGTTGCCGTCGGGATAAGCCTTGTGGTCGCGCCACTGGCCGGGCTTGTCGAGCGGCGAACGCTTGATGTTCACCGCGATGGGGTGGGACATGTCACCATCCATCACGACATGGCCACCGGCGGGCATGTAGCACTTGTTGATGACGGCGCCGCCCATCACCATCTCCACCACCAGCGAATCGCCGGCGGCGATGGGTTTGTAGTTGCCGTTGGGCTTGACGCGGTAATAGGTCGTCGACACCTCCTCGATGTCCACAGGACAGCCTGCAGGCACGGTCACCTGGCGAGAGAACTGGTTGAAAAAGAACTGCCAGTTGTCGCCGAGCGGCTGCTTGCTGATGTTCTTGATGACAAAGCGGGAGTTGTAGTTGTTAGCCGACGTGTTGTTCTGTCCCATGTGCCAATCCACGGCGATGGGCGACTGGGCGCTCATCGTCATGGCTGCCAGCAGGCAGGCCAGGGTAGTCAATAACTTGATTGTTCTCATTGTAATATATTGTTTTGTTGTAATATGCTGTCCAGCAGACATTCACAGGAGTCTTCCAGCAGGTCGAGCACCAATTCAAAGCCCTCACTGCCCTCGTAGTAGGGGTCGGGCACATAGTCGTAGTGGGGATAACGGCGGATGTAGTCACCCATCATTACCACCTTGTTCTGTTGCTCGATAGTCGCGGCACGGTCACACAACTCGTCCACGTTGCCGGCATCCATGCCCACGATGAGGTCAAAGTCCTCAAAATCACTGGCCTGCACGCAGCGGGCACGGTGATTCAACTCATAGCCGCGTGGGCGGGCATGCACACGCATCCGCTTGTCGGGCAGGTCGCCGACGTGCCACCCGCCGAGGCCTGCCGAGTCGATATGGAACCGTTCGGTCAGCCCACGGGCATCCACCAAGCGCTGCATCACCGCCTGGGCTGCCGGCGACCGGCAGATGTTACCCAGACATACCATGAGCACGCTGTATTTTCCTGATGCTGTCATTTTGAAGGTGCAATATTACAAAAAAACGATGAAATTTGGCACTCGAGCCACTGGTTTTTTCATTATTTGTGTCTAATTTTGACTTGCGGCGAAGATAGGCTCCTGCTCCTTGGGTAAGATAGGCTGTGGTTCGGGAATGCAAGAAAAATCGCATTTTTTCTTGCTATTCCGCTCACCTTGCACTATCATTCCCTGCGGAGGTATGTATCCTTGGGTAAGATAGGCTGCGGTTCGGGAATGCAAGAAAAATCGCATTTTTTCTTGCTATTCCGCTCACCTTGCACTATCTTTGCTTGCTGAAACATGAAATGACCTCAGAATCAAAGATGAACCGAAACATCTTGCACCTGCTGCCTTTGCTGCTGATACTGGTGTGCCTTGTTATGGCAGGCACCACGTCGTGCGGGCGTTGCAGCAGGGGCCAGCAACAGGATACTACAGCGTGGGACTATAAGGCTCCGCCGGCCATGCCGGTGAACAGGGCCTTGATGGGTGACAGCATGGGCCTCATCGCCGATGCTGAGATCCATCATCTGCCCACCTATATCGAGCAACGGCCGCTCAAGGAAATTTTCAACGACTCCAATGCGCTGCAACTCAAGGCGGCAGAGCAGAACGGTTTCAAGCCCGTGACATCACTGCGCGATGCCTACGCTATCGACAGGCCGCTGATCCGCATCTACTCCTGCGATGCCTATTTGCTGGACGACCTCACCGCATCGGTGCCCTATCTGGTCCCCAAGGCGGCGCAACTGCTCAAGGAGATTGGCTATGCCTTCCAGGACACCATACGCAAGCGCGGAGGCAAGGAATACCGCATCAAGGTCACCAGCGTCACGCGCACCGACTTCAGCGTGTCCAAACTCATGAAGCGCAATCGCGCGGCAACCGAGAATTCCTGCCACCGCTACGGCACCACATTCGACATCAGTTGGGTCAAGTTTGACTGCCTCGACCCGAGCATGGTCATCTCGCTCGAGGACTTGAAGAACATCCTGGCCGAGGTCGTGCAGGACTTCAGGCGGCAGGGCCGTTGTTATGCCATCTTTGAGCGCAAGTCAGGCTGCCTGCACATCACCGTGAGATAATAAACATCATTTATAATCATATATATAACCCAAAATGACTCTACAACAGACGATAGCCGAGTACCTGAGATACACAGGTCAAAAAGGCTTAGACATCAGTGCCGCCCTCATCGATTGCGACGGCGTGCTCTATGACTCGATGAAGTACCACACCCAGGCTTGGGTGAAACTGATGAAGAAAAACGGTATCAAGTGTACCCGTGACGAGTTTTACGAACTGGAAGGTATGACCGGCAGCGAAATCATCAAGATGAAGTTCAAGACCGGTGCCGGAAAGAATGTCACCGACGATGAGGCCCATGCCCTCTATGGCGTGAAGACGCGCTACTTCAGGGAACTGGGTGAGGCTCCCGTGATGCCTGGTGCAGTGCGCGTGCTCGAGACGCTCAAGGAGTCGGGCATCGTTAACGTGTTGGTTACCGGTTCACAGCAGGATGCCCTGCTCGAACGCATCGAGAGGGACTTTACGGGTCTCTTTGGTGAGGTAAAAGTCACCGGACACGACGTGCGCAAGGGCAAACCCAATCCCGAGCCCTTCCTCAAGGCGATGAACAAGGCCGAGAAGAAGCCTCACCAGTGCCTCGTTATCGAGAATGCTCCGTTGGGTGTGCAGGCCGCCCATGCCGCCGGCTGCTTCACCATCGGTGTCACCACGGGTCCCATCCCCGAGAAGGACCTGTACAAGGCTGGAGCCGACCTCGTCTATAAGAACATGGACGAACTGGCAGCAGCACTGCCCTCGCTGCTCGTGGCCTTGTCGCTCATCAAAGCCTGATACTGGCCACTGTTCAGTACAACAAGAAAGACATCAAGGACAATCAATAGCGCATTGTCTTTCTTGTCTTTCTTGTCTTCACGACGGGCACCGACGTTTCAACAGACAAGAACGAGAAGCAAGATATTTGGTGCTATTTTGCTGAAAACCAATAATTCATCACTCTTGTCTTGGATTTTCAAAGAACAAATTCTCTTCAATAACACGAGCCAAGCAGATGCAGAACCTCATTTTCTCCAACCAGGTCCAAGCCGCCGTCGAACAGTCGGCAGCACGCGGCAACCACAATATGACGGTGTGGATTGCCGATGCCAACACGGCCAATTTCCTGCCGGAATCGGCCGTCAACGTCATCACCATTCCCGACGGTGACGCGGCCAAGTCGCTCCCGACGGTGTGCCGCGTGTGGGACGAGATGCAGCGCCTGGGGGTTACACGTCACTCGCTGGTCATCAACCTGGGCGGCGGCATGGTGACCGACCTGGGCGGCTTTGCGGCAGCGACCTTCAAGCGCGGTGTCAGGTTCATCAACGTGCCCACCACGCTGCTGGGGGCTGTCGATGCCGCTGTGGGAGGCAAAACGGGTTTTAACTATGGTGGACTGAAAAACGAAGTCGGTGCCTTTGCTCCCGCCAGCGACGTCATCATCTCGACGCGCTACTTCGACACCCTCCCCGCGAGCGAGATGAAGTCGGGTTTTGCCGAGGTCATCAAGCACTCCATGCTGAGCGACCGCACTGAGTTCCTGCGCCTGCTGGATCATGATTTCACCGCGCCCATCGACCACGACGACCTGTTGGAGCGCCTGCGCCGCTCGGTGCAGGTCAAGGTGGACATCGTCGGGCACGACCCCCACGAGCACGGCGAGCGCGAGGCCCTCAACCTGGGTCACACCGCGGGACATGCCTTCGAGGCCTTGGCGCTGCAGCGCGGTACCCCCGTGCCCCATGGCTATGCCGTGGCGTGGGGACTGGTCACCGAGGCCGTCCTCTCTCATCTGCGCTTGGGCTTTTCCAGCGACGATGTCCATCGCTTGGGAGCCTTTGTGCGCGACAACTACCGCGATTTCCCCTTCACGTGCGACGACTATGACGAGTTGCTGCAGTTGATGCGGCACGACAAGAAGAGCCGCAATGGTGAAATCACATGTACACTGCTCGAGGCGATAGGTAACTACCGCCTCGGCCAGACTGTCGACTGCGATGACATGACCGCAGCACTCGACATCCTGCGCGACCACTTGGGCCTGTAGGCCTCAACTGGCGCGCTATTGATGATTCCGATGTTTATTTCAACCGGTGCCCCTCGCCCTTCTTGGCATTGCGCTCAAAGGGCAGGTCGACTTGTTCTTCCGCTTTGATGATGACCGGCATACCCACAGCGGCGTAATTGTCGTGCAGGTGGTCCAGGTCACCGTCCCTCAGGCGGATGCAGCCCTCGCTGTCGCGGCCGGGCATCTTGTCCTCGTTGTTGGTGCTGCCGTGGATGCCGATGCCCGAGAAGGGGGTCTCCAGGCGCATGAACCAGTTGCCATAGGACAGAATCGAGCCACGGCCGTCGCCAAAGTCATGCGACCACGTGCTGGCTTCCTGTATCTGTTTGATCTTGAACGGGGCTCCGGGTTCCGACTCGGGGGTCCTCATGTCGCCCGATTTCTCTTTTTGGCCCTTATTGCGGCTGATGCACACGGGGTAGCGGGCGACAAGTGTCGTGTCGCCGTTGATGTCGGCATACACACTCAGCCGCAACTCCTTCTTGGAGATGACGATAAAGGCCTTGTTGGGGTCTACTTTGCCGTCATAGAAGACCATGGCAGTGTCGGGGCGGTAGGTCACCTGGCCGTCCTTGCCGGCTACCTCGGCGCTCTCGTTGGCGGCAGGGGCTTCTTTGTTGTCTTTGGACTCTTGTTTATTATTGTCCGAGCCGCATGCCATCAGGGTCATGGCGGCAAACAGAATCATGATATATTTCAGTTTCATCTTTTTTGTTTTGGGTTTTAAGATTACTCTTCCACGAGATAGGAGAACTCCTTGGCGATATAGCACTCATATCCCTTAAAATAGATTTTGTAGAAGTCACCGAAGTCTCCCAAGTATTCCAGGCGGTCTCCCTTGTTGGGGTGCAGGTTCTTGCCCTTGCTGTCGGTGATGATGTTGTAGTCGTTGAGTGCAGGGCTGGTGCGCACTCTCACGTTCACACCGTTCACCACGACATACGTCTTCTTCTGGGCATGTCTTGCCGTGACGGTGCTGTCAGGGCTTTCCGTGGGTGCTGCTGGGGCTACTTCTGGTTCTTGTTCATCTTCCAGGCCGGGATTGGTGTCTCCATCTTCATTGATGGTCCATTCGTAGGGCTCATCTTTGCTGCTGGACTGATTGGGGCGGATAACGAACATGTACAGGCATACGCCGCCCAAAACCAAAGCAGCAAGGATGGCCCCAATGATGGCAGCCATGGGGAAGCGGTTCTTGGTTTCAGTTTCAGTCTCAAAGGGCTGCTCTGGGTAGGGCTGTTGTTGGTAAGGCTGCTGCGGCTGGTAGGGCTGCGCCTGATAGGGTTGCTGCGCCTCAGGCTGCTGCGGCTGGTAAGGCTGCGCCTGATAGGGTTGCTGCGGCTCCAGTTGTTGCGGCTGGTAAGGCTGCGCCTGATAGGGCTGCTGCGGCTCCGGTTGTTGTGGCTGGTAGGGTTGCGCCTGATAGGGCTGCTGCGGCTCCGGTTGTTGCGGCTGGTAAGGCTGCGCCTGATAGGGCTGCTGCGGCTCCGGTTGCTGAGCCATTGCGCCAGCGGCAGCAATCTCGGTTACCTCCAGTGGAGCATAGTTGGTGTTATCGGTTTGTCCAACAGGCGTCCCGCACTGGGGGCAGCGTTCGGTTTGCGCACTCATGCGTTGTCCGCATTGCGTGCAGAAGATAAAGTCGTCTGTGCCCTCGGCCTGCGGTGCGGGCTCAGGCTGTTGCGGCTCGGGTTGTGGCACTGGTGCGGGCTGCGGCTCCGGCGGCTGTGGCTGGGTAGCCTGTTTCAAAATCTCCTGCAGTTCCAGGTATCGCGGCTCGTTGGGATTGATGTCCAGCAACTCGTCGATGAGGGCGCGCGCCTGTTCAAACTGCTGGTTGGCGATGCTCAAGGTCGCGTTGCGGTAAATATCTTCGGTGTCAGGGCCGCTGTTCACGGCATCTTGGCCTGTTTGGAACAGGAAGGAGAGTTCCTCCACCTCACCGGCTTTCACCCACGATGGCATGCCTTTGCGCCACACGAGGGTCGTGGGCGTCAAGGGATGCTTGGCAAGGTCTTCAAGGAAAAACGGGCCTTGCCGCTCCGAATTCTCGTCTACGTAGTAATACTTAATGTTCGACATATCACATTGTTCTTGCAAATTGTTCAACACTGAAGGAGCCGTCAAGGTCTTTCACCTTGATACGGCCGTGCAGGATATCAAAGAAGAATGACCTGAGGCGCTCGGTGGTCAGTAAGGCGGGTTTGCCGTCGCTGTCAAGGCCCAGGTCATAGGTCTTGAGCAACTGGGAACCCAGTGCGGCTGCAGTGAGCAGGAAGTGGTTCTGGAACTTGTCGGTGTCAATCAGGTCGGCGGCAAGCACCTTGCCAATCACGCTGTAACTGTGCAGCGAGCGCTGGCGTTCACTGTCGGTGAGCGTGGTGTGCAGGTCATCAAGTGCCAGGTTGATTTCGATTTTGCCGCTTTCCTCGGCCTCCTCGAGATGACGGTACAGGGAACCCAGGTCGGCCAGCGCCAGCGAGTACAGTTTGGCCGACGGGGTGTATTCCACGCGTTCCACGCTGAAGACCGACGGCAGCAGCAAGTTGACATTGCCGTCCAGTTCCACATAGGGCGAGATGAAGGTGCCCACGATGCAGTCCTTGATGCTCAACGACTGGGTCGCGAACACGCCGCCGATAACGACGCAGTTCTCGAGGATGATATCATCGCCATACAGGCTTCCCGTGACAAACGCGTTGCACAGCGTGATCGACTTGGAGTTGATGTCCGAGCAGAAGGTGCTGTTGCATTTCATGCCGCGCGTCACTACCGATGAGGCCGAACCCACGGCCTTGCGGAAGATGACATCACCGTTCACGTCGTTGTTGATGTAGAGTTCACGCTGGGTGAACACTGCGCCCTTGACCTCAAAGGGGGCTCCCTCGATGGTCAATTGGTTGGCATATAGGGGACCCTCGATAATCGTCTCGCCGACAACGGTGACGGTTCTCGACAGTTCCGAGATTTTGTTGGGCAATACTCCGCCCTTCACGATATTGTTGTCCAGACGCAGGTTAGTGTCTGTGATGTAGACTTCTTTTAATTGACCCATGATTGATATAGTTTATTGATTAAACATCTGATTGATTAACTTTTTCACCCGCTCAGAGTGCGTGTCGTTCTGAGGAATGTTCTTGGCAATTTCGAGTTGCAGGTAGGAATTCAACTGCTCGGCGCCCTCGCTGGTGCTCAGCGGCATCTGCTCAAGCCGCGACGAGAGTGATTCCTCCAGGCCGCTGCATGATGCTGACAATTCCTGCGGAATGACGCATCGGCGCTCCACCTGCTGGTTTTCGCTTTCGGTCTTCATGTAGCACACCGGGATCAGGTAGGTGTCGCTGCCTTCACCGTCGATGTCGGTCTCCTGCATCGTCTTTTCGGTCCGGGCTTTCGACTCCAGGAACTGCTGGGCCTGCTCCATGGCCTGCAAGGCATGGCGTTTCATCAGTGCTGCGCTGATTTGCGCTTCCAGGAGGCTGCTCTCCTTGCTCATCGTCACCGCGGTCTGTATCATCTCGGTGTGGAGCATGCGGTCGCTCTGCTCGTCGACGTCGCCCACCAGTTTGAACACGGGCTGGTCAATCTCGTGGATACGGATCGACAGTTCGTTGTTCAGGTCGTTGAAGATCTTCTGGTAGCGGGCGCTGGTGCGGGCATAATCCTCTTCCATTTGCTGCTGCTTTTCCTGCAGGGTTTGTGCCTGTTGGCGCAGCAGGAGCAGTTTGGCATCGATGGCCTGCTCGAGTTCGGCTTTCTGTGTGCGCAGATCGGTGCGCACCGTACTGAAAAAGCCGTCGATGATCGACTTCGAAATCTTGTCGGCATTCTGCCTGATGGCAAGGCATTGGGCGGCGTTCATCGCCCCCACGCTGGCCGTCAAGCCGCTGACGCTGTTGTTGCAGTGGGCCACGCTGGCGTCAAATGCTCCCGTGTCGACATGGACGTCAACTTCCACGAGTTCATGGGCGGTGCCGCTGTACGAAACCGAGCCCCCCGTCTGGGACGCAGGATAACTCACCGTCCCGCTGTAGTGGACGGATACTGTTCGTGAGAATCTTCTGCTGTAACTCATAATGGAGGTCTGTTAGAGGATTTCAAAATTTGACGAACCGAACAACTCGCGCATCTTGTCTTTGACGCGAGGTGCCATCTGGGCCATATCCACCATCCTCGTGAACTCGTCCCTCACCGCCGGGTCACAGGCACCGTTGTGCCATTTCAGGCTGTCGGACGTGCGCACCGAGTTGTCGATGGCTCGGGCCGTCGATGTCTCCAGGTCGGCAGGGGTCATCACGTCCAAGCGGCTGGCCATGCTGCTGTCGTTCACCGACTCGCGTATCAGGACGGGCACCAGGTAATCGTGGTCATCGTTGCCTTCTTCGTTGTATATCAGCACCTTGCTCGTGAGCACCCGTTGCTCGCCAATCTGCGACAGGAATCGCGTGGATTCCTCCAGCACGGTTTGGGCGTTGCGCTTCAGGTTCGAGGCAAGGATTTTCTGGCTGTCGGCGATGCTCTCGCTCTGGGATGTCGAAATCCACGAGGTCAGCGAGTTCATCCTGTTCGACGAGGACGCCATGTGCTTGTTCACCAACTCAAACACGGGTTGGTCAATCTGCAGAATGCGGGTCTCGAGTTCTTTGTTGATGCCGGTGAAGATTTTCAGGTAGCGTGCACTGATGCGCCCATAGTCACGCTCCATGGTGCTCTTGATATTGAGCAACCGGCGTTTCTGCTGGGCCATTTTCATCAGCAATGCCTCGACACGGCTGTGCTTATTGGCAATCTTCTGCGAAATCTGGGAACACATCAACGTATAGAAGCCACGGTTCACATTGCTGCACACCTTGTTGGCACTGTGGTTCTCGGCGGCGATAACGGCGCTCTGCATCGTCACCACGGCCGCCGTAGTACCCTGTACATGGCTCGAAACGCTCTGCATTTCGGCAGCCATGGGAGTGGTATCAATGTTGCAGGGAATTAATGTTGCCATAATAGTATCTCCTATCCGTTAACATTAATTGTTCTCCTCGTCTTCCTTATAGTCCTCTTTCTCGGGAACGTAGGGAACGGCTTCATCGTCATCGTCCTCCTCAGGAATGTCGGGCACCTCGTCCTCCTCGGGGATGTCAGGCACCTCGTCCTCTTCGGGAATATCGGGCACCTCGTCTTCCTCGGGGATATCGGGCACCTCGTCCTCCTCGGGAATATCAGGTATTTCTTCCTCTTCGGGAACATCGGGCACTACATTCTCCTCGGGGACGTCGGGAACCTCTTCCTCCTGGGGAACGTCAGGCACCTCTTCTTCGTCGGGGGTAGGGGGAGTGGGGGGCTCTTCCTCATTGGTCGCGTTGGGTGTTGGAGCCGGCGGCGTGGTAGGAGCGGTTCTGCGAGGCTGGCTGGGCTTGATGTTCATGGTGATGCGGCTGACGGCATCCAGCGCGTTCACGGCAATCGACGGCAGGTTCAGCGACAGGTGCTCATAGGTCAGTTCCTCAACCTTGGGCTCGGGAAGCAGGATAGCCTCCTTGGCCAGCAGCGGGTTGGAAACGGCGAGCGGCTTGCGGCGGTTGTCCATGCTCTGGACTTCGTCGGCAGCCACGGCAACCGAGTTGGAGTAGCCGTCCTGCAAACGGGCGTCATAGAACTCGACATGGCCAAACTTCTCGGCTTTCAGGGCGATGTCGTCCTGCAGGCGGTCCATATAGTCGCTGAACTCTTCCTGTACGTCCCTGAATTCCTGGGCCTGCATCTCAAATGCCGCCAGGGTGTTGGCCGAGTTGTCCTGCTTCTCCACAATCGCGTTGTCGAGTTTTCCGCTGTCCTCGGCACTGTCGACGGTGCTCATGTTGTCAAGCGTCTTCTGCAACTGCGACAGGGTGTTGAAGGCTTCGACATACTCGCTCAGGCTCTGCTGCATATTGTTGATGATGTCGGCACTCTCGGCATGGTTGGAACGGTAGAATGCGTCAACATCCTGGTGCCACTTGTTCAGATAACTGATTTTCTGGTCATGAATCTGGCCGTAGATCTTGATGCGTTCAACACGGTTCTCCATCATCAGACGCTGAACCATCGGTGCCACAATCTCTTCATAGATTTGATGGACGCCGAACGGCACACTCGTCACGCTGTTGTCCTCGGCGGTCCACTCGCCGGCGAACAGGCTGTAGCGCACGCGTGAACTTTCACGCAACTGGAAGGGCTCATAGCCCTGGATGGAGTCGGAGTAGTCGAAGCGCTCGTCGCGGATGCGGCGGATTTCCTCAGCCTCCAGCAGCGGTGAGTAGTGGTTATAGGGCGCTTTCAGGATTTTGAACAGGATATCGTTGGAGGAGTTCACCACCTTGTCGGTCGAGGCGAGTTTCATCGCCGAGATGGTCTGTACCGACATCGCCATCGTGTGCATCAGATGCTTGAGCACATCCTCAAACTGCTCGGTGTCGCTCGACAAGGAGTCTTTGAGTTTGTTCAGGTGGCAGAAGTTGTCGATTTCGCCGTCATATCTCTTGTCGTCAAAGGCCTGGACAATGGGATGGTTGCCGGCATCGCTGGTGGCATATTCGTTCAGGAATTGCAGGTAGTCGCTGCCGTCGGCCACCAGGGGCAGCGTCACCGACTTGACTTCGGTATCGTTCATGCAGTAGGAGATGGTGCGAAGCGAGCGGTCGAGTTTACCCACGTAGTCGCTCTGGTTCACCTTCTGGATCGACAGCGAGTAGTCGTTGGTGTCGATGCTCTCCGACTCATCCGACGACTCTACAATCGGGGCCTCGGTGGTGAGTTGCTCCATCTGGGACATCGTTTCCACGAGCAGGTCGTTCTGCCGCGACAACTGCAGGCTCACCTGCGACGTGGGCACATTGCCCGTGTAGTCGATGACAAAGCACTTGTCCTCGTAGGCGACCTGTTGTGCTACGGGAACATAGGCTACGCCCATCTTGGTCACCTTGTAGTTTCTGAAGATGTTGGCATACTCTGCATTCTTGCGCTCAATCATCTGGTCGATGGCTGCCATCTGCTCGTCATACTGCTTGTTGCGGATGAAGTACATGAAGAAGGCCACGATGGTCAACAGCCATTTCCAGGTGTCGCTACGTTTCTTTTCAACCTCCTGCTTGTCCTGCACGAGTTGATTGATTTGTTGCTCGAGGGTCTCCTCCTGCCGCACAATGCGTTCGGCAGCCTGTGCGTAGTAGTTGAAGAGGAGCCGGGCTTGATCTTGGTAGATGTTGCTCGAGTCTTTGAAGATTTTTCCTGTTTTTGTCATAAGGTGTATTGTTTATTGAGGTTATAGGATTCGGGTTGGGATTGTGGCAAACCAGGTAATTGCCCGCGGGCAACTTGTAGGGGATAGAAAAAGCGTTACCCCGTGAGGGCGGGGTAACGTGCAGGCATCAGTAGCGTTTCCTGTTCAGCAGTGTGCGTTCGAGGCTCGCAATCTTGTCGTTGATTTGCATCATGTCGAGCGGCTGCTGATACATGAGCACCCTCAGGTCCTGCACCGATTGCACGAACTGGTATTCCAGCGCCTGCGCCTCGGGAGCCAGCGACGGGGTGACAAAACGGGTCTCTTGCTGCAGTTTCTCGAGCCGTGCGACACACTGGGGGTCGAGGCGCTTGCTGCTGTACACTTCTTCCATGAACATCATCATCTGCGTCTTCAACGAGTCGCGGCCCTGTTTTTTGGCCTGCTCGAGGTGGTGGATTTCCTTGACCTTCTCGCCCGACTGGAGCGACGCGCCACGGCCCACCAGGGCAATCAGCACGATGGCCAGTTGACCCAGCAACTGGTAGGTGAACGGTATCTGCCAGATGATACCGCAGATCATCAGACCTATCGACAGCACCGTACACACCGTCAGGAAGAACATGTTGATACCCAACATGCCCACTTCCTTGTGCGAACTGTCCTTCGTGTTGATCAGGGGGAAGAACGAGGCCACGGCATAGACCGTGTAAATCAGGCACGAGACGACGATGTCGAGTGTCAGCACATCATTGCTGATGATGCCTCCGCCCAGTATCAGGAATGCGGCGATAATCAGGCCGTAGCCCAACAGCAGGGCCAGCACTTTATAGACTATTCTTGCGTTACTCATTGTGTAGATGTTTTTTTAGAGGGTTTGTTGATAAGATGACCGACCGTTAGAGTTTTTGGCCGCACTTCGGACAGAACTTGGCTGGTGTCGTGATGGGTGCACCGCAACGGGGACACGAGGGACCGGCACTCGTCTTCTGCTGGGCTCCGCAGTGCGGGCAGAACATGGTGCCCGGTGCGATACTGCCTCCGCAGGCATGGCACTGTGCCGCCGCGGCTGCCGACTGCAACGGGGTGCCGCAACTCACGCAACGGCGCGCCGTCTTGGGATTGTCCGAACCGCAGTTCGGGCACGGGTTGTATTCGGCACCGCAGTGCGGGCAGAACCGCTCGGTGGTCAAGTGCTTTCTGGAGCAACTGGCGCAGTATATCTCACGCACCTCGGGGCCTGCAGGCGCACCGCCCATGGGTTGTCCGCCCGTCTGGCCCTGGGGACCGAATGTGGGCTGTGAGTGATGGGTTTCCATCATGCCGCCGCCCATGCCGCCCATACCGCGGCCGCCCATCATGCTCATCGCCATCAGGCCGGCAAGCAGGCCGCCCTGGCTCGAGTTGCCGATCTGGTCCACGGCGTTGTTGGCCATGCCAAACATCTGTTCCTGTTGCCACGAGTGGCCCGTAATCGACATCGAGGCCTGGCTCGCCAGAGCCTCCGAGATTTTGCGGCCTTCGGCTGTCGTGGTGTCGACGGTGATGTCGTTCACATAGAAGCGCGTCATCGTCATGCCGTAGTCCTCCCAGAAGGCCAGCAACGATTCCTTGATGTATTGCGACAATGCGTCAAGATGGGCCGTGATGCTCTTCAGACCCACCCGGTTCTGCGTCATGAACTGGATGATGGTGCTCTTGGCCTTGGTCGAGAACTCGCCATAGGCCTGCGACAGCATGTCGGTCTCGGTGAACAGTTGCTTGGTGCCCACCATCTTGATCATGAACTTCTCGGGGGCGGACACCTTCACGCCATACTGGCCTTTCGCCAGCAGGGGCAGCATGGTCTGGTAGTCGGCGTCGTGGACGGTCATGTTCTTGGTCGCCCAACCCAGGTTGGCCGGCTCAAGCAGGTTGACGAACCACACCTCGGCGGTAAACGGGTTCTTGCCGCCGAAGGGGATGCCGAACAGCGACCTCAGCACAGGCAGGTTCTCGGTGTTGAGGGTGTGTTTGCCGGGGCCGAATTTGCCCATCAGTTGTCCCTTGCTGAATAGAAGGGCCTCCTGCGACTCGTTGACAATCAGTTGAGTGTAAGTGCTCAGGTTCGTGTGTGGGAAGCGGTATGCGAAGACAAATTCGTTGCCTTGCGGCTGCCACATTACGCAATCAATTAGTGCCATAATTCTGATTTTATTTGGTTTAAGTTATTTGTTTCAGTTCGATGCTCTTTTAAGGTCTCATCTCTGTGCCGTTTGTCGGTTGGCAAGAGGCTGCTGTCGTTGAGCGGTAAAGAATTAGTCTTAATTATTGCAAAGGTAGGGACAAATGTTGGATAATGAAAATATAATCCTACTTTTTTTTGCTTTTTAGCAGCACATTTGGTCCTTTGATTGCATTTTGATGCTAAAACGTGGTTCGGCATCCGATAAATGCAGTAATTTTGCAGCGATGAATATCGTCTTCCACCCTCTGGATATTGACCCGATGGCGCTCCCGTTGCCGAAGCGCTTCACCTGCCCGTTCCTGTACGAGCCGCACCCGCTGGCGCTGATGGCGGTCGGACAGGTGCAGCAATATGTCGCGTCGAGGACCGATTGGGCCGATGAAATGGCGTCGGGAAAGATGCTGGGAGTGCTCGTGGCAGCCGATGAATCCGGTTCACTGGGTTTCCTGGCGGCCTTCTCGGGCAACCTGGCGGGCTCGGTGCATCACGACTTCTTCGTGCCGCCGGTCTACGACCTGCTCGACCCGCAGGGCGAGTTCAAGCGGGGCGAGGCCCAAATCACCGCTATCAACCAGGAGGTGCAACGGCTGGAGCAGTCCCCCGAATTGCTCGAGATGAGAATCCGCAAGACGGCTCTCGAACAGAAATTTGCCGATGAAATCGCCGATTTCAAGGCCTTGATGGCGCGGCACAAGCAGGAGCGCGATGCCTTGAGGGACGCTGGCGACCTCACACCTGAGCAACAGGAAGCGCTCCTCAACCAGAGCCGCTACGAGAAAGCCGAACTCAAGCGCATACGGCGGCGGCAGGAAGCCGAAAAGACCAAAATGTTCGATGAAATCGCCGATTTTCAACTCCGCATCGACCAGTTGAGGACGCGGCGCAAGACGATGAGCGAAGCCCTGCAAGAGCGCATCTTCAGGCTTTTTGTCGTGAGCAATGCCCGTGGTGAGCGTCGCGACCTGGTCGAGGTGTTCAAGCCCTTGGGTACGCTGCCGCCAGCCGGGGCTGGGGAGTGTTGCGCCCCGCGACTGCTCAACTACGCATTCAACCATGGACTCAAGCCCCTGTGTATGGCCGAGTTCTGGTGGGGTGCTTCACCCGCTGGTGAGGTGCGTCATCACGGTCATTTCTATCCCGCCTGCCGCAGCAAGTGCAAACCCATTCTCGACTTTATGCTCCAAGGCCTTGACGTGGAGGATAATCCGCTCGAGCAGCCGCAGCAGGACACCGTGTTGGACATCGTCTATGACGACCGTTGGCTCACGGTGCTCAATAAGCCCTCGGGGATGCTCACGGTGCCCGGCAAGGCACTGGAGGACTCGTTGCTAACACGTTACCAGGCCGCCCACCCCGAGGCTCATGGCCCCATCGTGGTCCATCGCCTGGACCAGGAAACCTCGGGCCTGGTCATCTTTGCCAAAGACAAGGCTACCCATAAGGCCCTGCAGCAGCAATTTGAACAGCACACTATCAGCAAGCGTTACATCGCCCTGCTCGACGGCTTGGTCATGCAGGATGAGGGCGTCATCGATCTGCCCATCCGCCCCGACGTCGACGACCGTCCCCGCCAACGAGTGGACCGCGAGCACGGCAGGCCCGCCGTGACCCGATACCGTGTGCTGGAACGCAACGACGGCGTGACCCGAATCAGCCTTGAACCGCTCACGGGCCGCACCCACCAGTTGCGCGTCCATGCTTCCCACCCCCTCGGGCTGAACTGCCCCATCGTGGGCGACCGCCTCTACGGTCGCACCGCCAGGCGACTGATGCTGCATGCCCGGTCCATCACCTTTGTCCATCCAGCAACAGGCGAGACCCTTAGCCTCACCTGCTCTCCCGATTTCTGATGGGTAGGGAGTGTCATCATTCCTGTTTGAGACGCTCCCCTTCGTGACTAATTCCGGATATAATATTGGTGCAGCAATTGATCCTGCTGCTCTGATGTCATGTTCAAGAACGATTTGGCCTCCTCGCTCAGTTCCTCTCCGTTACGTTCCATATAGGCGATAGCCGTCTTCACCGCATAGCGGAAGCCCTCTTCGCCAGGGTCTTTCACATTGTTGGTGATGGCATAGTCGATCAGTGCGCAGATGGTTGCCATCACGCCGCAGGGGCTGGTGCCGACGGGACTGTCTCGCAGGGTGAGTGACACCTCGTCGGAGTTGGTAGCCCAAGTGATTATATACGCGTTGACTTTTAACTTCAACGTGCTGGTGGTGTCAAAAGGCTGCTCCAGCACCCATCGTGCCAGTCGTTGCGCGTCAAGTTTATGTTTGTGGCATCCATCAGCGTCACCAATTTCTTCAAAGGGTGGGATATTCAGACGATCCTTGAGGTAAACTTGAGTCCTCAATGTGGGCCTTTCTTTGGTCGGCTTGAAGGTATCTTGATTGTACCAAGTGATGAAAGCATCCATGGCTGCCGTGGCCGAGTCGTTCTCCAGCCATTGCTCATAGGCCTTCTCGTCACCCTTTTGCAACAGCCACATGCAATAAGGCTCCCAGTAGCCGTTCTTGAACACTTTGTAGTCAAAGTCCAGGATAGGAACGTCATAGTAATCCTTGTACATCTCATGGAACTCCTCGGTAAACCTCCGCTTCACTTCCACCAGGTTCTTGAGGTCAAGTGATGTCGCGCCTGCAAGCGAACGGAGCATGGCCATTTCATAGCCCAGAGGCAACGGAATCTCCACAACCGATGTGTCTTGATTGACGTTGATGGTATGGGTTTCGGTCAACGTGGAGTTGATGGTACCCTGCTCATTGTCAAACTGGATGTGGTCTTGATAGATGTCATACATCAGTTTGCTCATCTCGTTGCTGCGATTGTTGCTAGGCTCGAGCAGGCGGGCCACTTCGCCATACAACAGTGCCCACACCGGCTCGGTGGACATGGCATAGAGTTTGGCCAGGTGATAATAGGGAGAGGCCAAGTCGGGCTCAACCTCGATGGCCTTCTCGTAGAGCATCACCGCTTGGTCATAGTTCTGCTCGTGTTCGCTGATGATAGCCTGCTCCACATAGAGCAAACCGGCGTCGGGGAACCGTTTCAGCCCCTCGTTGTAGGCTTTGATGGCTTCTTTGCGTTTGCCCATATAGTCGAGCGTGTTGCCTTCCATCTGATAGACCTGGAAATTGGCCATCGGGTGTTTCTTCAGTTGATTGCACAGTTTCAGCAACTTGTCATAGTCCCCGGTCACGTTGTAGGCATAGCCCAATTCATACATGATGTCATAGTTGTCGGGATAGACCTTAATAAGCGTCTCGATGATGTCGATGGCCGTTTCGGGCATACCGTTGTCCATGAGTTCAACGGCTTTCTCAAGCCGGGTGCGGTCTTTGGCACTCAGGTCTTGCAGGGTGCCGGTTTGGGCCGTCAGTACCAGAGCCGACAGCAACATTACAAGGGTCAGAAGGGTATGTTTCATGATGGTTGAAATTTATAAGATAAATAATCAGGATTGTTGGCTGGCAGCCCAGGTCATCAGGCTCTTGCCGCTCTTATGTCGCAAATGTAAGGAAATATGGCGATGAAATTGAAAATATTTACATTTTTTTTGAAATCAGCCTGTTTTAGCCAAAAAGAATGAAACAATCCTAATAGTTTACAAAAATAAATTAAAATGCTTTGCCGTTTGCAATTGTAACTCTATATTTGCCGCTGTCAAAGCACCGGAAAGCCCGCTGCCGCGACATTTCATCACTAATTCAAATAGCCTATGCTCAAACGATTACGTTTAGGTTTGCTTTGTTTGATGGCGTTATTTACCGTGGTGCCCATGGCAGCACAGGTGCGTCACGTCACCACGGTCAATCCCTCGACCAAGCAGTCCTATTCGGTGGTCTATGAGTTTGACTACGTTGACATCCAGCCCCAATTCCCCGGCGGTGAGCGGGGACTCATCAACTTCATCAACAAAACCCGCGAGTACCCCTATCACGCTTACAAGAAGCACATCCAGGGGCGCGTGCTGTGCAGTTTCGTCGTCGGCACCGATGGTCGCGTGAGCGACGTGCGCGTGATTCGCGGAGCAGGCGACGAGAGCCTCAACCGCGAGGCTGTGCGCGTCATCGGCGAGATGCCGCGCTGGAGTGTCGGCAAGGTGGGCAACCAGCCTGTCGCCGTGCGCGTTGTCCTGCCCATCAACTTCCGCCTGTAACACCCTCACCATGGGCCGGTTTCTATGCCACGCTAAAGTGATTAGCGTGTTTTTTTGTCTTGTTGCCAGCCTGGTGATGACGATTTCCCATAATGCCAACCCCACTGACAGACTGCAGTTTTGCCATTTTTTTGGGTTATTTGTTGATTTTTGCTTGCATATTGTGAATAAATAGACTAATTTTGCCGCCAATTCTAAACATTAACTAACATTTTTATATTTTTCAAGTTTTGCTTATGAAGAAATTTTTATTCCTGTTGACCATCGCGTTTGCCGCGATGTCGATGTCGGCTGCACCTGTTGATCAGGCCACAGCCCAGAAGAAAGCCAAGGATTACCTTGCCCAGGCCTATGCCGGCAAGATCATGTCCCCTAACGCTTTAAACCCCGTGCTCGTCAAGACCGAGATGTGCAACGGGAAATCAACTCCCGCATTTTACGTTTACAACACCAGCACGACCTTTGTCGTGGTGGCTGCCGATGACCGTGCCGAGACGATTCTGATGGTCGGCGACAAGCCCCTCCAGGATGTCGAGAACCTGCCCCTGGGTCTCCAGGACATGTTCACCGTGTACAAGGGTGAGATTACCTACCTCGCTGAGCATCCCGACCTCAAGGTGGTTGCCAATGTCAAGAACAACTCACTCAATGCCGTAACCTATGGCCCGCTGCTCTCCTGCAACTGGGATCAGGACGCTCCCTACTGGAACGAGTGCACCTTCAGCGGTTACCAGTGCTACACCGGCTGCCCCGCAACCTCGGCTGCCATGGTGTTCTATTATTGGAAATATCCCACCGACCCCGCACCCGCACTGCCCGGCTATGCATCAACGATTGATGTTAGTTATTGGAACTCAATCAGTTATACCCACCCGGCAATGCCTTCGGTTACCTTCGATTGGGACAACATGCTCGACACCTACACTGGCTCCTACACCAATGCACAGGGTGCTGCCGTTGCCGCGCTGATGCACTATATCGGCCATGCCGAGCACATGGCGTACGGTACCCAAAGCGCCGGTGGTAGTGGTGTGCACGTTGACAGTGTGGGTAACATCCTCAACGCCTTCCTTATCTGCGGTTATGACCCCGAGACCACCCACTTCGTGAAGAAGACCAGCGCCTATAGCGGTGGTACCACCCTCTACAGCGATGCCGAGTGGGCAGCAATGATTCAGGAGGAGATGGCCGCTGAGCGTCCCATCGTCTTCTGCGCCGTTGGTGATGGCGGTCACGCCTTCAACGTTGACGGTTACCGCAGCAACGACAGCAAGTACCACATCAACCTGGGTTGGAGCGGCGACGGCAATGGCTGGTGCGTGCTCAACTCCTTCGGTGGCGGTGGCTCTGTTTTCAATACCTATCAGCAGATGGTACTCGGTATCCAGCCCCCCGCACAGGGTCCCTCTATCAAGGTGAACACGACCACCCTGAACATGGAAGCCTTCGTGGGCAAGACCTCTACCGCAACCTTCACCGTCAAGGGTAATGAACTTACCAGCAACATCACCCTGACGCTCAATGACCCCGACGGCGCATTTGCTCTCGATGCCACCAGCGTCGCTGTCAGCGACCAGGAGAACGGCAAGGTCATCACCGTGACCTATGCTCCTCAGGCCAGCGGCAACCACACCGCCACCATCACTCTGAGCAACCCCGCTGCCGATGACAAGGTGATTACCATCAATGGTGTCGCAACCCTCGAGACCTTCGTTCCCGAAATGCAACCCGCCAACGAGAACTACATCAACCTGACCAAGTTCCGCGCCGACTGGACCGACCAGACCGATCCTGCCAATGTCGAGAATTACACCCTCGAGGTTTCTACCCGTCCTGCTGTCGAGTTGCTCGACACCACCGATTGGACCTCGAACAACAATGTGCCTGCAGGCTGGACCGCATCTGGTCTGAACTATTATGGCTCTAACAGCGCATGCTACCTGTCTTCATATGGCAACAGTTATGTACAGAGCAAAACCTATGACCTTACAGGATATGACAAGGTGACCGTGATGGTTTACTCTGAGCCCTACGGCAGTTCCAACACCATGACCGTGTCCACCAGCGTTGACACAAAAACTAAGACTCTCTCGGGTTCCTCATTCTCCTGGTACACCTTCGTCCTGAATTGCGCAAGCAGCGACTATGTGAAACTCACCACCACTGGTTTGCCTGACATGAGGTACATGAAGGTTTATGCCGGTGACCTGACCGCTGCTATGCAACTCAAGGCTAACGAGGAGGGTGACGCAACCTACCGCCTCATCACCGGTATCACCGACAAGAACTACACCGTCAATAATCTCGAGGCTGCTGGCACCTTCTATTACAGAGTGAAGGCCCTCTACATCGACGGTACTCAGAGCGCATGGAGCAACAGCCAGAAGGTTACCCTCTTCGAGAACGGTGACGGCTATACTCTTGGCGACGTGAACCACGACCAGAGCGTAGACATCAACGATGTTACCGCACTGATCGCTTACGTGCTGGGCCAGGGCAACACCATTTGCACTGACTGCGCTGACGTATTTGACGACGACGCTATTGATATCAACGATGTTACCGCACTGATCAACATGGTGCTGGGTATGCAGTAATCATGCAAGACATCGATTAAACAAAGCGAATTAATCAAATCGTGGGGCAGGGGAGCCATCCCTTGCCCCACATTTTTTTTAGACTGGTTCTGGAAAAATGTTGGTATTCCGCTCGACTTGCACTATCTTTGTCGCCAATTCCAAACATTAACTATCATTTTTATATTTTTCAAGTTTTGCTTATGAAGAAATTTATATTACTGTTGACTATCGCGTTTGCCGCGATGTCGCTGTCGGCCGCCGATGTGTCCTCAACGCAGGCAAAGGCTGCAGCAAGTGCGTTTCTTAACAAACAAGTAGCCGCAGGGCATATTAAAGCCGCTGCCGCTGCCAACCTCCAACTCGTCAAGGCTGAAGTCTCGGTAGCCAGGCCCACAGCAGTGGACTACTACATCTTCAACTCGGCGAAATCTTATGTTGTGGTTGCTGGTGATGATCTGGCTCCCCAGATCCTGATGTACGGTGAAAAGGGTGCTCTCGACATTAACAACATCCCTCCCGGCATGCAGTGGCTGCTCAACAAGTACAAATATCAGATTGACGGTCTGAAGGCCGGTACCATGATGCCGGTGAAACTTCCTAAGTTCGCCACCACGCCTGTTGCACCGCTGGTAAACGCTAACTGGGACCAGAGCGCTCCTTACAACAACCAGTGCCCCACCAGTGGCAGTTATCACGCCGTTACAGGTTGCCCGGCAACCTCGTTGGCTATGTGCTACTACAAGTGGAAATGGCCCGAGACCTATCCCGCAGTAGCCGCCATCTCGTCGGCTTACGGTATTGCCGCTCCTGCTCTGCCCGAACGTGAAGCCGATTGGGCAAACATCATCGACGAGTACACTGGCCCGAGCAACTACAATTCTACATCCGCGCAGAAGGACGCTGTGGCATGGCTGATGCGCTATGCTGGCCAGGCTATTCCCGATTATTCTTACGGTATCAGTGCCAGTGGTGCCAACGACCCCGAAATCTATCAGGGTTGCATCAATATGGGTTACACCGATGCCCAATACCTCTTGCTCACCGAACTTCAGGGTGGTGGTTGGAGCGGCTACTCCAATGGCCCGCAGCAGTACACCGACGCCGAGTGGAACGAATTCATGCTGAACGAACTCCACAACGGTCGTCCCATCGAGTACCTGGCCTATGACTACAGTGGCTACCAACTTTCGGGTCATGCCTTTAACGTGTTTGGTGTAAATGCCAGTGGTCAGTACTATGTGAACTGGGGCTGGAGCGGCGACAGCAACGGCTATTGCACGCTGCACAACTTCACCACCGCTACCGGCGCTACTGGCCAGGCTGGCGCCTATGTCTTCAACTATGGCGAAGCCATGATTATCGGCATCGAGCCTCCCGCTGGCGCGCTTACCGATCCCAGAATCAAGGTTAACCCCACTACGCTCAACATGAGCACTATTGTGGGCAATCCCGCCACCGCCACATTCAACGTTAAGGGTTACAACCTCGTTGACAATATTGGCTTGAGCATTAGCGGTGATAATGCCTTCTCGCTGAGCACCACCAATGTCAATGCCAATGCCTCTCAGTCAGAAAATGGTGTGGATGTAACTGTTACCTATAATCCCGCTAACCCTGGCAACCACGAGGCTGTTGTCACGTTGACCAGCACTGATGCTCCTGACGTGACGCTCAAGATCAACGGTCTTGCTGAGTTGGAGACCTATGAGCCTGTGATGCTCGAAGCCGGCAATATCACTTCCACCTCGTTCAAGGCCACCTGGACCGACGAGACCCCTGCCGAGAACGTGGAGAGTTACACCCTGTTTGTGAGCGCTGAACCCTTCAAGCCCGCAGTTGCCCTGCTCGACACTACCGACTGGACTTCTTCGAATGCTCTGCCTGCTGGCTGGACTTCAAGCGGTTTCAGTTATTTTGGTTCCAATAACGCTGCCTACTTGAGTAACAGCGGCTATATACAGACTTGTAACTACGACCTCACAGGCTATGACAAGATGACTGTGATGATTTACTCTGAGCCCTACGGCAGTAGCAACACAATCACAGTGGCTACCAGTCTTCAGAGCAAGACCATTAACTTGTCTGGCAGTACCTTCAACTGGTACACCGTCGTTCTGGATTGCGCAACCAATGACCATGTCAAGGTTACTTCTTCTGGTCTACCCGACATGAGGTACATGAAGGTTTATGCCGGTGACCTGACCGCTGCTATGCAACTCAAGGCCAGCGAAACCGGTGACAAGACCTATCGTGTCATCACCGGTATCACCGACAAGAGTTACACCGTGACCAATCTCACCGAGAATGGCACCTACTACTTCTATGTGATGGCCAACTACACCGATGGCGGTGTTTGTGACAGTAACATCGAGGAGGTTACCTTGTTCGGTGAAGCCCACGACTATGAGCCTGGTGACGTGAACCACGACCAAAGCGTAGACATCAACGATGTTACCGCCCTCATCTCCTATGTGCTGGGCCAGGGCAACACCATCTGCATGACCTGCGCCGACGTAACTGCCAACGGCTATATTGATATCAACGATGTTACCGCACTGATCAACCTGTTACTGGGTATGCAGTAATCATGCAAGACATCGATTAAACAAAGCGAATTAATCAAATCGTGGGGCAGGGGAGCCATCCCTTGCCCCACATTTTTTTGACACATATGGGGAAAAATGTTGGCATTCCGCTCGGCTTGCACTATCTTTGCGGCCGCTAATTGACATTAACACCATTAATATCACCCTTAATGAGAAGATTTCTTTTGATTGCTGCTCTCTTGTTGACAGCAGCACAGGTATGGTCGGCCAATGTCGACGCCGCTGCCGCACGGGCATTGGCTCAGCAGTTCCTGAACCGGCAGAATGCCGGACGAATGGCGGCTCCCGCGCAGGGCTCCCTCAGTCTGGCCTATACCGAGATGAGCACCGTGTCGCCCTCGACCCCCGTCTTTTACGTTTTCAACTCCAGCGCAGGGTTTGTCATCGTCTCGGGCGAGGACAGGGCTCAGGATATCCTGGCCTATGGCGACCAGCCGCTCGATATCAGCAACCTGCCTGATAACATGCTGTACTGGCTCGGCTGCTACAAGCGCCAGTTGGAATTCCTGCAGGCTCATCCCGGCATCAAGGTCGACGCCCCGTCGCTGCTCGCTCCCCAGCGTGCAGGCCAGACGGTCTTGCCCCTGATTACGGCCAATTGGAGCCAGAACGCCCCCTACTGGAACGAGTGCCCCGCCTTTGGCGCCGACACCTGCTACACGGGTTGCCCCGCCACCTCGCTTGCCATGGTCTTCCATTACTGGAAGTATCCCAGGCAGCAGACCCCTGCCGTGCCTTCCTACACGATGTCGCAGTATGGCGTGGTGCTCCCCGAACTGCAACCCACCGTCTTTGACTGGGACAATATGCTCGACGAGTACAAGAACGGCTATAACGACGTGCAGGCGGCAGCCGTGGCCCACCTGATGCGCTACATCGGGCAGGCCGAGGAGATGGACTACACCATCTCGGGCAGCGGTGCCTATGGCAAGGATGTGCTCCGGGCCGTCAAGTTCTTTGAATATGACCAGAATGCCCAACTCCTGTTCAAGACCGACGACTTGGGCTATGCCAACTACACCGACGCCCAATGGGGCAACATGATACAGGCCGAACTCGAGGCAGGACGCCCCATCGTCTATCTGGCCTACGACAATTATACCGGGGCCGGACACGCCTTCAATGTCGACGGCTATGACGGCAATGGTGGATACCATATCAACTGGGGCTGGAACGGCAGGGGCAACGGGCACTATGCCCTGAATGCCTTCTCCTACGATGCCTACACCTTTGGCACCGGGCAGCAGATGGTCATCGGTATCCAGCCTTCCGAGGGGTATCAGAATCCCCGTCTGCAGGCTTATCCTGCGACGGTCGATATGGAGTGCTACATCAACCATACCGCCACCGCGACCATTAGCCTCAAGGGCACCAACCTCACCGGCGACGTGACCTTGACGCTCAACGATGCCGACGGCGTGTTTGCCATCGATGCCGCCACGCTGAGCCAGGCTGTGGCCGAGGCCGGCAGAGACATCACCGTGACCTATGCCCCCCGGGCAGTGGGCTCTTCGACGGCCACCATCACTTGCACCAGCCCCGATTGTGCCCCGTTGACCATCACACTGAACGGCAACGCGCCCCTCGAGATTTATCCTCCCGTGATGCAGCCTGCCGATGATTCCAGGGTCACGCTGACTTCGTTCCGTGCCGACTGGACCGACCTCACTCCGGCTGCCAATGTCGCTTCCTACACCCTTGAGGTGAACGCCAAGCCGTTGTTCACGCTGCTCGAGGAGGCCGACTTCAGCAACCTGCCCCAGATGGCCCCCAGCAACCAGGCCGCTAATGCGTCCGACTACCTGCCCGAGGGATGGACCTTCAACGGCAGCGAGTTCAACCTCGACGGCGGCTGCGTGAGCATTCGCCGCAACGGCACCATTACCACCGATGTGCTGAACCTCAAGGGCTATGACAAGATGACGATCCAGGTCAATGCCAAGGCCTATGGCTACTACGGTGACGGCTCTGAACTCTATGTGACGACGAGCCAGGGCACCCAGGAATTGGTGTTCATGTATGCCTACGAGACCAAGACCATCGTCGTGGACTGCGACGAGGCCGAGCAGATCGTCTTCAAGGCCGGCTACTATCCCATGATCAGGGACATCAGGATTTATGCCGGCGATGCCACACAGGCCGGTGACGGCAGCACTGACAACACAGGCCGGCTCATCGAGGGCATCACTACGGGCAAAGCCTACACCGTCACCGACCTCACTGCCGGAGGCACTTTCCTCTATAAGGTAAAGGCCCTCTACATCGATGGCACCGAGAGCGACTGGAGCAATGTCGAGATGGTCACCCTGCACGAGGGCGGACATGCTTTTGACATCGGCGACGTGAACCACGACAATGATGTGAACATCAACGATGTCACCGACCTCATTGCCTGTGTGTTGGGCAATCCCACCACCATCTGCCCCGATTGCGCCGACGTCTATCCTGACGGTCAGGTGAACATCAACGATGTGACCCAACTCATTGCGGTGGTTCTGGGCATTCGCTGACCTTCCGTTTTTCTACCGGTACGCATCATGGCGCCGGGGTACTATCTGAATCGGTAGTATCCCGGCGCCTTGCGTTTTGCTTGCCGTTGGAGGCCTGTTCGGGAAAAATGTTGGCATTTGTCGCAAGTTTCTTACCATAAAATTGTGATTTCTTAGATTTTGGTGTAATTTTGCAGCCTATTGATAAAGGTGGCTGCCTGAACAGGTTTGCCTGCCGTTAACTATCATCAACCTGCTGGAGCCAGATTAATAACCATATATAATAAATAATAAACGCTTTTTTATGAGAAGAATCTTATTGTTTGCCGCTGTACTCTTCGCTGCATTTCAACTTTCGGCTGCACCTGTCGATTGGCGTGCGGCTCAGGCCAAAGCCCAGAGTTTTGTCAACGAGCACCTTTATGACGGCAGGTTGCGTTCGCCCATCTCCGGCGAGATGAAGTTGGCTCATACCGAGATGAACTCCAAGGCGGTCAATCGCCCTGTCTATTACATCTTCAACTCCAGCAACGGTTATGTAATCGTTTCGGCCGATGACCGTGCCGAGGTTGTCTTGGGTTATGGCGACTATCCCCTCGACATCAACAACATCCCTTGCAACATGAGGGCTTGGTTGGCTACCTTCAGGGAGCAGATCGAGTATCTCCAGGCACATGAGGGCCTGCAGGTCGAGACCCCCTCGATGCTCAAGGCTTCGTTCAACACTCCCAGCGTCGCTCCGCTGCTGACGGCGTTGTGGGACCAGGAGGCTCCCTATTGGAACCAGTGTGTCATCAATGGCTATCAGTGCCTGACGGGTTGCCCCGCCACCTCGGCTGCCATGGTGTTCCACTACTGGAAATATCCCGACTATGAAACCCCCGCAGTGCCTGGTTACAAGTGCAACCTGGCCACATCCTACTATGGTTCGACCACCGTCAACGTCGCTGCCCTGCCTCCCGTCACCTTCGACTGGAACAATATGCGCGACAGTTACAGCGGCAATTACTCCACCGCCGAGGCCAATGCCGTGGCTACCCTGATGCGCTACATCGGCCAGGCCGAGCACATGGAGTATGGCACCACCAGCGCCGGCGGTAGCGGTGTCAATGTCGACAGCGTGTCGCTGATTGCTGGCGCCTTTACCTTCTTCGGCTATGACGAGGAAACGGTGCGCGTGGTCAAGAAGACCAGCGCCTACAGTGGTGGCACCACCATCTACACCGATGCCGAGTGGGCTGCAATCATCCAGGAGGAACTCGTCGAGGAACGTCCCATCGTGTTCTGCGCTGTGGCTGGCGGTTTCTTTGGCGGCGGCCATGCCTTCAACATCGACGGCTATGACGCCAACACCAACAAGTACCACATCAACTTCGGTTGGAGTGGCCAGAGCAACAACTACTATGCGCTCAACGCCTTCAATGGCGGTGGCTCGACCTACAACCAGTACCAGCAGATGGTTATCGGCGTTCAGCCTCCCACCTCTTCTCCCAGGCTCAAGACCAACAAGACGGCCCTGTCGTTCAACTGCTACAAGAACAACACCGTTTCTGACAGGTTTACCCTCACGGGCCGCAACCTGACCGACAAGGTGACCCTCACCCTCAACGACGAGAACGGTGTGTTCGGTATCGACCAGACTGAACTCACTGCCGACGAGGAAGGCCGCCTGGAGCAGAATATCACCGTGACCTATGCCCCCGTGACCGAGGGCAACTATGAGGCCACGATTACTGTCAGCACCCCTGGCGTCGAGGACTTCGTCATCACCCTGAACGGTACGTCTGACTATGAGTTGTATCGTCCCGTGATGCTGCCTGCCGCCGAGGAATCCATCACTGCTACCTCGTTCCTTGCCGAGTGGCTCGACAACACCCCGGCCGAGAACGTGACCAGTTACAGCCTTGAGGTGAAGGTGAAACCCGACGTGGCTCTGATCACCGAGGGCGACTGGAGCGACGTGCCCAAGGAGAGCACCAACCATGCCAGCGACGCCCAGAACTACATGCCCGAGGGTTGGACCTTTGCGGGTACCCACTTCTATCTCGACGGTGGCTTCATCTCACCGGGTCGCGATGCTACCATCACCATTGCCCCCGACATGGCTGGCTACAACAAGGTGAGCGTCATCATCAATGCCAAGGCCTATTCCAAGGGTTCTAACACCACTATCGACGTATCGTCAGATGTCGAGGAGGCCCACCGCATCGTTCTGGCCAAGGAACTCGACACCTATCTCGTCGTGCTCGAGGTGGGTGACGGCGGCTATGTGAAGATTACCTCAGGATACTATCCCGAGATTCAGAGCATCAAGGTCTATGGCGGTGAGATTACCGATCCCGAGCCCTTCGCGCTCAGGAGCGCCACCGAGACCGGTGATGCCGAGTACCGCCTCGTTGAGGGCATCACCCCCGACAAGTTCTACACCGTGAACGGTCTGCTGCCCGCTACGCCTTACCTCTATCGCGTGAAGTCCTATTACGTGAACGGCACCGAGAGCGGCTGGTCGCCCATGAAGGAGGTCATCCTCAAGGAGCAGACTGGCATGACCGGCGACGTGACGGGCAATGGTATCGTTGACATCAGCGATGTGACCGCCCTCATCAATTACGTGCTGTCTGGCAGTGCTGACGGCATCGTGCTCGACAATGCCGATATCAACGGTGACCAGGGCATCAACATCAGCGATATCGTGGCGCTGATCAACATCGTGCTGGGCGGTGCCGCCGAGTGATGGTGATGCAGTAAACAACACGGTTTACCCGATACAGGGCGAGGGGTGTGACGGCAATGGCCGGCACGCCCCTCGCTGCTGTGTTGTTTTGTCTGGACCCGTATTTGTGCCTGAAACAGTAGCGCCACCGCCACCCGCCCGAGGGAAAATTTTTACCGATTTATTTTGCTATGTCGGCGAGTCTGGCTACCTTTGTTGCGGTCTGCCGCCCCCTGCCAGGCGAAGCCTGGACGGGAACAAGGCGGTAATGGCCGTAACTTGCCGCGTGACAGGGAGGTGGTCGGGACGTTTCCCGCGCCGTGTCACCGGATTTGCCTGTGTGCGATCAGGCACGGGTTTCCGTGTCGGGTCGCAGGCTTTGGCACAACAATATATCGACAGATGATGAACACGATGAAAATATTAGTGACCGGAGGAGCGGGTTTTATCGGCAGTAACTTGACCGAATACCTGCTCGAGCAAGGACACGAGGTGCGTGTCCTGGACAACTTCGCAACAGGACACATCGAGAACTTGTTGCCGCTGTTTGACCGTTTCGGGTCGCAGTTTGAACTGCAGGTGGGTGATATCCGCAATCTCGACGATTGCCGCAAGGCTGTCGATGGCATGGACTATGTGCTGCACGAGGCTGCACTGGGCAGTGTGCCCCGGTCGGTGGCCGACCCCATCACCACCAACGAGGTCAACATCGGCGGCTTCCTCAACATGCTGGTGGCCGCCCGTGATGCACAGGTCAAGCGCTTTGTGTTCGCCGCCAGCAGTTCCACCTATGGCGACAGCGCCCAGTTGCCCAAGGTCGAGGAAGTTATCGGCAAGCCCCTGTCACCCTATGCCATCACCAAGTATGTCGATGAGTTGTATGCCGACGTGTTTGCCCGCACCTACGGCATCGAGTACATCGGCTTGAGGTATTTCAACGTGTTTGGCCGTCGGCAGGACCCCAACGGCGCCTATGCCGCGGTGATTCCGCTGTTCGTGAAGAAATTGATGCGCCACGAGGCCCCCAACATCAACGGCGATGGCGAGTACAGCCGCGACTTCACCTACATCGACAACGTCATCCAGATGAACATGAGGGCACTCACCACTACCAACAGCGAGGCCGTGAACCAGATCTACAACACTGCCTATGGCGAGCGCACCACCCTGAACCAACTGGTGGACTACCTCAGGGAGTTCCTGGGCGAACTCGACGAGAAAATCCGTGACATCGAGCCCACCCACGGCCCCAACCGCGTGGGCGACATCCCGCACTCGCTGGCCAGCATCGACAAGGCGCGCCGCCTGCTGGGCTACGACCCGCAATTCAGCATGCGTGAAGGCCTGCGCGAGGCTGTCAAGTGGTATTGGGAGAACCTGTAACCGCTGTTTGAACTAAAAAGAGACCGCAATGATTCAGCCTCCAGCCCTGTAAGTTCCTTTAATGTGAATCTCGCTAATGAGACGATTTTCACGAAAAAGAAGATAAAACTACTCGCGATAATCAGATGAATTCGTGTAATTCGCATTAAAAACCTGGAGCCAGACCACGGCATCATTGCCACAACAAAGAACATCAACACAAGATATGGAACAGATAAGAATATGCGTTATCGGTTTGGGCTATGTGGGACTGCCCCTGGCCCGGCTGTTTTCGACAAAATACCCGACCGTCGGTTTCGACATGAACCCGCACCGCGTCGATGAACTCATGCGGGGACACGACTCCACACTCGAGGTGGACGACGCGCTGCTGCAGGAGGCCCTGCGGGGTGGATTCACCTGCACGACCGACCTGGACAGGATACGTGAGTGCAACTTCTATGTCGTGGCCGTGCCCACTCCGGTGGACAAGAACAACACGCCCGACCTCACCCCCCTGGTCAAGGCGAGCACGACGGTGGGCAAGGTGATTGGCCGCGGCGACATCGTGGTCTATGAGAGCACGGTCTATCCCGGCGTCACCGAGAACAGTTGCATACCCATCGTTGAGCAGGAGAGCGGCCTGAAGTACAATACCGACTTCTTTGCGGGTTACAGTCCCGAGCGCATCAACCCCGGTGACAAACTCCACACCGTGGAGAAAATCAAGAAGGTCACCTCGGGGTCGACGCCCGAAGTCGCCGACATCGTGGACAAGGTGTACTCCAGCGTGATCCAGGCCGGCACCCACAAGGCCAGCAGCATCAAGGTGGCCGAGGCCGCCAAGGTCATCGAGAACTCGCAGCGTGACATCAACATCGCCTTTGTCAACGAACTGTCCAAAATCTTCAACCGCATGGGCATCGATACCCACGACGTACTCGAGGCCGCTGCCACCAAGTGGAACTTCCTGCCCTTCAAGCCGGGACTGGTGGGTGGACACTGCATCGGTGTCGATCCCTATTACCTGGCACAGTGTGCACAGCAATATGGCTACAACCCCGAGATCATTCTCGCCGGCCGGCGCATGAACGACGGCATGGGTGAGTATGTGGCCACCGAGACCATCAAGCGCATGATCAAGAAGGGCATCCAGGTGCTCGGCAGCAATATCCTGATTATGGGATTCACCTTCAAGGAGAATTGCCCCGACGTGCGCAACACCAGGGTGATAGACATCTACAAAGCGCTGCAGCAGTACAACGTCAATGTCACGGTCTATGACCCATGGGCCAATCCTGCCGTGGCCAAGCGTGAATATGGCATCGATATCGTCCAGCAACTGCCGCAGCAGCGCTTCGACGCGGTCATCATGGCAGTGGCCCACAACGAGTTCAAGACCATCGACATCCAGCAGTTGTGCCTCGATAAGCATGTCATCTATGACGTGAAAGGCATCCTTGATCCGCAAATCATCGATGGCAGGCTCTGAGCCCATAATGAATCGTATTAAGCGTAAGGTGTTTATCCTCAGTGGGATGAATGCCGCACGGCGGGCATCCAACCACAAACCGCACGTCCTGTTTTGGCATGGGGTGGGGACGGCTGTCGACTCGGTGCTGTGCCCCGAAGTCTACGGCTTGTCGGCCTTCAAGAGGCAGGCACGCTACCTGAAGCGGCACTACGACGTCATCGCAGTCGACGAATTGGAACGGCGCCTGACCGGGAACTGCCTCACGGGCCGCGAGGTGGTATTGACCTTCGACGACGGCTATGCCAACAACCTGAGCGTGGTGGCACCCGTCTTGACGGGTTTGGGACTGCCGTTCACCGTCTTTGTCTCGACCGACAACATCACCACGGGCGATTTCTATCCCACAACGGTTAACAGGCTCGTGACCATTGCGGCCGGTCTGGACCGCCTCGACATGCCGACGTTGGGGAAGAAGTTCACGATGGCAACCGATGGCGACCGCATCGCGGCGGCCAAGGAAATATCGGTGCAGATGAAGTCAAGGCCGGTCGATGAAGTCAAGGACATGGTCGCCGACCTCATCGGCAACCTGCCTGCGCGGCGCTGGGAAGAGATACAACAGCGCTACGGTCATCTCAGGCCCATGAACTGGGACGAGGTGAGCCAACTCGCGGCCATGGATGGCGTGACCATCGGGTCGCATTGCATGTGGCACATCTGCTGCCACGAACGCCAGCGCCAGGAGGAAGTGTATTGTCAGATTGTGAAGAGCAAACAGGTGATTGAGGAACGCCTGCAGCGGCCTTGCGACTTCTTTGCCTATCCCAACGGCAGTTACACGGAGTTTTCCAACGGCTGCGTCGGCGACACCTACAAGTTGGGCTTTTCGGCCGAGACCAAGACCTCTGTTTCTCTGCAGTACAGGAATGTCCTGCCCCGCATAGCGGCCTATATCGATTTGGACCTGTTTAAGATTTTGCTGAGTTCGATATGAAGAGTGTGTTTAAGCAGTTAGGCAAGATAAGTTTTGAGGACGTCAAGTGCGTGTTGATGCTGATGGTCACCGCTTTGCCGGCGCTCGTGTTGCGCCTGGTGACCAAAGGGGACATCTGGCTCATCGTCGAGCGCGTCGATAATGCCGAGGACAACGGATGGATCTTCTACCAGTGGCTCAGGAAGAACAGGCCCGAGCAACCCGCCTACTTTGCACTCGACAAGGCGGCACCGGCATTTGATGCATCCGACAGCCACATCCTGCCATGGGGTGGCTTCAGGCACTATATGTATTATCTTGCGGCACGTGTTCACATCCGCACTATGTTCGTCACGCCGGCACCCAGCCTCAGGGTGTGCAGTTACGTGGAGCGTTTCTTCAGGAAGAACCTTCCGCAGGTCTACCTGCGTCACGGCATCAGCACCAGCGGCGTGGAACACCACCGCTATGAGGTGCAGCGCGTGCGCATCTTCATCTGCGGTGCCAAGCCAGAGTATGACTACATCAGCCAGAATGCGGGCTACCCCGACGGCTATGTCCACTACACGGGATTTGCACGCTTCGACGACCTGCTGGAGCATCAGAGCGACGGACGCTTTGTGCTCATCATGCCCTCGTGGCGCCGTTACATCGACCTGTATACACTGACCAAGGAGCAGAACGAGCAACGGTTCCTGGAGTCGGCCTACTACCAGCACTTCAACTCGCTGTTGAACAACACGGCCGTCATCGACTTCTTGGAGAATGCCGGCTACAAGGTCAAGTTCTGCATTCATGCCCAGTTCAAGAAGTTCCTGCATCTGTTCAGCGACATCGACCCGCGCATCGAGATTGTCGACGACAGTGTCACCATCCACGACCTGCTGATGGCGACAAGCCTGCTGATTACCGACTACTCGAGCGTGCTCTTCGACGTGGCCTATATGCAGAAGCCCATGATTTTCTATCAGTTCGACTTCGAGGAATTCAGACAGAAGCACTTCTCTGAGGGCTACTTCAGTTACAAGCGCGATGCCATGGGACCCGTGGTCGAGAACCAGGACGAGTTATTCGATGCCATCAAGGCTTTCTACAACGGCAAGGACATCGTCAACACCGAGTACTACATTGAGCGCTGCAACAAGTTCTTCCCCACCCACGATAACAACAATTGCGAGCGCATCTACAACGCCATCCGTGGCATTAAGAACGATTGAATATGGCAGATTCAAGATCTAAGAATTCACAGAGGAACTTGATTTGGGCTATGGTGAACAAGTTTGCCATTCTGCTTGTTCAGTTTCTTAGTCGAACTGTATTTATTTATACTCTCGGTGAATTATACTTAGGTCTTAATAGTTTATTTGCTTCGACTCTGGATTTTTTGGTCCTTGCTGAACTTGGCGTGGGGTCTGCGATGGTGTTCAGTATGTACAAACCAATGGCTGAGAATGATACGGCTACGGTATGTGCGTTATTGAATTTGTATAGAAAGGTTTATCGCATCATCGGAACCGTGATGTTAATAGGAGGAACAATATTGATGTTTTTCCTGCCATACTTGATTAAAGGGGAAATTCCGAATGACGTCAACTTGTATGTGTTATATGTGCTCAACTTGTCTAAGACAGTGATAAGTTATTTCCTCTTTGCGTATAAAGGCTCAATTCTAACAGCAAATCAACGTTCTGACATCTCTAGCAGAGTGGGCATTATCCTTGGCATTTTGTCTAATCTTTGCCAAATAATTGTTTTGGTGCTTTTCCGCAGTTACTATTTTTATTGTTGCGTGTTGATTGCTTTTACAATCATATCAAATCTTGTGATCAATCATGTAATTAATAAGAAATATCCTCAATACAAGTGTTATGGAACGATAGACAAGGATTTATTGACTGATATAAAAAAGCGTATTGCTGGCTTATTTGTATGGAGGATTTGTTATGTATTCCGCGATGCTATCGATGCCGTTTTTATTTCGGCATTTATAGGTCTTAGCATCTTGGGAAAATATAACAATTACATGTTTATTATCAATACGTTAACAGGCCTTCTTGTCCTTGCGAGGTCAAGTATAACTGCGAGTATTGGAAACTCTATTGCTACCGAGAGTGAAGAAAAGAACTATGGCGACTTCAATAAGTGCCAGTTGTTGTACATGTGGACTTCAATTTGGTGTACAGTCTGTCTCTACTGCATGTTCCAACCCTTTTTAAAGGTTTGGGTTGGAGCGAATTATCTGTTAGGTGAAATAGAGTTATTTATGTTCTGCCTATATTTCCTATGTCATAAGTTAGGAGATATTTGTTCAACATATCGTCAAGCAGCAGGATTATGGTGGCAAGACAGATATCGGCCTGTTGCAGAAGCCGTTGTGAAAACAGTATTGAATTTTATAGTGATTAAGCGCTTTGGAGTGAATGGGGCATTAGGGGGCACGGTTTTTTGTCTCGTATTCATAAATTCGATTTGGGCATCTTGGGTGCTGTATAGATACTACTTTAAACATCAGCGCCAATGGGATTATATCAAGAAGAATCTGTTCTATTTGGTTCTTGCGGTTATTCTATGTATAGTGACTGGTTTTTTGTGTTCCCTTTTACCAGGAGAGGGAATTTTGAATTTGGTACTGCGAGCTGTGCTGTGCATCATTGTTCCCAATCTTATAATGTGGGCTGTATTTAGACACCTAAAAGAATACTCCGAGAGTATAGGAATGCTTAAACGCTTGATTATGGCCAAGCATTAATAGGATAGTTGTCGAACATAGTCTATCTTATCTTGCTTAATTTGATTGAATAATGTAATGTGGATTTTTATTATACATTTTTCAGCCTATGTTTGAAGACTATTATACTAATCCATTTGGCTATGTAACAAGTAACTTGTTCTGTTGTAAAAAAATCGATTTGCTGTCCTATCTCTCTATTTTTAACTCTGAGAATTAACACGTTTGAAACAACTTAATGTCAATAGATCCTAACATAGATGATAGTTCCACTATAATCCGCGACGAGGCGGCGGAGGTTGGCGCTGCACCGCAGACTCCGCAACCCGAGGGCGGCTATAAGTCGAGCGGCAAGCGCATCGCCAAGAACTCTATGGCGCTGTACTTCAGGATGTTCTTGACGATGATTGTGGGCATCTACACGTCCAGGGTCGTCTTGAACGTCCTCGGGGTGGATGACTATGGCGTCTACAACGTGGTCGGGGCTGTAGTGCTCATGATGGGCTTCATCACGGCATCGATGAGCGGCGCGACAAGCCGTTTCCTCACCTATGAACTGGGTCGTAACGACAAGCAACGGCTGGCCGAGACGTTCTCGAGCGCGCTGATTATCCACATCGGCATCGCCCTGCTGATTTTTGTCCTGTGCGAAACGATAGGATTGTGGTTCCTGATCAACAAACTGGTCATCCCCGAGGGGCGCATGACGGCTGCCCATGTCGTGTTCCAACTGTCGGTCTTCGGGACGATGCTCGGCGTCACCCAGGTCCCCTATACCGCAGTACTCATCGCACATGAGAAGATGGGCAGTTATGCCTATTTTGAAATCATTTCGGTGACCTTGAAACTGCTTATCGTGTTCCTGCTCCAACTGTGGGACTACGACAAACTGATACTCTACAGCATACTGGTGCTGGCGGTCAACGTGCTGATGATTGTCATCTATCGCGTCTACTGCCTGCGGCACTTCGAGGAGTCGCATTTCAGGCGCTTGTGGAAACCCGAAATCCTCAAGCCGATGCTCTCGTTCTCGGGATGGGACCTGTTCGGCAACGCGAGCAACCTGGCGCGCACCCAGGGTGTGAGCATGCTGGCCAACATGTTCTTCGGCACGGTGGCCAACGCCGCGATAGGTATTGCGTTCACTGTGCAGAACATGGTGATGCAGTTCGCCGCCAACGTCTCACAGGCTGTTCGTCCCCAGGTGGTCAAGACCTACTCGGTGGGCGACACCGACCAGATGTCCAAACTGATTTACACCTCGGCCAAGTATCTGTACCTGTTGCTGCTGATGGTCTCGGTGCCCATCTTCATGGAGACCTATTATGTGCTGGAACTGTGGCTGAAGATGGTGCCGCGCTACAGCGTGTGGTTCGTCAGGATACTGATTTTCTTCAATCTCTTCTCACAGATGTCGATTGTTATGGCCATGGGCATCCATGCCACGGGCAAGATCAAGCGCATCAGCCTCATCAACGGCACCCTATACCTGCTTGTGCTGCCGTTCACCTATATCTGCTACCGTATGCATGGCAGCATCTACGTGGCATTTACTTTCAATGTGGTGGCGGTATTCATCGGTTGCCTGTGCAATGTCTACACCCTGGGCCTGACCGTCAAGCAGATTACCCTCAAGCAGTTCATCAGGCGGGTTCTGCTTCCCGTCACGCCGATTACGGTGGTGGCGTTTCTGGCGGCCTATTCTCCGCGCCTGTTCATGCAGCCTGGCTTCTGGCGCCTGGTTGTCGTGACACTGATTTCGACCGTTGTCACGCTTGGCATGACGTATGCCATCGCCGAACCCGAAGCCAAGGAGTGGATCAAGTCAAAACTTAAAAAACTGCTTAGACATTAGACGATTATGCCAGGATTAGTCAGCGTAATAACCCCGTCCTATAATTGCGGGAAATACATCCACAGGTTGCTGGATTCGGTGCTCAAGCAGACCTATCCCGCTGTCGAGATGCACGTCATCGACGACGGCAGCACCGACGACACCAAGCAAATCGTCCAGGACTACATTCCGCGGTTTGCCGAGCGGGGCTACATCCTGCACTACATCTATCAGGAAAACCAGGGCCAGTCGGTCGCCATTAACAACGGATTGAAACTCATCAAGGGCGGCTATCTGGTGTGGCCCGATGCCGACGACTTCTATAAGGCCGACGACACCATCGAGTCGCTCGTTGCGGCCCTGGAACAGGCCGGGAGCGGGTTTGGCATGTCGCGTTGCCTGCTGGAGTACCTCAACGAGGAGGATTTGAGTTACCTGCGCGAAATCAACGTGCCCGGAAGCAAGGACCACTTGTTCGAGGATTGCCTGTTCGGCACCAATGGCTTCTGGTATTGCGCCGGTGCCTGTATGGTCCGAACCGATGTGCTGCGCGAGATGATTCCTGGGCTGGATATCTACACCGAGCATGCCGCTGGGCAGAACTGGCAGTTGATGTTGCCGGTGCTGTATCAATACAGATGCGCCACCGTGCCCGAGGTCAAGTACTCCCTGCTGGTGCGCAGCGCGTCACACAGCCGCGGCCAGTTCTCTTCGCGCAAGCAGACCAACAGGCGTTACAACGTTTACCGCAACACGATTCTTGCCACGCTGCAGCACATCCCGACGATGCCCGCCACCGAACTAAAGAGGTATGCCAAGCAAATAAATTCCCACTATAATCACCTGATTTTCAGGAATAATCTGATTTTTATCTTGGGGCCGCTTGTCCCGACGATACAAAAGGTGAAGAAATTCTTTAAGCGATGATCAGCCTACAGGACAAATCATATTGCTGCGGATGCGGCGCCTGCGAGCAGCAGTGCCCCCAATCCTGCATCACCATGCAAGAGGACGACAAGGGGCTGCTCTATCCGGTGGTCGATGCCCAGGCTTGTGTCGACTGCGGTTTGTGCGAGCAGGTGTGTCCCTTCTTGAACGAGGGGAAGCAGGGCCGTGAAATCGGTGCCTTTGCTGCCGTTAATGCCGACGAAAAGGAACGGATGATGAGTTCGTCGGGTGGTGTCTTTTCCTTGTTGTCGAGGGGAGTGATTGCCGATGGAGGAGTGGTCTTCGGTGCTCGTTTTGAAGGGGATTGGAATGTGGTCCACGATTGTGCTAACCAAATGCAAGGTATTGCCCGGTTCCTCGGGAGCAAGTATGTCCAGTCGGTTATCGGTGAAAACTACCTGCTTGTTGAGGATTTGCTCAAGAATAAGGGGCGCAAGGTCCTCTTCACGGGAACGCCGTGCCAGATTGCCGGCCTGCGGCTCTTCCTCAAGCAGGAATACGAGGACCTGTTTCTTGTCGAGGTGGCTTGTCATGGCGTGCCCAGTCCCAAGGTGTGGCGTCAGCACCTGGCTTCAACCGCTGGCCGTTCAATGGTTACCCGGGTGAATTTCCGTAGCAAAACCACAGGGTGGAGAAACTATTCGGTGATCATCGGGAAAAAGAGCCGCTTGCACGACGATGATGTATTCATGGGCTGTTTCATCAAGAATTACAGTGTGCGTCCCAGTTGTTTCAATTGCCAGTTCAAGGGTGGGCACAGTGGTGCTGACCTCACGTTGGCCGATTTTTGGGGCATCGAGACCGTAGCACCGCATCTTGATGACGATAAGGGAACAAGCCTGGTCATTGTCCACACAGCCAAAGGCCGTGAACTTCTCGACCGCTGCCAAGTGAAATTGGAAAGCGTTGATTATCAGATGGCTGTCAAGGCCAACCCCTCGTTGGAACACAGCGCTGTGCGCCCCGATGACTATGACGGGTTCTGGCAGATGTTCAACACGGGGAATCCCCGTCGGGCCATGAAGAAGTACGGAAAACTCTATCCCTCAGGCGCGTTGATGCGGCTGAAACGCCTGGCTGCTGCCTTGCTGAAACGCCTGCGCCGATAAGGTCGTCACTCAATTCCCCAACCAGCAGTTTCTGGTAAACAACCATAACAACCATAACAACAATAACAACAATAAATTAAAAAGTTGTTTTTAGTTGTTACAGTTGTCTTTATTCGATGCTGCACCTCGGCTGGCATTGTGCCTATGTTATCTGTTGCTTCCCGTTTGCTGCGCGAACGCTCCAAGGCCCCATTAATTCTTGTTAATTGACCGATTCAGATGTAACTTTTTGCACTTTCGGCCGTCTAAAGGATGAAAAAAGGGCGAAAATCTGCAATTTTTTTGAACTTTTTACAAAAATGACCTATCTTTGCAGATTGAAACGAAACGAAAACGCAAGATGAGACGTGTACTCTACATATTAGCCTGCTTGTTGGTGATTGGTATGGCCCAGGCCGTTCCGACGCCCGACAACTACCTGCAGCAGCGCATTGAGAACGCTGCCACGGGTCCTGTCGCACAGGGGGCCGAGGGGCGCATCGTTTTCACGGCAGGCAATAGTGACGCCGTTTTCAATGTCTATTCAATCACTGGCCAGTTGATTAAGGTGGTGCGCGTCGCTGCCGATCAGCGCACCTCGGTAGACTTCCCCAAGGGGTTCTATATCGTGAAATGCGGCAGCCAGTGGTCACGCAAGGTCGTCGTGCGCTGATGTGACAGCATCGGGGCGCAGCCCTTGTGGACATGTTGAAAAAAAGCGAGATGGGCGTGACTTGTCACGTCCCTTGTTGTTTTTTATAGAGATTAGTTGATGACCTGAACAAAACCTTAACCCGTGCTGCTAGCAGAATTGTTCCCATATGCCAATGTGGTCTACACCATCCTCGTGGTGCTGTATGCCTTGTCTGTGCTGGCAGTCATTGTGGTCATCTTGAGCGAGAACCGCAACCCTGTCAAGTCGATTGCGTGGGTAATGGTGCTGCTGCTCCTGCCCATCGTGGGACTTCTCATCTATCTGGTATTTGGCCGCAGCCTCAAGGGTATGAGCCTGATTTCGCGCGCCGACCTGCGTGAACTGCGGCGCATGAACGACTTCCCCAAGACCGTCGAGGTGCCCGATGAACTCGGTGATGAATCACGGCAACTCATCTCGCTGGTGGGCAAGTTGGCCGAGCCGCACATGTTCACCGGTAACGACATCGAGGTGTTCACGACAGGTAAAGACAAGTTTGAGGCGATGTTGCGCGATATCGAGGCTGCAACGCAGTATATTCATGTGCAATACTTCATCATCGAGAACGATGAGACAGGACGCAGGCTCATCGACCTGCTCATGCGCAAGGCCCGCGAGGGCGTCCAGGTGAGGGTGCTCTATGACTACGTCGGTTCGTTCTACTTTAGCCCGCGTGTGCTCAAGCGCATGCGTGAAGCGGGAATTGCCGTTCACCCCTTCTTGGAACTGACGTTCACACAGTTTGCCTTCCGTATCAACTGGCGCAACCACCGCAAGATTGTCGTCATCGATGGCTCAGTGGGCTATGTGGGCGGCATGAATATCGCCAACCGCTATGTCGTCGGTGACAGGAAGTGGCAGCCCTGGAGGGATACCCACCTGCGCGTCCACGGCGAGTCGGTGGCAGCCCTGGAGTATTCGTTCGCCATCGATTGGAACTACACCACGCGAGAGTTGCTCACCTCCAAGACCATGCGTTACAGTGAGCCTCCGGCAAGCAATGACTACATCGTGCAGATGCTGGGTAGCGGACCCACCAACCGATGGAACAACGTCTCGCTGGTCTTCTTCAAGGCCATCACGCTCGCCAAACGCAAAGTCTATCTCCAGACGCCTTATTTCCTGCCGAGTGACTCCCTGCTCAAGGCGATGCAGAGTGCGGCACTGGCAGGCATTGACGTCAGGCTCATGATACCCCGTTACCCCGATTCGATGGCACTGAGACTTGCTACGCGCTCCTACATCAAGGAATGCCTGCAGTCAGGCATCAAGGTCTACTTCTATGAGCCCACCGTGCTGCATGCCAAGGTGCTCATCGTCGATGACGAGTTTGTCACGACAGGTTCCACGAACTTCGATTTCAGGAGTTTTGAGCACAACTTCGAGTTCAATGCGGTGATTTATGGCAAGAAATTCAACCAGCAGATGACCGACATCTTCATCGCCGATATGGATCAATGCACGCGGCTGAGTCTGGCAAAGTGGAAACAGAGGCCACTGGTGCAGAAGGCCATGGAGTCTGTCGTGAGGCTCTTCAGCCCCATCCTGTAAACGCAATAACATGATAACTTTCCCTAACGCAAAAATCAATCTGGGACTCAACATTGTGGAGCGTCGCCCCGACGGTTACCACAATATCGAGACCGTGTTCTTTCCCGTACCCCTTACCGATGCGCTCGAAATTGTCGCTGCACCTGGTGATGAATCGACGCTCACCTGCTACGGCAATCCCGTGGACTGCCCGACCGAAAAAAACCTGGTCATGAGGGCCTATCGCTTGCTGCAAGACCGCTACGACCTGCCTCCGGTGGCGATGCACCTCTACAAGCGCATCCCCGACGGTGCCGGGCTGGGAGGTGGCTCCAGCGATGCTGCCCATGCCCTGATGATGCTCAACCAGATGTTTGAACTGCACATCGACGATGCCGACCTGGCTTCCATGGCAGTGGCACTCGGGGCTGACTGCGCCTTCTTTGTCTACAACCGCCCGATGCTGGCGACGGGTATCGGTGACAGGCTCACACCCATCGACGTCGACCTCAAGGGCAAAACACTGCTGCTGGTCAAGCCTCCGATGGGAGTGGACACGCGCACGGCCTACAGCCGTGTCACGCCGCGCATCCCCGAAACGGCTTTGGCCGACATCATCGCCCGCCCCGTCCAAGCATGGGACGGCCTGCTGGCCAACGATTTTGAGCCGAGCGTCTTTGCAGCGCTGCCGCAGTTGTGGCTCATCAAGGCCCGCCTGATGGATGCCGGGGCACAGTATGCCGCCATGTCGGGCTCGGGTTCGACCGTGTTCGGCATCTTCGATGGTGACATTCTGGCAGAACGGGCGGCTGACACTTTTGCCGATTGCGCCACCTTTGTCCTGCAGTTGTGATAACAGCAGGTTGGACTGGTATTTGCAAGAGCCATAAGGTAAACACGATTTTAAACACAACAACAATATGTCAAAAAAGAACAAAAAGAATCAAAACGAAGAGGCCAAGGTTGCTCAGGAGGAGATTCAGGACCAAGAGGCCCTGAACACCGAGCAGCAAGCCAATGAGAATGAACAGACCGCACCCGATGACCCCGAGAAGAAGATTGCTGACCTCGAGGCGCAAGTCGAGCATGAGAAGAAGGAATACCTCTTCCTCATGGCAGACTTCGAGAATTTCCGTAAACGCACACTCAAGGAGAAGGCCGACCTGATAAAGAACGGTGCCGAGAGCGCCATGCGCGACCTCCTGCCCGTGGTCGACGACCTCGAGCGGGCCATCGACGCCATCAACAAGGGCGGTGACCTCGACAGCCTCAAGGAGGGTGTCGACCTCATTTACAACAAGTTCGTGAAATACCTTGAGAGCCAGCATGTCAAGGCCATCGACTCGACCGGTAAGGACTTCGACACCGATGTCCACGAGGCCGTGACAATGTTCCCCGCTCCCGACCCCTCGATGAAGGGCAAGGTTATCGACACGACCATTAAGGGTTATATGATCAACGACAAGGTGCTGCGCCACGCCAAAGTGGTTGTCGGCAGTTAAAAATACTAAGGACAAGAAACTGAACACGATATGGCTCAAAAGAGAGATTATTACGAGGTGCTTGGTGTCGACAAGAATGCTACTGCCGATGACCTGAAGAAGGCTTACCGCAAGTTGGCCATCAAGTACCATCCCGACAAACAGCAAGGTAAGAGCGACGCCGAGAAAAAGGCCGCCGAGGAGAAGTTCAAAGAGGCCGCCGAGGCCTACAACGTCCTTAGCGACCCCGACAAGCGTGCCCGCTACGACCAGTTCGGGTTTGCCGGTGAGCAGATGGGCGGCGGCGGATATGCCGGAGGCATGTCGATGGACGACATCCTGCGCCAGTTCGGCGACCTGTTTGGCGGTTTCGGTGGCTTCGGTGGTTTTGGGGACATCTTTGGCGGTGGCGGTGCGCAGAGCCAGCGCGTGAAGCGCGGTACCGACCTGCGTGTGCGCGTCAAGATGACGCTTAGCGACATTGCCAAGGGCGCCGAGAAGAAACTGAAGATACCTCGCATGAAGTCTTGTGACCATTGCCACGGCACCGGAGCCAAGAACGGCACTGCACTCGAGACCTGCCCCACCTGCAACGGCTCGGGAGTGGAAGTGCGTATGCAGCGCACCATGTTCGGCACGATGCAGTCCCAGAGCGTCTGCCACACCTGTGGCGGTAGCGGCAAGCGCATTAAGGAGACCTGTCCGCACTGCAGCGGCAAGGGCCTTGTGCGTAAAGAGGAAGTGGTCAGCATCAATATTCCCGCCGGAGTGGCCGATGGCATGACGCTGCGCATGGCACGTCAGGGCAATGACGCTCCTGGCGGCGGTATGCCCGGCGACCTGCTTGTGGTCATCGAGGAGGTGCGTGACACCCAACTCACCCGCGACGGCAACGACCTCATCTACAACCTGATGCTTGACATCCCGACGGCAGTCCTCGGCGGTAAGGTCGAGGTGCCCACCGTCGACGGCAAGGCACGTGTGACCATCAAACCCGGTACCCAGCCCGGCAGTATCCTGCGATTGCGCGGCAAGGGCTTGCCCTCGCCCGAGCGTTATGGCTCCGGCGACCTGCTCATCAATGTCATGGTCTACATGCCCGAGAAACTGAATGATAAAGAGAAGGAGGCCATCACCATGTTGCAGAACAGCGGTGAACACGTCAAACCCAGTGAGGGCGACAAGAGCCGCATCTTCTCGCGCCTGCGTCACATCTTCGACTAATAGTCTTTACTAACTGTTAACTATTAACTATTAACTCTTAACTGTTAACTCAAAAAATGCCACGCCGACACGACCACCGTGTGCCGCGCAACGACGACAAAGCCGTCGTCCGCGAGGTCAAGCAGCCCGACAAACTGCTCAATTTTGTCATGAACAGCCTGGACGGCATCAGCCGTAACAAGGCCAAGTCTATCCTGGCCCACGGCGGTGTCACCGTCGACGGCAAGATACAGACGCATGTCGATTTCCCGTTGGACGAGGGATGCGTAGTGCAGATCAGGAGACATGCACGGCCCTCCTCGCTCAACAATAAGTACTACAGCATCGTCTACGAGGACCGATGGGTGGTAGTGGTCGACAAGCAGCAGGGCGTGCTGTCGATGCCCGTCGGGGCAGGTAGTTTGAACATGAAGACGCTGCTCGACCGCCATTTCACCGAGACCCGTCAGCATTGCACCGCCCATGTGGTGCACCGTCTTGACGCGCGCACTTCGGGACTCATGGTCTATGCCAAGAGTGTCGACGTCCAGCAGCAGATGACGGCCGATTGGCACTCCACCATCATCGACCGGCGCTATGTCGCCGTGGTCGAGGGCGTCATGGAAGATCCCGCAGGCAAAGTCGAGAGTTGGCTGCACGACACCGACCGTATGGTGGTTGTCAGCAGCCCAGTCGATGACGGCGGCAAGTGGGCCGCTACAGAGTGGGAAGTTGTCGAGCAGGCCGAAGACCGTGCCTTGCTCTTCCTGCACCTGCTCACGGGGCGCAAGAACCAGATACGTGTCCATATGGCAGACATCGGCCACCCGGTAGTGGGCGACGGCAAGTATGGCCACCAGGACGACCCGGGCACGCGCATGTGCCTGCATGCCTTCCGCCTGGCCTTCCATCATCCCGTCACAGGCGAGCCGCTCTATTTTGAAACGCCCATCCCGCGTTACTTCGGCACCGCCCTCCACACCAAGAAATAAAAACGAACCCCAAAAGTCGGAAAGAACTTTTGGGGCTCGTTTTTTTAAGCCTCGCCATGTGCTGTTAGGCTTAGAAGAGTTTGAGTTCTGGGTGCTCCTTCATGATCTTGAGAATTTCTTCACGTGACATGTCGTTCTTGATGTCTTCAAGTTTGATGCCGTTTACTGTGTAGTTGGATACTTCTCCAGTGGCCTCGTTCACGTCACTGTACACCCAGGTCGAAAAGATGCCTTCGGGTTTGTCGATGAACGAGAACATGATGAACAGGCCGCCCATAAGCGCCGGTTCAACCCTGGCGATGACAAACTTCCCTTTGATGACTTTGAGATAAGGCTTCAGGCTCTCGTCCTTGATTTTGCTTACATCGATGTCATCCAGGTATTGGCGCAAGGCCCAGATGTATTCGTTGTCAAGCCAGTCATCATCGTCAAAATCGGCAAAACGGATGTCATTAAGCGACATACCATCGTCGGTATCCTCCTCTTCTTCAGAGTAGGAATTCTCTTCTTCGTACGTACCTTCTTCTTCGTAGTCAGAATCCGCGAGGTACTGTTCCTCCTCAGTGGTGGGGACATAAACAGTGTGGCCAGCACTTTCTCCGTAAAAGGAGAAGCCACAAACAAGTGCGATGCACGCAACAATAACGCCTAATAGAACTCTCATAACAGTTAGGTGATTAGTGGGGTGGTAAATGTAAAAACTATTTATTTCCTATGTGGGAGCGCTGCTTATTGCAGGCCCTCGGTGTCAGTCCCTTTTTCGGCCTTTTGGGCCTTCTGGTCTTTTTCGGCTCTCTTGGCCAACGATGCCTCGTATCTTTCGCGTAACGAGCGCAGATGCTTGATGTAACCCAACTCTTGGCTTGCGTAGGGGGCATTTTCCAAGTCGTCAAGCATTGAGGTGAAAATCTTTTCGGCATCGTCGAGTTTGCCGAAATCGATGAGGGCATAGCCGCGGCGACGTCGCAAGAAACTGATGAATTGGCGGATGTGTTCAGGCACTTCCTCTTGGTTTTCAAAGTTGCGCTTCACCTCTTCCATCACGCCGTCGGTGTAGTTGAACACACGCAGGTCCTTGTTGTTGGCCATGTTGTTGACCATTTCCATGGTGTGGCGGATGTTGCCGTCGTTGGCCATAAGATCCAGGTAGTAGTAAGCCTCCTTGTAACGGCCCAAGTCGTTGTAGCAGAAACCCAGTTTGTAGGCCACCTCCATGAACATGCGCTTCTCGTCGCCACTCAGGTCAAAGAACTCTTCGCGGTAACTGTTAAACACGTTCTCCAGATAGATGATGGCTTCAAGGTAGCGCTTCTCGGTGAAGTACAGGTTGCCCCAATACAGGTTGTAGGCCACATCGGGCTTGTACACCTGGCTCAGCAGGATTTCGTCTTCGCTCATGCTGCTCTGCTCGCCGTTCTTGATTTTGAGGAGGGCGTCGGTCCACATGTATTCGGCCTCTTCATATTGCTTCTTGCCGTTGCGTCCCAGCCCGAGGAGGAAACTCTTGCTGTGCGGACCGCGCTCGTCGTTGCTCAGCGAGTTGGCACGGCTGGCGTTGCGCATGGGCAGTGTGATGGTAACGCGGGTGAATATCGTGTTCTTGTCTTCGCCCTCGGCGGTAATGGCGATGGTGGCCATCTGGGGTTTCTGGTCTTCGCCCATCTTGTAGTGCAGGTCCAGGACGGCATAGTCACGCACCAGGCGTGCTTCAGCGCCCGTGCCCTCGACCAGCGCGCGGCGAAGGTCAAAGTCAAGAATGGCATTCTTGTCCTTGAACTGCTGCTGCCCGCTCATGGTGTTCACGGTCATGAACAGCATCTGGGCATGATGTGAAATCGACGGCTCGACGTACTCCAGCACATTGTCCAGTGACAGTGGCTCGTCACAGGAGAAAAGTAGTAAGTTCAGCGAGCCGCACACAATCTGGTGCATCATCTCCTGGCAACGCAGCATGTTCATCTCGCGGTGATGCTTGTACAGTTCGCTCTCCAGGTCGATGTCGTTGTAGTCCTTGCTCATCTTGACGGCCTCGTCATAGTCGTGCGTCCATTCGTGCTGGAAATGGAAGGCGGCTTTCAACTCATAGGCAAACTCCTTGTCATTAAGCGAGTTGTTGTAGAATGACAGGCTGACTGAAATATCGCCCGCCTTCTCGTCAAGGTCATAGGTGTACTTGAACAGGATGTTGTGGTTGTTCTTGTCATTGCACATCGAGCGCACGAGGGGTAATTGTGACATGGGCAACTTGGCGATGTCGGGAAAAAACACCTGGACACCATCGTCCTGCTTGCGGACGATAGCGATGAAATTTCCTGCTTGGAACTCAAATTCATAGACGTTAGAACCGCTGTCTTCGGTCTTGACGTCATAACTGCAGTTGTAATCTTTGAGAAATTTCTCGAGTAGGGCTTTTACTGAATTGTTTTTTTTCCTGAGGCGCATAATAGTTGATGTGTTTAATGGGTAAAATGTACTTGAATACTGCAATTATCGTGCCAACCGAAAGCCATGATGCTTGCATCGTTGGCTGAGGTGCAGCCGATATTATCCAATTATCGTGCCATTTGCATCGATGGCTGAGGTGCAGCCGATATTATCTAATTATCGTGCCAAAGTGGGAAAGATGCCACCAAAGTAGCGGCGCTGCAAGGCGTGGTACGAGGCGGTGTCAAGTTGTGCCTGCCTGTGCCAGCGGTTCAGGCTGTCGCACAGGCCCGAGCGCTCCTTGGCAACCATCCATGACTGGAACTGCGACAGGCTGATGGCCACCGAGCGGTCCAGATTGGGCAGCCGGGAAGCCATCGCGCGGGCGATGGAACGGTTGACGACGGCATAACGGATTTCGCCCGTCGATACCATCATCATCAGTTGTTCTGGGCCATACAACTCATCGACATGCACATAGATGGTGTCGCCGATCTCGCGGCTCAGGCTAGCGATGCGGCTCGCCATGGGTGACCCTTTCACCACCCACACCGTGTCGCCTGCCAGGTCCAGTTGAGAGTGGATCGACTGGCTGCCGCGGCGCTGGACCAGCACCTGCTGGTCGATATAGATGGGTTGAGTGAACTCAAAGCGCGACGTGTCGCCGGCCGTCATCGGGAACTGAGCCACCAGCACGTCGTAGCGGCCATCCTCCAGACCGGCCAGGGCCTTCTCGAGCGTCACCACGGGATGGAACTTCATGGGAACACCCGTGTTGCCCGATATCATACGCAGCAGGTCGTAGTTGTAGCCGCCCAGTGTGTCGTCGTAGGTGTAGTAGGTCACTGGGGAGTATTCGATGGCGATGTCCAGCGTGTCGCCCCCGCTGGGACGCTCGTTGGGCGAGACCGCCGGCCGGTCACACAGACTCAGGGCCACCATGAATGCCACCACTACCGCGAGCAGCACGATATAAAGTATCATCTGTGCCCGACGTGCGGGCTGTTGTCGTCTCATCATTGCCATCGTTTTTATTGGAATGCAAAGATAACAAAAAACTCCCGTTTGTGCAATACCATTGTTGAACAATATGCTACACAAATGAGAGGATTTTGATAAAAAAACAACCGCCTGTCATGAGGAGACGGGCGGCTGTTTGTGATTGACTGTTATTGATTATCGTGCGTTGTAGGCCTCGAGGGCTTTCTCGAGGACGACGAGGGCACGCTTCAGGTCTTCAATCTTGAGCACGTAGGCCATACGCACCTCGTCCTTGCCAAGGCCGGGGGTGGCATAGAAACCGCTGGCAGGTGCCATCATCACGGTCTCGCCCTCGTAGTTGAACTCCTCAAGGCACCAGCGGCAGAAGTCGTCGATGTCCTTCACCGGCAGTTTGCTCACGGTGTAGAAGGCACCCATGGGCATCGGGCAGAAGACACCGGGAATCTTGTTCAGTCCCTCCACCAGGCAGTTGCGGCGAGCGATATACTCGTCATACACGCCCTTGTGGTAGGCCTGCGGTGCGTCGAGCGAAGCCTCGGCAACAATCTGACCCAGCAGGGGAGGACTCAGACGGGCCTGAGCCAACTTCATGGCGGCGGCGCGCACTTCCTTGTTGCGGGTGATGAAGGCGCCGATGCGGATACCGCACTCACTGTAGCGCTTCGACACACTGTCAATCATGATCACGTTGTTCTCGATACCCTCCAGGTGCATGGCACTGGTATAGGGGGCGTCGCTGTAGATGAACTCGCGATACACCTCGTCGGCAAACAGGTACAAGTCATATTTCTTCACCAGATCGCGCAGGCGCATCAGTTCCTCGCGGCTGTACAGCGTACCGGTCGGGTTGTTGGGGTTGCAGATCATGATGGCGCGGGTGTGCTCGTTGATGACCTTCTCAAACTCCTCCACGGGAGGCAGGGCAAAGCCGTCCTCGATGTGGGTGGTGATGGTGCGTACCACAGCACCGGTCTCGCAGGCAAAGCCCATATAGTTGGCGTATGCAGGCTCGGGAATGATGACTTCGTCACCAGGGTTCAGGCATACCATGAAGGCCATCTGTACGGCCTCACTGCCACCGCAGGTCACGATGATGTCATCAACACTCAGGTCGATGTCATAGCGCTTGTAGTAGCCTACCAGTTTCTCCACATAACTGGGGATGCCCTGTGAGGGGCTGTATTCCAGCACCTTGCGGTCCACGTGCTTGATGGCTTCCAGACCTTCCTCGGGGGTGTGGATGTCGGGCTGACCGATGTTCAGGTGATAAACTTTGATACCGCGTTTCTTGGCTTCGGCGGCAAACGGAGCCAACTTCCTGATGGGCGATGCCGGCATCTTCATGCTGCGTTCTGATAGTTTAGGCATAATTCGTCTTTAAATTGTATTTGTTAATGATATGAAGTGTTCTCTTAATTTGCCGACAAAATTACACTTTTTTTTTCAAACAACAAACACGGCCCCGATGTTATGTCTCTCAGTCGGCTCCAGTTTCCTCAGGTAATCCGTGTCGCGGCAATCTTAACATTTATAATAACCCCTGATTGGTGGCAACAGTCAGGGCCTCGGTAATGCTGCGCACACCCAGGCGCTCAAACAAGGCACGCTTATAGGTCTTGACCGTATCCAGTGCGCGGCACATCTTGTCGGCAATCTGCTGAACTGTGAAGCCTTGGGCCGACAGGATAAGCACTTGCTTTTCCTGCTCGCGCAGGATCACGCTTTTGCGTTCCTGCCAGCGATGACCGTTCAAGTCATATTCCAAGTAAACGGATTGACCCTTCTTACGGAACTCGACGTGGCCGGAAGTGGTGTGATGCGACAATGACACGACGCACATCGCCAACCAGGCACGTCCGTCGGGTGCAAGTGCAAACGGTGTAATCTTGTGGTTCACCAAGTAGCAGTCCTCGCCATTCACAATATGGAAGTCGTAGCTCATGAAGCAGCGGCTGCGCTCAGCGATGGGCTCCTCGTTGAAGCGCTTGAAACCCACCTCGTTGATTTCAGTGAGCATAATCTGCTCTTTGGCAGGGACGTGATCGATATACAGGCGGTAGCCCATCTGGCGGACTTCCTCGGCCGTATGCCCACACAGGAACAGCGGATTACTCGCCACATGCAAGAAACCATGCTTCAGGTAGTCGATGACATAAATGCTCTGGTAGGTCGCATTGGCCATCGCATCGATGGCACGTATCATGGGATCAAGGTGGTGGTATTGCTCATCATCGATGCCCTCTACACTGTTGGTTAACGTAAAGAAATCCTCAATTTTTGCCATATCGGTCTTACTGGTTAATAGTCATGCAAATGTACTCCAAATGCCCAACTTCGACAAATGATGAAACTTAAAAAGCCTTATCTTTAAGAAGTAGTAACAAGCCACAAGGCAATTTAACACCCTAAAGTGTGAAAATGCGATTTCTTCGCCCAGATACTGCAACCTTTCACCCTTTAGTGCGTATCTCTATTGAGGTTTGTCTCGATAATTTTGCACTCGAACAACCAAAATAGAAACATTATGATTGAAAGAACGATTATCATCATTGTAGAACTTATTGCGGCTTTGACAGCTGTTGCGGGTACGGTTACAGGCCGCGTGCTGGATGAGAGCCAAATGCCCATGCCCTATGCCAATGTGATGCTGGTGAATCGGGCAGATTCGACCTTTGTACAAGGTACTACAACGGGTGAGGACGGCAGGTTTGCCTTTATGACAGATTGTAGTGACTGCCTGTTGAAAATAACAAGTGTGGGTTATGTGACCCGTTTCTTAGAGTCACCTGGAAACAGTATCGGCGATATTGTGATGCAGCCTAACGTCACTCTCCTGGGAGAGGTCGTCGTGCAAGGCCAACGTCCTACTCACAAGTTGGGAAAGGAAGGATTGCTCACCAGCGTTGACGGCACTATCCTGAGCAGGCTGGGCACCGCCGAGGATGTGCTGCGCAACGTCCCGGGCGTGCAGAGCAAGGCCGATGGGTTGGAAGTTTTCGGCAAGGGCAAGCCGCTCATCTACATCAACAACCGCTTGATGCGCGACGCCAATGAACTCAACGAGCTGAAGTCTCAAGACATCATCAGCGTTGAGGTAATCACCAACCCAGGGGCAAAATATGACGCATCGGTGCAGAGCGTTATCCGCATCAAGACCCGTAAAGCGCAAGGTGAGGGTTGGGGAGGTCACCTACGCAGCAGTTTCTTTCAGGGTGATATGTCACGTACCTACAATGCTTTCTTATGGAACTACCGCCGCAACGGGTTTGACATTTTCGGCACAGTGAGCGACTTTGAGAATGGCTGGTTGCAGAAATATCGCATTACCCAGGACGTCGCTGCCGACACCACATGGCATCAGGACAATCACGGTCACAGTCAGGGCAATTACAATATCTTGCGCTTAGTATTGGGAATGAATTACCAGTTCAATGACAAGCACTCGGTAGGCGTTCAATACAACAGCAACAACCGTCTCAGGGATGTTGACAAAGGCTTTTTTGCTGCTGAAGTGACCGCCAACGGCAATTTCTACGACAGTCTGATGACCAATAGTAAGAATAAAACACGACACAATATGCCGCACTCGCTCAATCTCTATTATAATGGCGAGGCGGGCAAGACCAACATCGATTTCAATGCCGATTACTATTTTACCAAAAACTGCGAGAGTGAATGTAGCCTTGAGGAGAGCCAAGAGTGGGAAGACCGCACAGTAACCAGTGAGAATACAGTGAGAAATGAACTGTTTGCCGGCAAACTCGTGCTCTCATGGCCATTATGGGGAGGTAACCTGTCGGTGGGCAGTGAGATTGACTACACCCATCGCAACGATGATTACCTCAACCCTGAACAGATTGTTCCATCAAGTTACACCGAGGTCAAGGAGCACAACTACAGCGCCTTTATCGAGTACAGCCGATTAACACCCATTGGCCAGGTGAGTGGTGGATTGCGTGATGAATATGTTACCACCGACTACTACAGTCAAGGCGTTCACATCGAGGAGCAAAGCCGCCATCAGAACCATTTATTCCCAAGCCTATCGTTATCAACTCAGGTGGGCTATGTCAATATGATGCTTGGCTATGCGATGAAGATTCGCCGTCCCACATATTTTGAACTCAGCAACAAGACCTATTATTCTAACCGCTTCACTTGGCAATCAGGCAACCCGTTCCTGAAACCCACCATCATCAACAATCTATCATTTGATGCCACATGGAAATTTCTCTCTCTTAGCATGAGTTACTCCCACCTCAAGGATGTCGTTCTTCAGTTGGGTCGCCAGATAGAGGGGCACGAGGCCACAACGCTTATCATACAAGAGAATATCGACAATAAGGATGTGTTGAGCATCAGCCTAACCGCCGCGCCACACATTGGAATCTGGAGCCCACAACTAACGGTCGGTATGATGAAAGAGTGGATGGAGATTCCCATGCCTGATGGCTTTTATCGTCCGTCAAGGCCCATTTTCATGGCCCAATGGAACAACAACTTCAAATTTATGCCATCTTGCACGGGATCTCTCAATCTCGATTGGCAAGGTACGGGTGACAGCGAGAACATTTGCAGCCGCAACCATCAACTTGACCTATACATCGGCCTGACCAAATCGTTCTTTAATGACCGACTGTCAGTTAAGGTTGCGGGGCATGACCTCTTCCATCGCAATGGCCAGGACGTGCTGGTACACTTCGGTGAATTGACTCTATGGCAGCACCGCACCAACGAAACCCGCTATGCCGAAGTGACCGTGCGCTACCACTTCAATTGGACACGCAGCAAGTACAAGGGCACCGGAGCAGGGAATGACGAGAAAAACAGATTATGAAACAGGTGTTGAAATACGTCGATTTGCCGTGGGCCGTTGTGGGCGTGTGTGAGAGTGAATCATTCACCATCAATCAACTCGTCCACGACGATAGTGTAGAGCAAGCAGTAGAGCATTATGTTATCGGTTACATGGCTTTCTGGCAGATTGCCTTCATCGAGAAAGAGCGTTTAGTAACTTGCGATGACGATGCCCTGCGCCAGGCAGCCCGCCTCAAGATTGCCCGTTTCATCAAGAGGCACCCGCTTGTCCAGCGCCTGCCCCGCTTCTATCTCGTGCTACTCAACCAGCCCATCGCTCCGATGGATGCCGACGGCATGAGCCGAGTTTATCAAGTGTAGCATGAAGCCGTGTCGCGGCTCTGCCGCGGCCTTTTGCCTCTGTCGCGGCCCGTTACTGCTGCCGCGTGGTGCAGATGGTCCTCGCCATCTCGTTGAGGTCGAGGCACTGGCTGCGCTTGATCACTCGCTTGTCGTTGTGATGCTCCCATGGGGCCAGCAGGAGCAGCCGTCCCTCAGCGCAGGCGTTGAACCGGCGGCCGCCGGGCTTGGCAAGGGGCGCGAAACCGTTCTCTTGGAGCACGATGACGGGAAATCCATATTCAAATGCCGCCTTCATCACTGCCTTTTCGCCGGGGCTGATGCTTGGCGAAACGAGAACCGCCCCGTTTTGGGCATGTGTCAGGAACTGCTGTACGGTGTCGTGGATTTGCTGTGTCGTGAGTTTGCGGGTACATTGCACCTGCATCAGGCACGGGGCATCCAACAAGAAGACATTCCCCAGCGCGGCAAAGGTGAAATCTCCCGCTTTGATGTTTCTCTGGACCCGGAACAAGTCGGGGTGTGTGCGCTTGATGGACAGGCGGCGCGGGTTGTCAAGGATGTACCGCTTCATGATCTGCAGTTGCCCTTCTTGATCTAGAATGATGTCGTTATAGCCGTCCTCCCACAACCCAGCCAGGTCACCCTTGACAAGTTCTCGGTAAGCCCGATTACAACCCACCTTGAAGCCATTGATTACCTTGCCCAGATGCACAGGAATCCGCTCCTTGACAAAGAAGATTGCATGCAGGTGGTCCGGCATCAACTGGAAGGTCCAAATCTCAATCTCGGGATAGAATGAGGGAATGTTGACAAGATTTTGAATCACGGCCCGCCCCAGCGGAGAGGGCTCCACGATGGCCGGTATCGCCTCCCCGTCGCCCGTGAGCGTGCCGAGCAGCGGCCTCCGCTCCTTGACGACCAGCGTGACCATGTAGATGCAACGGCTCTGGTAGTCATGCCCCACACGGCGCCGTTTCATCGACGGCTTCAAGTCACCGGCCCACTGCTTCTTGCTCTTGTACCTATCCCAATCCATTACGCAAATTTACCCTAATTGCTCCACCCTGGCAAGCAATCGAGCAGGTTTTTTCACTCAAGCCGGGGCGCAGCCCCGGCACGGGGAACCAGCGCCCCTGTTGCCACCTGCCTGCCCCCCTTGCTGCCACCAGCCCGCCCCCCTCGGTTGCTGCCTGCTCGGTTCTCCGTGTCGCGGCTCTGCTGCGGCCATTTCAGCCCTTTTGTGGCAAGAAAATGCAGTTTTTCTCTTGGATCTTGCAACTTTTTACCATCTGGGGGCGTCTATAGGGTGAATGGCGGGACGATTTTGCTGCCGATAAGATGATAACTCGATTAAAACCTATAGACAATGAAACGGAACTTTTTAACGATGATGATGGCGCTGCTGGCCGTGCTGGCCGCTACCGCCGACACGTTTACGGGCTGCGTGGTCGACGAGACACAGGCGCCTGCCCCCTTTGCTAATGTGGTGCTGTTAAGCGCCAACGACAGCGCCTTTGTCGCCGGAACGACGACTGGTGCCGATGGCCGGTTCACCCTCACAGGCCATGCCGCAAGGCCTATCATCAAAATTACCTATCTGGGCTACAAAACGCAGGTGCTGGAAGCAGCAGGCTGCGACTTGGGCACAATCGCTCTGGAACCCGATGCCACCATGCTGGGCGAGGTCGTCGTCAAGGGCCAGCGCCCCGCTTTCAAACTGACCACCGAGGGCCTGAAGACCGAGGTGGAAAACACCCTGCTCAGCAAGGTGGGCACCGCCAAGGCCGTGCTTGAGAATCTCCCGGGCGTGCAGCGCAAGAAGGACGGTCTGGAGGTCTTCGGCAAGGGCACGCCACTCATCTACATCAACGGCCGCAAACTCCAAAGCCAGACCGAACTGGACCAGATCAGCAGCGAGGACATCCAGAGTGTGGAACTGATTACCAGTCCCGGTGCGAAATATGACGCCACGGTCGGGTCGGTCATCCTCATCAAGACCAAGCGGCCGCAAGGCGAGGGCTTCAGTTTCAACACCCAGGCCAGTTACTACCTGGGTGAGGGTCCCGACTTGGCGCTTGGCCTGAACTGGAACTACCGCCATCGGGGGCTGGACGTGTTCGGAAGCGTGTGGTATAACGATGACAGGTACCTGGAGAATGATGACTTTGTCTTTGACGTGCAGGCTGACACCACATGGCGCATGAATGAGCATTCCGACATTAAGACCCACAGCAACTCGATTTACTCCTCGGCGGGTGTGAACTATATCTTCAATGATAACCACTCGATGGGTTTCCGCTATGACACCAAGGCCTTTTTTCTGGACCGCACCCGGGGCACCTTCACCGCCGACGTGATGGCCAACGGCGAGTTTTATGACCACCTGGAAAATGGTGTGCACATGTCCAGCAAGTTCAACATGCCCCACACCCTCAACGCCTACTACAACGGCAAGGTGGGCAAGACTTCGATTGACTTCAACACCGACTACGTCTTCCACAAGGAACGCGAGAGCCAGTTCAACGACGAGGTGAGTCAGGAGTGGGAGAGCCGCACGGTGACCAGTACCAGCGTGATCCGCAACCAACTGTGTGCGGCCAAACTCGTCCTGTCATGGCCGCTGTGGGGCGGCAACCTGCAAGTGGGCAGCGAGTATGACCACACACACCGCAACGACGACTACATCAACCCCGAGCAGGTCGTCCCCACGTCCTTTACCGAGCAGAAGGAGCACAACTACATCTTCTTTGCCGAGTACGGCCATCCGCTGCCTTTCGGCCAGTTAAAGGTCGGTCTGCGCAACGAGAACGTCAACACCGACTATTACAGCCAAGGCATGCGCATGGCCGAGCAGAGCCGTAACTATCACCACTTCTTCCCCAGCGTGGGCCTGGTGGCACGGGCGGGCAATGTGCAACTGATGCTGAACTATGCGATGAAGATTAAACGTCCCGGCTATTGGCAACTGCGAAACAGCGTCACCTATGCCAACCGTTTCACATGGGACAGCGGCAACCCCCTACTCAAGCCCACCATCAACAACGAGGTGTCGCTCATGGCGATGTACAAGTGGGTCAATCTGATGCTTGCCTACAAGCACGACCGTGACGTGATCGTCAATGTGGCTCACGAGATACCCGGCAGCGAGGCCACCACACTGATGAGTAACGAGAATGTGGACCACAAGGATGCCATGCGCGTGATGCTCACCTTCTCGCCCCGCTTCGATTTCTATCAACCATCTCTCACTTTGGGTGTCATCAAGGAGTGGATCAAGATACCGTCGCCTATCGGCTTCATCTCCCCCAAGAACCCCGCCTATATCGTGCAGTTCAACAACAATTTCCAGATTCTGCCCACGCTGACGGCCAACGTCAACTTCAATTTCACCAGCCGTGGCGATATGGAAAACGTCACCATCTCCCAGCCACTCTATCTGCTCGACATCGGCGCCACCAAGACCTTCCTGAACGACCGCCTGTCCATCCAGGTGACCGGCCACAACCTGCTTGACTCACAAGAGCACTATAAACTGCGTTACGGGCTGCGCACGATGTGCCAGACCCAGCGCCGCGATGCCCGTGAGGTGGAATTCACCGTGCGTTATAAGTTCAATGCCACGCAGAGCAAGTACAAAGGCACCGGTGCCGGCGCCAGCGAGAAGGAAAGGCTATAAATATTGCTTCATTTTTCAATGACTCACGCCATGCCGGGATTCCCGTCCCCGTGGCGTGGGTCTTTTTAGTTCACGAAGTTGACCGAGACGCCGACCTGCAGGCGGGCGGGATTCAACGGGTAGTGCGGCATGGCGAAATAGGCGTCACCGCTGTGGATTTTCTGGTTGAAGTGGGTCCAGGCGACAAAGAAGCGCGCCTGTTTCATCTTGAAGTTGGCATACAGATTCATGATGGCGAAGTTGCCGCATTCCATCTCATGTTGGCTATGGAACGTCATCGTTGCGGGGTTATAGACGGGCGCATAGTACTTGGTGTAGTAGTTGCCGTCAACGCCCATCTGCACGTGCAGCACGTGCGCGATGGTGAACGTGGCGTACAGGTTGCTGTAGATGGCGAACTTGGGCAAAGGCAGCACCTGCTCGTTGCTGCTCGTCTGCAGCGTCACGCTGTTCTCCCAGTTGAATGCCTTGAAGTGCAGGCCCTGATGCCAGCGGGCGCTCAGCACGTGGATGGCGCCGCCATGCTGGGCGGGCAAGCCGTCGGCATTCCAGTAGATGTAGTCACTCAGGGTCTCATAGCCCACGTTGACGTTGGTCCATGAGAAGGGGATGTCCAGTTCGCCGCCCACGCGCACACGTTTGGTCTTGGAGAAGTTGTTCTCCCACGCATAGTGGTTGGAAACGAAGTGCTGGAGCAGATAAGGCACTGCCAGGTTCTTGAAGTAGCCGTAGCCCTTGATGCTCACCGAGTCGCCCAGCATCTTGAAGCGCGTGGTCACGTCGCCGGTCAGGTCAATCTCGCCGGCTGCATCGCCCAGCACGCCGAACTGTGCCGTGGCATTGTAGCGCAGCAGCGAGCCGCGCTGCTTGGTCAACTGGCCGCCTATCCATAACAGGTTCTGCGTTTTGCGGTGGGGAACGTTGACAGGCAGCACGTCCATGCCTTCAGCCCATTGGACGCTGTCGGTGTTCACCTGGGTGTAGCGTCTCACCTCGTGGGTGCCGTAGACGGCAAAGCCGAATTTGGCATACTTGTTGAAGCCCTCGAGCAGCGACACGCCCACGGTGTTGCGCAGCCGCCAGTAGCGTGTTGACTCGTCAGTGCCGCCCAGAGCCAGATAGGTGTTGTCAAAGAAGGTGGTGTCCTCGCGGCCCGACTTGTTCAGGAACTGGTGCTTGCTGCTCCTGAAGTCGAGTGTCCAGATGAAACTCGTCACGGGCACATAGGTGCGGTCGATGATGGTGTCGGTCACGCTGTCGCGGCGATAGCGGTAGTAGCCCACCTTGTAGCGCTGGTTCAGGTAGAACTGGCTACCCTCCAGGTGGCTGTGGCTGTTGGTCAGCAGGGTGGGGATGCTCTTGTTGTCCACGCGGGTCTCACCGCCCTGCACCTCGGACGGGTCGGTGATATAGCGGTCGTCGTTGATGCCGCCGCTCTCCTTGGTGGTGTAGTTGTAGTGGTTGAAGAAGGTCTGCAGTTCGTAGCGGTCGCCCATGTGGGAGCCGAACAGGCGCCACGTGAAATCCTTGTCGGCCTGTTGGTCATAGGAACCCTTACTGTAGATGTAGTCGATGCCGCCACCCACCTGGGTCTTGCGGTCCACGTTGCCCGAGAACTCCAGTTGCGTACGGTCCAGGTTGCTGTACTTGTCGCCGCCGGTGGAGTGGCTCAGCAGGGTCATGGGAATGCGCGTGTTGTAGTAGCGCATCGTCCCGGTGTCATGCAGCCAGGCATCGATGGCGTCTTCAAAGAAGAACTCTCCGGCCAAGGGACGTTCAAAGAAAATCTGGTTCTGCCCCGGTGCTCCGTAGTTGCCCGTGGTCAACCAGGCATCGCTCACCATCGACGGCACCATCGTGCGGTGGTAGTCCAGATGGATGGTGTCGAGGGTCGAGGGATAGTGAAGGCCCAGCGGCTCGCTCACGCGCCATGCGTACGAGGGTTCCACGCGCTGCTTCTTGGTCTTGGTGGACTTGGGTTTTTCAGTCGTGAACTCCTGAGCCACAGCGATGTTCATCACTGCGGCAACCATCACCATCAACAATATGACCAGTCTTTTTCTCATTACTGCCGACAAAGATAATATTTTTTTGGCAATTAGACCTTTCAGGCACAAAAGAGCCGCTTTCCCGGTCGCGGATTCTGCCTGACAATCCCGCTCACGGGCAGATGTGCCGCTCCTGCTCCAGCCCCGCCGGGGACATGATGAAACCCCGCAACGCATCGATGCTGACGATGCGCTGCGGGGCATTTGCTGATGTATCAAGCCGTGGCATTCTCTCTAAGAAGATGGTCTGAAACTGTCCATTGTCAGTTGTCGGGAACTCCTCATTCCTAACTCTTGACTTCTAACTCCTAGATGGTGCGTTCAACGGGCAGGACAAAGGCGCGCAGGCCCAGTTTGGGCGTCGCCAGGTCCATCTGGTGCAACTCGTCGAGCACGGCATCCACACGGCGGTCGTCCACCACGGTCAGGATGGCCGACGCAATCGAGGGCCAAGCGTGGGTCGAGTAGTGCGGCTCGCCCGTCTTGCTGCCGCGGCCCTGAACCTCGCGCCAACCCGTAAAGCCACGGCAGTTGAGCAGGTTCAGTTTTTCGACGATGCGGTCATAGTAGGCCTCGTCAAAGGCAATGAATATCGCTTTCATATCTTCATTCAGTTAAGTTTTGAGTAATGCGTTTTAAAGATAGGATGACAAGATGCCTACTTCATTATTTCTTCTGATGTTCCTTCCTGATTTTCTTGCGGGTGCGGCGGATGCCGGTCAATGCAAAGATGGTGTACATCGTGGGAACGAACAGCAGGGTCATCAGTGTCGACATCGTCAGACCGCCGATAACGGCAATACCCATCGGGCGCCACATCTCGCTACCGACACCAGTGCCGACAGCCATGGGCACCATACCCAGGATGGTGGTCATCGAGGTCATCAGCACAGGACGCAGACGCGAGTGGCCACCATTGATCACGGCACGGCGGATACTCATGCCGCGTTCGCGGTTCAGGTTGATGTAGTCGATGAGCACGATACCGTTTTTCACCACAATACCGATCAGCATGATACCACCAATCATCGACATCACGTTCAGGTTGGTGCGCGTCAGCAGCAGGATGAGCACGATACCCGAGAAGGCGAACATGATCGAGGTCATGATAATCGCGGGATAGGTGAACGACTCGAACTGTCCTGCCATGACGATGTACACGAGCAGGATGATGAGCAGACCCAGCGTTGCCAGGTCACCGAACGAGTCTTGCTGGTCTTCGTAACTACCACTCAACTCAATGAACACGTCACCGGGCTTGTCCATCTGGTCGATGAGCGGCTGCGCATCGGCAATGACCTCACTCATGGGACGGTCCTGCACAACGGTTGATACGGTGATGATGCGCTCACGGTCCTTGCGCTCGATGGTGGGCGGGTTGAATCGCTCGACAACGGTGCCGACCTCCTTGAGGCGAACACCCGTGCCCATCGCGTTGTAGAGCATGATGTTCTCGATATCTTCGATGCTGCGACGATGCTCGGGGTCATACATCACCTTGATGTCATACTCCATACCATCCTCGCGGAAGTAACTGGCCGTCGTACCGTTGATGCGGCTGCGCAGGGCATTGGCGGCACTGCTCAGGTTCAGGCCGTACATCGCCAGTTTCTCGCGGTCAAAGTCCACATGGTACTCGGGTTGGTAGTCGCTGCGGCTGATGTTGATGTCGGCCGCACCGGGAATCTTCTCCAGCAGGCGTTTCAACTGCTGGGCCACGCTGTCGGTCTTGGCGAAGTCGTAGCCGTAGATTTCATAGTCCAGCGTGCTCTGGCCGCTCATGCCGCCGCCACGCGAACCGCCCACGTTGACGAGGGCCTTCTTCAGTTCGGGATAGTTCTTGAGGTCCTCACGCATCATACCGGCAATCTCGGTGATGCCGCGCTTGCGCTCGGTGGCCTTGCTGAGCATGATGTTCATCGAGATGATGTGGGAACCATTGTTCTGCATCGATGCGAACATGTTGTCGCTGCCGGCCTGGCCCACAGTATAGTTGAACGACTGGATTTCAGGATACTTCTGCGTCCACTCCTTGTAAATGCGCTGACTCACGTCCTTGGCCAGGTCGACACGGCTGCCGATGGGCAACTCGAGCGACACGCCCAGACGGCCGTTATCGTTCACGGGGAAGAACTCGGTGCCGACGAACTTCATCAGGAAAATCGACGCGACGAAGACGCCCAGGGCCGTTGCCGTGGTAATCCAGCGGTGGGCGACGCACTTGTCGAGCACCTTGGCATACAGGTCATCAATCTTGTTGAGCACCTTCAAGATCGGGCCATAGACCTTCTTGAAAATGGTCGTGTCACCCACGTTGAGGCGCAGCAGGCGCGAGCAGAGCATCGGCGTCAGCATCAAGGCGCAGATGAGCGACAGAATCATCATGATGGTCACCATCCAACCCAACTGCTTGAACAGCACACCCGTCATACCGGTCACCAGCGTCAGCGGGAAGAACACGGCAATCAGCGTCAACGTCGACGCCATTACCGACAGCGCCACCTCGTTGGTGCCGTTGACGGCGGCCTGCATGGGTGCCGAACCGCGTTCGATGTGTGTCGTCACATTCTCGAGCACCACAATGGCGTCATCGACCACCATACCGATGGCAATGGACAAGGCCGACAGCGACACGATGTTCAACGAGTTGCCGGTGGCATACAGGTAGATGAACGAGGCAATCAATGAGATGGGGATGGTCACAAGCACGATGACGGTAGCGCGCCAGCGTCCCAGGAACACAAACACCACGATACCCACGAACAACAGGGCGAACAGCACGGTCTCGACCAGCGAGGAAATGGTGCTGCGGATGTTGTCGCTCGTGTCGACGATGTAGCCCAGTTTCACGTCGCTGGGCAGGTTCTTCTGGATTTTAGGCAATTCTTCGGCAATCTTGGTCGAAATCTGCACCGAGTTGGCACCCGACTGCTTCTGGACGATGATCATAGCGCCCTGAACGCCGTTGTTGTAACTCTCCTGGGCGCGCTCCTCGAGCGAGTCGTCGATACGGGCCACGTCGCGCAGGTGGACTACGCCGCCCGACGGCGACATGCCCACGACGATATTACCCATCTGCTGCGGGTCGCTGAACTCACCCTGCACACGCAGCGAGTAGGTCTCGTTACCGATGTCGAACGTACCACCGGGAATGTTGCGGTTCTCGGCACCGATGAGTGCGGCAACGGTCTCAACGCTCAGGTTATAGGCTTCCATGCGCAGGGGGTCCAGATAGATGTGGACCTCACGCTTGGGGGCACCGGCAATCGACACAGAACCGACACCGTCGACACGCGCCAGCGGGTTGGCAACGTTCTCGTCGAGGATTTTGTACAGGCCGGGCATACTTTGGCTGGCCTGGACCGATAGCAGCACGATGGGAATCATGTCGCTGCTGAACTTGAAGATGATGGGCGTGTTGGCGTCATCGGGCAGGTAACTCGACACCATGTCGAGTTTGTCGCGCACGTCGTTGGTCAACACGTTGATATCGTAGCCAAATTCAAATTCCAGCGTAATGATTGATACGTTCTCTTTACTGTTGGAGGTGATGTGCTTGAGGTGCTCCACCGAGTTGAGCGTGTTCTCAAGCGGGCGGGTCACATTCTGCTCGATATCCGATGCACTGGTTCCCGCATAGGTTGTCATCACCATGATGGTGTTGGTCTCGATGTCGGGAAACAGGTCAATGGGCAGTTTCTTGAGCGAGAACAGACCCAGCACAATCAGTGCCACAAACACGAGGATTGTGGTAACTGGTCGTTTGACTGAACTGGAATATAAACTCATAATTCAATGTTATTTCTTGAGTTGAACTTTGGCACCGTCATGCAGGCGGGATGCACCGGCGATAACCACTTGTGAACCGGCCGACAAGCCACCCTTGACTTCGTAGCGGTCCTCCAGGCGCTGGCCCAGTTCCACCTCACGCAACTCTACCTCGCCGCCCTGGTAAACCCAGACGTAACGCACGCCCGAGCCCACCTGCTTCTGCACGGCACGGTCAGGAACAACGATGCTCATGGTGCTGCCGTAGTTGAAGGCTACACGGGCAAACATGCCGGTGCGCACCTTGTCCTGGCGGTTGGTGATGGTCACCTCGACCTGGAAAGTGCGGCTTGTGGCATCCACGGTGGGATGAATCAGGTAAACCTGGCCCTGGAACACTTCGTCACCATAGGTGTCAAACGTCACGGTCACGGGCATGCCCTTTCTCACGTGGGGATACTCGCTCTCGTTCACGTTGACGATGACCTTGAGCGGCTGCTGCTGCTCGATGGTCAAGATGGGCAAGCCTGCGGGCAGGTCGCCGGCATCATAGTTCTTGGCCGTTACCACACCGCTCACGGGCGAGGTGAGCACGGTGTTCTCCTGCATCGTGCGGATGGCGCGTGCGGTGGCGTCATACTGTGCCTGCAACTGGTCAACAGCCTGCTGGGTGCCGCCGCCAATCTTCACCAGTTCCCTGGCGCGTTCCAACTCTCGCTTGAGGTTGGACAGGGCAATCTGCTGTTGGGCGATATTCACGTCGTCCAGCACTACCAGGCGCTGGCCGCGCGACACGCGCGAACCCACGTTAACCAGAATCTGCTTGATGCGCGAACCGCTGTTCGACGAGATGTTGTTGGTCTTGAACGCCTCGACGGTACCCGTGTACTCGCTGTTCTGCTTCACGTTTTCCTGGGTGACGGTCGTTACCTCGACGATGGGCAGTTCCTCTTTTACATCGGTTGCCTTCTTTTCGTCTTTACTGGTACAGGATGCCAGTGCCAGCACGAGCATCACGATCGGTAAAAATTTCTTTGTCTTCATTGTTTTATGTTCGTTTATTGTTGATTTCTAACTCCTAACTCCTAACTCCTGACTTCTAACTCCTGACTATCTCACGTAGTGCGTGTTGCCAAGTACATACTCCAGGTCGCTCTCGGCAACCAGATAGTTGTAGATGGCCTGGTAATAGGCCAGACGTGATGCCATCAGGGCGTCCTCGGTGTCGCGCAACTGGATGAACGACGCGGCACCGATTTTGAAACTCTGCTGCATGATGTCGTTGGCCTTGGTAGCCATCGTCACGCCGGCCTCGTTGCTCTCAATCTGCTTCAGGCTCTTGGTAATCACGTCGTTTTGGGTTGCCACCTGCACGTGAAGGCTGCGCTCCAGGTTCTCGCGCTGCCATTTCATCTCCTCGACAGCGATCTCGGCCTGTTTCTGCTTGTAGTAGCGCTGGCCCCCCTGGAAGATGGGGAAAGCAAGCGTCAAGCCCACATTGGACGCGCGGCTCCAGCGCAGGCCGGAGAACGGGCTGCCGTTGTTCATCGAGTGCCACATCAGGCTGGCGCTACCCGACAGGGTGGGGTACCAGGCCATCTTCTGCACATCGAGGGCTTTCTTCAGGTAGTCGGTCTGCAGGTCCAGCGCCTTGAGGCTCGTGTTGTTGGCCAGCGTGGTGTCTGCACCCAGGGTGTTGCTCAGTGCGCGGGCATACATCTCGCCCTTGAAGTCGTCGAGTTGCTGGCTGGGGGCAATCGTCGTGCGGACATCCATGCCCATGAGCAGTTTGAGTTGCAACTCCAGGGCATTGATTGAGTTCTCGGCCTCGAGAATCGACGGTTCCAGGTTGGTTACGGCGACGTTGGCGCGCAGCACGTCATACTCTGACGCGGCGCCCAGGTCATACTTCTTCTGGAAGATTTCGGCATTCAACTTGGCCGTGGCGTGGTTCTCCTCGATCACGCGCTTGCTGTCCTTGGCCAGGAGCAGTGCATAGTAGGTCTTCTCGACCTGGTTCACCAGCGACAACTTGTTGGCGCGGGCCTTCTCCACGTTCTGCAGAATCTGGTTCTCGCTCAGTTTGATGGACTTCCACAACTGGGGAACCACCAGCGGAATCGTGGCCTGGAAACCTGCGGCGTGGGTGTTGTCGCTACCCATCTTGATGGCCATGGTACCGGCATCGGTGTCCATGTACATCGTCTGCAGTGACAGGTTGCGCTGGTACTGGCCGGCCAGGTTCACGCTCGGCAACAGTTGGCCAAGCACCTCCTTGCGGCTGTAGTCCACGCGGGTGATTTCCATCTCTTGAATCTTGATGGTGGGGTTCTCGTTCAGGGCGATGCGGATGCACTCGTCGAGCGACAAGGTCAGTTGAGCGCCAGCGCTAAAGGCACCGCCGAATAACATTAATAGAATAATGTAGAATAACTTCTTGTTGAACATTGTATCGTTGTTTTTATTGATTTTGCTGTTGTTGGTTTTCGAGATACTCTATCATCTCAATGCCCTTGAGCGTGGCCACACCGCGCAGGAAACTCACAAACACGTGGTCAAAGATGTCTTCCTGCTTGAAACCGTACTTGTCCCCGTTGGGATTCTCGTGCAACACGCGCATCGACTTCGTGAACAGGTAGCCGGCTATCTCGGGGTTGATGCGCTTGATGACCAGACCCTCGTCCTGGGCTTGGCGCAGCACCGACGCGATGCCGTTGATCACGGTGCGTTCGTTCTCGACATGCTTCTCAAAGATGTCGGGATACAGCCGCTTGATATCGTTCATAAACGCCATCGAGGTGGTGTCATACATCTTGCGGGCGCGCTGATACACGCGATACATCGCCTCAAAGCAGTTGGATGACGTGCTGAAAATCTCTTTCATCGCGGCATTCTTCTTCTCGTGCTCGTTATGGATGCACTCGCCGATGAGCGTGCGCTTGTCGGGGAAGGTTTCATAGAGTGTGCGCTTCGAGATGCCGCAGGCGCGTGCCACGTCATCCATTGTCATCGACGTGGGGCCAATGCTCATCAGCATCCGGCTGCATTCGTTCACAATCCTTTCTTTTGTGTCCATTGGATAATGTTGTAATGGTTCATCTCTTATTTAGGGCACAAAAGTACAGAAAACTTTTAAAACTCCAAAAGTTTTCTTGGTTTTTCTCCGGTATAGATGGTAAAAAATCTTCTTATGCCATCATATAAAAAGGCGGCGCCAAATCAGGCGCCGCCCTCTCAATGAGTGATGTTCAATGAATTACTGAATTATCAGAACAGTACCTTGCTGCTCTTCACGGCACCGCTGCGGTAGCGGGTTACCACGATGTTCACGCCGTCCCAAGGCTCCTTGCTCTGAACACCCGACATGTTGACATAGGTTACCGACTCGATCTCGTCACCGTCGGTGGCGATGGTGTTGATGCCGGTGTTGTCCATGTTGACGCTGACGAGCGTTACCTCCTGGGTGTTGCTGGTAGCGGTGGTACCGTCTACATAGTTGGCCACGATGTAGTAGGAGTAGGTGCCGCCCTCAACCAGGTTGCTCAGGGTGATGCCAGTGCTGCCGGCGTCGATGTCGGTGATGACAAAGTCGGTGTTGTCACCGGTGGCGGTAGCATTGAGGTTCAGCGTGCCGGCATAGACGTTGATGAGGGTCATGTCGGGCGAGTAACTGCTGTCGGTCGAGTAGATGGTGATCTTGTCACCGGCGCTGGCGGTTACGGTCCAGGTGTAAGTCTCACCCTTGACGAAGGTGTGACCCACTGCCGAGGTCTTGGCCGACTTCACGGTGATGTTACCGGCACCGTAACTGGTGTTGGCGGTAGTGATCTGGATGGTGAAGGTGGCGTTGCTGTAACCCGAGGGAACAGTGAAGGTGATGTTGCCATAGGAGGTGCTCCACCACGACGAGGAGTTCTTGGTGTACAGGGCACCGTTGCCTCCCCTGACGTTGCTGCCGCCCCACGGCGAGGTCAGCGTGACGCTTGCATAACTTCCGGTGTAGTTGCTGCCGTCGAGGCTGCCCAGCAGGGTCGAACTCGGCTCATCACCGCCACCGGGCTGTGCGGTCAGCGTTCCGTACATCGTGTAACTGGAAACTACCGATGCATCTACATCGTGGGTCCAGTTGGCGGTGAAGCCGGTGCTGCTGATGTTGGTGGCTGCATTCAGTACGGGAGTAGACTTGGCGATGGTGGCGTTACCGGTCAGGGCAACGGTCTGGCTCGTTGCACCGGCGCTGGCAACGGTGACGGTAGCCGTCTGCGTGCCGTAGGCGGTGGGTGCGTAAGTCACGGTCACGTTAACGCCGTTGGCGGCATTGGCGGCCGTGATGCTCGTCGTCGAGATGCTGAAGACGCTGGCACCGCTCAGGCTCAGGGTCACGTTACCCGTCAGGTCGGCACCCGTAACCTTGAAGGTGGCGGTCTTGGTAGCGCCCACGTTAGCCGTCATGCTCAGGCTGGTGGGAGTTACGGTCAGCGTGGGAGTAGCGGCGGGCTCTTCGTCCTTCAGGGTGACGCTCTGCTCGTTGCTCCAAGCGCTTTGGGTTCCGTCGGTGTAGATGGCCTTCACCTTATAAGTATAGGTGGCGCCGGCCGTCAGGTTCTGGACGGTGTAGTACTTGTTGGTGATGCCGGTGATGGTGCGGGTGGTGGCATCGCCGGTCTCGGTAGCATTGAGGGTGGTGTTGCCGGCATAGACCTCAATGAGCGACATGTCGGGCGAGTAACTGGTGTCGGTCGTGGTCAGGGTGATCACGTCGCCGGCGCTGCCCGTCACGGTCCAGGTGTAGGTCTCGCCCTTCGAGAAGGTGTGGCCCACTGCCGAGGTCTTGGTTGACTTCACGGTCACGTTACCCGTGCCATAGGTGCCGGTAACGGTCTTGATCTTGACACTGAAGGTGGCATTGCTGTAGCCCGAGGGAATCGTGAAGGTGATCTTGCCGCTCTTGGTGAAGTAAACGGCGCTGTTACCGCCCTTGACATTGCTGCCGCCCCACGGCGAGGTCAGCGTGATGGTCTTGTAACTGCCGGTGTACTGGCTGCCGTCGATGCTGCCCAGCAGGATGGGGTCGGTCGACGGGGTCGAGCCGCCCTGGCCATCCACCTGCAGGGTGTAACTGGCCACGTTGGCGCTGGCGGTCTGGTCGGTCCAGTCAGCACGGAAACTTGAACTGGTCACATAACTGCTGTTGGCGGCGCTCATCACGGGAGTGTAGGTCGTGATGGGTGCGGCGGTGGCGGTACCCGTCAGGGTAACGGTCTTGCTCTCGGCACCGTCGCTGGCAACGGTGATGGTGGCCGTCTGGGTGCCGGTAGCAGTGGGTGCGTAGGTTACGGTCACGTTAACGCCGTTGGCGGCATTGGCGGCCGTGATGGTCGTCGGCGTGATGCTGAACACGCTCGAACCGCTCTTGGTGAGCGTCACGTTGCCCGTGAGGTCGGCACCGGTCACCTTGAAGGTGGCGGTAGCGGTCTCGCCGGTGTAGGCGCTCATGCTCAGCGTGGCGGGAGTAACGGTCAGGGTCGGGGTGGCAACGGTAGCAGCGTTCAGGGTAACTTCCTGCTCATTGCTCCATGCACTCTCGCTGCCGTCGCTGTAGATGGCCTTCACCTTATAAGTAAAGGTGGCGCCCTCCTTCAGGTTCTGGACGGTGTAGTACTTGTTGGTGATGCCGGTGATGATGCGGCTGCTCTCACCGCCGGTCTCGCTGGCGGTAAGCATGTTGAGCGACGAGGCGTCGCCGGCATAAATCTTGATGCTGCTCACACTGATGTAGTTGCTCGTGGAGCCGATGGTCACCTTGTCACTCGATGAGCAGTTCAGCACAAAGGTGTACTCGGTGTTGCTGTCGCTCAGGGCCTGGGTCTTGGTCTGGCTGCCGGTGCCCACGCTCAGCGTGGCGTTGCCATAGTAACTCGAGTAGTAGGAGTAGGCCTTAACCTTGACGGTTACCTGGCTGTAGCCGCTCAGGTTGTAGGTCGGGGATACCAGGTTGCCGCCGGTGATGAGCATGCCCGTGTTGGCATACACGTAGGTCGAGGCGCTCCAGCCGGTTCCCAGATAGGTGGTGATGTTGCTCGACACGTCGCTCAGGTAGCCGTCAGAGTTGGTTACCTGCGACACACCGCTCAGGTCGATGTTGGCCAATTCGCTGGTGGTGGGGGTAGTGCCCTTCTCGGTCACCTGCAGGGTGTAACTGGCCACGTTGGCGCTGGGAGTCTGGTCGGTCCAGGCAGCGCGGAAACTGTTGGTGGTGATGTAACTGTTGCTGGCGGCGCTCATCACGGGAGTGTAGGTCTCCAGGGCGGCTGCCGCGGCAGTACCCGACATCGACACGTTCACATCGGTAGCACCGCTGCTGGATACCTTGATGGTGCCCGAGTGGGTGCCGGCGGCCGAGGGGTTGTAGGTCACGGTGACGGTAGCGCCACTGTTGGCCGAACTTGCGCTGATGGTCGTCGGGGAGATGGTGTAGGCGCTGTTGGCGTCGGTCTTGGTCAGCGTCACGTTGCCGGTGAGGTTGGTACCCTTAACGGTGAACGTCTTGGAAACGCTCTGGCCGGCCGTGGTGCTGAAACTCAGCGTCGACGGGGTGACGGTCAGCGTCGGCGTGTTGCTGCTGCTGGGCGGCTGGATGCCGATAACCATCTGCTGGTATACGTTGAAGTTGTAACTGCTGTAGCCGAACGAGTTCAGCGAGCACCAGGCATTGCCGTCACCGCTCCAACCGAAGTTGATGTGGTACTTGTTGTCGCTGCTGCGATAGCCGTCAACGTTGAAGGCGTGTCCGCCGGCGTTGGAACTAACGGCGCAGAAGACGATGGGACGGCCGGCGGCCATCTCCTCCTGAATCATGGCTGCCCACTGGGTGTCGGTGTACAGGGTGGAGCCGCCACTGTAGGCGCTGGTCTTCTTGACAAAGCGCGTCGTGCTCGAGTCGTAGCCGAAGAAGGTGAACGCGTTGCGGATGTTGCTCACGCTGTCCACGCTCACACCGCTACCACCGGCAGCGCTCGTGCCATAGCCCATGCGCTCGGCCTGGCCCACATAGTGCATCAGCGTGGCCACTGCAGTACCCTGGGCGGTCGTGTAACTGCCGGTGTAGGAGTCCAGCATGTTGGCCCAGTCAAACGTCGTCGAGGGCAGGGCCGAGTGGGTGTAACTCGTTGAGCCGTAACTCGAGTAACTGATGGTGGACTTGTAACCGGGAACGGCGGGAGTTGCGGCGGTGGGATATTTCCAATAGTAGAATACCATCGAGGCCGACGTGGCGGGGCAGCCCGTCAAGCACTGGTAACTACCGAATTTACATTGGTTCCAGTAGGGGGCTTGCTGGTCCCAGTTGCACGTCAGCAGCGGGCCATAGGTGCCGGCACGCAACTTGGGAGTGTTGGCCGGGTTGGCAAGCAAGTTGGACTTGAGGTTGGGATTCTTCTGCAGATACATGATCTGGTCCTTGTACTGGCCGAGCATGTCCTGCATGCCAAGAGGCAGGTTGTTCACGTCTCTCAGGGGACGGTCACCCACCATCAGAATTTCATCGGCGCGGTCATCACCGGCAACGACGATAAAGGTGGTGGAGGTGTTGAAGATGTAATAGACGGGAGTGCCGACTTTCGCGTCACCCATCTCGGCCTTCAACAGCACAGGGATAGTGGCTGCCGGAGACATGAATTGACCTGCATAAAGTTCGTTTTTCAAGAAACTTTGTGCTTTCTTCATGGCCGTAGTCTGGTCAACAGGTGCGGCCGATAACGACATCGCCATGATGGCGGCTGTCAGGAAAAACAGTAATTTCTTCATAAGTCTTTTAGATTAAGAGATAATAGTTTATAAATATGTTGATTAATAAATAGGTTTACAGTGCAGATTGTTTCTAAAGACGCCCCAAAGGTAATAATCCGAAATGAATCTTGCAAGCAAAAATGGCATTTTTTTATTCAAATTGCTTTTTATGATAAGTTTTTTTTCGCGACGGTGTGGGGGTTTATTCATTATAACACGATATTTTGGATGTGTCATGGAAGTCTGCCCATTAGGCTTAAAATGTGTTTTTTTGCACAACAATCTAAGGCCACAAAGCACACAAGGAAAGCCACAATCATAATCGTGGCTTTCCCTGTTCTCCTTTTCAGGCGTATTATTTAATGATGGCCTGTTGCGGTAGAACTATTTGTTTTGATGCTGTTTCCCGCCTTAATAATCAGTGCTTGCCAGACCTGTGTAGGGGTCGTTGTATTTCAGGAGGTTCTCTATCAGTTTTCGGTTCCACTTTTCCACCTCGTTGGGCTGTTTTTTGGCTTTCAGTTTGTTCAGCATGACTTGCCAGTAGGGTTTTTCGAAGTTATAGATGATGAAACCCGTGTCAAGAACATCTGTGCTGAGCCATGGCCACCCCGGGTCTTTGGCGTAACGCAGGATGATGGAACGTTCACGTTCATAGTCGACCTCGAATTCGTCTGTATAGGGATTGATGGCGCAAAAGTGCAGGTTGAGGCCTTTGTCTGCCGGTGAGAAAAGCAGATGCAAACGTCCTGGTGAGAGGCGCATCTTGTCTGTCAGGTCCCCTTTCCCGTCTTCGATAAAGAAGTAGTCGATGTCGGGGCTGTCGGGAAGGATAGGACCACTCATCGTGTCATCGGTGATGGTGATGGGGCCGTCGGCGGTTGGCTCAAACCGGCTTTTCAGAATACGGCGGTAGCCCTTGTTGCGGTATGCCATCAGGTCATCGCAACTGATCAGTGAAAAGAGCATCATCTTGTCTTCGTATGCTGTCAGTGTTGTCACATCACCCACTTTCTCGGCCACGAACCGTGCGCCTTGACCTATCATGTCCCTATCCACTGATATCTCTTGATAAACGCCGTCCCCAATTTGCTCCAGGCAGAGTACCAGGTTGCTTTCAGCGTCTTGGAGGACGTAAATATCCCCTTCTTGATACATACTGATGGCTCCCATATCCCAGGAAACATACTGGTAGATGTCGTCAATAGAGGCTGGTTGCTGGGCCGGGAGCGGCAGCGCCATGATGACGGCTGCGAGGATAAACAATAACTTCTTCATAAGCCTTTCACATTAAAAGTTATATTAATAGATGGGTTTGCAGTGCGGATTGTTTTCAAATCTCGCCCAAAGGTAATAATCCGAAACGAATCAGGCAAGCGAAAATGGTATTTTTTTATCCGTATCGCGTTTATTGATGAGGTTTTTCCACAACATCGTGAGGTTTTATTCATTACAACCCGACTTCTGGGATAGGATATGGAATATTTGCTTGTTTGGCTTTTTTTGATTATCTTTGCACTACAACATGAATGAGAAGACTATGAAATCAGCAAGCAACATACCCGAAATTTTGGCGTTTCTGAGGCAGTTGGCGGTCAACAACGACCGCACGTGGTTCAAGGCACGCAAGGACCGCTTTGATGTCCTGCGTGGGACTTGGGAACAGGACATGGAACGCCTGATCGGTCTCGTGGCCGACTTTGACCCGCAGGCCCGCGGGCTCGCTGTCAAGGACAGCGTTTACCGCATCTACCGCGACATCCGTTTCTCCCACGACAAGAGCCCCTACAAGACCTATTTCTCGGGGGTCATCGGCCGTGGCGGTCGGCACACGGTGCAGTCCTGCTACTATGTCCACTTTGGTGTTAACGAATTGATGCTGTGCGGCGGCATCTGGTGGCCCGAGAAACCCATTCTCGAGCAGTTGCGCAGCCTCATCGACGCCGAGCCCGAGGAGTTTCTCGCCCTTGTCAACGACCCCGAGGTCACCAGCCGCTACCAGTGGATGTCACGCTCCCTGAAGAAGGTGCCCGCCGGCTACCCCGAAGACCACCCCCTGGCCCGTTACCTCAAGATGAAGGAGTTTTTGCTGGTCAAGCACCTCGACGAGGACTACTTCGACTGCGAGGATTGGGTTGAGCGCGTCGCCGGTGACTTACAACCTCTCAAACCCTTGAACGATTTCCTTAATTATGTGTTTGAATAGAGGGCGGTAGGCTTACAATCCGTAACGTGGGAATTTGCTATCATTTTGGCAAAAGAGTCGGCATTTTGTCACACAAAAGTGAAATTATCCGATTTTTTTGCCAACTTTTTTGCCCTTTTTGCGACGCGAAAAAGATTTTTTGGGTGTCGATGGTGTTAATTTCTCAATATTATAACACCTATTAAAAAAAATGATAGTAACTTTGCGCCCGATTTCAGAGATGAGATCACGTGAAAACCCGAAAACAATAAACATTCAACATAAAACTAACGCAATTAAGTTAATCTATGAAGAAATCACTCCTTTTATTGATGGCATTGGCGTCATCTCTGGCCATGAACGCCAGTGAGGCCGACTTGAAGATGCCAGATCAGTTGCATGACATCAGTTTCCTGCATTGGGGCTTCCTGGTATGCGTGCTGGGAATGCTTTTCGGTGTGTATCACTTCATGAAGACCAAGAGTCTTCCCGTTCATCCCGCTATGCGCGAGATCGGTGAGGTGATTTACAAGACTTGCTCGACCTACCTCAAGCAACAGGGCCGTTTCCTGGCCATCCTGTTTGTCTTCATCGGTGTGGTGGTTGCTTTCTACTTCGGTGGACTCAGCCACATGTCGGTGAGTGAGGTGCTGATCATCCTGTTGTCGACAGTAATCGGTATGCTCGGCTCCTATGCTGTGGCAGCCTATGGTATCCGCATGAATACCTATGCCAACGCACGCATGGCCTTCGCTTCGCTGCGACGTGACCCGCTGCGCCTGCTCAACATCCCCTTGAATGCGGGTATGAGCATCGGCGTGATGCTGGTGTGCGTTGAGTTGATCATCATGCTGGTCATCTTGCTCTTTGTTCCCGTGCATCTGGCTGGTGTATGCCTCATCGGCTTTGCCATTGGTGAGAGCCTCGGCGCCAGCGCCCTGCGTATCGCCGGTGGTATCTTCACCAAGATTGCCGACATCGGCAGCGACCTGATGAAGGTGGTCTTCAAGATTGGTGAGGACGACCCCCGCAACCCCGGTGTGATTGCCGACTGTACCGGTGACAATGCTGGTGACAGCGTTGGTCCCACGGCCGACGGCTTTGAGACCTACGGTGTGACCGGTGTCGCTCTGGTATCGTTCATCCTGCTGGCTGTCAACGGCGAACAGATGCAGAAGGACCTGCTTGTGTGGATTTTCTCGATGCGTATCCTCATGGTCATCACCAGCGTGGTGGCTTACTGGGTCAACAAGGCTTTCTGCAAGGCCAAATATGCCGGCAAGGACAGCCTCGATTTCGAGAAACCCCTTACCTCGCTCGTTTGGATTGCCAGCGTGCTCAGTATCGCTGTGACCTACATCGTTTCCTACTTGCAGTTGGGCAACATTGATGGACATCCCAACCTGTGGTGGCAATTGGCAAGCATCATCTCGATGGGTACCCTGGGCGCAGCCCTCATCCCCGAGATTACCAAGATTTTCACCTCGCCCAAGAGTGCTCATGTGCAGGAGGTCGTCAAGGCTTCTCATCAGGGCGGTGCTTCGCTGAACATCCTGAGTGGTTTTGTGGCCGGTAACTTCTCTGGTTTCTGGACCGGTCTGGCCTTCGTGCTGCTGATGTTCGTGGGCTATGCCTTCTCCACCGATATTCATGATACCCTCATGTCCTTCCCCGCCATCTTCGCCTTCGGTCTGGTGGCCTTCGGTATGCTGGGTATGGGTCCCGTGACCATCGCTGTCGACAGTTACGGTCCCGTGACCGACAATGCCCAGAGTGTCTACGAACTCTCCCTCATCGAGGAAGTTCCCAACAAGGACGAGGAAATCGAGCGCGACTTCGGCTTCAAGCCCGACTGGGAGAAGTCCAAGCACTACCTTGAGGAGAACGACGGTGCAGGTAACACCTTCAAGGCAACTGCCAAGCCCGTGCTCATCGGTACCGCTGTCGTGGGTGCCACCACGATGATTTTCTCGATCATCCTTGTGATCCAGAAGACCCTCGGTGTTAATCCTGCCGAACTGCTCAACCTGTTGAATCCTTACACCATCATCGGCTTCTTGCTGGGTGGTATGGTTATCTATTGGTTCACCGGTGCTTCGACCCAGGCTGTTACCGTGGGTGCCAACCGTGCCGTAGCCTTCATCAAGGACCACATCAAACTCGATCCCAACGCTCCCAAGAAGGCCGACACCAAGTCGTCGGTCGAGGTGGTGAAGATCTGCACCCAGTATGCCCAGAAGGGTATGTTCAACATCTTCTTGGCCATCTTCTTCTTCGCGCTCGGTTTCGCCTGCTTGGCATCGCCCGATAGCGTAGGTGGCAAAGATGCCGTTTCGCTCTTCGTTTCCTACCTCATCTCGATTGCCCTGTTCGGTCTGTTCCAGGCTGTGTTCATGGCCAATGCCGGTGGCAGTTGGGACAACAGTAAGAAGGTGGTTGAGGTTGACCTCGACCTCAAGGGTACCGAACTGCACGACGCTTCGGTTGTCGGTGACACCGTGGGCGACCCCTTCAAGGATACCTCTTCGGTTTCGTTGAACCCCATCATCAAGTTCACCACCCTGTTCGGTCTGCTGGCCATGGAGATGGCAATCAGCGAGAACTTCAAGGCTATCGCTCCCTGGATTGGCATTGTCTTCGTTCTCGTGGCTATCTTCTTCGTATGGCGCTCGTTCTACCGCATGCGCATCGATGACAGCATCGACAGCATTCTTGAGCACTACAACAAGAAATAATCCCACTAGGGCTTTTTGCGAGCCCCCGTCAATAGAGAAGGCGGCGAGACCAGTAAGGGTCTCGCCGCCTGATTTATTCACATCTTGGCCTTTTTGTTCTTGTGGAGTATGTCATGGACTGCCTCTTTGACCGGTTTGTTTTCAGCCTCGAAAGCCAAATCTTCGTATTGGATGCGCTCCAGTTTCCTAAAGAGGTACATGTGGAGAGAATCAGGATTCGTTTTGGAATAAGACGGATAATCGAACCATTGCTTAATCAGCGTCTGCACTCGTAAAAAATCGTCATGGTTGCAGAGCAGGGTGATGATGCCGTCCTCGTGGACAACGAAATGATACTCCGCCTTAACTCTGTTTTTATGAACACCTTCGCCATAGAACTGATGGTAAATTTCGATGCCTTCAAACTGAAGAGGACGACTGTTGAGTTCGTTGATCTTGCTCTGCACAATCTTCCCGAAGGTATGAATTTCATCCAACTCATCAATTGCTGACTCTGGGATGGAATCGTTGTCGCCATACTTCGCATCGAAGTTTATCATGGCGTCGTTCAAATTGCGCAAGGCATCGAATGCCCTTGAATCGTAGATGAGCATTTTGTTGGTGACAATCTCCATGTCGTAACTGATTGGCTTATAACTCTCAGGGTGCGCGAGTACGCGGGTGAAAAGTAGTTTTTTAATGCACGAGTAGCCGTCCCTTTTAAGTGCTGCCATTTTCTCCCGGCCCTGTTCCTCAATCTTCTCTTCGGGTGTCTTTTGCATACAACCGGTGGTCATTAACATGATCATCAGAATCAAAAAAGTTGTTGTCTTCTTCATACTATTTGCTATTTATTTAGAAAATACGAGTTTGGACTATCCTAAACTCAACTGTTATTAAGTGGTAAAAGTAGTTATCGTTGTAATAAAGGTGGAACAATAGGTAATGTGATTGATGAAATCAGCAGCACGATTGTATTGGAGCACAAATATACAATTCTTTTTGGTTGAGAAAATGGTTTTACAATTATTTAACGCTGATAATGGAATAAGACGGTTTTGTTGTCGTCCGACAGCCAAAAACGGCACAACCATGCTGTCGTGTCATCAAATTTGTGGCGTTTGACGAGAGACTCTTATTGTAAGCGTGCGGGGCATCTCTTGTGTTTGGGGGACTTTCTCAAAAAAATCACCATTTGTTGGTAAATAATCATACATTTTTGCTTGCTATGTCCCCAAAAAGCAGTATTTTTGGCGATAATTAGACGAACATCAAGATTAATAACCTTATTAAACTTTAAACTATTTCTTTTATGGCAAAAATTCATGGAGCCGTAGTAGTGAATACGGAACGATGCAAGGGATGCCGCCTGTGTGTTGTTGCATGCCCCTGCAATGTACTGAACCTCAAAGAGAAAGAGGTGAATGACCGCGGATATCATTTCGCGTACATGGAGCAACCCGAAGCCTGTATCGGTTGCCAGAGTTGTGCACTCGTTTGTCCCGATGCCTGCATCGAGGTTTACCGCGTGTCCGAGAATTAATAGTGACTAACCATTTAAATTACTGTCGAACAATATGAACGATAAAGTAACATTGATGAAGGGTAACGAAGCCCTCGCCATGGCGATGATCCGCTACGGCGCCGACGGATATTTCGGATACCCGATCACTCCGCAGAGTGAGGTGCTTGAGAAACTCGAGGAAGAAATGCCTTGGGAGACTACTGGTATGGTTGTGCTGCAGGCCGAGAGTGAGGTCGCTGCCATCAACATGGTGTATGGTGGCGCGATGACCGGCAAGGCTGTCTGCACCTCTACCTCCAGCCCTGGTTTCAGCCTCATGCAGGAGGGCGTGTCCTATCTCGCTGCCAGCGAGGTACCCGCTCTGTTGATCAACGTGCAGCGCGGTGGCCCCGGTCTGGGTACCATCCACGCTTCACAGGCCGACTATTTCCAGGCTTGCAAGGGCGGCGGTCACGGTGACTACCACATGATCGTGCTCGCTCCCAGCAGCGTGCAGGAGATGGCCGACATGGTCGCCCTGGGCTTTGACCTGGCTTTCAAGTATCGCTGCGTGTCGATGATTCTCGCCGATGGTACCATCGGTCAACTTATGGAGAAGGTCGTCCTGCCCGAGCAGCGTCCGCGCCGCACCGATGACGAGATCCGCGAGCAGTGCCCGTGGGCTGTCAACGGCCGCAAGGGCATGCGCCCCAGCAACGTCGTTACTTCACTGGAACTCGACGACGACAAGATGGAGGAGAACAACTGGCGTTTCCAGGCTTGCTATCGCGAGATCGAGAAGAACGAGACCCGTTGCGAACTCATCGACGTCGAGGACTGCGACTACCTGATTACCGCCTTCGGCACCACCGCACGCGTTGCCATGAAGACGATGGAACTGGCCCGCGCCGAGGGTATCAAGGTCGGCATGTTCCGTCCCATCACCCTGTGGCCCTTCCCCGAGAAGCAACTCCGTGAGGCCGCCAAGAACGTTAAGGGCATCCTCTGCGTGGAACTCAACGCCGGCCAGATGGTCGAGGATGTGAAACTTGCTGTTGAATGCAAGATGCCGGTTGAGCACTATGGCCGCTTCGGTGGTAACGTGCCCACCCCCGACGAACTGTTGAACGTACTGAAAGAGAAACTCATTAACAAGTAAATAACGCAATGGAACTTAACGATATCATTAAACCTGAGAACAAGGTCTATGCTGAGCCTAAATTACTGAATAGGGTTCATATGCACTATTGCCCTGGTTGCAGCCATGGCGTTGTACACAAACTCGTTGCACAGGTCATCGAGGAAATGGGTGTTGCTGAGAAGACCGTAGGCGTTTCGCCCGTGGGCTGCGCCGTGTTTGCCTATAACTACATCGACGTGGACTGGGAGGAGGCTCCTCACGGTCGTGCTACCGCGCTGGCTACCGCTG
>ONRP01000060.1 GCA_900320245.1 uncultured Prevotellaceae bacterium
TCAACAGCGCTATTGGCCCGTACAAGGGTGGTCTGCGCTTCCACAAGGCCGTTACTCCCTCAATGCTGAAGTTCTTAGGTTTCGAGCAGACCTTCAAGAACGCTCTCACCACGCTTCCCATGGGCGGTGGTAAGGGTGGATCTGACTTCGACCCCGTTGGCAAGAGCGACGCTGAAATCATGCGTTTCTGCCAGGCCTTCATGCTTGAACTCCGTCACAACATCGGTCCCGACCAGGACGTTCCCGCTGGTGACGTCGGCGTTGGTGGCCGTGAGATTGGCTTCCTCAATGGTATGTATCAGAAACTCGCTCGTCAGTATCACACTGGCGTCCTCACCGGCAAGGGCATGACCTGGGGTGGTTCTATCCTCCGTCCCGAGGCAACCGGTTTCGGTGCGCTCTACTTCGTTGAGCACGTGCTCCGCACCGCTGGCAAGGACATCAAGGGCAAGAAGGTCACCCTCTCTGGCTTCGGTAACGTGGCTTGGGGTGCCGCCACCAAGGCTCTCGAACTCGGCGCTAAGGTCGTTGCCATCTCTGGCCCCGACGGCGTTTGCGAGATCCCCGACGGTATCACTCCCGAGATGATCGACTACATGCTCGAAATGCGCGCTTCTAACCGCAACAAGGTTGAGGATATGGCAACCAAGTTCCCCGAGAAGGCTAAGTTCACCGCCGGCAAGAAGGCTTGGAGCATTCCTTGCGACATCGCTCTCCCCTGCGCATTCCAGAACGAACTCAGTGAGGACGATGCTAAGGAACTCAAGGCTAACGGCTGCTGGTGCTGCTGCGAGGTTTCCAACATGGGTTGCCAGCCCGGTGCCATCCACTTCTTCCAGAACAACGGCGTGCTCTTTGCCCCCGGTAAGGCTGTCAACGCTGGTGGCGTAGCAACCTCTGGTCTCGAGATGACTCAGAACGCTGCTCACCTCAGTTGGTCTGCTAAGGAAGTTGACGAGAAACTCCACTGGATCATGGAGAACATCCACGAGCAGTGCGTGAAGTTCGGTACTCAGGCCGACGGCACCATCGACTACGTGAAGGGCGCTAACATCGCCGGCTTCATGAAGGTCGCTCAGGCTATGCTCGAGCAGGGTGTCATCTAATCCCGCTTGAAGAGATTGCTTAACTAACCGACTAACGGACATCGGGCAGGTTGTAATAAACGACAACCTGCCCGTTTTTTTATACCCCCCATCCCTCCCGCCTTCATCCCCCTTTGCCCGCACCCCCGCCGTCGTCCCGCCCGCCGTCCTCCCGCCAGCGTCCCCGTCGTCGTCGCCGTCGTCCCCGCCACCCTTCCGCTGCGGCCATGCCGCTGCTCCCGTCGGGGTATTGCAAGGCTGTGCCTTGCATCCGTGCCCGGTTCCCTGCCGCTTCCCCGTTCGGTATTGCAAGGCACCGCCTTGCATCTCCAGCACCCCCGTCGTCCTCTCGGCCGCCCGCCGTCCTGGCCACCGCTAGCCGTCGTCCCCGTCGTCCTCCCGTCGGGGTATTGCAAGGCTGTGCCTTGCATCTGTGCCCGTTATTTCTCATCATTTTAGATAAATTACCACTTTTGCTTCTTCAATTCTTGAAACTTTCATTATCTTTGCAACTTGGAATAATGACTTTTTATATGAACGAAAACGAAAAACTGATCAAGTCTATCATCGAAGCAATTCAGGAAAAGAAAGGACGCAACATCGTCCATGTCGATCTAACCAACATCGAAACCGCTGCTGCACAGGGGTTCGTGATCGCTACAGGTAACACACCCATGCAGGTGGCAGCCGTCGCCGACAGCGTGCGCGAGTATGTCGAGAAAAATGCCGGACAGAGGCCCTTCAACTACGACGGCTATCAGAATGCCCAGTGGGTCATCATCGATTACGGTAACATCTTCGTCCACATCTTCGTCCCCGACTTCCGCGACCGTTACAACCTGGAGCAACTCTGGGCCGACGCGCGCATCAACGAGATTCCCGACCTCGACTGAGAACTTTCATCCATTTTTAGCGATACATCACAATGGCCGATAAAAATAATACCCACAAGAAGCCCAAGTTCAACATCTTCTGGATGTATGCACTCATCGCTATCTTCCTGTTGACCATGTTCTGGATGAACCAGGACGGACCCTCGGCAGTCGAGACCAACTGGACCAAGTTCGAGAGCATTGTCCAGCAGGGGCGTGTGCAGAACATCACCATCTATCGCGCCAAGAACAAGGCCGAAGCACTCCTGAAAGACACCCTGTCCGCCCAAGAGATCACCGCCATTGCCGGCAAGCAGGAGACCTCCTTCGGGATGGCGGCGCCCGTCACAGCCAACAGGATCGCCTCTCAGATACCCAGTGCCGACAAGTTCGAGGACTCCGTCAAGGCCTGGCGGGCCGACGGCACCTTCACCGGCGAAGTGGAATACGTCGAGGGCAGCAACGACTTCTCGATGATACTCTATACCTTTGGACCCATCCTGTTGCTTGTTGCACTCTGGTTTTTCCTGCTCCGTCGAATGGGTGGGGCAGGGGGCGGTGGAGGCATCTTCAACGTCGGCAAGTCCAAGGCGCGACTTTTTGACAAGGACAACGCCAACAAGGTCACCTTCCGCGACGTGGCAGGACTCGCCGAGGCCAAGGTCGAGATTGCCGAAATCGTCGACTTCCTCAAGAATCCCAAGCACTACACGCAACTCGGCGGCAAGATACCCAAGGGCGCGCTCCTCGTGGGACCTCCGGGAACCGGAAAGACCTTGCTTGCCAAGGCCGTCGCCGGTGAGGCCGACGTCCCCTTCTTCTCCATGTCCGGTTCCGACTTCGTCGAGATGTTTGTCGGCGTCGGAGCGTCGCGAGTGCGTGACCTCTTCCAGCAGGCCAAGGAGAAGGCCCCCTGCATCGTCTTTATCGACGAGATCGACGCCGTTGGCCGAGCCCGTGGCAACAAGGCCAACCTGGGCGGCAACGACGAGCGCGAGAACACGCTCAACCAGTTGCTCACCGAGATGGACGGCTTCGGCAGCAACAGCGGTGTCATCATCCTCGCCGCCACCAACAGGGCCGACATCCTCGACAAGGCACTGCTGCGTGCAGGCCGTTTCGACAGGCAGATCTATGTCGAATTGCCCGAGTTGAGCGACCGCAAGGAAATCTTCCAGGTGCACCTGCGCAACGTCAAGATCGACGGCTCGGTCGACCTCGACCTCCTCTCGCGCCAGACTCCCGGCTTCTCGGGTGCCGACATCGCCAACGTCTGCAACGAGGCCGCGCTCATCGCGGCGCGCCACAAGAAGCAGGCCGTTCAGCGTCAGGACTTCATGGATGCCATCGACCGCATCGTCGGCGGACTGGAAAAGCGCTCCAAGGTCATTACCGAAGAGGAGCGGCACTCCATCGCCGTGCATGAGGCTGGACATGCCACCGTTAGTTGGCACCTCAAATACGCCGACCCCCTCATCAAGGTGACAATCGTGCCCAGGGGCAAGGCGCTCGGTGCAGCCTGGTACCTGCCCGAGGAAAGGCAGATTGAGCCCAAAGAGGCACTCCTCGACAAGATCTGCTCCCTCATGGCGGGTAGGGTAGCCGAAGACATGTTCCTCGGCATCATCGATACCGGAGCCCTCAACGACCTCGAGCGGGCAACAAAGATCGCCTATGCCATGGTCACCTACTACGGCATGAGCGACAAGATGCCCAACATCTCCTACTATGACACCTCGGGCGACGCCTACGGCATCACCAAGCCTTACAGCGAAGACCGCGCCCAGACCATCGACGAGGAAGTCCAGGAAATCATCAACAGCCAGTATCAGCGGGCAAGGCAGATCCTCACGCAGTATGAGGCCGGGCACCATGAGTTGGCCGACCTGCTCCAGCAGCGCGAGGTGATCTACACCGAGGATGCCGAGCGCATCTTCGGTCCGCGCCAGTGGAAATCCCGCACCGAGGAAATCATCAGCGACGAGGACAACCGTCAGCCGCAACCCGGCAACACCACTGTCACCCCGCCGCCCTTTGATCCTCAAAACGATAACCAGAACTAAAAAACGCCACTCCGATGAAGACAGTCCAATTCAGTGCGATGCAGAAAGCCGCCGTCATCAGCCTTCTCATCGAGATGATAAATATTGACGGTGAAGTCGACCCCCGAGAGCGGGAAGAGTTCGACGCCATCTGTGCCGAGTATGCAATCGACGAGGAGACCTACCGGATGGGGCGTTCACTCAACTGCCTCGTCGCCCTCGACATGATGAGGATGATGAGCGACCGGCAGAAAATTGCCACCGCCTTCCTGCTCACGCGTGTCATTGATGCCGACGCCTGTGACGATGACCGGGAGATCATGCTCTTTAATATAATATGTAGAGAGACCGGCGTTGATCTCCTCATCAATGCCAAGGAAGACCAGGGGTGAGCCTGCCATAGAGCCAGCGACAGAATCATTGCTGCAGTTTGTGATTTATCAATCCACAGGCTGCAGCAATTTTTTTTGAAAATTTTTCAAAAATGTTAATAGGTTGATATATAGGTCGTTGAATGCGTTATTAACACGATTTTGGCCACTTGTTAATAACTTTTCTTGAAAAAAAACCTCAAAATATTTTGCCAGTATCAAAATTGGCTATACCTTTGCACCGCTTTTCGCCCCAAAACGGGGGGATGAGCGGCTCAAATAAGAGTTCTTTGACATGTTTGCAACAATGACGTAGTACAAGAGAACAGGGACAATTTAATGTCCCCGTTGATTCTGAAACATAGTACAACACAATAAGCAGGAATCATCAAGGGCTGGAAGCATCAAATCAGTCGAGTGTTGCGTTTTCATTATTTCTGAAAAGAAGAAGACAAGATACAACAACGAAGAGTTTGATCCTGGCTCAGGATGAACGCTAGCGACAGGCTTAACACATGCAAGTCGAGGGGCAGC
>ONRP01000011.1 GCA_900320245.1 uncultured Prevotellaceae bacterium
AAATCGAGAAACTGCTGCGCGCCGGTATGGCGGCCCCGTCGGCTGTCGACAAGCGCCCGTGGCACTTTGTTGTCGTAACCGACAAAGAGGTGCTGAACGGACTGGCCGAGGCCAATCCCAACGCCGGCATGGCAGCACGCGCACCACTGGCCATCGTCGTCTGTGGCGACAAGACCAAAGCCTTGACGCGTGTCCCCGACTATTGGGTGCAGGATGTAGCAGCCGCTACCGAGAACATTCTCCTTGCCGCCCAAGGCATGGGCCTGGGTGCCGTCTGGACGGGCACTTATCCCGTGACTGAACGTGTCGAGAAAGTGGCCAAGGTGGTTAACCTGCCCGAGCACATCATCCCCTTCTGCACCATCGTCATCGGTTATCCCGAGCGTCCCCAGGCCCCTAAGGACAAATGGGACGAGGGCAACATCAGTTACAACACCTATGGCGGCAAGAAGATGGAAACCGAGGAGCCGGCTCCCGCATTCCATGAGTTTAACGTCAACGAGGACTTCCTGCTGAATCCTTTCAACTACTTCTCGCAACCCGGCGGCATGCTCGTGTGTGCCGGCGACCGCAATGCGAGCAATGCGATGACCATCGGTTGGGGCGGATTGGGCACCCTGTGGGGTCACAGCACCAACACGGTTACCGTCTACGTCGCCCAGGCGCGCTACACCCATGAGTTCATGGAGCGCAGCGACTACTTCACCATCATGACGTTCAAGGATCAGAACGTGCTGCGCTACATGGGCAGCCACAGCGGCCGCGACGGCGACAAAGCCGCAGCCCTTGGGTTGCACGTGGCCTATACCGAGAACGGCACTCCCTACTATGAGGAAGCCGAATGCGTCATCGAGTGCAAGAAGATCTACTCCGACACATTCGATCCCGAGGACTTCAAGGACGATATTCCCCGCAACTTCTACGACGGCTTTGCTGCTGGCTATCACTCCTTCTACATCGGCAAGGTCGTCAAGGCAATGAAGAAGTAGAAACCAACCAGCAAACATAACCCCACGCTAAGGTGCTAAGCCGCTAAGAATGATTATTATAAACTTAGCGGCTTAGCGCCTTAGCGTGGGTATCGTATGGGGATGATTACTGGCGGTGGATGACGCTGCCGCTGGCCTGGTGGGTGGCGAGGACGAGCAGTTCGGCCACCTGGACATGAGCGGGAGCACTCACGGCGAAAGCGACACACTCGGCAATATCGACTCCCGTCAACGGCTGGATACCCTTATATACGCCGTCGGCACGCTCCTTGTCACCATGGAAACGGGTTACCGAGAAATTGGTCTCGACCAAGCCGGGCTTGATATTGGTCACGCGCACACTGGTGTGTGCCACATCGATGCGCAGGCCGTCGCTCAAGGCCTTCACAGCCGACTTGGTAGCACAGTAGACGTTGCCGCCTCCGTAGGCCGCATCGCCTGCCACGCTGCCGATGTTCACCACATGGCCGCGGTCACGCTGCACCATGCCGGGAACGATGAGGCGGGTCATCGTCAGCAGTCCCTTGATGTTGGTGTCGATCATCGTGTCCCAGTCCTCGTAGTTGCCCTCATACTCAGGCTCAAGGCCCCATGCGCCACCGGCATTATTCACCAGCACATCGATTTCCTGCCACTCGGCAGGCAGGCCCTGGATGGCCGCGGTGGCAGCATCGCGGTCACGCACATCGAACTCGAGCGTTACCACTCCAACACCCATAGCAGACAACTCCTGGGCCAGAGCATCCAGACGGTCGGCCCTGCGGCCCGTAATAATCATATTGTAGCCAATCATGGCCAATTTGCGCGCGCAGGCCTCACCGATGCCACTTGTCGCGCCAGTCACTAAAGCAATCATGTTCTCTTTCTCTTGTAAAAACGTATTGGATTTTTTCAATTATCTTCGGTATTATCGCCCTGCTGGGCATGGTCTATAGAAAGGCTGTAGAGATTAAACCGCTTGTCGAGGCGGGGCACCAACGGCGACTCTTCGGTTTCGGAAGCCAGCACCGGGACCAACGTCTTGACGACGGGCAGCACCGAACGGAACTCAGGCATACACTGCCCGATGGGCGCACCGATGTAGGAGGGGTCGCATATCAGGTAATAGTCTTTGCCATAGTAGTAGCCGTTGCCCCGGGTCAGGCAGTCGGTAAAGCGCACTGCCGTGCAATCGTGACCGGGAAACTGGATGAACTGCACATCCAGCCCGAGCAAGGCATGGACCAGATAGGCATAAAGGACGGAACGGTCCTCGCAGTCATTCTTGTCATAATAGAAGTTCTCCTCCACAAAGTTCACCTTTTCACGGCCATATTGCTTCATGTCGTCCTCATAGCCGAACACGAACTGCACGAAATGCAGCAGCGCATCGGCAGCATCGCACTGGCTCATACCCTCAAGTTGCGGCATCAACTGCCCCTCGATGGCGTCACGGAACTGCGGCAGCACAACCGAGGACGCATAACACTCCAAGTCCATCAGCGGATAGTCACGCAGCATCTGCATCACGCGGGGATTGACCTTGCAGGCGACATGGATCATGCCGTCGTCAAAGTCACAGTCATATTCGTCATCGGTGGGGATATTCAACGCCGATTCCTCACTGAAAAGCAGACTCAAGGTCTTGCCCCCGGCCGTCCCTTTCTTGGACGGTTCACAGGGATAGAGCACCGATTTCTCGCCAGGGTCGGACTCCAGGTCATCGAACATCAGATAATAGTCCTTGCCTCCGATCTTGACGAAACACCGTTCATAGACCTCCTGCTCAAAGGGCACCAGCAGCAGCAACTGCTTGTTGGTGCGTGCCAGACGCACGTCATAGCCCATGTTCACCAGCAGGCACTGCTCCAGCAAGACCCGCTCGACCGGAGTGCCACTGCTCAGCAACGCATCGGCATAACTCCTGACGAGCGCGAGGACCAGCCAATCGTTCAAGCCCATGTCATCACTGATTGCACGCAACGACGACAGCGCCTCAGACATGTCCAGACGCTGATAGTCACTCCAGGCCCGGAACACATCGTGCTCGCTTGCTGATTTCACCTTGACAGGCTGCAATATGGGCGCATGCAACGGCGTACCGAAGAAAACGAAGTCGACCGTGCCATCGGCCACCATGCCCGGTTCAGCCGTCAACTCACTGGCGTTCATGTTGCCCGACGGCAACCACAACGCAATGCAGGCGACCACCAAACCGACGATATATCGAAAGTTTTTTAGCATATTTCAGCACGGTACTGGTACGACTCTGCAAATATAGCGTTCTTTCTGAATAAAAACAAATCATTTAGCCATAATTTTATCGGGATTTCACAAATACAACGACAAAGATATACCGTTTGGCCAACACCCCTGTCGGCTCCAAAATCCACGGCCGAAAGCCATATTCCGCTTGCCCGCAAAGCCATCGCCACCAAAATAAATTTGGCAGTGTCATCGTCTTGCGCTATCTTTGCACCCAAATTTGATAAGGCACTATGCAGAACATCCGTAACGTGGCCATCATCGCGCACGTCGATCATGGCAAGACAACACTGGTAGACAAGATGTTAGCGGCAGGCAATCTGTTCCGCGACAACCAAAACATGGGCACGCAGATCCTGGACAGCAATGACCTGGAGCGTGAGCGCGGCATCACCATCCTGTCCAAGAACGTGTCCATCTCCTACAATGGCTACAAAATCAACATCATCGACACCCCGGGGCACAGCGACTTCGGCGGTGAAGTAGAGCGTGTGCTCAACATGGCCGACGGCTGTCTGTTGCTGGTCGACGCCTTTGAAGGCCCGATGCCTCAGACGCGTTTCGTGCTGCAGAAAGCCCTGCAACTGGGACTGAAGCCTATCGTGGTCATCAACAAGGTTGACAAGCCTAATTGCCGCCCCGACGAGGTACAGGAGATGGTATTTGACCTGATGTGCAACCTCGATGCCAGCGAGGACCAGTTGGACTTCCCCACCATCTTCGGCTCGGCCAAGGAAGGCTGGATGAGTGATGACTGGCAGCAGCCCACCGACAATATCACCGCCGTGCTCGATGCCATCATCGAACACATCCCCGCCCCCGAGATGATTGAGGGCGATGCCCAGATGCTCATCACGTCGCTGGACTACAGCAGTTACGTGGGTCGCATCGCTGTGGGCCGCGTGCACCGCGGTACTCTCAAGGACGGCATGGAAGTGGCCCTGTGCAAAAAGGATGGCGAGGTATCCAAGCAGAAGATCAAGGAACTGCGCACCTTTGAGGGCATGGGACAGAAACACGTCGAGAGCGTGAGCAGCGGCGACATCTGCGCCATTATCGGTCTTGATGGCTTTGAAATCGGTGACACCGTCACCCTGCCCGGCAATCCCGAGGCACTGCCCCGCATTGCCATCGACGAGCCCACCATGTCGATGCGCTTCTGCATCAACGACTCGCCCTTCTTCGGCAAGGACGGCAAGTATGTGACCTCACGCCACATCTGGGACCGCCTGCAGCGCGAGTTGGACAAGAACCTGGCCCTGCGTGAGAACGAGGACGCGTGGAACGTGTTCGGTCGCGGCGTGCTGCACCTGTCGGTGCTTATCGAGGAGATGCGCCGTGAGGGCTACGAACTGCAAGTGGGCCAGCCCCAGGTTATCATCAAGCAGATTGACGGTGTGAAGTGCGAGCCCATTGAGGAACTGAGCATCAACGTGCCCGAGGAATACTCCAGCAAGATGATTGACATGGTAACGCGCCGCAAGGGCGAGATGACCATGATGGAGACCCAGAACGACCGCATCCACCTCGAGTTCAAGATTCCTTCGCGCGGCATCATCGGCCTGCGCACCAATGTGCTTACCGCCAGTGCCGGCGAGGCCATCATGTCGCACAGTTTCCTCGACTACGAGCCGTGGAAGTGCGAAATTTCGCGCCGCACCAACGGTTCGCTCGTTGCCATGGAAGGCGGCACAGCCTATGCCTACGCCATCGACAAACTGCAGGACCGCGGCCGCTTCTTTATCTTCCCGCAGGAGGACGTCTACGGTGGTCAGGTCGTGGGTGAGCACACCAAGGAGAAAGACCTGGTGATCAACGTCACCAAGTCCAAGAAACTGACCAACATGCGCGCCAGCGGTGCTGACGACAAGGTGAAGATCGTACCTCCCATCGTCTTCAGCCTCGAAGAGGCCCTGGAGTACATCAAGGCCGACGAATATGTGGAAATCACCCCTAACCACATCCGCATGCGCAAAATCATCCTTGACGAACTCGAGCGCAAGCGCATCGCCAAGCAGAACGGACAGGACGAGGATTAACTCCCCCACCCCTGATCTTGTGAAGACATAATATAAAAGTGGTGTCAAGCCTCGAGGCTTGACACCACTTTTGTTTAGTTCCTGCGGGAAGGATTACTTCTCGAGTTCCTTCTTGATGCGCTCGGTCAGCATGGGGACAATCTTATGGAGGTCACCCACGATACCCAGGTCAGCGACGCTGAAGATGGGAGCGAACTTGTCCTTGTTGATGGCGATGATGAAATCGCTCTCCTCCATACCGGCAAGGTGCTGGATGGCACCGCTGATACCACAAGCCATGTAGAGGTTGGGGCGAACGGTCTTACCCGTCTGACCCACCTGGCACTCGTGAGGCATCACGCCGTTATCGACCATGGCACGTGACGAAGCCACCTGTCCGCCGAGGACGTCGGCGAGAGCCTGCAACTTGTCAAAGCCTTCCTTGTCGTGAACACCGCGTCCACCACTGACGAGGATCTTGGCCTCGGCGATGTCGGCCATCTGCTTGTCGGCCTTGATGGTCTTGACGAGTTTCACCTTGAACTTGCTGGCATCGAACTTGGGAGCGAACTCAGTCACCACACCCTCGCGACCGGCCTGGCGCTGCATCTTCTGCATCACACCGGGACGCACGGTCGACATCTGCGGACGGTTGTTGGGGCAGATGATGGTAGCCATCAGGTTGCCGCCGAATGCAGGACGCGTCATGCGGAATTCGGGTTCATTGTCCTTATCGGGCTCAATCTCGAGTTTGGTGCAGTCGGCCGTCAGACCCGTCTTGAGACGAGAAGCGATGCGGGGAGCCAGGTCGCGGCCGATGGTGGTGGCACCATAGAGCACGATGTTGGGCTTGCGCTCGGTGATAATCTGACCTACAGCCTGCGAGTACTGCTCGCTGAGGAAGTCCTTCAACTCGGGAGCGTCAACAACGATGACCTCGTCGGCACCGTACTCAATGAGCATTTGTGCCTGATCCTTGATACCTTCGCCGAGGAGCATGGCAACCACCTTCTCGCCGAGAGCATCGGCCAGGTCACGGGCCTTACCTAAAAGTTCGAGTGCAACGGACTGGATAACACCTTCGCGCTGCTCAGCAAAAACGAATACGTTCTTATAATCTTTCTTATCCATAATATTCAGTTTTAAGTCTTTAGTTTTTAGTTGTAAGTATAATATGTATCGCCTGAAGAAGGTAATTGTACTTAAAACTTACAACTTAAAACTTAAAACTCTTTTAGATAATGTGTTTAACTTTCAGTTGATTAACAATGAGTTCAACAGCCTCTTCGGGGGTCACCTCGTGAACCTCACCGGGAGCCTTCATAGCCTTGGGGAACGATTTGAACACCTTGGTGGGCGAGCCGGCGAGACCCAACTTGCCTTCCTCGACATCAATCTTGTCGGCACTCCAGACCTCAACTTCCTTGTCGTAGGCCTCCATGATACCGCTCACGCTCATGTAACGGGCGTCAAATGCCGAAGCCAACACGGTCAGCAGGCACTTGCCCTCGACCTCGAGAACCTGGACACCGTCCTCGTTCTCCTTGTCCACCTGCAGGTTGCCGTTGTCAAGTACCTTGGCGTCGGCAACATAGGTAATCTGGGGCAGACCCAGATGCTCGGCGAGTTCAGGACCCACCTGTGCGGTGTCACCGTCGATAGCCTGGCGGCCAGCGATGATGAGGTCATAGTCCAGCACGCGGCACAGGCCTGACAGCGCGTAGGATGTTGCCAGCGTGTCGGCACCGGCAAACTTGCGGTCACTCAGGAGGATGGCACGGTCGGCACCCATAGCGAGGGCCTCACGCAGCATGACATCGGCTTGGGGCGGTCCCATCGAGATAACGGTGACATTGGCGCCAAACTGGTCTTTGAGTCTCAAAGCGAGTTCGAGGCCGCCCTTGTCATCGGGGTTCATGATGCTGGGAACACCTTCACGAATCAAAGTACCCTTCACGGGGTCAATCTTGACAACGGTGGTATCGGGAACTTGTTTTACACAAACTATAATATTCATATTCTGTCCTCCTTATTTATTTAAATAAATGACCGGCGATGACCATGCGCTGTACCTCGGACGTACCTTCGTAGATCTCGGTAATCTTGGCGTCACGCATCATGCGCTCAACAGGATACTCACGGGTGTAACCATAACCACCATGGAACTGAACGGCCTTGGTCGTCACTTCCATTGCAGTCTCGGCGGCAAAGAGTTTAGCCATAGCGGCATCGGCGCTGTAGGGCAGGCCCATGTCCTTCTTCCAGGCAGCACTGCGCACGAGCAGACGGGCAGCCTCGACCTTGGTCTTGAGGTCAGCCATCTGGAACTGGGTGTTCTGGAACTTGGCGATAGCGCGGCCGAACTGCTTGCGCTCCTTGGTGTACTTCACGGTCTCGTCCATGGCGCCCTGGGCGATGCCGAGGGCCTGGGAAGCGATACCGATGCGGCCGCCGTCCAGGGTCTTCATCGCGATGTTGAAACCCTTGCCGAGCGGGCCGAGGAGGTTCTCCTTAGGCACGATGCAGTTCTCAAAAATCAACTCACAGGTAGCACTGCCGCGGATACCCATCTTCAACTCCTTCTTGCCGATGGAGAAACCGGGCATGTCCCTCTCGACGATGAAGGCCGAGATACCCTTGGTTCCCAACGACTTGTCGGTCATAGCCATCACGATGAACACGTTGGCATAGGAAGCATTGGTGATGAAGATCTTGGAGCCGTTGAGCACCCAGTGGTCACCGGCGTCAACAGCGGTGGTCTGCTGCATGGCAGCATCGGTACCTGCATTGGGCTCGGTCAGACCGAAGGCGCCAATCCACTCACCCGAAGCGAGTTTGGGCAGATACTTCATCTTCTGCTCCTCGGTGCCGTTCTCCATGATGGGAGCGATGCACAACGAGGTGTGGGCCGAGAGGACAACACCCGTGGTGGCACACACGCGGGAGAGTTCCTCAACAGCCATGATATACATCTGCACGGTACCGCCGGCACCGCCATACTGCTTGGGGACAGGAATACCCATCATGCCGAGTTTGCCCATCTTCTGGACAGTCTCGATGGGGAAACGCTCCTGCTCATCCACTTCGGCAGCAAGAGGCTTCACCTCGTTCTCTGCAAACGAGCGAACCATCTGCAGGAACAATTGTTCAGTCTTAGAATAACTAAAATCCATATTCTCTTTTTAAGTTTTTAGTTTTTAGTTTTTAGTTGTAGGTATGATATGTATAGGTAATACTACTTAAAACTCACAACTTAAAACTATCAACTTAATCATTAATACTTGTAGAAACCTTCACCGGTCTTGCGGCCGAGCAGTCCAGCACGAACCATCTTGCGCAGCAGCGGGTGGGGACGATACTTGGGATCGCCAAACTCGTTGTAGAGCACTTCCATGATAGCCAGGTTCACGTCGTTACCGATGAGGTCGGCCAGTGCGAGGGGTCCCATGGGATGGTTGGCACCCAGCATCATGCACTTGTCGATGTCCTCGGCGCTGGCGATACCGTCGGCCAGGATGCCCACTGCCTCGTTGATCATCGGGATCAGGATGCGGTTAACGACAAAGCCGGGAGCCTCGTTAACGGGCACGGGGGTCTTGCCGATTTCGGTGGTCAGGTCAACGATGCACTTGGCGGTCTCCTCGCTGGTGAGTTGGCCCTTGATGACCTCAACGAGCGCCATGCGGTCGGCGGGGTTGAAGAAGTGGCAGCCGATGAACTGTGCGGGGCGGCTGGTGCAAGCGGCAATCTCAGTGATTGAGAGCGACGACGAGTTGGTGGCGAAGATGGTCTCGGGCTTGCAGATCTTGTCAAGTTCCATAAACACATCCTTCTTCAACTGCATGTTCTCGACAGCAGCCTCGATAACGAGGTCGGCATCGGCAAAGTCGGCATAATCGGTCGTCGTGGTGATGTTAGCCAGGATAGCCTTCATGGCATCCTCGGTGATTTTGCCCTTCTCGACGAGTTTGTTATAGCCCTTGGAGATTGAAGCCATTGCCTTGTCGAGGCTCTCCTGGGTGCGGCTCTTCATAACCACGGGCATCTTGGCTGCAAAAGCCTTGACGATACCCTTAGCCATTGTACCTGTTCCAATAACACAAATTTTCATAATAATCTGTTCTGTTTTTATTAATTAATGTTGTTTATTCTCCTACGAAATCGGCCTTGCGCTTGTTGAGGAAAGCGTCCATGCCCTCCTTCTGGTCCTTGGTGGCGAAGCACTTGCCGAAAAGTTTGTTCTCCAGACCGATGGCACCATCGGCATCGAGGTCATAGCCCTCGTTGATGCTCTGCTTGGCCAGGCTGATGGCCACGGGAGCGTTCTTGAGCATCATCTGGGCCATCTCCATGGCCTTGCCCATCAGTTCCTCGGGCTCATAAACAGCGTTGACCAGGCCGATGCGCAATGCCTCGTCGGCACGTATTACCTTGCCCGTGTAAATCATCTCCTTGGCATAGCCCTGGCCGATGAGTTTGGGCAGGCGATGGGTTCCCGAGAAGCCGGGAATGATGCCCAGGCCGACCTCGGGCTGGCCGAACTTGGCCTTGCTCGAAGCGATGCGGATGTCGCATGCCATCGCCAGTTCGCAGCCACCACCCAACGCAAAGCCGTTGACGGCAGCGATGACGGGGATGGGCAGCGTCTCGATAGCGCGGAACACCTGTGCACCCAGACGGCCGAACTCGAAGCCCTGGGGCTCGTCGAGGTGGGCCATCTCGGAAATGTCGGCACCGGCGACAAACGATTTCTCGCCGTCGCCCGTGATGATGAGCACGCGGGTCTTGGCATCCAGAGAGCCGACGAAGTCGCCCATCTCCTTCAGAATCGTGGAGTTGAGCGCGTTGAGCGACTTGGGTGCCGAGACCTTCATGACGGTGATACCGTCGTTATGCTCAATCTTGAGAAAGTTGTATTCCATGACTTGCGGCAGGAATTAAACGTCCATGGGCTTGAGGTCGGGCGAGATGATGAGGTCGGCAGCGGTAGCGGCCTTCACATCCTCGACAGTGAACTCGGGATGGAGTTCGCGCAGGACGATGCCCTCGGGGGTGATGTCCATGACGCCCATCTCGGTGATGATCATGTTGACCTGTCCGGCAGCGGTCAGGGGCAGCGTGCACTCCTTCAAGATTTTGGGGTTACCCTTCTGGGTGTGCTCCATGGTGAGGATTACGCGCTTGGCACCCACAACGAGGTCCATAGCACCGCCCATACCGGGAGCCATCTTGCCGGGGATAATCCAGTTGGCCAGGTTACCCTTCTCGTCAACCTGCAGAGCGCCCAGGAACGACACGTTCACGTGGCCGCCGCGGATGATGGCGAACGAGGTAGCCGAGTCAAAGGTGCATGCACCGGGATTCAGGGTGATGGCACCGCCACCGGCGTTAATGAGGTTCTTGTCCTCCTTGCCTTCTTCGGGCGTGGGACCCATACCCATAGCACCGTTCTCGGTCTGCAGGGTTACGGAAACGCCTTCGGGCAGATAGTTGGGGATTAAGGTAGGGATACCAATACCCAGATTCACTACATCGCCGTCGTGCAACTCCTTGGCGGCACGTTTTGCGATGACTTCTCTCATTTGATATTTATCCATAATGTAAACAGTGATTTGAGATTAATTATATGTTTTTAAAAAGTTATTGTATTCTATTATCTCAAGATGATCGACCAGAAATTCTCTAATCTCCAATCTCTAAACTTTAAACTCTATACTCTAAACTTCAAGTTTTGTTACCAAAACTTGAATTATTTCATTCCTCTCTTAACCATTTCCTGCACGACGAATGAAGCGACATCGTCGGCATAGGTGTTCATGCCGAATCCGGCATCGAAGCCCAATTCCTTGGCCAACTCGTGGGTGACACGTGCACCGCCGCAGCAGCAGATCATCTTGTCGCGCAGGCCCTCGGCCTCCATGAGTTCGATGAACTCGGTCATGTTCTTGATGTGCACGTCCTTCTGGGTCACGGTCTGCGAGACGAGCAGCGCGTCGGCATGCAGTTCGATGCCCTTGGCGATGAACTCGTCGTTGGGCACCTGCGAGCCCAGGTTGTAGGCCTCGATCATCTCGTAGCGCTCCAGTCCGTAGTGGCCGGCATAGCCCTTCATGTTCATGATGGCATCGATGCCCACGGTGTGGGCGTCGGTACCGGTCGAAGCGCCCACGATGACAATCTTGCGGCCGATGTTCTCCTTGATGTACTCATCGGTCTCGTACATGTCCATCGTGTCACTTTCCACCTTGGGGACATAGATGGTGCTGTAGTCCACGGTGTGGGTGCAACTACCGTAGCAGTTGAAGAAGGTGAAACCAGGCGTCAACTCCTTGTAATACACCACGCTGGGGTTCTCAAGACCCATCTTGCGGAGCAACTGCTTGGCGGCCTCAACGGCCTCGGCGCCACAGGGCACGGGCAGCGTGAAACTCAACTGCACCTTGCCGTCGTTCATCGTGTCGCCATAGGGCTTTATCTTGGTGAAGTCTAAGGTTTTGTCAAAATCCTTGGCTTCCATGCTATATAATCCTTCGCTCATAGTAATATAGTAACCTTAATGTTGTGTTGAATTATCTCTTGCCTTTCATCAGTTCCACAAACGGGTTGTAATAGTTCTCACCCTTCATGGTGACGCCCTGCAGGCCCTTACCGCCGTTCTTGGGACGTTTCACGTCGCCGAAGATACCCTTCTCGAGTGCGGTGAACAGGCCCTCCTTGGTGATTTCCTCGAGCAACTTAATGGTGTTGCCCAGTACTTCCTTGGCACGGTTGCGGCAGATACCGCCCTCGACAAACTCCATCTCCTCGCCGATGCTCTTCATGTTGTTGAAGATGTACTTGGCGTTCTCGATCGAGAGGTAGCGGTCGCTCATGAACGGCGTGTGGATGGCCTCGGTGGGCATACCCAACAGTTGGATACCCTGATGGGTCCAAATGCCGATCATGTTGAACAGGGCATCCTGGATGTGGCCTCGGAAGATGTTGCCCGTCATGAACTTGGTGGGGGGCATGTACTTCAAGGTTGCCTTGGGGAAGATTTCGCGGGTCATCTGAGCCTGTGCCAACTCGAGCAGGAAACCGTTCTCGAGCATCGGGTCCATCTCGAAGGCGTGTCCCAGACCCATCTGCTCCTCGGGCAGACCGGCCATGAGTGCCAACTGCTCGTTGATGAGGTCCGAAGCGAGTACCGTGTGAGCGGCCTCGACAGCGTCGGCAGTGGTGAGGTAGTTGTCCTCACCAGTGTTGATGATGACGCCGGCAAAGCCGTTGATAATACGGCTCATGTACTGGTCGATGAGCGTGCGCTGCATGTTGATGTCGCGGAACAGGATACCGTAGAGGGCATCGTTCAGCATCACATCCAGGCCCTCGAATGCACCCATGATGGCGATTTCGGGCATACACAGACCTGAACAGTAATTACACAGGCGGATGTAACGGCCTTGCTCCTCTCCTACCTCATCGAGCGCCTTGCGCATGATGCGGAAGTTCTCCTGAGTGGCGAAGGTGCCGCCGAAGCCCTCGGTTGTCGCGCCATAAGGCACGTAGTCGAGCAGGCTCTGTCCCGTGGTACGGATCACGGCGATGACGTCGGCGCCTTGACGGGCTCCTGCCTGAGCCTGCACCACGTCCTCGTAGATGTTACCCGTAGCCACAATGATGTAGAGGTAAGGTTTGGGTCCCTCGCCGATGGTCTCGAGGTAATGCTCACGACGTGCGCGGCGGGTGCGGATGCGTGTCATGCTCTCGTCGATGACGGGCTGCAGGGCATCGGCAATCTGCTTGGGGTCGCGGGTCACCACCTTGGTGATGTCCAACTCGTCCTTAGCAACTTTCTCGGCAATCTGCTGGGGGTTCAAGCCAGTCTGAATCATGGCATTGGCGATAAAGAACAAGGCACCCTCGTTCAAGACGCCCTTGTCCTTCAAGGCTTCCACTACCACGTTGGGCAGGGGCACGTCGTTGTCGTCTACACCGTCGATGCCCATCAAGCGGCACAGCGTGCGCTCGACGGCAACCGTCGTGTATTGCTCCACAAAGGACTGCACGTCCTCGGCGATGCCTTTGGCCAAGCCTCTAGCATACTCAACTTTTTCAAAATCTAATCCTAACTTGCTCTTTCGCATAGTGTTATAGTGTTATAGTATATAGTGTCAATGATTACTGTTCCGATTCTCAGTAGCCGCGTCGATGAGTGACCTGGCTGTTTCAATCCATTCAGTGTCAATGCCCAGACTCTGCGCAATATTGAGTGCCTCATGGGGCACCTCGCCGTCATGCACCTCGACCAACTGATAATCCATCTCGCCGTTCTCGAAGCCTTTCACCCTGAGGCAACGGGCTTCGCCCGGCTCTATATCGTAATGCGTTGTCATGACCAGGCTCATATCCCTGCCGGCCAGCACCTGCAGCAAGGCTGTCACCAGTGCGGCACCCTCGGTGGGGTTGGTCGTGCGGGCGGGCTCGTCAATCAACGCCAGCAATTTCTTGTCTTCGCGCGATGCCTTGATGACGGCATCGATGTTCTTCATCTCGGCGGCGAACGACGACAGCCCCTTCTCGACCGACTGCTCGTCACCGATGCAGAAGTGTATCTCGTCCTTCAATGCAATCCGTGCCGTGGCAGCGGGAATGCCGAAGCCAAACTGGAAGAGCAGTTGACACAGGGTCAACGTCTTCAGCACCACGGTCTTGCCGCCCATATTGGCACCCGTGATGAGTGTGGGATGCTGCCCGAAACCGATGTCCACGGGCTGGAAGGCCTTGCCATGGTCGGCCAGGGCCGCTTTGACCTGCGGATGGAACATCGCCTCATAGCGGCTCGTCCCATCGGGTGACAGAACGGGGAAACAAAGTCCCATCTGCCTCATCTGCATCGCCTTGGCTAGGTTCACATCGATACAAGCCAATGCGATTTGTGCCTGCTCAACAGCCGTTGCAAAGGGATGCAACTGCTGGCTCAGGTCCTTGCGCACACCTTCCTCAAGTTCACCCGCCGCGAGCATCAGGTCGTCCTGCTGCTCGGGATGCTGGCGCATGCGGGCGCGCAGTTCCTTGAGTTGTGCGCAATAGGAGTCATATATATAAAATGTGGCGATCTTCATGCCGTCGGGGTCAAGGATGTCGATGACCTCGTCGAGGGCGGGAATCTCTACCACACGGTCCATTTCATGTTCATGTAGCAACCGTGCCACATCGGTTGCCAGGATGGCGAGGTGCTTGACCTCGAACAACTCGATGTCATCGAGCGTGGCATGGTTGTGCAGGTTCTTGATTGTGGTGCGTATGTCCTTCAAGCCCTGCAACTTGAAGAGCAAGGTGTCGAGGCGGGTCTTGTCGGCCTGCCCGACAAAGTCGAAGAAACGGTGCAACACGTCATAGCACCGGGTGATGTCCTCGTCGGCCGTCATCATGGACGAGTCGAGGAGCCACCGCCGCGCAAAGCCCGACTGCAATTCCAGTTGGTCGAGCATAAAGCGCAAGCCGCAAGGCGATTCTATGACATTCTTCAGTTGCACTGCTGATTGTTTTTCAATAAATCATAAACGGGAAGCCCGATGGCTTCGCTGAGCCGTCCGCACAGGGTGTCCGAGTCAAGGACATAGCCGCTGGGCGACGTGGGGTTGACGGTGACGGCGATGAGTTTGCTCTTCTGGAGCACCCTGACGCGTCCTCCCGCCTTGATAAATAGCCGGAACTGCTGCGGAGTGACGAAAATCTTGGTAAAATCCCTCACCACCAGTTCCACCTGCTTGAGTTGCCGGTTCTTTCTCACCTTCTCGAGGAAACCATCGACCAACGCGCCTGCCACATAGAGTGTCTCGCAGTTGTCCATGCCCTCGAAATGGATGTCCCTTGACAACGATGTCATCGTGTCCAGGCTCGTGAGCGCGCCGTCCTTGTCGATGAACCACAGTCCCTTCTCGAGCGGAGTGAGCATCTCGAGGTTGCGCTCACCGGTCAGGTCCAGGTTGATGAGGTCCACCACGTGGGCCGTCTTGCTCACCAGCGTATTCAGGTTGGCCGAATAGGCGGCTCCAGTTGCCAGAATCATCGACTGGCTCACGGCAGGCGATGCCGAACTCATGCGCGACAATGCGCCGTCGATGACCACGAGGTCGATGTTGAAGCGCTGCCTCATCTCGCCCATCCACCGCCTGAGGCCCGTTGCCGATGACGGTCCCGAAAGGAGGATTTTGCCTCCCGTGCGGGCCTGGGCTGTCACCACCCGTCCCAGCGAGGTGCTCTCGTCGCTCACGTCGATGAGTTCCGATACGAGTCTGCGCTGGCGGTAGTGTGCCTCGCTGGTGGCGAAATAGGTTCCCTCACGCAGGACGATTTCGGGTTTCTGAGTGCGGGTCACCTGGTCAACAGTCTCTCCATCAATGCCTATCGAGGTCACCGCGATGCGTCGGGAATTGACGGGCAGGCGGTCGAGCACATATTTCAGACACTCTGTCTTTCCCGTGTTCTTCTCCAGTCCCACGATAGACAGGCTATCGTAGCGCAATATGTCATTGATGAAGGGCACTCCCTGAACGCGATGATTCCGCTGGCGGCTGTGAAGGCACCCTGGGGCGCCCTCACAGTCCAACGGAGACATTCTCAATTATTTCTTGTTGCGAACCTCGTTACGCTCATGACGCTTCAGCGCCTTGGGCTCGATGTTCATGCGCTCGCCCTCAAGCAGCGAGATCACACCGTCCACAGCCTTGTCGGCGGCCACCTGCTCCTTGGCACGTGCGGCTTGGCACTCGGGGCAGTTGCAGTCGCTGTGGTAGTCGGTGGGCTCGGTGTAAGTGGTGATCACGCCCTCAAAGTTGCGCAATACCACCCTGCCGGGAGCCTGGGAGATGACGTACTGGGGCATGACGGGCGTCTTGCCGCCGCCACCGGGAGCGTCGACCACGAAGGTGGGCACGCAGTAGCCGCTGGTGTGGCCGCGCAGGCCCTCGATAATCTCGATGCCCTTGCTGACGGGGGTACGGAAGTGCTCCAGACCCATCGACAGGTCACACTGGTAGATGTAGTAAGGACGCACGCGGATCTTGACGATCTCATACACGAGTTTCTTCATCACGTGGACGCAGTCGTTCACGCCGCGCAGCAGCACGCTCTGGTTGCCCAGGGGGATACCGGCATTGGCCAGCATCTCGCAGGCACGGCTCGACTCGGCCGTCACCTCGTTGGGATGGTTGAAGTGGGTATTGATCCAGATGGGATGATACTTCTTCAACATGTCACACAACTCGGGCGTGATGCGCTGCGGGCAAACCACGGGAACACGGGTGCCCAGACGGACGATTTCCACATGAGGAATCTTCCTCAACTCCGAGATGATGTATTCCAAGCGCTTGTCGCTCACCATGAGCGCGTCGCCACCGGAGAGGAGAACGTCGCGAACGGTGGGAGTGTTGCGGATATACTCCAACGCCTTTTCGATGCGGTCCATGCCGCACTCGTTATCGGTCTGGCCGGCAAAGCGGCGACGGGTGCAATGGCGGCAGTACATCGAGCACATGTCGGTGATGAGGAACAGCACGCGGTCGGGATAACGGTGTGTCAAACCGGGCGTGGGAGAATCCTCGTCCTCATGCAGCGGGTCGAGCAGGTCGGCAGCCGCCTGATGGGTCTCGGCACCGGTAGGAATGCACTGACGGCGGATGGGATCGTGGGGATCATCGGGATTGATGAGGCTCAGGTAATAAGGAGTGATGGCCATACGCAGGGTCTTGAGGGTCTGCTTGACGCCCTCTTCCTCCTCGGCGGTGAGGCTCACGTATTTCTTGAGTTGCTCGAGGGTCTCGATGCGGTTTTTCACCTGCCACTTCCAGTCATTCCACTGTTCGTCGGTAACTTCAGGAAATAATTGTTTTCTTCTTGATTCTACCATAATAATGATAAATGATTATGCCGCCGGGGCACGATGAGACGCGCCCCGCGGCATCAAATTCTTGAATTAAGCGTAGAGTTCCTCAAAGATCTTGCGCAACTCGGGGCACTCGCGCAGTTCCTGCAAGGTAAAGTCGGCATGACCCTTGGTGTAGCCGTTACCGATGATCATGTTCACGTCGGCACCGATACCCTCAGCACCCAGGGCAGCCTTGGTGAAACTGGTGGCCATCGAGAAGAAGTAAACCACGCCGTCGTCCTTGGTGCACAATACTGCGGTCATCTCGCAATCGGGCACGTTCACGCAGTTGATGGTGGTGTCTGCCATATTGCCGTCGGTCAGTTTGTAAACCAACTCGTAAACCTCAACGGGAGTCATGCCGGCAACGCTCTCGACGACGTCACAGAAGCCGAGGTCCTTGATGCGCTGGGTGGATTTGGGGCTGTTGGCGAGGCCGATTACCTTACCGGTAACGCCTACGCGCTTCTTGGCCTCGTAGCAGCAGAGCATACCGCTCTTGCCACCGGCGCCCAGGATAACAACGTTCTGGCCATACTGGCACAATTTGGCGGTCTGTGCGGGAGCACCAGCCACGTCGAGTGCGCTCAAAGCGAGTTTCTCGGGCATGTCATCGGGAATCTTGGCATAGATGCCGCTCTCGAACAGGATAGCCTTACCCTTGATGTCCACCTGGTCAACATCGGCACGGATCTCGAGAATCTCGTCGATGCGCAGCGGGGTCAGCGACAGCGACACGAGGGTGGCGATGCGGTCGCCCTCCTTCAGATCGATTTTGCCCTTGAGGGCGTCGCCGATCTTCTCTACCTTACCCAGGAGCATACCGCCCGAACCGGTGCGACGGTTGCGGTGCTTGCCCTGCAACTCGACATTGAGGAGCATCTCCTTCTTGATTTCCTCCATCACCTCGGCCTCGTTGTTGGGGTCCTTGGCCTGCTGCTTGGCATAGTTGTGGATGTCGGTGAAAGATGCTGAGTCGATATTCAGTGTCTGTACATCGATGAGGATCTCGTTGTCGTAGATCTCGTCCATGTTGTTGTCCAACTTGTTGGCGGGCTGAGGAAGAATGCCCTTGGGCTCGATTACTCGGTGCGTACCGAATCTGTTTCCGTGTTTCTGCATTGTTTTAATTTGGTTTAAAGTGTTAAACGATTATTGATTATTAGTTTCTGTTTCTTATTTGCGCTTGGGCAGGCCCAAGATTTCGCGGGCCTCGTCGCTGGTGGCGATGGGACGGCCCAACTCCTTGGCGATGCGAACGACCTTCTCGACAAGTTCGCCGTTGCTCTTGGCGAGCACGCCCTTGGAGAGGTAAAGGTTGTCCTCGAAGCCCACACGCACGTTACCGCCCATGGCGATAGCGGCAGCGGCCATCGGGAAGGCATGGCGGCCTACGCCCGTCACGGTCCAGGTTGAACCGGCGGGAATGCCGTTAACGAGCCAGCACAGGTTGGCCACGGTAGCGGGGGTGCAACCGGGAACGCCCAGCACGAAGTTGAACTGCATGGGAGCACCGGGAGCCTCGCCCTTGCGGGCCATGTTGAGGATGGTGTCGAGGTGACCCATCTCGAAGCACTCGTACTCGGGCTTGATGCCACGCTCCATCATGCGCTTGCCGAAGGCACGCATCGTGGGCATCGTGTTGTCAAAGATCTCGTCGCCGAAGTTGCAGGTACCGCAGTCGAGCGTTGCCATCTCGGGCAGCGGGGTCGTGTCGGTGGACTGCAGGCGCTCATCGGGCGTCATGCCCACGGCACCGCCGGTCGAGGGGATGAGGATGACATCGGGGCACACCTTCAGGATGGCCTCTTCACACTCCTGGAAGCGGGCGCGGTCCTGGGTGGGCGTGCCGTCGTCCCAGCGCACGTGCAGGTGGACGATAGCAGCACCGGCATCAACGGCCGACTTGGCTTCACGAACGATTTCCTCGACGGTATAGGGCACATTGGGATTCTGCTCCTTGGTGACCTCGGCGCCGCAGATGGCGGCAGTGATAATCAGTTTATCCATTTATTGAGTTGAAAGTTTTTTAGTTTGTTTTAAAACGGCCGCGGCTGAACCACGGCACAGTGAACCATTTATACTTACTTGCGCTGGCAATCCTTGGGGGTCACGCAGGTGCCCGAAGCACGACAAACCACCACGGGCTCGTCGAGGATGTCGGCAGCCGATGCCGAGATGTCAGGGCGGGCCTGGGCCACCTTGCGGGCCTCGAATACCATGTGGCGCGAGGTGTTGCCCTCACGGTCGATCCAGCCCTCGGCCTCGATGAAGTCGCCGGCATAGACAGGTGCCAGGAACTCGATATTGTCATAGGCGCAGAACAGGCCTTCATCGCCGTCACGCATAATCAACAACTCTGTTGCCACGTCACCGAAGAGGTGTACCATGTGTGCTCCGTCTACCAGGTTGCCACCATAGTGGGCATCCTTTGCGCTCATGCGCAGTCTGATCATTGTCTTGTATTCCATTTCAGTTTTTTAGGTTTTTACTAGATGGTTTAGATGCTCTAGATTGCCTAGATATTCTAGAGCGGTTAACTATTACTTCTCCACGTAGATGCCATCAACATAGATGCCCGATGCGTGCACGTGCTCGGGAGCAATCTCGCCCACAGGAACGAGTTTCTCGGCCTCGACAACGACATAGTCGGCAGCGGTGGCCATCAGCGGGTTGAAGTTGTTGGTGGTGCCCAGGAATACCATGTTACCGAACTCGTCAACGATGTTGGCGCGCAGGAAAGCGATATCGGCACGCAGGGGCTTCTCCAGCAAGAAGTCCTTGCCGTCAACCTTGACGATTTCCTTGCCGTCGGCCATGATGGTGCCCAGACCGGTGGGGGTCAGCACGCCACCCAGGCCTGCACCTGCCGCACGGATGCGCTCTGCCAGCGTTCCCTGGGGAACATACTCCACGATGAGGGTGCCCTCATTCTTCTGCAAGGCCGTCTGCTTGTTGGTACCCGTGTGGGACACGATAGCCTTCTTCACCTGGTGGTTGGAAACCAACTTGCCGTGAGCCACCTCGTCATAGGCGGTGTCGTTGGCAATGATAGTGAGGTCTTTAACACCTTTTTCTACAATGGCGTCGATAATCTGGGTGGCACTGCCGTTGCCCAGGAAGCCGCCAAACATAATAGTCATGCCGTCCTGTACTTTCTCGACGGCTTGTTGCAATGTGATTTGTTTGTTCATAATGTTTATATTTTGGAATTATCGGTTTATGTCTATAATAGGCTGCAAATATAGAAATTTTTCACCAATTTCGGGCCATTTTTCCTCAACTTTTTATCTACTTGTAGATAACTGCTCACTCCACAGCCCGTTGCAGGTACGTTTTTCATCAAAAAAGCCCGTGCCGCGCCGCCTAAACAGCGACACGGCACAGCAAAAACCACTACAGGTATTGATTAGCAAACAATAATTAGGACTATCTTCGAGGTGAAATCACAGTTATTTCGCGGGCTGTTCTTCTGCGGGCGGCCGGATGCTTGATGCGTCGAAAGGCGTGGAAGCATTCTGTTCTATCAAACTCAGCAATTCAGACTCTACTTGTTCCCATACATGGTGTTTTACAAGCCCCTGCAGGTCATAGATGCTACCACTATCGTCCTCTTTGGACTGAAATTGCTTGTATATTTTTTCCCATTTCTGCCCTTGGTCACTATACACCTCATTCAAGTCGTTGAGAGTAAAACCATTGGGATAACGATCATGGATTACATCATTTCGCTTATCAAAACCACGATCTACAGCCGTATAGTAGGCACAGATGGCCACACCGTGTTGCCAAAAAAACGGATGTAACTTCTCATTATAACTTGCTGGGGGCTGGAACAATTCAACTGTATCCTCTGGCTGTGTTACCGTTAATGAGTCGGTAGGAGTTTCAATCGGTTTTTCTATAGACGGTTGGGTCGACCTATTGAATGCCCATATTGCTGCGCCCACGATGCAGAGTGTTGCCAAGGCTCCTAAAATCATAGCCAACGACTTGCCTTTTTTCTTGGTGGGTGGCTCAAGAGTCCCAGAAGGTGCGTCATCACCGGGCAAACGGGTGGTCTCGTCATCGAGTGCATCGGCAACTTTTGTGTCATCATTATTGGCGAGCGCTTGACGGTTGATCGCGTCGCGTATCTGCTGAACGCTTTGAGGTCGCTCTTTGCGATGCGTCTTCATGAGCCAGAGCACCAACTCACGCATGCGTGGGCTAACACCGCTCGGCATGGGCAAGGCCACGCGCTTGTCGGGCGTCGTGTCGTCGTCAATCTCGCTTGGGATGGGCGGATGAACGCCCGTGAGCAGGTTAAACAAAGTCGCCCCGAGTGCATAAAAGTCGGTCCATGGGCCAAATATCTCATATCGCATCTCGATCTGTTCGCGGGGAGCATAACCATTGGTATAGGTCACCGCCGAGGTTGACATGGCACCGCCCTTGTCAGCATCTAACTGCTTGCTGGCACCGAAGTCGATGAGCCTGACCGTGCCGCCTCGATCCTGCATGATGTTGGCGGGCTTGAGGTCGAGGTGCCACAGCCCCTTGGCATGAACCGTCTGCAGGGCATCAAGCACCTGGTCAAGAACGTCAAGCACCTGTGCCTCGCTCATCGGCTGACCCGTGCGTTTGAGCCGCTCCTTGAGGCTCTCGCCGTCGATGTAGTCCATCACATAGTAAGTCGTGCCGTTCTCGTCAAACAGGTCGTGCACCTTGACAATGTGCTGATTGGTAAGCCGGTACAGCCTCATGGCCTCTTTCTTGAACTTCTCACGCTGTTTCTCATAGTCGGCCATGTTGCTGGAATTGCTCACGCGCACCATCGTGCTGTGTTCATCCCGCTCGTTAATGCCTTTCATGAAAAACTCCTTCACCGCGCAAGTCTCGTTAAAAGAGGTGTGGGTAGCCACATAGGTGTTGCCGAAGCCACCCTGCCCCAACACCTGCTTTATCACATACTTGCCGCCCTGCAGCGGCGTCCCTGGTTGTAATGCCTGTACCATATTGTTATTTCGTTAATATTCAATCATTAAAGTGAACTCGCAGCGAGGCGCAAGGCCTAATCAGCGACGTTCAGTCGATAGGGTAAAAATCTATTTTATTTAGATTCAGATAAACCGAAATTGATAACGCTCTGATTCTGTACCTTACTGCTTAAAGATTTATAGCCTACACATCTTACTTCAAGCCACTCACCACTGCTAACCTCAATAGAATATTCGCCATAAATTCCAGTTGTTGTCACCCTATCTGTCCCTTTTACCCACACCTGCGCTCCAATTAACGGGTTCCCTTCGGTATCATGGACTGTTCCTGTTAATGTTACATTTGAGCGTTTCTTAATCATTTTTGACTTATCAATGATGATATCAAGGCTGGACTGCCCAGGCTGGATAATAAAACTTTCATTATACTGGTAAATATTTCCATAAATTCCATCTATAGCACTCTTAATTGTCTCGTAGTTTACAATGAGTTCATCACCATCCTTAATATTCTCTATTGTGAAAACACCACCATAACCAGTATTGTGTATCTCGTTTGTGCGACTAACTTGAATAGTAACCCCAAAATTAAGAGGTTCTCCGCTATTATCAACAACCCTTCCCGATATAAATTTACGGGACATGGAGAATTTAAAATTGGTGTTATTCTCATTAACGGTTATTGTCGTGTCTAAATCGTGGTAGCACTTTGCAGTGAGTTTAACTGAATGAAGGCCAGGTTTAAGCATACGAGAGCCGCTCGCAGTTCCATAGTTAACACCATCAATAAACATCGTGGCATCACTCAAGTTGCTCGATAACGACACCTCAAAAGCCGTGGGATGATTACCATTGAATTTGCAAGAGTCGACGACTTGGCCGCAGGTTGGGCACTTGGGATGAGTGCCGTTATACTGGCATTTGTTGACAGGCAGTCCACAGGTGGAGCAGTTTTTGACGGGGGCAGGATGCTTACCGCCGTATGGGCAGTTATCAATGGTCTTGCCACAGGTATGGCATTTTGCCTTGGGCTTGGAGGTCTCTTTCTTGGGCTTCGGGTGTTTGCCTTTGTACTGGCAGCGGCCAATGGGGAGGCCGCAGGTCGCGCATTTGTCGACCTTGACGGGGGGCAGCGCCATCGTTGTGGTGCTTGTCACCAGCACCATCATCAATAAGAGTACAAGATATTTTTTCATAAGTCAACTTTTTTTCACAGGGTAGAAACTAAAGGGCAAGGCGCAAGCCGAGGTCGCTGCTGCGGCGAATCGGCGAGTCGACGATGCGGTTAGACACGCGGCAGAACCTGGCGGGTTCCAAAAGCCACCACGGCGCACACGGCGAGAGCCCGTTGAGGGGCCCGTCGGGTTGGTCTGAGAGCCGCTGCCGTAATCGCCATACCAGTCCTGACACCACTCCAACACGTTGCCGCTCATATCATATAGGCCCAACTCGTTGGGTGACTTTTGTCCCACGGGATGGGTCGTGCTGCCGCTGTTGGATTTATACCACGCCACATCGCCCAGCGTGTTGCTGCCAGCATACTTGTAACCGCCGCCCTTGTTGCCGCCGCGGGCGGCATACTCCCACTCGGCTTCGGTGGGCAGGCGGTATTGCTTGCCAGTCATGTGGTTCAGTTTATTGATAAACATCTGGCAATCTTCCCAAGAAATGTAATACATGGGATAATTCGAGCCCTCACCGTGAAGCGGCCAAGATGGATTCCCCTTGTCGCTCTGCTGGCGGACTGTCGTCCCCATCACGGCCTGCCACAGTTCCTGGGTCACCTCATATTTGCACAGGTAGAACCCCGACAAGGTCACCTGATGGGAGGGCCGTTCAGTTTCGGAAGCATCGCTGCCCTGCTCGCTCGTCGCGCCCATTGTGAACGTGCCGCCCTCGACCCACACCATGTTGGCCTCAAGGTCACGCAGTACTTGGTCACGCTGAGCCTGCGTCATGCCAGCAGAGCGGGTGGTTGTCGATTGGTTGCTGCTGCCACGATTGGGCTTAGAAGTCTCCTTCTTGGGTTTCGAAGTCTCCTTCTTGGGTTTCGAGGTCTCTTTCTTGGGCTTCGGGTGTTTGCCTTTGTACTGGCAGCGGCCAATGGGGAGGCCGCAGGTGGCGCATTTGTCGACCTTGACGGGGGGCAGCGCCATCGTTGTGGTGCTTGCCACCAGCACCATCATCAATAAGAGTACAAGATATTTTTTCATAAGTCAACTTTATTTCACAGGGTAGAAACTAAAGGGCGAGGCGCAAGCCGAGGTAGCTGAGGCGGCTAACCGGCGCATAGCGGTCGCGGATAGACACGCGGCAGAACCCGGCGATGCTGCCCCAACTGCCACCACGGCTCACACGGAGAGAGCCCGTTGAGGGGCCCGTCGGGTTGGTCTGAGAGCCGCTGCCGTAATCGCCAAACCAGTCCTGACACCACTCCCCCACGTTGCCGCTCATGTCGTACAGGCCCAAATCGTTGGGTAACTTTTGGCCCACGGGATGGGTCGTGCTGCCGCTGTTGGATTCATACCACGCCACATCGCCCAGCGTGTTGCTGCCAGCATACTTGTAACCGCGGCTCTTGTTGCCGCCACGGGCGGCATACTCCCACTCGGCCTCGGTGGGCAGGCGGTATTGCTTGCCCGTCAACCGGTTCAGTTTACCGATAAACGTCTGGCATTCCTCCCACGAGATGCAATACATGGGATAGTTTGCGCCCTCGCCGCGAAGCGGCCAAGATGGATTCGCCTTGTCGCGCTGCTGGCGGACTGTCGTCCCCATCACGGCCTGCCACAGTTCTTGGGTCACCTCATATTTGCACATGTAGAACCCCGACAAGGTCACCTGATGGGAGGGTTTCTCGTTACTAAAGGCATCGCTGCCCTGTTCGCTCGTCGCGCCCATCATGAGTGTGCCGCCCTCGACCCTCACCATGTTGGCCTCAAGGTCACGCAGTACTTGGTCACGCTGAGCCTGCGTCATGCCAGCAGAGCGGGTGGGGGTCGATTGGTTGCCGCTGCCACGATTGGGCTTAGAAGTCTCCTTCTTGGGTTTCGAAGTCTCTTTCTTGGGCTTCGGGTGTTTGCCTTTGTACTGGCAGCGGCCAATGGGGAGGCCGCAGGTGGCACATTTGGTGACCTTGACGGGGGGCAGCGCCATCGTTGTGGTGCTTGCCACCAGCACCATCATCAATAAGAGTACAAGATATTTTTTCATCATTTCAATTGTTTAATTTAAGTTTCGCGAGTAGATAACTTGCTCACTGCTTAATGTTTAAGGGTTAAAGGATAATGACTTGTCTCTTGAAAAACCGAAAAATTTCCAGCAAGTGCTATCATCAGTCGTTTCACTGTCCATCTTTAACCATTAAACTTTATCCTTTAACCTCAGGTTTTTAAAGTGGTTCGGCCACTTTAGAAACTTGAATAAATTGCCAAATCTACAGTTTGTTGCCGTTTTTGTCATACCAGGTGGTCTTGCCGGCATTGATGTCGGAGAACAAGCCCCTGGTATAAGAGCCGTCGGCGGCAAGGGTGAAACGTCCCTCGTAGGGCTCATCATTCTTGAACGAGCCGACGAAGGTGTCGCCGTTGGCATAGGTGTAACGGATGTTGTCTCCCGAGATCTTGCCGGTCTCAAACGTGCCCTCGCATTTGTCGCCGTTATCAAAAAATGCGGAGCCCTTTCCATCAGGCAAGTTGTCTTCATTAATCTCACCCGTATAAGTATAACTACCATTGGATGATTCCACATGCATCGAAGTCACCTTGAGTTCGCTTGTTGAAGGGCTCTCAGTGGCCTCGGTCTCGAAGGCGGCAACCGGCTCGTCGGGGTGATTGTTGCTGCTGTGATAGATGGCGTATCCACCCCCTATCAGTACCAGCCCCGCACAGGCCGATAGGAGCATCACCTTGAGGTTGCTTTTGGGCTTAGGATCGATGACGGTCTCAACCTGCTTCTCGCGGGCGGACTTAGGCTTCTCGCGGGCGGGTTTTGTCTTCTCGCCCTTGGGTTTTGTTTTCTCGGGGACAGGCTGGAGGGGAACGGTCTCCTCGTCGACAAGCAGAGCCATCTCGGGGCGAGGCTCTGTCTGCTCATCGAGCGGGGCCTTGGGGTCGGCCAGGAACATGGCTACGCTTGAGGGCCTGTCGGCTATGCTGATGGTCATGGCGCGCTCGATGAGAGCCCGCCCAGGCTGCGGAACGGGCACGGGATAATCCATCCTGGTGCCACTCACGCGAGAGACGGCGGTGGGAGGCCGCTGCCCCTCAAGCAGATAGTAGAGCGTGGCCCCAAGGGCATACACGTCGCTTGCGGGCGAGTAGCCCTCGATGCCCTGGTACTGCTCGACGGGCGCAAAGCCCTGGCTCAGGCCTATCGGGGTCGTGCTCGTGGCATTACCCTGGGCGTCATAGTTCTTGCTGATGCCAAAGTCGATGAGCACGGCATTGCCGTTGCGGTCAAGCAGGATATTGTCGGGCTTGATGTCGTAGTGGCAGATGTGGCACTTGTCGTGCATATACTGCAAGGCACTGGAAATCTGACGGATGTAGCGCATCGCGCTATCCATGTCCAACACACCCTCGCGCTCCACCAGGGCCTTGAGCGACCCACCCGGCATATAGGGCATCGAGTAATAGACGGTCTTGTTCTCCTCAAACACGTCGATCACACCGATGATGTGCGGGTGGTCGAGGCCGGCCAGCGTGCGTGCCTCCTTGTGGAACTTCTTGCGGAACTGCGCCACCTGGGCGGCACTGCCCGTCGTGGGCACAGTCATCGCACTGGTCTGACCGTCACGCAGGCAGTTGTCACGCATGAAGAACTCCTTGATGGCAACGTCGCGGCCGAGCGAAACCTGCTCGGCCAGGTAAGTGATGCCGAAGCCACCCTGCCCCAGCACCTGCTTAATCACATACTTGCCGCCCTGCAGCGGCGTCCCCGGTTGTAATGTCTGTGCCATATCGTTATTCAGTTAACATTCAATCATTAAAGTGAACTGGCAGCAAGCCGGAAACCAAGGTTACCAAACTGATGTTCCGGACGCCGGATGTTACTTCTATACGACACACGGCAGAGCCATGCGGAATCCGACCAGCCTCCACCACGGTTCACACGATAAGTGCCAGTAGCGGGGCCAGTAGGATTCGTCTGCGATTTATTACTATAGCTATCATAGCAGTCCTGAACCCATTCCCATACATTACCCGACATGTCATACAGGCCCAACTCGTTAGCCTTCTTAGTGCCAACGGGGTGCGTTATACCACCATCGCTATCCTTGCACCATGCCACATCATCGATTTTATCGCTACCACTGTACATGTAGCCATTGCTGCGGTTACCGCCACGAGCAGCATACTCCCATTCCGCATCAGTCGGAAGGCGGTAATGTTTACCCGTCAACTGGTTCAGTTTGGTAATGAATTTTTGGCAATCATACCACGAAACAAATGTCACAGGACGGCTCAAGTTGCCCGTGAAATTGCTTGGGTTGTTGCCCATTACCGCCTGCCATAATTCCTGTGTCACCTCATACTTGCAGATGTAGAAACTACTTAGTGTTACCTGATGAGCGGGTTTCTCAGTATATCCCGCATTTTTATCATCAGAGCCCATCATAAACGTTCCGCCATCAACTTTCACCATATTATCTTCGAGTTTACTAAGCATCCGGTTGAGTCGCAATTCTTGCTCGGATGGGTGATTGCCACCGTATTGACAATTCTCGATAACTTTGCCGCAAGTTGAGCATTTCGGATGTGCGCCCCGATATTGACAATCATCGATTATTTTGCCACAGGTTGAGCATCTCGGATGATAACCTCCATATTGGCATTGTTCTATGACCTCGCCGCAAGTTGAGCACTTGGGATGCTTGCCACCGTACTGGCATTTGTCCACTGTCTTGCCGCAGGTACTGCATTTAGCCGGGTGCTTGCCTTTATATTGGCATTTGTCGATGGTTTTGCCACAAGTCTTACATTTAGCCGGGTGCTTGCCTTTGTATTGGCATTTGTCGATGGTTTTGCCACAAGTCTTACATTTAGCCGGGTGCTTGCCTTTGTATTGGCACTTGTCGATGGTCTTGCCACAAGTTGAGCACTTCTTTGGCGCTGTAGGGTGCTCGAATTTGTAAGGGCATTCGCTGTATGGCTTGCCGCAAGTGGGGCATTTCTGCTGCGGAACTTGGGCTGTAGCCACCATGGATGCTGATGCCAGCACCAACAGCGACAATAGGATATGTAACGTCTTTTTCATTGTCATTCTTATGGTTCTATCTTTAACTGGAGTAGTCTTAAATCAACCTGATAAGAGACTGAAGCATTGGCGGCACAGTTGTCAGCCACATGACATTAAATTTAGTTGGTGCCCTGAAGCTTGAAGGTCACAGGCAGGGTGTACCATACACGCACGACCTGACCATTCTGGCGGCCCGGGGTAAACTTGGGCAACGACTTAACGACACGGATTGCTTCCTGATCGAGGTCCTTGTCCACTGAACGGGCAACCTTCACCTCACCTACTCGACCATCTTTTTCTACAACGAATTGCAGGATGACCTTACCTTGAATATTCTTTTTGGCTGCCTCTGGCGGATATTGGAGGTGTGAACCCAAATACCTCATCAGTGCAGCATCGCCACCAGGGAACTGGGGCATCTGCTCTACTGAAGAGTATATCCTCTCGGAGTCATTCTTCTTGGCGGGCTTTTGCTCAGCGGGCTTTTGCTCAACAGGCTTTTGCTCAATGGACCTCTCCATGACGGTTTCCTCTTTTTGAGGTTTGGTCTCGTGACGGTCTTCATTACCGGTCTTGTTATCTTTCTGACCAGAAACTCTCTTGGATTTCTGACTACCGCCTGTGACCTTGCCATTGGTTGAGTTTTTCTTCGATACAGCCTGCTTCTTGCCTTTATTGCTTGTCGGGGTCGATTGCTTTGGGTGCTTGAATTTGTTCGGGCACTCGCTGTATGACTTGCCACAAGTGGGGCATTTCTGCTGCTTGACTTGGGCCGTAGCCAACATGGCTGCTGATGCCAACACCAGCAGTGCCAATAGGACAAATATTGTCTTTTTCATTGTTCTTTCTACTTATTAGGTTATCCTATTTTATTGATTACCTTACCGTTCTTGTTATACCATGTTCCGTATTTTGGGCGATTGTTCTCAAATGTGCCATCGAAGTAGGATCCATCAGGTAGGGAGTAACGCCCCTTCACAAACACATTATTCTGTATCGTACCCTCAAACTTGTCACCGCTCTTGAAGTAGTACTTGCAATTATCACCGTCGGCATTGCCATTCTTGAAACTGCCTTCGAGCCTTTCACCGTTATCAAACTCCACCGTGCCGTCACCGTCGGGCATCCCGTCAGCATCGACAGAACCAGAGTAGGTGCAGGATGTACCATCGGCACAAAGCGGAATAACGACTTGCTTGTTCTCCACAACGACCTTCGACTGCTCGGCAACCTCTTCGGCGGCAGCCTCGACAGCCTCTTTGTTGACCTCCTCATCTGACTGAGTTGGCGTTGGATCGCTATTGTGTAACAGCGCATAACCACCCACCACGAGCAGCAAACCGGCACAAGCAGCAAGAATGACAGGCCATAACTTGCGGGGTTTGGATTCGGTTTGAGAGTCAGTTTCGTATTCGTGGACGACTTTTACAGGTTCAGGTTTAACCACGGTTACAGGCTCATTCGTAGGTTCCGGCTGGAGTTTGGTTGCGGCTTGGGACTCGGTCTTGACCTGGGTCTCGTCGGTAGCAGGCAGCACGACCACAGCGGCAGGAACACTGACCTGAAGTGTTGCCGTCTCGCTCCTCAGTTCATCTTTATCCTGAGCCGTTGCGGTAACTTGATAGGTCATCGCACGCTTCTGCCGTTTGAACGTGTAGGGCACTTGAATCTTCTTGCCGTCGAGCAATACTTGAACTGCGCCCTTTCCTGTCACGTTGAGCGAGAACGTCTTCGCGTCATAGTTGATGACAGGGACGGCAGTCTGACGCAGTGCAGGAACGACCACACGCAGGCGGGCCTCTTCGCTTATCAACTCACCGTTGACCTGGGCGGTAGCGGTGACATTGAAGGACTGTTCCTCGCGTTGCTGCTTGAACGTGTAAGGTACTTGAATCTTCTTGCCGTCGAGCAATACTTGAACTGAGCCCTTTCCTGTCACGTTGAGTGTGAATGTCTTCGGGTCAAAGTTGATGGATGGAGCGGCAGTTTGGCGTAATGCAGGAACGACCACACGCAGGCGGGCCTCTTCGCTCATCAACTCACCGTTGACTTGGGCGGTAGCGGTGACATTGAAGGACTGTTCCTGGCGTTGCTGCTTGAACGTGTACGGCACTTGAATCTTCTTGCCGTCGAGTAACACTTGAACTGAGCCCTTTCCTGTCACGTTGAGCGTGAAGGCTTTTGCATCATAATTGATGGAGGGTGCGGCCGTTTGGCGCAGTGCGGGAACGACCACACGCAGATGCGCTTCTTCGCTTTTTTCTTCACCATCGACCTGGGCGGTAGCAGTGACATTGAAGGACTGTTCCTGGCGTTGCTGCTTGAATGTATAAGGTACTTGAATCTTCTTGCCGTCGAGCAGCACTTGAAGTTCTCCCTTTCCTGTCACGTTGAGCGTGAACGTCTTCGCATCGTAGTTAATGGATGGAGCGGCCGTCTGACGCAGTGCAGGAACAACCACACGCAGGTGCGCTTCTTCGCTTTTCACTTCACCATCGACCTGGGCGGTAGCGGTGACATTGAAGGACTGTTCCCGCATCTGTTGCGGGAAGGTGCAGGGCACTTCTATCTCCCTGCCGTCAAGATAGACCTTAACCGTCCCTTTGCCCGACGCATTGAGCGTAAAACTTTTAGGATCGAAACTGATGGTTGGTGCAGCAGTCTGTTTAAGGGCCGGCACCACTATCATCATTCCCACTTCCTCGCTTCTTACTGCTCCATTAGCCTGGGCCGTGGCAGTGACATGGTAGGTCATCTCACGCATCTGCGGCTGGAGTTTGCAGGGCACTTGAATCGGTCTACCATCGAGAAACACCATAATTGTTCCTTTGCCCATCACATTAAGCACCAAGGCTTTCTGGTCAAAGTCAATGACTGGTGGCGGAGTCTGGTTGGGAGTGGGAGGATTCAGGAACTCCTTGATCTGCTGTACATTCTGCGGTCGCTGCTTGCGGTTGGTCTTGATGAGCCAAAGCACCAAGCCACGCATCAGCGGACTCACTTTGGCAGGCATGGGCAAGGCCTCATGCTTGTCGGGGCTGGTATCGTCATCGATGTCACCAGGCATGGGCGGATGCTTGAGTGTGAGCAGGTTGTAAAGCATGGCACCCAAGGCATAAAAGTCGGTCCAAGGGCCAAATTTATCATAACTCCTCTCCATCTGCTCACGGGGCGCATAGCCGTTGGTATAGGCCACGGCCGAAGTAGAGATGGCTCCTCCCGTGTCAGAATTGAACTGCTTGCTGGCACCGAAGTCGATGAGTTTGACGACGCCCGACTTATCCACCATCACATTGGCAGGCTTGAGGTCCATGTGCCACAATCCCTGGCCATGCACCTCCTGGAGCGCATCAAGCACCTGGTCGAGCACTTTACGGATTTCTGACTCAGCCATGGGTTGGCCGGTACGCTGGAGGCGCTCCTTGAGGTTCTCGCCATTGATGAAATCCATAACATAATAGGATGTACCGTTCTCATTGAACAGGTCATACACCCTGACAATATGCACGTTATGGAGTTTACGCAGGCGCAGTGCCTCCTTTCTGAACTTCTCCAGTTGCGCATTGAATTCTTCGGTCTTTCCTGCATTGCTCACCCTGACGCTGCTGCTGTCGCTGCCGCGTTCAGAGATATCCTTCATAAAGAACTCCTTGATGGCATAGGTCTCATTGAAAAGGATGTGAGTTGCCACGTAGGTGTTGCCGAAGCCGCCACTGGACAGATAGCCGTCTATACGGTAGTTGCCGTGCAGGATAGATCCTGTCGGCAACATTGATTCTAGGTTGATATGTTTATCACTCGCCATAGGCTTTTAAGGTTAAGCAGATGTTGTATCTGAAGTTTCGTCACTACGCACTGGGGGTGTGGAAGGTTGCAGTCGCGGCTTTCCCATCTGTTTCCCTCCTCTTCTTATAATATTGGGATCTGTTTGGCCTTGTTGACCAGCAGGATTCTCAACCTGTTGCTGTTGCGGCTGAGGTTGATTAGCCTGTTGCTGTTGTTGCGGCTGAGGTTGCTCGCGTTGCTGACTCTCTTGCTGGATGTGGCGCTCGATGTTTTTGGGAGGTTCAGGTTTCACTTCCCACACTTCATTACGTTTGGGTTCGACGGGCATGGTAATCGTGTCGTTGCCAGTATTGGCGGCATCTTCCTTTTTGTTGCGGTCGCTCAACATCAGATAAGCGACCACGGCAACTGCTGCCAACGCAAGCAGCACTAGGATCCACACACGCGATGAAGGCTTGCGAGACGGCACGGTCTCGGCAGCAGGTTGTTGACTGGCAGGCTGCGATTCCTTGACCACAGGCTCGGGTTGCTGCTGAGCAATTGGTTCAGGCTGCTGTGGAGCAACGGGTTCGGACTGCAGGGGAATGACGGGCTCGGGTTTTGACTCGTTAACAGGCTGTGAAGGCACCGGGGTTGCCTGAACAGGGGCAACAGGTTCTGCCTGAACGGGGGCCTGCTGCACCACAACAACACCCTCGTTAGACGGCACGGCATCAATCACAGCGGGTTTGATGTTAAGGGCGTTATATCGCGACGTCTTCTCCTCATTACCGGTAATCAGACTATCGGCCTGCTCACGCTGCACATCCTCGACCTGAATCAGATAGGCGCTGTGATTGTCACTGTTGCCCTTAGTGGCATCAATCAGTTGCTGACGCTTGACCTCGTTACTCTCATTCGATGAGAACAGACGCAGAATCTCGTCATCTTCCATCTGCTCAAGCATGCCGTCGCTGCACAGATAGAAGTAATCGCCCTTTTCGATATCGGTAATGTGGATAACATCGGGCCTGACACGGTTTTCTTCACCAGGCTGAACGGCGCGGGTGATGACATTCTTGCGGGGATAGTTCTTCATCTCCTCAAGGGAAATCTCACCACTCTGGTAAAGGTCGAAAACGAGCGAGTGGTCACGGCTGACGTAGAGGATTTCCTTGCCGGGGCGAATGTGATAGATGCGACTGTCGCCAATGTGCGCCGCCGTCACGCCACCATGGTGGATATAGATGAGCGTGAGCGTCGTGCCCATCTTCTTGTAGTTGCCGTCATCGGCCTTATCAAGGATCTGATAGGCATAGGCGATGGCGTTGGCAAGCATCTCATCGCGGAACGGCTCGGCGGGGTCAATGTTACGAGCAAAGTAGTCGGCAATGCCCTTGGTAAACTCACCGCTGGCTACCTCGCCGTGCTCATGGCCGCCCATACCATCACACACGACGAACAGGCGGTCATCGGAAGTGGCTTTGCCCAACGCGGGGAAGATGGTATCCTCTTGATTGCCTCGCTGGCCCTCATCCCAAATGGCCTGCGGCTGTTTAATCTTGATAATCATAGTGGTAATGTTAATGAGTAGTGGTCAGGTTTTCCCTTGAGGTTGTGCTAACGAAAAGCAGTTCCCTCAAAGGTCGCCTAAATCTATTGTTATCACATCGTGGTGTTCTGCCAACTGGGAGCCATGGGCTCGATGACAAAAACCACCGTGGTGTCACCCATCTGGATGCGGTCTCCGTGATGAAGGACGATAGAGTCGCCCGCCTTTAAGGGCACACCGTTGACCAGCGTAGCATTCTTGTTCTTGTAGTTGGCGATATCGGCCTTCATGTGGCCTTGCAGGTTTGCGACATTGATGATCACGTGTTCACGGCTCATGTACATGTCGTTGGTGTTGAGGGGGACATCGGCCTGCTGGGTCTGAGCCCTGCGACCGACACGGTTAGCACCCACCTTCAAGGGATACTTCATTCCATTGCACGTGAGCGCACAACACATCTGCAAGGTCTCCTTGTAATCAGCGAGTTGGGTATGGTACTCGTTGCGTTTGGGGCTGGATGACAGTTCAGTGGGCGCTTCGTTATCATTCTTCACCACATAGAAGGGCACCAGCAGGTTCTTGCCACAGTTGGGGCACTGGATTTGGCGCTGTGGTTCATTATTAACGTTGGTGACCTCGAGGATGACTCCACATCCCGGGCATTTGGCTTTAATCGTCTTGCTCATTGTTGTATTCTTTGGTGTTCTGGTTCCAGGTAATAATTGGCATATTGCCGTTGAATTTGCCCCACATTACTGGATGCTGGGCTCCGTTAGTCGACTTGATGACACCGTCGTGGCAGAAGTCGTAGATCTCGCGAGCCGATATCGAGCGGTCACGGTTGACATCAGCACCGCCGCGCAGGCCTCGCTCCAAGTAGATGGTAAACATGCTGTTGCTATAACGCGACTCTCGCGACTTCTCATCGGAGCGCGACGAGAGGAAGAACATCACGTCCTCGTTCTTCACGGCACGCTGCCATGATTTGGAGCCGCGCATCTTGCCCGCGTAGCAGGCGTCGGCAATAACTACCTTGGTGCGTGCGGGGCACTTCTTCATAATCTCGAGGATGCGGTCGAAGGACAGCACGCCGTCATAGCAAGCGAGGCCCTTTTTGGTTCCATGACCACTGAAGAAGAAAATCACTGCATCGTTGGGGCCTGCGTTAGCAAAGGCTCGTGACATCGCCGATATCACCGCATCGCGAGTGGCGTCGCCATCGGTGATAATCGAGACGGTGCTGTTGCCGTTCTTGTCATAGACGTTGGCTATCGTGCGGGCGTCATTAGCACTCACGCGCAGCGAATTTACGCCCTTGGGGTACTTGCTAAGCCCCACACACATCACGTAGTTGCGTGCATCGGCCACGAACGGCATTACGGTCACCGCGAGCAGCAGCATTAGGCTGATGATACTTCGTTTCATCGTCTTGGGTGCGTTATTGTGAATTAGGCCTCTGCCATACCATCGTCCATGTAATCAGGCATACCGTCAGGAGCCACATCGGGATTCTGGGCAAGGATTTCTTCGTCACCGGCGCCAGGAACATCGCCGTCATCCAGTTTCACAAGTTCCTCGACCGTGATCTGATTGCCCTCGGGATCCACCAACACGTCGGGGCCACTGATTCCATGGCTGTCATCAACGTCTACGAGTACAAGGTCGGCCTGGTTGTCACCGTCAGCATCATAGGCTACGACCACGTGGCCCTCGTCGGTCGTGGCATGACCAACGATGCGCACACCGTCCTGCTCAAAGCCCGACACGTCGTCATCGTTGGCGTGCTGGTTGTGAGCAACCTCGTGCTCGTGTTGGTTGCTGTGATGTTCATTGTCGGCAGGGGCATCATGGTGATGGTGGTGCTCAACGTGACCTGTGTGGTGAACCGTGGTCACGTGGGCGGTCTCGATATGGTCGGTATTCACGTCATGGGCAGGGATCTCGGGACGAACAAGTTCAGCAAAATCATGCTTCTCAGCGTCGGTCATAGCATCCCATTCCTCCGCATAATAGGTGTTGAATATGCCACCGTGCCAATGGAAGACGCCACCAGGGCCCACCTCGGCGCGTGCAGCGGCGAAGGCTTCGGAGAAGGACATGTCATCACTCACGTGAGCCACTTTGAGATGAGCGGCCTCATCGGTAGCCTGCTGGCCAACTGCGGGTTGCTCGCCAGCAATGGCCTCCATGCCCAATACACTGCCAGCACCCATCAGGATACCGGTCACGCCACCAATGGCCACGGGTTTCCATAAACTGCCGGCTGCTGCGCCTGCGGTCTTACTTGTTACGTTGCTTGCTGCGTTACCTGCTACATTGCCTGCTACGTTTGCATTCTGCATGTTGCCTCCGATAATAGTTTCTTCGTTTGCCATAATAGTAAAGTTTTAAAGAATGAATAATTTATTGTTTTGATTTGATGATGCAAAGTTAACACATCGGGAAAACTTATGCCAAATTTTCCAGCCCTTTTTGGATGAAATACCCCGATTAATGTATGAAATGTTCTGACAGCATGAAAACCCACAAAAAATCCTCAAAAACAAACGCCTAGTATCACACAATAAACACCCATGGCCACTCATGCAGTTCCTCTCGCATGAATGGCCACGAGTGATAACTTTTATTCATTATCTATAAGGCTAAACGGAAGCCAATTTTGTTAAAAATCCTGTCTGGAAAAAAATATCCTCTCGATGAGACTTTACAAAAGAACTTTTCGGACAACCAACACCCACCACGGTAAATCTTGAACTCTCCCTCTTTGGGTCCTGTTGGATTATTTTGCTCTTTAGGACTATAGTCATCATACCAGTCTTGACACCACTCATATACATTGCCCGACATATCGTAAAGGCCCAACTCATTCGGCATCTTCAAACCGACAGGTTTTGTACCTTTGTTCTTCTGGCCATACCATGCTTTTTCACCAGAATTACCGACATACCAAGCGACATCGTCACACGAATCACTACCGGCAAATCTATAACCTTTACTCTTATTTCCTCCTCGAGCCGCAAATTCCCATTCAGCCTCGGTCGGTAACCTAAAAGCCTTTCCTGTGAGAGCGTTCAGTCTCTTAATGAAGTCTTGACAATCGCCCCAGGTGACAGATTCCACAGGGTGTTTTACCTCACCCCTAAAATGGCTCGGATTACTGCCCATGACGGCTTGCCACAATTCTTGTGTAACAGGATAGTTGCACAAATAAAAAGAAGAAACAGTAACTTTATGTATTGGCCTATTTAAGCCATCAAGAGAGTATCCCTGCTCTTTAGTTTCACCCATCGTGAAAGTGCCTCCCTCGACATGAACCATTGTGAACGTCACGCCCATGACTGTAAATGATTCCTTAGGTTTATTTAAAAGCCCAAGGTCTGATGACTGCTGCGGAATGCCTTGTGGCACCACAGTTTCTTCGGAAGGCGTCTCAGTGTGTATGGGGTCTTGGGAGGGAACTTCCCGAACAACATAGTTCAAAAACAAATCCACATCTTGCGGGCGGTTTTTAACGCCAATGGTCATAGCGCTCTCAATGAGTTGCCGCAACGAGGGCGATAGTTCGCCACCGAGGTCAAGGTCCTCGCCGGCAACTCGTGAAACTGCCGTGGGCGGCGTCTTGCCCGTGACCAGGTAGTAAAGCGTGGCACCTAGGGCATAGACATCACTGGCCGGAGAGAACTCGTTGACCAATTGCTGATACTGCTCAATAGGGGCATACCCCACGCTCATGCCAATAGGGGTGCTGCTGGTCTCGTTGCCGTTGCTGTCGTAGTTCTTGCTGATGCCGAAATCAATGAGCATGGCATTGCCCTTAGAATCGAGCAAGATATTGGCAGGCTTGATATCGTAGTGGCAGACGTGTTTCTCGTTATGCATGTATTTCAGGGCAGTAGCAATCTGGTGGATGTATCGCATGGCCGTATCTTCGGGTAAACGGCCTTGAGCCTTAACCAAATCACTAAGCGAACCGCCATTCAGGTAGAGCATGACATAATATACCGTACCGTTCTGCTCAAACACATCGAAGACTTCCACGATATGGGCATGATCGAGCGAGGCCAGTGTCTTCGCCTCCTTGAGGAACTTGGCACGGTAGCGTTCCACTTGGATGGCGCTACCCGTCGATGGCACCGATACCATGCCCGTTTCATCGTCACGCAGGCAGTTGTCCTTCATAAAGAACTCCTTGATGGCGACTTCGCGCTCGAGCATGACTTGTTCGGCAAGATAGGTGATGCCAAATCCACCCTGCCCCAATTTGCGCTTGATAATGTATTTTCCACTCTGGAGTAGAGTGCCCTGCTTGAGTTCCATGCCAGCCTATTTGATGTATTTTGCCTTGCAGTAAGGGCACTGGTCGTTGTGAATCAATACATCATAGTCCTGAAAGCCCATAAAGTGATGGCACTTGGGACAGACGTAACGCTTCTGGAGATCTTTTTTCAAGGCCTCCTGTTCATCGATGCTCTTGTCTCGGGCAATGAGCAGGAACCCATAAAGCATGATTAACAGGGCAACTACCGTGAAGGCAATCGAGAACGGGCGAATGCTCTCGTTGATAGCCGAGACTACTGTTCCAAGCATGGTGAATGCGATGGGCACTCGAGCCAACAGGTTGTTGCGCTGCTGGCGCTTACGGATAGCCACCAAGCCACTATTGTAGCCTTCCCACACTTGGCGCAAGGGGCGTATGTCCACCTCATTAGGCTGGAACACGGTCAGCACCTCGGCCAACGGTAGAGAATAACTGCGGCTGGGTCCTAATTCAATCTTGTCGGTAGGGGCAATCTGCTTTGCATTCACTTCCAAGCCGTTGACCCAAGTCACGTTTTGGGCCTTGATGTTCTTAATGGTGATGTTGCCGCCTGCGATGGTCAACTGGCAATGCTGTCGGCTCACGTCCATGGGTACACTCGACGGGGCGCCCAGAAACTTGACCTCGCTTCCATTGACCACTTTTAATCTGCCCGCATTGCTGTCTCTTCCAATAATGAGTTCCATATCTATCGTTATGAATTATTCTTAAATCTTCATCTTCACCATAAGTTCCTTCAACGTCTTGAGAGCCTCTCGCGAGATCTCCAACTGATAGGCAAAATTTGTGAAATCGGTAAGGATGAGTTGTTTCTTCAATGGATTGATTTTGTACACATAGTTCAGATTGACGATGTACTTCTTACCGATACGTGCAAAGATGCTCTTTCGCTCCTTGAGGCGGTTGGCCAAGACGTCCTCGACCTGCCCAAGGTTCATGCACACGGCTCCTTTCAGTTTGTTGCAGGTCACGATGTAACTGTAGTTGCCATCGGCTTCAAAATAGACGATGCGTTGCACATCGAGTCGCAGCAGTTCATCACGGGAATTAAATTCTATCAATTGACGTTCCATAACACTTCGGTTTATGTTAATTCAGTGCGTTGCAAAAAGCACTGCAAAGATAAACATTCTTTTTGAAATTATCAAATTTCAAATCATCAGGAACGGACTTTGGAGAGAAAGTACTGATTTTCAAGGGTTGTGTACAGGCCGAATGTTTGTATCCAGATACACTATTTCCTTTAACAGGGATTGAGTTCCAGGGTTATTTGGTGGTGGCTTGGTCGTGTTTTTCTTTTAGTTTTTTCTGGATGATGCTTTCGACCTCGAAGAAGCGGTCGACCTGCTCGGCGTTGAGCACGGTTGCGAGTTTGTCGATGTACTTCATCCTGATGCCCTGGGCGCGCTGCTGCATCTCCATCTTGCGCTTGGCAATGGCTGCGGCGTCGCTGCTGGTGCTGGGCTTGATGGGGCGTTTGCGCTCGGCCCACAGGGCGCTCATCTCCTCGCAGTAACTGCGGTAAATGGGTTCAAACTTCTTCTGCTGGTCGGCGGTGATGTGGTGCCGGTAAACGAGTTCGCGCACCTTGGCCTTGTAGAGTCTCTCGTTGAGGGAGCCATTGTTGCTGCCGGTTGCCGCCGACGTGAGGCCAATGAGCATGAGCGTGAACAGTATCATCAATTTTTTCATCATTATGGTCTAATTAAGGGTTTAGTATTCTGGGATTTCTTCGATCTCGTAAAATGTCAGTTGGGCGGCTTCCTCGTCGCTTAACGTATTGAGGAACTCGTCCAGCGGGCCCTGGCTGTTCTCTGGCATCGGCTGAGATGACTTTCCGTTGAAAAAACCTATGCCGAAGCAAACAATGAGCGCTGCTACCGCAGCGGCCGAGGCGGCCAACTTCCTGTTGAACGGGTATCGTGGGAAGACTGCCAAGCGTTCATCGCTGCGCTGAACGCTATGACCGGACAGAATTTCCGTCTCCCGACCGAAGCAGAATGGGAATTTGCCGCCCGTGGCGGCAATGACAGCCAGGGATACAAATATGCCGGCAGCAACGACCTTCCTCTGGTGGCATGGTATTCCTATAATGACTCATGGGAATTGCGCGGCAGCGGCTACTACGGCCCTCATGCCGTGGCCACACGTGAGCCCAACGAACTGCAACTCTACGACATGAGCGGCAACGTTCACGAGTGGTGCCATGACCGGTACGGGGATTATGCCAGCGGCAGCCAGACCGACCCCACCGGTCCAGCAACAGGAACGACGCGCGTCTACCGTGGCGGCAACTGGTACTTTGATGACTGGTTCTGTCGTGTGTCATTCCGCAACGGGCTGTCGCCCACCAGCAGCAATTACGGCATCGGCTTCAGGCTGGCATTGTAGGGCCGCAAGGCAAGGAGCCCACCCTACCCCCTTGGCTGCAGGCTCTTGCGGTAGTCGCTGGGCGACTGGCCGAGGTGCTTGGTGCAATAGCGGCTGAAGTAACTCAACGACGCGAAATTCATGCGTTCTGCTATCTGGGTGAGCGACAAACGCTCGTCACCCAGATAGTCTTTTAATATAGGCATCGTGTGGCGGTCGATATAGGAAGTGACGCTGTGACCCGTCAGCCGCTTGATGGTGGCCGAGAGGTACTTGGGTGACACGTTCAGGCGTTCGGCATAGTAACTCACGTCGCGCTCGGTGCGACTGACGCCAGTTGCGAGCAGTGCCATCAACTGTTTGACGATGTAGGCCGTGCGGTCGGTGTGCGTGTCGGTGGCTTCACGCTGCGCGTGCGGCTCAAAGATGTCATACATCATCGTCAGGCACAGGCTGCCCATCATTTCATTGTAGAACAACAGGTTGCGGTCATCTATGCGTTCACCCAGACGATGGAAATCCTCGAGCAAACGGCTGGCCTGGGCGTCGGTGAGCGAGATGATGGGATTCCTGTTCAGACTGATGCTGCCGCCGATGCTGTAATTGTTGGACGGCAACAGATTCTGCAGGAAACGGTAGTCGGCAGCGAACCACTCCACCTGCATGCCTGGGGCAGCCGCGAGATTCTTGGTCCTGTGGGGTGACGGCATCACGACAAGGTCGTTCTTCACGATGTGGTAACAGCGCTCGTTGAACACAAAACTCCCCTCGCCTGCTGTGCAGATCAGATGCATACAGGTATTACTGAGTTCCCGGGCATTCATCCCGTAGAAGTCGGTGGAAAAAAGAAAATCTACCTTCATGGCTGCAAAATCAATATTAAATTGATGCCGAGCGCAGTACACACCCGCCCTGCCGAACACAAGTGTCCCGGCACCTTTTCCAACGCAAAATTATGCAATAAAAAAGAGCCCGGCAAAAGATTTGTGCAAAAAGTGAAAATTATAGTGCTTTTTGTGAAATACCACTACTGCATAAATCTTTGTAACTTTGCATCGGAAATCAAAACAATTTATACAGATATGGATATTTTCAAGCAATTGAGTTCTGGTGCCGACGTCGATATGGCAACGCCAGAGTATGCAGTGGCTATCAAGGAAATGGGGCGCTGCAGCCAAATCTGTTTCCGCATCAACACCACCGAACCCGACATGGCGAAGATGCGCCCGATGGAAGAGGAACTGTTCAATGGCGGTCTCGACGAGACGAGTTACATCATGCCGCCGTTGCAGATTGACTTCGGCTGCCAGATGAAGATTGGCAAGAGCGTGTTTGTGAACCACTCGCTGACGTGCATGGCGGCTGGCGGCATCACCATCGACGACGGCGCGATGATCGGCCCCGACCTGCTCATCGATGGCGGTGTCATCGCCAGCATCCGCACAGGGGAATATCAATTAGGATAAAAAAAACGAATAATTATGAATATCAAGTTTATCATTACAATCGCAGTGGCACTGCTTGTTTCGACGGCATGCAGCGGCCAGGCAAAACAAGAAAAGAATATGGAAGCAAAAGGCAAAGCATTGGTAGTGTTTTTCTCGCATGCGGGAGACAACTACGCAGTAGGAAACATCGAGGTGGGCAACACGAAAATCGTCGCCGACTACATCAGCGAACTAACGGGTGCCGACCAGTTTGAGATCGTGACGCACAAGTATGACGGCATGGCTTACACGCCGCTCATCAACCTCGCACAAGAAGAGGCCAACAACGGCGAACTGCCCGAATATGAGGGCGATGTGGACTTGAGCCAGTATGACACCGTGTTTATCGGCGGCCCCGTGTGGTGGGGCACCTACCCTCAGGTGATGTTCACCTTCTTCAAGAAACACGAAGGTGACCTGCAGGGCAAGACTGTCATCCCCTTCACCACCCACGAAGGCAGCGGGCTGGCCAACTGCGTCGAGGACGTGAAAGCGGCCTTCAACGGAGCCAACGTCACCAAGGGTTTCAGCATCTACGGCCACGACGTGCGCACCGGCAAGGCCAAGGTGGAAAAGTGGTTAAAAGGACTTGGATATTAATGCTTAACAACAATAATAAATATTATGCAGAACTTTGATTACAGGACACCGACCCGCCTGGTATTTGGCGAGAACGTTATCGAGAAACTGCCCGCAGTGATGGCTGCAATCGGCAAGCACGTGTTGCTGACCTATGGTGGCGGCAGCATCAAGAAAATCGGCCTCTACGACCGCGTTAAAGAACTCCTGAAGGATTTCGAAATCACTGAACTCCCGGGCATCCAGCCCAACCCGAAGTATGACCCCAGCGTGCTCGACGGTGTGCGCCTGTGCAAGGAGAACGACATCGACGTAATCCTGGCCGTGGGCGGCGGCAGCGTCCTCGACTGCTCCAAGGCCATCGCCGCCGGAGCAAAATACGACGGCGACCCTTGGGACCTAATCACTTACAAGGTAAAAGCCCAGGCCGCACTGCCCATCGTGGACATCCTGACGCTGGCAGCAACCGGCAGCGAGTATGACAGCGGCGGCGTTATCTCACGCACCGAGACCAACGACAAAGTCGCCTATCTGGACCCGCTGCTGTACCCCGTGTGCTCTTTCCTTGACCCGCGCTACACGTTCACCGTGTCCAAGAAGCAGACGGCAGCAGGTTGTGCCGATGCGATGAACCACATCATGGAGCAGTACTTCTGCGAGGATGCCACCCTGCTGAACGACGGTTTCTGCGAGGCTGGACTGAAGAGCCTGATGGCAAATGCCAAGGCTTGCCTGGAGAACCCTGAGGACTATCGTGCCCGTGCCGAGATGATGTTTGCCTGCACACTGGGCTGTAACGGCATCTACTCCCTGGGTAACAGCCCCAGCGGCTGGCCCTGCCATGCCATCGAGCACGCCCTGAGCGCCTATTACGACATCACCCACGGCGAAGGGCTGGCCATCATCACGCCGCGCTGGATGCGCCACATCCTGAGCGAGCGCACTATCGACCGCTTCGTGAAATACGGCATCAATGTGTTCGGCATCGACGCGACGCTGCCTAAGCAGGAGATTGCCGAGAAGGCCATCGACTCCACCTACGCATTCTTTGAGAGTATCAACATCCCGATGCACCTGCGCGAAGTGGGCATCGGCGAGGAGCGCATCGACGAGATGGCTCACCACATCGCCGTGAACGAGGGCCTGGAAAATGCCTACGTGCCCCTGTTGGAGCAGGACATCAAGGAAATCCTTGTAGCATCACTGTAAAAAAGCAAACCGATTATGGAGTACATCAAGTTATCTAACGGTGTGGAAATGCCCGCTTTGGGCTACGGCGTGTTTCAGGTTGGTCCCGACGAGTGTGAACGCTGCGTGGCCGATGCATTGAGCGTGGGCTACCGCCTGATTGACACGGCACAGGCGTACCAGAACGAGGAAGGCGTGGGCAATGCCTGGCGCAAGAGCGGCATCCCCCGCGAAGAACTCTTCCTGACCACGAAGGTATGGATTTCCAACTCTGGCGAGGTAAAGGCCGCACAGAGCATCGACGAGAGCCTGCACAAGTTGCAGACCGAGTATATCGACCTGCTGCTCATCCACCAGGCCTACGGCGACGTGTTCGGCACTTGGCGGGCCATGGAACGGGCCTATCGCGACGGCAAGGTGCGCGCCATCGGCGTGAGCAACTTCCAGGCAGGCCGTTTCTTCGACTTTGCCCACTATGTGGAGGTGAAGCCGATGGTCAACCAGTTGCAGTGCAACACGCTCATCCAGCAGACAGGCATCGAGCCGCTGCTTGCCGAATTCGGCACACGGATGATGGCGTGGGGCCCGCTGGGAGGCCAGGGCGTTGACGGCATCGTCAAGAGCGAGGAACTGGCTGCCATCGGCGCTCAGTACGGCAAGAGTGCCGCCCAAGTGGCCCTGCGCTGGCTCACGCAGCGCGGCATTGTGGCTATCCCCAAGTCGAGCCACAAGGAGCGTATGGCACAGAACTTCGACGTCATGGACTTCACTTTGAGCGACGACGACATGGCCCAGATTGCCAAGTTGAACCAGCACGACACGGGCACCATTAACTTCGGCGACCCGCAGTTTGTGAAGTACCTGATTGAGAACTACGGATAAAACCATAAACCCTTCATGATGAAAACAGTAAGATTATTATTATCAGCGCTGCTGATGCTGGCATCGGCAGCAGTGACAGCCCAGCCTCTGGTATATTTCACCAGTGATATCACCCCCGAGTCGTTGGTAAGAATCTACAAGGCACTGGGCGTGGAAGCCACTGGCCGCGTGGCTGTGAAAATCTCAACGGGCGAAGGAGGCAATACGCACTACCTGAAGCCGACGTTGATCCGTCAACTGGTTGAAGAGGTCAACGGCACCATTGTTGAGTGCTGCACCGCCTATCCCGGCACCCGCATGGATCCCCAAAAGCACTGGGAGACCATCCACGAGCATGGCTTTGACAGCATCTTTGCCGTGGACTTGATGGATGAGTATGGCCAGATACGCATCCCCGTGCAGGACCACAAGCACCTGCGTTACAACATCGTAGGCAACCATCTGCCCAACTATGACTTCATGATCAATCTGGCTCACTTCAAGGGCCATGCTATGGGCGGCTTTGGCGGCGTGCTCAAGAACGCGAGCATCGGTGTGGCGTCAACGGCCGGTAAGGCCAACATCCATTCGGTGGGCATTACCGAGGATGCAGGCGAGATGTGGAACCACATTGACGACCAAGACGGATTCCTCGAGTCGATGGCCGCGGCGGCACAGGCGGTTCACAACTATTTCAACGGGCGCGTCATCTACATCAACGTGATGAACAACATGTCAGTTGATTGTGACTGCGATGGCCATCCCGCCAAACCTGAACTCCAGGATATGGGTATTATGGCTTCGCTTGACCCGGTTGCTGTGGACCAAGCCTGTCTTGACATGGTGTTCAACTACAAGGGCAAGCCTGGCGATGACAACAAGCCCCTGATTGAGCGTATCAACCGCCAGCATGGCACCTATATCACCGAATATGCCGAACAGATAGGCCTCGGTTCAAAGGCCTATACGCTGGTGAACCTTGATGAAAGGTGATTCAAGCCAGTCCTGAAGGGTTTACACTGGTGTGACAGGCCTATCTGCCCAGGTACTGGCTGGGCGTGAGGCCTGTCACCCTCTTGAAGAGACGGGTGAAGTGGTGGGGATAATCAAAACCCAGCAGATGTGAAGTCTCGCTGACGTTATGTCCGTGCATCAGCAGGCCCTTGGCCTGGTTGATGATGTAGGCGTGAATGTAGCCGATGGCCGTGCCGCCTGTAGCCTTGTGGATGATGTCGCCGAAATAATGCGGCGAATAGGCCAGTTCAGAGGCACAATAGGCGACGGTGGGAAGGCCGTGCTCAAGTTGGCGCCCCTCGCTGAAATACTGCTGAAGCAGGCTATGGAACCGTTTCAGCACGTCGCTGCCACCCAAATCCTCCTGAGAGAGTTGACGCTGATAGATGCGATTGCAGTATTCCAGCAACAGACGCAGGTAACCCACCAGGATGCTACGCAGCATGGGCGAGTCGTCGTGCCCGATGAGTTCCTGCCGCATCTGGGCGAGCAGTTGTGTGATGCTGAGCCATTCGTCCGGCTCCATCTGCAAGGAGTCGGTATAGAAATAAGAGAAAAACTGATAGCGGTCCATGTGGTGGTACAGTTCCGAGCCATGCAGCAGTTCGGGCGACCACAACAGCACCCACCCGCTCAACGAGATGCGTTCGCCATTATCCTCCAAACCGCCGAGTTGTCCCGGGGCGACGGCAATAATCGATGCATCGCCGACTTGCACGGTCTTCATACCATAAGAGAGCGACTTGGGGAACTGGCGCTGGATGAAAAGCCCGTAGACGCCGTAGTTGTTCAGGCTGTGGCGGAAAGGCGGCAGTTCGTCATAATGTATGATGCTGACCAGCGGATGCAGCAAGGGGGCATCCACAAACCGGGCATAATCGTTGGGCGTCTCGACTTTCAGAATATTCTTCATCACAAAAGCGGTTCTCCGGGACTTGTGCTGCAAAGGTATAAAAAACACGGCAAATTAGACAAAAATGGTATCATAAATTGAAAATTATGCCTATTATCTGCGAAATTGGTATATTGTCAGCCAATATGTGTAATGTCGCTGCCAAATAGTTTGATTAATTTTGCACTGATTAAAAAAGGTTATACATCAGGAATTCAAAAAAAAGCGGTTTTATGACAATACAAGAGTTCAGGGACTATATGGCATCGGGCAAGCCCATCGAGGGCGGCTCGGAGGTCCACATGATGTTCCACAAACTGTCGCAGGAGGCCTTGCAAATCACGGCCGAGATCAACGGCAAGTACCATACGCCCGAAGAACTGCACGACCTGCTCGAGAGGCTCTGGGGGCGCGATGTGCCCCACAGCGTCGGGATGTTCCCGCCGTTCCATACCGACTGCGGCAAAAACACCGTTGTGGGCGAACGCGTTTTCATCAACATGGGTTGCAAATTCCAGGATCAGGGCGGCATCACCATCGACGAGGGAGCACTCATCGGCCACAACGTGGTGCTGGCGACACTCAACCACATGATTGACCCGGACAAGCGCGCCGGAATGACCTACGCGCCCATCCACATCGGCAAAAACGTCTGGGTCGGAGCCAATGCCACCGTCCTTGCCGGTGTCACCATTGGCGATGGCGCCATTGTTGCCGCCGGTGCGGTCGTCACTAAAGATGTAGCGCCCAACACGGTTGTTGGCGGCATTCCGGCCAAAGTGATCAAGAAAATTGAAGTACAATAAGTAAATCAGTCAGATATTATGAAGAAAGTTATCGTCATTTCCACGAGCCTGCGTCAAGGCTCAAACAGCGACATGCTCGCCGACAAGTTTGCCGAAGGCGCCAAGGCTGCCGGACACGAGGTGGAGAAGATTTCGCTCGCAGGCAAGAACATCCAGTTCTGCAAGGGCTGCCTCGCCTGTCAGAAACTGGACCGATGCGTCATCGATGATGACGTGAACGACATGATGGCCAAGGTGCTGAAAGCCGATGTCGTGGCATGGGCAACACCCATCTACTATTATGAGATGAGCGGACAGATGAAGACGCTCATCGACCGCATGAATGCCATGTACCCGCTGGACTACCAGTTCCGCGACATCTATCTGCTGACCACTGCGGCCGAAGATGAAGAGTCGACGCCAAAGCGTGCCGAGAGCGGCTTGACCGGTTGGATTGATTGCTATCCCAAGAGCCGTTTGGCTGGCACACTCTTTTGCGGAGGCGTGAACGGGTCGCGCGACATCGACGGCAATCCCAAACTTCAAGAGGCATTTGAATTAGGCAGCAAAATATAATCAGATGAAGAAAATCTTATTAGCAGCAGTAATGCTGGGCGCAATGCTTGCAGGCTGCACACAACAGGGTAACAAAAAACAAAACGAAGAGGATATGAATACGACACTGCAACTGACACAGGAGTGGGACAAGACGTTCCCCAAGAGTGACAAGGTTGACCACAAGAAGGTCACGTTCAAGAACCGCTACGGCATCGAACTGGCAGCGGACATGTACATACCCAAGGGGGCTACCGGAAAGTTGCCCGCAATTGCCGTGAGCGGCCCGTTTGGCGCCGTGAAGGAGCAATCGAGCGGCCTCTATGCCCAGCACATGGCCGAGAGAGGGTTCCTGACCATCGCCTTCGATCCGTCATTCACCGGCGAGAGCGGTGGCGAACCGCGCCGCATGGCATCGCCCGACATCAATACCGAGGACTTCCTTGCCGCCGTCGATTTCCTCTCGACACAGGACAATGTAGACCCTGAACGCATCGGCATCATCGGCATCTGCGGATTTGGCGGTATGGCTGTAAACGCCGCAGCCCTCGACCCGCGCATCAAGGCCACCGTGGCCTCGACCATGTATGACATGAGCAAAGTGAATGTGGAGGGCTATTTCAAGAGCGAGGACACCAAGGAGCAGCGTATGGAGAAACGCAAGGCAATCGCAGCCCAGCGCACCGAGGACTACCGCAACGGGACATACAAGCGTGCAGGCGGTGTCATCGATCCGCTGCCCGAGGATGCCCCGTTCTTTGTGAAGGACTACTATGACTACTACAAGACCAAACGCGGCTATCATGAGCGCAGCGGCAATTCCACCGACGGATGGAACGTCACCGGTTGCCAATCGTTCATGAACCAGCCGCTGCTCGCCTGGGCGCACGAAATCGACAATCCCGTGCTGCTCATCCATGGCGAGAAAGCCCATTCGCGCTACTTCAGCGAATACGCCTTCGAGAAAATGACCGGAGTGAAAGTCGAGGGTCAGAGCAAGACCGTGGGCAACAAGGAACTCTTCATCATTCCTAGAGCGGTGCACACCGACCTCTATGACGACAAGAACGGGAAAATCCCTTACGACAAGATGGAACAGTTTTTCAAAGATAATCTGAAATGAGAACCATAGCATTAATCATAGCACTATTGACAATGACAACAATAAACGGACAGTTGCTGACCGAGCGTCAGCAGGGATTGGCAACATGTGCCTGCCTGATGGCACAGGGCGACCTGGAACGATTGGAACCGGCAGTGCGGTATGCACTCGACAACGGAGTCACCGTCAACGAACTGAAAGAGGCATTCTCGCAACTCTATGCCTACACGGGATTCCCCCGCTCGCTGAATGCCCTCGGCGTGTTGGGAAAGGTTTTGGAGAACCCCGATCCCAACTGGCAGGAAGGCAAGCCCTGGACACGGCCTGCCGAATGGGACGACGCCCGCAAGGCCTACGAACTGGGAGTGAAAAACCAGACCCAACTCTCAGGGCAGCCGTTTGACTACACCTTCTGTCCCCAGGACGACTATTACCTGAAGGCACACCTCTTTGGGGACATCTTCGCCGGCGACCAACTGAGTGCCGCCGACCGCGAAATCGTGACCGTAGCCGCACTGAGCGGCCTGGTGGGTGTAGCCCCGCAACTCGCAGCCCACAAGCAGGGCGCCGTGAACATGGGCAACTCTCCTGAACTGGTAGACGAACTCTGTGCCTGGCTCAGCCAGGAGGGTTACACCTTGCAGAGCAAATGGCCCAAGGGCGAGCCGAATACCGCCTACGCGCAATACTTCGTTGGCAACAGTTACCTGGCAAACATGGGCGGCGGCCTGTTCAACGTCACCTTCGAGCCCCGCTGCCGCAACAACTGGCACATCCACCACGGAGCAGTGCAGGTACTCATCTGCGTCGCCGGCCGAGGCTGGTATCAGCAATGGGGCCAGGAGGCCGTCGAGATGACCCCCGGCACCGTCATCGCCATCCCCGCCGAAGCCAAACACTGGCACGGAGCCGCCAAAGACTCCTGGTTCCAGCACCTGACCTACAACACAGATGTGCAAGAGGGAGCATCCAACGAATGGCTGGAGCCCGTCACCGACGAAATCTACAACAACCTCAAGTAACACCCTCCCCCTACAATCACAAACAACCCCATAGCCTTCTCACCCAAGGCTATGGGGTTATCTTTTATAATCCCTATTGAACCCCACAAAAAAACGGCTGCCAACCGATTGCCGCCACCAGCAACCCATCGCCAACCATCCTGCTAATAATCAAATGCTTATAACAAAAATATTGTGAACCCGTGGGGTTAATAGAGATAGTCTTGTGCTTTTATAGGGCAGAAATTGGCTTATATTCGATGATATATTTAGTTATTTGATTATCAACATATTGTTACAAGATATTGTTTCAATAAATCCACACCAAATTTCTTCAAGAAACCACAAATATCAAAATATATGTCCAATTTTATGTCCAATTTTATTGGTTGTTATCTCAATTATGTGTACCTTTGCATCGAAGAAACATAACACAACAAGACTATGGCTTACGAAATCACTCTATCAAAGAAAACAGACAAGGCTGGGCGCGCAGAACTGCTCATTAGGATGAGACTTAACGGCATCAGTCAAAGGGCAAAAAGTGGACTACACATCTACACGAAACATGTAAGAGAAGAATCATACATTAGCAGCAAGGGGAGGCCATCAACCCGGCTAGTCATCACAGTACCGAGATCAAAATTCCCTGAGGCCATTCACACCGAGGAAGTAAAAAAACAACTTGATGAGCTCATCAAATTCATTGACGAGCAAGTAGTAACTTATGGCCAAAACAACATCAGCAAAGGGTGGCTCGATCAAGTAATAAAATCATTCTTTTCAAAGGAATCCCCCACCCCACAACCCGAAGAGCCAAAGGCATTATCTATTTTCGACTACTTCGACATGTTTTTAGAGAACAAGCCGCAGACACCTGGCACTTACAGGCAGTATATGGTGTTCTATCGGATATTTCAACGGTTTGAAATGTACAAGCAAGTTGAGGACTCCGAGTTCCACATCACGTTCTCAAACATTGATGTCAATCTACTGAATGAGCTGGACCACTACATGAAGCATGAATTCAAACTGCTCAAGAAGTTCCCCAAGATTCTTAAGGCCGTTCCCGAGAGCCGAATGCCCGGGGAACGTGGCCAAAATACGGTCAACGGCTATTTCAAGAAACTGAGAGCGTTTGTTATGTGGGCAATAGACCAAGAGCTCATGGACAAGAGTCCGTTCCGCAAATTCAAAATATCCAAAGAGGTCTATGGCACCCCCTACATGCTCACCCATGATGAACTTTACCAACTCCGTGATACAGATCTTAGCCGTCGGCCGGCTTTGGCAGTGCAACGCGACATCTTCCTGTTCCATTGCTGCATTGGCTGCCGTGTGAGCGATTTGAAGACGATGACACGGGCCAACGTCATCAATGGCGAGGTGCATTACATTGCCCGCAAGACGAGCACTGGGCACCCTCTCACACTTAAAATTCCTCTCAACAAAATGGCAACGGCTATACTGGAACGTTATGCCGATGAAGATCGCAAGGCACTGCTGCCCTTCATCAGCGACCAGAAATACAACGAGGCCATTAAAGAGATCATGACCATTGCCGGAATAACCCGAAACGTGGTCATTCGCAACTCTCTCACTGGCGAGCAAGAGATACGTCCCATCAACGAAATTGCCAGCAGCCACATGGCAAGAAGGACGTTCACTCACATCATCTATAAGACGTTCAAAGACCAGGCTCTTGTGAGCGAGCTGACTGGTCATGCTCCTAATAGCGCGGCCTTCGCACGCTATCGTGAGGTCGATCAAGAGCTGAAACGCGACATGGTCTCCGCTTTGGACTGACCTTCATATCATCATATTTCTTCTGGCAGGCGCAAAGTATTTCTCAGATATTGTGTATATTTGCCACGTCATTCCACTGCGAGTGACAAAACATTGTGGGTTATACAGAAACATTATGCTCCTGTTTAAAGTCGAAAACTTAGGAACTTTTTGAATTATCGACAGGGCTGCATAGTGGTTCTCGCTTCATAGGCGTGAACCGCTTTTGCATCGTCGATAAGGCTATCCTAAGTGCCTCGACTTTAGGTGCAACGGTTCACGTTTTTATTTTAATTATTATGAAGTACTTTAGTTTACACTCATTAATTGAAGAATATCCAGACGTCATTCTTCAGGTTTCTGGCAAAGAATTGAAAGCATTTGCTGAGGAAATCCTTCTCGGGGCCAAGTCTATCGCTATGTTTGAGGCAGAAGCTGCCGCAAAAGCTGATGTGTTAATGACTCTTGACGAAGCCTCAAAACTACTACATGTGTCCAAAATGACACTTTATCGCTGGGACAAGGCTGGCGTACTCAAGAAAGTAGAGATAGGTGGTAAACGTCGCTATCGCAAGAGCGACATCGAACGGCTTGTGGGCACCAGATTATAATAACGAAGATAGGAGATATAACGACATGGTAAACGAAGAGCCTAAAGTATCAGATTTCGCACGCTATTCCTCAGGAGAAGCGTGCAAGCTTCTTGGCATTCATCGCAATACACTTTTACGGTGGGTGAACGAAGGAAAAGTCAAATTTGGCATCAGAAGAGCCAACACACGCAAGTTTTATTTGGGGAGAGAAATCAAGCGCATTTGGAGAGCACAATACTAAAATTCTCAGATTTTTAAGTTTTTTCCATTTTCCAGTGCCAGGATTTTGGCACTGGCTTGGTCTATCTTTGCAGCATGAAACTAATTTTCATCCGGATTTTTTAGAGCGGATTTCTAAAAAAGGTTGTAAATTTGCGTTCACCATTATACCTATTGGTATAAACCTGCATAAGACCAATGGACAAAGACAAAACAAACTCCTTTGCAGTTATTTGAGCTTTGGTCGGCTCGCAGGGACTGCTTAGGAGTCTTGTTATTATAGCAAGCATCCCATGCCTATGGAGATTGGAATATATGAGCAGATAATTAACCAACTATTCGAGGAGAAAATCTCTTCGATGGATCGAACGCGATTCTATATTGGTGAGAGAGTCATTGAAAGAAAAGAGGTAGCTAAACTTCTTTCGATGTACCTGACAAATATATTTGAGCAAATGCTCTCGAATGTTGCAGATACAAGTGATGACGGCGAAGATGATAATCAACAGATCAACGCTGTAAAGAAAGGTATAGAGTTAGCTAATGCGATTATCCGTAAGCTAGTCAAGGAGTTTCATCTGGAGTCAGGAAACCTGTTGTCAGCCCAGGCTAAGATACTGACAGCAGTTATTGATAAAACCCAATCTGACTATCCCGATTTGGCAAAAAGGCTCGAAGAAATCATGCCCATGAAAGGCCTGATAAATGGTGCGCTGTTTACTGGCAAGGGGATGAAAATGTACACTGAGCTTCAGAAAGAGATTGCTTCTGCGGATGAAATTTATTTGATGGTATCTTTCATCAAGAAACGTGGTCTTGCCCTTATCCTGCCTCAGTTGAAGGAATTCACCAATAGAGGTGGGAAACTTAAGGTGATTACCACCACCTACATGCAGGCGACCGACTTTGATGCAATCATCCAGTTGTCGGCTTTGAAAAACACTGAAATCAAGATCACCTACGACACGACTTCTGAACGTCTGCACGCTAAAGCATATATCTTCCTTCGCAAAACAGGCTTCAATACTGCTTATATCGGTTCATCCAACCTCTCAGAACAGGCTCTTGACACCGGCGCTGAGTGGAATGTCAAGGTAACCCAGATGGAGCAACCCAAGATGATGAAAACCATTCTGGGCGCATTTGATGCATCATGGTGGGCCGAAGGCTACGAAACGTTTATTAAGGGGGAAGATGATGAGCGATTAAAGGTCGCACTCAATGGTCCATCAGACAAAGAAATAGACTTCAGTTTACTGAAATTGATTCATCCCTTTGATTATCAACAGGAGATACTGGAGCGCCTACAGGTTGAGCGTGAAATCAGAGGCCATTGGCGGAATCTGGTCGTTGCTGCGACTGGTACAGGCAAGACCGTGATGGCGGCAAGCGATTACAAAGCATTTGCTGATAGCCATAACAGGGCTCGGTTGTTATTTGTTGCCCATCGTGAAGAGATTCTCAGGCAAAGTCTTAAAACATTCAGGCAGGTACTCAATGACTACAACTTTGGCGAGAAGTGGTTCGGAGGTGAAGAGCCCACCAATTATGAATACGTATTTGCTTCCAAGGATACGCTAAACAATCGCTTAGATGGTTTGCAGTTGCCAGAAGACTATTATGATTACATTGTCATTGATGAGGTTCATCATGCAGCCGCTTCAAGCTATCGCAAGATCATCAATTATTTCAAGCCGAAAATCCTTCTTGGTCTGACGGCAACCCCCGAGCGCATGGATGGTGAGGATATCACCCTGGATTTTGATGGAAGCATTTCTGCAGAAATTCGGCTTGATGATGCATTGAACAAGAAGCTGCTTGCACCATTCTACTATTACGGCATCACAGACTCTGTGGATTATTCAGAGGTGGCTTGGGATAAAGGGCACTATGTAGCATCAGAATTGTCTCGTATCTATACCTACAATGATGCACGTACAGCCGTAATTCTGAAGTCACTTGAGAGATATCTGCCAGATGTAAGGGATGTCAGGGCCTTGTGCTTCTGTGTAGACCAGCAGCACGCAAAGTTCATGGCTTCAAAATTCACGCTTTGCGGTTTGGAAGCAGATTACTTAACAAGTGATAATGCCCAAATGAGAACCGTCTTGTACAATCGGTTGAAGAACAAGGAAATCAACTACCTGTTTGTGGTGGACATGTTTAATGAGGGTGTTGATATTCCTGAAGTTGATACGATATTGTTCCTTCGCCCAACAGAGAGTCTTACGGTGTTCATCCAGCAATTTGGTCGAGGCCTGCGTAAAGCGGAAGGCAAGACGCATGTGGATATCTTCGACTATGTGGGAAACAGCCGAGCTGAGTTCAACTATACCGACCGCATGAGAGTGATGTTGGGCCGAACATCGATGAGCGTTGTTGAGGAGATGGAGCGTGATTGTCCTCATTTGCCGTTAGGGTGCCGCATTATGCTTGAGCCAAAGGCTAAAGAGTATATCATGAGTAACATCAGAGGTGCCGTTCAACGCTTCACAGCAAGGCGAATTAATTCTCTAGTGCAGAATTTCGAAAGGAACCACTCTGTACCTCTCACGCTCACCAACTTCGTCAAGATTTATCAAATCCCGTTGGATAAGTTATATCGTGGCAGGACATGGAACCAGCTCATGTTTGATAATGAAATTGAACACGAGAAATCTCAGTTCAATGAAGAATTAGGGCGCGCTGTGTTCCGTAAATGGCTGGCAACTGACTCATATAGTTATCTGAGTTTTATTGAGCAGCTGGCTCAAAGAAACTTTAGGATGCATGTTGATCAGTTGAATCGCATCGACCAAAAGCGTTTGTTGATGCTCTACTATGATTTGTTTGAAAACGCTGGCCGCTTCTCTAGTCTTCAAGAAATGGTGGATGCATTGGCGGATGATCGCTGCTTCTGCGAAGAACTGAAGGAGGTGATGCCATTGCTGCTACAAGACAAGACTGCATTAGAGAAACCGGATAATTCTCAACTGGCTGATTTCCCGCTCAAACTGCATGGCGTTTATACAAAGGCTCAGATTCAAGTGGCTATTGGAACTTCAACACTCGGCAAAAAATCTTCATCTCGAGAAGGTGTGGAACGTAATAGAAAAATAAATGTTGAGGCAATGTTCGTCGACATCATCAAAAATCGAGAGGAAGGATCGACGACCGATTATGATGACAAGGCGCTTACACCATATTTGTTCCAATGGGACACTCAGAATCGAGTGCGACCCGATTCAAATGAAGGGCAGGCTTATATCAACCAGACACAAACCATGCTGCTATTTGTTCGTGAACAGAAGAACTTTGTTGAGGACAAATCACGTACAATGGGTTACGTCTACCTGGGCCGCGTAACATTGAGTAGTTGGGATTATAAAGATCTTGGAACCCGGAAGCAAATGCAGATCATTTGGAATATGATAGAACCTATTCCTGGCAGTGTAATGCACTTTGCCCGAATACGAGAAATCGCATAGTTTTATAATATGGCAACCTATAAATCCATAAAAGAACTGACTCGTGCGCTTCAACTAGGCTCGAAATTGCTCCATGACATGTTCATGAAGCGGAAGACGGTTGCCGTGAAATATGATGATGCGCTCGAGACCCTTGACGGTGACGAGAACCGCCTGAAACATCTCATCAGCCATGGAGTGATCATCCAAACGGGCGATACACTAGAGCTTGAGGACGCTTATCAACGATTCTTTGAGGAAGTGTTGATAGTCAACGAGGACATTAACATTGCCTCGGTGCAGATGTATATCAATAAGCTGAAGCTTGGAATTAATTCCTATTTGGCTTCGGATGGCCCCGTGAGGCGTGCTCAACTCATGCGTGAAATCAGACACACGTTCAAGAGCATCGACAACGCAACTCGCCGCAATGTAATGGACTTGAAGCGCAACGTCGATGACACCTACAAGCAGGAGCCAAACTTCAAAATCAAGGAACTGCGTTTAAAGGACTTTGATGAGAAGGCCCACTTGATCCTAGAACTTATTCACCAAACCGAGAAGTTCATGGACGAGCAGACTATTTTCTTCTCAAGCGCAATGGACGTAGGCCTAAAGCAGACCACAGGCGAAGTGAGAGACGGATTGCGGGAATCAGCGCACGGACTGATTGCCATCACAGCACAGATCATCGATTACTTGAATCGCATCGAGTATCAGAGCCGGTTGGTAAAGAAGGTGAGGCAGCTCAAATACTTGAGAGACCAGTTCCTCATTGAGCAAAACACCGATGTGAAAGCCGTCCTGATGAGAATTGACGACACCTGGATGGAGCCACAACCCAAATATGTCACCAGGGTATCACTCGATTTCTTGCGCAACGAAGACGCTGCACTAGAGATCCTCAACAATATCCGTCGTCGTTTGTCCAAGAAGTCGAAAATCAAATCCCGCTTGGCAGGTAAAATCGACAAGAGCTACCTGGTCGAGCGAGAGGAATCAACCCATGCGTTTAACCATCAGGAAGTGATGAACGCTTTCATGGCACAGGGGACCGACTTGTTTTCATTTGTGTGGAACTATTCGTTCCACACAGCGACTGACGAAGAGTCACGCCTAGTGCTATTCTTGCAGCTTGTGTCACAGTACATTGATAGGCTGCAAATCACATCCGAGGTCAGGCAAACCAAGAAATATGAATATCCCATCATCTATCCATTATGAAGTATTCCAAAGAAGTATTCCAGCGACTTAGCCATGGACAATTTATATCCAATAACAGCATTGATGCTGAGACTCGCTCAATCTATAATGACATTGAAGAAAATCAAAAGGAGTACGAAGATTTCTTCAAGCAGATAGATTTCAAGTTATCGTCGGGCAATGGTTTTTTCTATTTTAGCCGATCAGAGCCAAAGGTGAACATTGAGAACAAATTACAATCTCTGTTCACTTGGATTGACTATGTCGATTTCTTGAAAGCCTATGACACATCCTTTGATGCGGGTACCCTATTTAGCCTGGCACAGATGGAGGTGCAAGCCGACATGAACCTGGAATTGAAGGAGAAGCTCTCCAACCTGTTTCCCGACAAGCAAGGAAATCGCGAAAAGTTGAAGGCACTTGCTGCAGCAATGACAAGGATGGGATTTGCCGAAGAGGTGAATTCCGACGAAGGCAAGTATCAGGTCACATCGGCTTTCCATTACATTGAGCAAATGATCATGTGTATTCATATTGATGACGAAATGAAAGATGAGATACCTCAATAAAATCGTATTCATAAACAGCGCGCACATACCCTATGCAGAAGTCCGTCTCGACGGGAATGTGCATTTTATTGGCAATCAAGGGGCAGGCAAATCGACACTGCTTCGCGCCATTTTGTTTTTCTACAATGTTGACAAGAGCAAGTTGGGCATCAAAACACAATTTGGACAAAAAAGTTTTGACGATTTTTATCTACCCACACAAGATTCGTTCATTATCTATGAGGTGTGCCGTGAGACTGGCGATTTCTTTGTCATGGCATTCTTGTCGCGTGGGCGATTGGCTTTCCGCATTGTGGATTGTCCCTATCAGAAGTGTTTCTTTGTTGACGATGACGGGAATGTGAGCTATGAATGGGGAAAAATCAGCGAGCAAATAGGAGCTAAGACATTCAAGAGCAGCATCATACGCGGCTATCAGGAGTTCAGTGACATCCTTTATGGCAATAGCCAGAATGTGGCTAAGGAGTTGAGGCGCTTTTCATTGATGGAGAGCACAAGATACCGCCAAGTTCCACTCACGATCCAGAACATTTTCTTGAATCAGAGTTTGGAATCCCGTGTCATCAAGGACACAATTATTGATTCGATGGATTTCGCCGGAGACTGCATCAGCCTGAATCGTTATCGTGAGGAAGTAAAAAATTTCCGACAGCAGTATGACGATATCTGGAAATGGTACAAGATTGAGAAAAACGGTCAGGTAAAGGTCAAGGTGGAAGCCGAAAAGGCTATCGAGAAGTTTACGCAATATGAATATACCCGAAACATGATCAAAGAGCTGTGCGGACACCTCAAGTATGCCTTGAACCGTGACACCAATCGTCTGCCTCAACTGTCGGTTCAAGAGGACGATTGCTCGACAGAACTCGCACGGCAAAATCGCCTGCTTGAAGAAGAGCAGGGCAAATACAATAGCGAAAGGGACCGCCTCAACAAGGAAGAAGGAAGCTTAAAGGGCTTTCTGGAACAAGTCGACAAGAAAAAGCGCCACTATGATGAAATCGGCATTAAACAAATAGCTGAGATCATGTCAAAAGAAGATGAGCTCAAAACGAAACACAAAAGTTTAAGCCACCAAGAAGCCACCTTGACGAGCAAGAACCAGGATGTAAAGTCAAGATATGACGCATTGCAGGATGAGGAAGATCGCCGCAAACGAGATTATGAAAATCTGGCAAAAGAGCAAATCACTAGCCTTGATCAAGAGCGATTGAAAGCTCTTGAAGAGCTGCGATCCCAACGCGACAAGAAACTTGATGACATTAGAGCCGATTACCAAGCTAAACTTGATGACAACCAAGTGCGTCTCGATGAAACGGGCCAAATCAAGCATGGGCTTCGCCTTGATGAACAAAACATCCGTCACGGCAACCCCTATCAAGAAGAAATGGACCAATACAGTCAACAGATAGATGCGTTGAGGCAGCGACAACAACTGCTGTTGCAGCAATCGGCTCAGATGCAGCAGGAAATAGACACCATCAATCATGATATAGAGATGAGCCGACTGAACCTTGAAACGACATGTGGCAAAGAGGTCTCAGCAATTGACAATAACATGTCTCGACTAAAGGATGAAATTCTGCAATATGAAGACTTGTTGAGCCGCCAAGAGGGGTCGTTGATTGAGTGGCTGGGAGAACATGTCGATGGTTGGGAGCACACCATTGGCAAAATGCTTGATGAGGATGCAGTGCTCTATAACACATCACTCAATCCCAGGCTGGTCGATTCGTCAGACTCCATCTATGGCGTTGGGCTTGATATCGAAAACATCGACAAGGACATTCGCACGCCCAAAGATATCAAGATGCTAAAGAGTCAGCTTGAAGCGCAGCACAGTGAATTAGAAGAACAGAAGAAAAATCGCCAACTGTTGTTGCTGACCGAGATTGAAGATCTTGAGCAAAAACATGCAGCCAGATTGAAGCAACTGCGCCAAGATAAGATGGCTGCTGATGTGGAACGCGAAAATATCCCCCGCCGCATCGAGAAGATCAATAAGGACTTGTCGGGAGCCAACAGCCGTTTGAAGGAGTGGAGAAAATCAGAATTAGAGAAACTCCAGCATCGATTAGGGGAAATAGAAAGGTCTCTTGAAAACCTTACTCATCAGAAAAAGTCATTGACCAGTAGCCGTGAAAAAAACCTTGAGGCAGAGCGCAAGGCCTTTGCTAAACGTGAAAATGAGCTTGCAAGTGACCACACCAGGAAATCTGATGAGATCAAGCAACAGCTAGCTGGAAATCTGCAAGCAATCGATCGTCATAAAAAAGATCTCCTGGCACAAATGGATGCCGAGCTCAAGGGTCAGGGTGTTGATGTTGACCAGTTAACCGCAATACGACGACAACGAGACGCGGTCATGACTCAATTAAAGTATATCGAGGAGCATCGTCCAGACTTCATTTCATGGCAAAACGACATCCGTGAATATTTCAATGTTGAGCAGCAAAAGAGAGACGAACGCAAGCTCATCCGGCAACAACTAGAAAACCTGAAAGAAAAATTTGATAAGCGCAGAGTGCATTATGAAGAAAAGATTAAGGGCCTAGCCAAAGATTTGAATTCATTGCGAGAAGAGCAGCACAGGTTGCAGGATGCCATCAAGCGCACCACCGACTTCATGAGCAATTCATCGTCGCCAGATGAGCTCAATACAGCAGACCAAGAGGAGACTATCGCATCCCTAGCCGACATCTTGGACGACCTGCGCAACCACGTCAGTGACCGTCAACAAAAGATGGAAGAATTCAAGCATGCAGTGATCAGTTTCAAGAACAACTTCTCACAGCAGAATACATTCCACTTTCGTGTTGAGTTCAACACTGATAGCGATTACACTGATTTCGCTATCGAACTGAACGAGTTCATCCAGAACAATAAGATCGAACAATATAGGGTGCGCACGTCCCAGCAATATGCCACGATCATCAAGCGCATCGCTCATGATGTAAGCGACCTGAGCCAGCACAAAAGCGATATCGAGAAGACCATTCTCGATATTAATCGGGACTTCCGCGAGAATAACTTTGCCGGGGTCATCAAAGACATTGAGTTGAGAGCCGTTGAAAGCAATGACCGCTTGATGCAACAGATGTTGAACATCAAGCGGTTTGATGACGAGCATGGCTTCAACATCGGGCAACTAAATCTTTTCACCAATGAGGTAGATCTGGACCGCACCAATGAAAAAGCGGTCAAGCTGCTCATGACACTCGTTGACATGATGGACGCAGAGCAAAAGCGAGAACAAATCACACTGTCCGACACCTTTAAGCTGGAATTCAAGGTCAAAGAGAATGACAATGACACCAACTGGGTAGAGAAGCTGTCCAATGTGGGCTCTGACGGCACAGACATTCTGGTAAAGGCCATGGTAAACATCATGCTCATCAATGTCTTTAAACAAAAGATATCACGCAAATTCGGAGACTTTAAACTGCATTGCATGATGGATGAAATCGGTAAATTGCATCCCATCAATGTGGAAGGGATCTTGAAATTTGCCAACGTGCGAAACATTTACCTGATTAATTCCTCGCCAACGGCATATAATGCCAACCCGTATCGCTATACTTACATGTTGACGAAAGACGATAAAAGCAATACGAAAATCGACCGAATTCTGACTATTTTATGAAAAAGACCAAAACCCTCATAAAGCTGCTTATGAAGCTGGCTGATGGGAAATCTATTCCCGCAAGTAGCCTAAATACAGAGATGGCCCAACAGATGCAACAGGATCGCATCCTCATCGTGGTTCCACATGGCAGTTACCAAAGCTTGAGAGCAACAGATGTGAACACATTTAGGCATTATCTTGCTAGCCAATATGATATCCGTGACTTGGAAGCGCAGTTATCTCTCATGGAAAATGAACAGTTCGATAGAGCGTCCCAAGTCAGGGTGTCCGGTAACAGCAAAATGATTCGTCACCGCACTTTTCAGGGTTTCCTGGTCAACAGTTTTCAACCAATTCCGGCCATTTTGAATGACGTTCCTATTACAGTTTCTCCGCCTGATGGTAGTTACCTTTTTATCAGTGATTTTCACAATTTCTCAATACCACAAGATGTAATTGTTGTAGGGGTTGAGAATTCAGAGAATTTCAGGCATGTGAAGCGCCAACAGCACCTCTTTGAAAGACTCCTTTCCGAGACCGCTCGCTTGCTGTTTGTTAACCGATATCCACAAGACCAACACAGGGACCTCATCAACTGGCTCAAGTCTATTCCCAATCATTACGTTCATTTCGGCGACCTCGACCTAGCTGGTATTGCCATATACCAGAATGAATACTATCACTACCTCGGCGATAAATGTTCTTTCCTCATTCCCGAAGACTATGAGGAAAGAATATCTCAAGGAAATAGAAAACGGTATGATGACCAACTCCACCAATATGGAAAGTTGAAAGCAGAAGATAAAAGAATAGCAGAGGTCTTGTCTTGCATCCATCGTTATCATCGAGGTTACGACCAAGAAGGTTTCATAATTTAATCCATTAATGTATGATGTTTAAACACTTACCAAAATCCGATAGATTGACAACTAATTGTCTTGGAAAGGTATTCTCAAAGACTGTGGCCACGTACAAATATTTCTGGTTTTTATCAATATTGCAGATACATGCCAAAACAGATAACCCGCGTATCAATGTATGGGATATTGTGATTCGCATGGTGGCTAATGCTTGGTATCCAATTCACTATTTCCGTTTGTCATTTGGTAAGAGTGACTCTCTTTTTGATATTGTGATGGAGTTGCAAGAAATCACTCAAATTCCGATTGATGCTAATGCTGGGTCTATCATCGAGGCTCTTACTGACAGATTGGAAGACCGACAGATTCAGCGGTTATTAAGGACACTCACTTTGAATGTACCTTACCGTTTTCTTCGTCCATGGATTGACACTGGGGATAATAGGGAAATGGTACGCCGCTCACAGGTCTTTGAAAATGGATGTCTTTATTCTTTATACAAGGAGATTGGTGATTTTTATATTATACTCAATCCCAATTGGAATGAATATCTTCATAATCACTTTAACATTTTGGTGGATTTCGCCTATTGGAATTTGACATTGTTTTTGCAGGTTCGCAATCCTAATGTGCCCGCCATTCCCAACAAATTGATTCGGCCCGAAGTCAGGAACGCGTTGACCAAACAGCATAATTACTGGAATATGGTGATGAATATTGGTGGACCCATCCATTGCATTTATACAGATAAGGAACTACATCCATCAGACTATGAACTCGACCATTTCATTCCGTGGAGCTTTGTTTCTCATGATTTGTTGTGGAATTTGATACCTTCAGATGGAAGCATCAACTCATCAAAAAGCAATAAACTGCCTGATTTGGATTTCTATTTGCCCAAATTGGCATCTCTACAGCATCATTCTTTATGTTTGATACTTAATGCACATAAGGAGCCCAAAGTCATGGAGGACTTTATTTCTCTCGGTTATACTCCACGAGAATTGGCTGACATGAGTGATGAACGGTTCAGAGAATTGTACGAAAGAACGTTTAACCCAATGAGTCAAATAGCCCTTAACATGGGCTTTGAAACTTGGAAATATCAATAATAGCAACATGAGTGTCGTTGATGAATTAATCCCCAATGCAAATGATCGAATCATTTGTGTTAAAGTCGGAAAAATCGCACGTGAAAATTTCTATGAGATGGCACGTAAATACTGGACTGTGAGGCTCAACAGAGCAAAGGAAGCCACACATGTACTCGCTATCGTAAACGGTTGCGTAGAAGCAGTTTTTATACCTCAAGAATGGGTGTTTACTGATAATCCTCAGTACAAGGGACGATGCGAGTTTATTGGTGAAGAAGATACTCATTCTGAGTATATAGGAAAGAGTGTCGCCAGTTATTATGGCAAGAGCCAAAACCCTGTAAAGTACATTAATTTGTAAAACCAATGGAACCTGAAATGATTAATCACCCATACTTAACGGCAATCAAAAGAACAGACTTATCCGTTCCGACCCGGTATCTTCTTCAACATGATTTGTTGAAAGGGCGGATTTTGGACTTCGGTTGTGGGTTCGGATTTGACACAGACGAACTGAAACGTCAAGGCTTCGATATAACAGGTTATGACTATTACTACCGTCCCGAGTTTCCTGAGGGTAAGTTCGACACTATAATCTGTAACTATGTACTGAATGTCCTTGAGCCTTATGCCCAGGCAGAAGTGATGATGAATGTTACTAATTTACTCTCGCCTAAAGGAACAGCCTTTTTTGCGGTTCGTCGAGATTTAGCAGAGGAAGGTTTTAGACTTCATGCTATCCATAAGCAGTACACGTATCAGTGTAACGTCAGATTACCGTTCAAGAGTCTCGTGGCTAATAAGAGTTACGAGCTCTACCAGTATAACCATTTCAATAAACTCCCTCGCATTGAGGGTGAAAAATGCCCATTTTGTCGTTTATCTCGCAGAGTAGAAATTATTTGCGAGACTGCTACATGCGTCGCCTTCTATGATGGTTATCCCGTATCACCTGGACATGCCCTCATCATACCCAAACGACATGTGGCATCTTACTTCGACCTCACTAATCATGAGCGTGAAGCCATGAATGTAATGTTGCAATATGTCAAACAAAAGATAGACGAACGCTTTCACCCTGATGGTTATAACGTTGGCATCAACATCAACCAAGCCGCTGGCCAATCCGTTTTCCACTGCCACATGCACCTAATTCCTCGTTACAAGGGTGACGTAGAAAACCCCAAGGGCGGTGTTCGTGGCGTAATTCCCAATAAACAGAAATATTAATAAAAGAATCTGCTAATATGTCTAAAGTCTTTTCTGAATATACAAACACTGTTCGTCAGTTTTTAATGAACTATAACCATGAACTTTATGAATACTTTAATGACTCAAACATTGAAGAGGTCTGGATTGATCATGATAATTGGAATGGGGGCATAGATTATTACAATATCGTTATTCTCGTTCCTGTTGCTTTTTTTGAGTCGTTGCAAAAAGACAATGCTGTTGCAGAAACGGAGAACAAAATCCATGAGTATTATGTAGACGCGATGCGTGGTGACGATGGTCCAAATTACGTTCGTGGCGTTTTCCTTCGACCACTAGCAAAAGATTTTGCTACTATTGGAGAAAATGTAGATGATACAATGTGGAAACCTGGACATTTTCGACTTTTTATTAGCCATCTTAGTAAAAATAAAATTTCAGCTTCAAATCTTAAGTGTTGTTTGGCGGAGTATGGAATTGATTGTTTCGTTGCTCATGAAGATATTACTCCATCTAAGGAATGGGAAGTTGAAATTGAAAAAGCATTATTCACGATGGATGCCTTATGTGCAATTGTAGTCCCTGATTTTATCAATAGTCAATGGTGTGATCAAGAAGTTGGGATTGCTTTGGGATTGCACAAATTGGTTATCTCAATTGATAAAGGTTCAACACCATATGGTTTTTTTGGAAAGTATCAGGCGTTGAAAAGTAAAGACAAAAATGCAAATGAAATAGCATTGGCTGTTTGGCAAGCCATTTCTATAAACGAGAAGACAAAGAACACTTATCAGGGAAAACTAGTTGCTCTAATTATAAACGCAACTAATGAAACAGACGCTATACGATATATAGGCATTATTAAGCAATGCGAAAACATAGGCAAACAATATATTGAAAATCTGCACGATAATTTCATCTCAAATGACATACTTAATTCTTTAACTGTAATAAATTCTATTAATCCCATTTTTCAAAAATATGGATTAATGCCATTAAGTCCGGTCACTCATAATACTATAACGTATTATGAAGAAAACCTTCCATTTTAGTTATTATATTGGATTTCCTCATACTCATATCTGCTTAACAGTGACGGTGCCAATGATGTCATATTGGACGGGTTGTATTAATCGGAGCTTGCTGTTATACTTCATCCTATTTCCTGTACAGAAATTTGATAGAAAGTCTCTTTTCTCATGGGAAATATGGCACTGTCCATGAAAATTACGTAATTTCCGCTGCGTAAAACATGAAGTGACGATACGAGGCTGATAAACAATCCGTTTGTAACCTAAGGACACTAGGATGCAGAGTACTTTTGTGAACGCCAGGTAGAGGTTAACTACATCATCTATGACCACGTCTTCAGTATGTGGCTGAGGCAACGAGTCACCGTGTGAACTTGATGAATGAATGGCCCACCATATTCCGGCCAATATCCGTTCAATTCCGCTGCAAACCCGTTCAAGTGATTGTAGCTTTTCGCTCTCCAACTATTTTGCAACCACAGTTACTGTAACAGCCGTTGCAAAAGAAAAACGGAGCATGCTGTTACACTGATTGCAACAAAATGACTTGATAATAGAAAACTATAATCAGCGGAAAATGGTGTTTTTTTATATGTTTCCGCTGGAAATAGAGCAAAAAAGTGTCTATAACCAGCGGAAACTGGTGTTTTTTTACATGTTTCCGCTGATTATAGAGAAATATAGGTGTTGGCAAAATCGAGGAAAAAAGATAACTTTGCATGACAAAACAGTAACAGCATACTCCGTTTTGCTGTAACAGTTTCATCCGTTTTTTCAACACAATAGAGTCATGAGAATACAGTTCGCATCTGATTTGCACTTGGAGTTCCGCGAGAACTGGCGATATCTGAGGGACAACGGCCCCATGGACGTGAAGGGCGATATCCTAGTCTTGGCGGGTGACACGGGGTACCTGGGAGACGACATGTACAACGTGCACCCGTTCTGGAACTGGGCGTCCGAGAACTTCGAGCAAGTGCTGGTCGCACTGGGCAACCACGAGTTTTATAAATACTACGACCTGAAGACGATGCAGGACGGACTGGTGGGCGAAATCCGCCCCAACGTCCACTACTACTATAACAAGGTCGTCACGATCCAGGATGTGGACTTCATCATATCTACCCTGTGGGCCCATATCGACTTGGACAACGCCTTCGTCACCGAAAGAGGCGTGGCTGACTTCTACCGCATCGTCTATGGCGAAAACCTGCTGAGGTATTCCGACTTTAACAACGAGCATCAGCGCTGCCTCGACTTCATCAAGAAGTCTGTCAACGCCAGCCAGGCCAAGCACAAGGTCGTCGTCACCCACCACGTACCGTCCTATCAACTGGTTGCCCCAGAGTTCCAGGGTAGCCGCATCAACGGCGCGTTCACCGTCGAGCTGGCCGACTACATCGCCGACAGCGGAATCGACTACTGGATCTACGGCCACTCCCACCGCAACATCGACAAGACCATCGGCGCCACCCGTTGCCTCTGCAACCAATTCGGCTACGTCTCCCACAACGAACACCTCACCTTCAACCGAGGGAAATTCATTGAGGTGTAAATTAAAGCCACCAAAACCATGTAGTCGAATACTCTATGGAGTCTCACAAAGGTGAGAACAAAAACTGGTACTTCAAAAATGATGTCTATTAGACCTAGGGCGTGACACAATTCACATCGGCCAGTCCAACCACTTCAAAGACATCAAAGCCTCCGAAGTAGAGAAGTTCGTTGCATTTATGTCTTTCTACGTAAACAAAACTCATGGGCGCAATAATTAGTGACTTTTCGACATCTTTTCTAAACCACGAAACATAAAGAGAACTAATGAATTGCACAAATAACTATCCCTTTGAGATGTGATTATTTATTTAATACTTTAATTTCTTTTTCAGTTGATTCATAAAGAGTCTTTATTTTACCGAGTTCTTCAGATAATAAATTACCTTTTTTTTGACTAAACGATTCTAATACACTAATTGTGGCTTTATATGTTTCTAAAATAACGTCAATCATTGAAGAGGAAATTTTTGATGCTCCTATTGTCGTTGAAACGCTAACACTAGGGGCTTTTTTCCTCGCATCATTGATTATTCTCATGGACTTATTCAGTTTATAGTCTGCACTTTCTAAACAAAAAATGACATTTTGAAACGAAAGTTTTGAAGCTATCGTATCCTCACTCTCCATTTTTTTTGCAAGATTGTAAGCCGTTTCTACTAAATAAGTCACTTCGTAATTAATTCGTGCTCCTGCACTTTCTAATTTATCATTTGTTATCCGTTTTTTAAAACCAAATGGGCAGAAAAAGGGTTTAATATAATCATTGATGACAATTGAAACTAATTTCAAAAGCGCTGCAATTATTATAAATAATAGAACTAGACCAACCAGTGTTAAGATAAAACTCCCACAGCTGCAAGACCTAATAAAACCATCCCATCGACGTGCAAATATTTGGACAATTAGCCCACTTAAGATAGGGATTGCAAATTCAATTATTCTATCAGTTCCCCTCTCTTTCTGCTTTTCACGATGCTTTGATAGCTCTTTGAAAATATGATATCGAATTGTGGTATATCTATTCATTATTTGCATTTTCTTCTATTAGACAAAAACGTATTATAAACATTTGTAGCTTTTGCTCCAGCACGGAAACGTCCGCGAACACGTCCAAATTGTAATAATAAATTATAGACGAGGTAGTGAAAACAATATAAATCTCTATTTTTTTCAGAACAAAAATTAGTCTTACAATCTTTGCATTTTTTATGAGGTATAATTTCCTCTGGATAATCCGTATGATCAGCTATGCAAGAGAGAATTTTCACTAATTTGTATGGAACCGTAATATGCCCACATTCTGTTAATTCTCCTTGATGTTTTCTTTTCTTATTCTTTCGATTAGGCCGAGCAACAGCCTTAATCTCAGAAATAGATACTTTTTCTTTATATTGTAATTCATACGCTGAGCGAATAAAATCAATCCCGTTTGCATAATCGGATTTTTTAGTATTCGCACCACGATATTTCCCGATATTCTCAAGCGCATCTATTACTGCTTGATTCTTGCAGTAAAAAGCAAAATCTTTACCATCAATAAGATCATCAAAATTATTTAGTGGTATATATATATCAAAATATCGGAACTTATGAAAAATCCCATTAGTTAATAACGCATATTTTTCTCTTAAATTCAATTCCATCTGTTTTTGAGCAGTTTGAATAATTTTTGAATTGCAAAATTATATATATATATATTTTTTTATGTATTGTATTTTTTCATTTTTTATCAAAAATCGTCACTCTAAAACAATTTTACTGGTCTCAAAACCCATAAAACCTAAACGTTTCATGGCTCCAAATTGAAATTTCAATGGTTCAGGGAGAATCGTATACGAATTCATAAATGCATCCGCTATGCCATTGGGAGTTTGTATAACGCGTTCATCATAAGCTGATAGCACACACCACTTATTCTTAAAAGTATCAACAAAGTTTTTAATGCCTTTCGATCGGCAAAGTAAGTCAACTGTCCTTTCAAGCTGTACTTGTCCATGCTGTGACTTGTTTTTTAAGATACCTTTTGATAACTCATGAATTATAATCCAAACATTATTCTCAGAAGTGTCATAAACAATAAAATCTGCAATTAAGGTATTTTTTTTAAACATACTTTTGTTAGCATGACCTTTACCATCATCATAAACAAACTGATGCATATACTCGTCATAGCAGATAAAACGAAGAGTATACGTGCTGTTTGGTTTGCCATTCACATAAGATGCTGTCCCTTGTTCGAACTGGCGTTTGATTGTGTTAGTGCTGCCTTTGGAATCATCAATATCAAAGGTGTGGTCTGCAATATCTTCATACCGTACAAATGGCGGGTCAGACCATTCTGGAGCATCTCCTCGACGTACGTTATTGATAACTTCCAAAAAGTCATTTTCTAGTAAATCTACCATCTTAATATTGATTATATTCAGTGTAGATTCGTTTTATCGGATCTGACAAAATTCTTGTGTCTATAATAGGAATTCCTTCTATCGTTTTTAGCGGCACTGCACTTCCAGCTACAACATTATAAACCTCAACAATGTTCGGGTCCACAGATATGCCTTCTGCTTTATCATGGCCCTTTCTGCGCATCAGTAGATTCAAATGATTTACAATGTAAGGGCTGTGAGTGGCCATTATAATCCCGAGGGCACGATCAGCGCCTTTATCTTCAAATGCTTCTTTTATAATGAAATCAATTAGTGCACATTGAGCATCTGGATATAAGCTCAATTCGGGCTCCTCTATATGAATATGAACCTGTCTACTCAAATCCATTATTTCCATCTCGGGTCGATACGAGGAGAGCCGGTCTTGTTGATACAAATAATCAAGGATTGAACGTCGACCCGCCTCTTTAAATGAATAATCTCTTGCAAAAAAATGAACTAATGTAGCGAGCGGAGTGGTCGTCTGCATACCTGAAGATGCATATTTCAACTCAATGGGGTCATAAGAATGATCTTGGGGAATTAGGAAATACTTCCGTTTGCCATTCTGACCTTCCACATGAAGGTTCATTCCTATAAAATCAAGTGGCAAGTCTCGTATGGTTTCTGTTGCACGCTCAAAATCGGTTAGCGTCTCGTGAAAATAGAATCCAAGTTCTGCCCTTTTGTTTGCTGCAGATTTAGCTTTCCACATTGGAATAATAGATCGTGATTCTGCTATCCAAGATTCTTTCATGAAGAACAGATCCTTATTTGGGATGGTAGATGCCCCCTTGGTTATTAAGTCTCCGTTCTTATATTCCACAACATACTCACTCCCATTAACGATGGCAGTATAACAAATATATGCCTCCTTGTTATCATTCAAATATGTAGTTAAATCATCGCTTATTAAGTCCTTGAATGTCAACTTGAATGGCGAACGACTTACTCCTGAGTTTTTCAAGTAGCAGCGTATGTTTAGCATCTTATAAATATAGCGCATAAGCACTATGATTTTCATAAGAGTACTTTTTCCACTACCAGACTCGCCAATTAATATGGTTAATGGTTTAATGTCCTCAATTTCAATCTCATTGAGTGGACCAACATTTCTTATGATTATTCGTTCCTTCATAAGCACATTATTTGTTTTTGCAAAAATAATGATTATATTTCAATTTGACACAATAATATCGTAAATATTTCTCTTTTCTGGTTCAAAGTTGTCTTTTGAACAATAACTCTTAGCATCACTTTTAAATGCTATGTTTGTTTTCCTATGTAGAATGTTTGGTGGTAATTTGTTCTTCGGTAAGGAGGGAAACGCCCGTGATGGGCGATCCCTCCTTTGCTGTCTTTATGCACGGCCCTCTGCTTGACGGGAGAGGAATGATACCGTGAAGCCGCATTGATGAAACAAAATGTTGACATTGTCCTGTCGCTACC